>NZ_LT984804.1:821300-1479419 GCF_900250115.1 Cupriavidus taiwanensis | reverse complement strand
TGCCCCTTATCGTCGTCCTCGTCGGCGGCGCCGGTCTTGCTGCGGTCCTTCTTGCGGAAGCGTTCCGCCGTGTACAGGATGATATGGATTTCTTCAGCCTGTCCAAACTCGCGATAGGTCGGGAGCACCCGGGGCTTTACCACGAAGTAGTCGCCCGTCGTGTCTTTCTGCATAACCAGCCCTAGCGAGGAGTTGGCTAGACGAATTAGGCACTTCTTCACGTGCTGAGGGGTCTGGCACAAAACCAGGCCCGAGCGGATGCTAGTCGCCATCAGCTTGTCTAGGCTGGCGACTAGGCCCTGCAGTTCGTTCCGTTTGTGTCTGTTCAACTGTGAGTAACCGGATTCGCCCTTCTTTGGGCGAGCCTCGTCAAACAGTTGGTACAGCCCCTTGAAGGCAGTCGAGGCGTCGAACGTGGGCGCCGGGTTCTCGTCGTCGAGGATTACGACCTTCCGCTCGCGCTTGTTCAGCAACTCCAGTGCGCGGGCGCCAACCACCTCCAGTTCGTCGTCCCCCATCTGCGAGAAATGGCCGCCGCGTTCTTCCAAGTACCGGCGCAGGTGCTTGGTATTAAAGGCTCCCGAAGAGGCGGAATCCAGGCCACCAGTGGCGCTCATCAGGTATACGCCGTTCGTGCGTCCGAGGGCTCGAACAATGTCTTCCTCGGGCGTCGCGCGGAGAGAGGTAATGGTCAGCGTGAGGCAGATGTCCGCTTCCTTGTTGTACTCTTCGGCTTGGTTGCGGCTCTCTTCCAGCGTCACCACGGATTTGGTGTGTTCGAAGAGGAATGAGTCCGTGAGCAGCTCCTTGTCGCTCACGTCGGTCTCCAGTCCCTCAGAGGCAATCTTGCCGTCAAACAGCCGGCGCACGTCTGAACGGAACTTGTCCAGGCTGGGGTACCGCTCCTGGTCCACCTTGGACATTTCGATGACGTCATCCCCGCTGGTCGCCGCCAAGACGCGAGCCATGAAGACCACCAGCCGAAGATAATCGAACAGGCTGTACGACCCCTCGGGGATCTTTCCGTCGTGGTACTGCAGGCGTATTGTCTGGTGCGCGGTGTCTTTCGTAAGCTGAACCTGCCGCAGGAACTCCGTGTCCATCACGCTAGCGGACTCCGTGAAGAAGGTCTGCCCTGGCTGGTCCAGCACTTCCCCGTATGTCGAGCGGCTCATGGTGAAAAACTTCTTGTTCACCACGAGGTCGTGCAAGTTCACGAAAATGTCGTAGTCGGAGCCCAGGCCTGGCTGCCAGATTTCCCGCACGTATGAGCGAATCCGTTGAAGGACTCGTGCCTTTTGCCGGAACCGCTTGAAGTCCGCATGGGCGTCATTGCGCTCATGGAGCTGTGTGAGGACCTCCAGCAACTCCTCGTCGGTGAAACGCTCCGCCGTGGTCGAACACTGCTCGGACAGCTTCGCGCGCAGAAGCTCCACCTTGCGCTGCGACAGAATGAACGACGCCTTCGTGCGTTCGGCTTCCAGCTTGAACTCGTCTTCTAGACCCTTGCTGATACGGGCGAAGTCTTCGAGGTGGTCGTACACCTTGTTCGCCAGGCCTCGCCGGGGTCCCGACAGCTCCAGGCGCTCGAATGCCATCGGCCACTTCAGGTCGAAGTACTGGAAGAACTCCGTTATGACCAAGTTCAGATCATTCCGCCCCCCGGAGTTCACCGCCGACTTGCGCTGGTCGAACAGGTACCAGTAGGAATCCTCCTCCTCGTCGACGAATGTGACGACGCGTGCGGCATCCGGCCGACGGGACACCAAACGGCCAAGCTCGCTCTCCTCTCGATTGAGCTCCGCTAGAAATAGCGGCAGATTTTCCCAGTCATGCTGCCTGAAGCCACCCTTCCCGTCAGCCGCAAAGACCTTGTGTGCCACCTGCGCCTTGGAAGCTGTGCTCACGATGATGCCCGGCGCATCAAGGAAGGCCTGCAGCGGATGGAGGCGCCCTACCAGCTCCGCGACCTCTCGAGCTTGCATGTACCGCTCTTCGTCACGATTGGCAGACCGGCTTTCTACGTCCAGTTGAATGAGCTTCCAGACGAGCCTGTCGGCCAGGCCGCGGGCTTGCCGTGCTGACCTCAGGTATGCGGCTCTCGTGTCCTCGTAAATGTCGTCCGCCGGAGACATGCCGAGGAAGTTGGACTGCTCGCATGAGGCCGCTTTGACGCGCAGCTCCTGAATGCGGCTGCGAATGCTCTTCTCTGTGTCCGCGTGCTTGGGCGAGCGTTCCATCTTCGCGACAACTTGCGGATGGCGCTCGAACCAGTGCACCAGGGAGAGACAGGCGTTGAAGAAGGTGCGGTCGTTGACGTGGTAGTCAATCGAGTACAGCCGGTAGACGGGGATGTCAGCACCACGCTCGACCACCTCTCGTTCGAGCTCGTCGGCGTAGCTGCGGTCCTCCTGGTGCTTGCGCACTTCGCCGTTGAATTGAGAAACGAGCGATTGCAGCGGTGCGATGAAGACCGGGATGACGTCACAGTTGAGAAACAGCTCGATACTGAAGGCTGCAGCGTTGTAAGTCTTTCCGATGCCCGTGTACCAGTTCAGAAGTTTGATGAACGGGCGGTCATTCGAGCGCAAATAGGGCTCTTTGAAACCCTTGAGAAAAATCGCCGTCGCAGTCCGGGATTGCCTTTTGGCCAATTTCTCGCCTCCGCGAACACGTTTAGTGATCTGCAAAAAGAGCAGCGCCTACAAAAGGGTTGACGACGTGTTCATTGCGGCTCTCCCCGGCGTTCGAATCGCTGGAAGGCTGCATGCCCTAACCCCCAAGGTCAAGCATTGATTCCAGGGACTTCGTGAACCAGTCCTTTGGTGGATAGAAGATGCGGCATCACGGCGGCATAGCTTACCAGCCCTAGCTCGTCGGCCAATGCGCTGCTATGCGTCGCTGGCGTAAAGCAGATAAGGGTCAATTTGAACGATATGAGCACTTCCTTGACGACCAACTAAGGGGCCGGCGTAACGGCATCCGCCCCGAACCAGTTCTCAAGGGTTCCCATGGCTCCGGGTGACAGGAATTGGGTGAACAGGATGGCGAGCCGCTTCTGGGGCCTGGAACAGGCGACGTAGAACAAATTGCGATTGCGCTCGAATGCCACTTCCTTCGCTGTTGGAACCGCTTGGGAGCCGGCAAGCTCCAGCATTTCACCAAAGTTGTACTGGTTCCAACCGCGCCCGACCACAACCAGGACGCTCTCGAACTCAGCCCCCTTGACACCGTGCTTCGTCTCGAACGGCGAGTGACCATCGAGATAGCGACGAAGCGCCTTGACCTCAGAATAGGCTACACCTCGAAGTTTCTGCAGTTCTTCTAGCACTCGTGGCATCTCGATGCCCGCACCCTTGTCGAAGTCGCGCAGTTCTCGCTCGCGCTTCTCGACGGCGTCCGGAAGTCTTGGCCTTCGCTGAGCAAGCAGGTGTTCAACAACCTGCCCCACAGTCCCATTTTCACGAAGAGCGACCGACTGCGTCATGGCATCGTGCCACCGCGCCTTGTCCGAATGACTGCGCATCTGCGGCGTAGTGCCACCAAGCGCTTCGAACATTGCGCCGTACCTGCGGTCGGTGAAGGCGTCGCATGCAGGCTCCAACTGATCCACAAAGAAGGCAATGTGCTCATGCTCCTTCTTCGTGAACGATTCGTTGTAACGAAATGCAGCTGCCAGATTTGAATAGCCTTGCTGGTTCGCCAAGAGCCTATGCGTCAGCATAAGGACCTTAGTGTGGCTGGGTGCCAAATCCCACCCATCCTGTTGCAACGCCACCTTAACGCGCTCCAGGGTGGCCTGCCCGTCTGCCGAAGGCAGATCCCCTCCCCAATGCGCGCCCTTTTGACGCTCGCCTTGCCAATTGTTCGTATGGAAGACGCGCACCTGGCCTTCGGCCTCGGGGTCTTCAACGAACTGCTGCAGTTTAGGCCGCATTCGATTGAGGGAGTCGACAATAACTTTGACCGACCGGAAGTTGGCCTCCTTGCCGATCTCTGTCACGCTTGGATGCTCCAGCTTTCCGCATCCGCCGCCGTAAATCTTCTGCCAATGGTCGCCGAAGAAGCCAAACAGCGGCGCGCCAGGCTGCCCCAAGAAATGGGACTTGATCGCTTCGACCCAATCGTTGTCCGTGTCCTGGTACTCGTCGACCAGAATGATCGGAAAGCGGTCCGCGATCATGCGACGGAACTTCTCATGCACCATGAGCGAGATAGTGAGCGGCAGGACGTCGTCATGGTGGATGGACACGCGATCGTCGCGGATATAACGATGCCCGAGGTTGTACTCGATGGCGCGTTTGCCCAAGCTTCCGCCAACCTCTTCCATCTTTTCCTTCCATGCTGGCATCGCCTCGACCAGCGCCCTGAGCGGCTTCTGGAAGCCGCTGATCAGCGACCAACAGAACGCATGGTTGGTCTCGCAGAAGACCAACGGGCTCCGGTCTGTCCGCGCTACAATCTCGTCCTTCGCAACGTTCGTGAAGGTGATGCAAGCGATCTGCTGATTGCGTTTTGGAAATATGCCATTGTTGCGTTCAATCAGGAATCGGAGCGCCTTGATCAGCGAGTACGTCTTACCGGCACCTGCACCGGCCTCCAGACGAAAGCTCTGTCCCGCTCCAAGGCAGGCATACATGGTTTCGAGCGCGCGCATGCTTGCTGCTTCTGCAGGTGATTCGACCTTAGGCATTGACACCGCCTCCGTCAACGGGGGCGGCAGCCGCCTCCACAGCCAATGCCAATGCCGGATCTGGCGCGACAACATCGCCGCGAGCCAGCCAGCGAACGCCGTCCACAATGTACGCCGGTGCGGCCCACCCAGTCTCGCCGATCGCATGCTTCAATGCGAACTCAGATTTTTTCCATTCCTCCGCTTTGTTGCGGGCTTCCAGTTCTAGTGCCTGAGGGTTCTTCTCAACTAGGCCGAACAACTTCGGATTCGCGAGGATGAACGCGTCTTCGAATGTTCGCCCACAGGGCCCATCCTTTTCCTCGGCACATTGATAAGCTATGCGGTTTCCCTTAAGCACCTTGTCAGTGTCTTTCTTGGCAAGCAAGGCCGCCAATGTGAAGGGATCGTCCTCAGAGAACCACGCTTTCAGACAAGCGTTGCTGGAATGCTGACCAAGGTGAACCGCACACGCCTTGCCGCCGGGTTTCTCGACAGCGTCGAGGTCCGTGATGATCAGGCTGCGCAGTTCGAGAAACTGCAGCAGATCAAAAAACAAATGCGCATAGGCGCCACCAACCTCCATCACTGTCACGTATTGGCTCGACAGCTTTGGACTCGCGGGTTCAGCCGCTTCCAGTTTCGCCATGATGACCGGAAGCAGCAGCCGCTCGCTCAGCCCCTCGACGAGGACTGCCTTGTCAGCGAAGAACAAGTCGCAGCGCGTCAACGTCATGTACTGGTGAAGAAACCTCTTGTCTTCTGGCGCTATGTCCTTAAGCCCTTTGCGCAAGTCCTTGATCCTGGTCGTCCGAATGCCTTCCTGCGCCCCTAGCACTGGAGCGCCAAGGAAATAGCGGATGCTTTCGAAACCGGCTGCATTGGCGATGTGCGATGAGTGCGTAGACACAACAAACTGCACCGGCCAAGGCCTCTTGTCCTCCGTGCCGTCAACCAATTTCTGCGCAATCTTGGCCAACTGGCGGATGAAGACCTCCTGCATCTGTGGATGTAGATGCGCCTCAGGCTCCTCGATGAAGATCAGATGCACGCCCGGTTCGATGGTCTCGGCGCGAAACGCTTTGTAGAAGCCAGCCAGTTGCAGCAGGATGAAGATCAGGTTGCGTGCGCCGAGGCC
This sequence comes from Cupriavidus taiwanensis, assembly GCF_900250115.1. Lineage (NCBI taxonomy): Bacteria > Pseudomonadati > Pseudomonadota > Betaproteobacteria > Burkholderiales > Burkholderiaceae > Cupriavidus > Cupriavidus taiwanensis. The sequence goes on along the minus strand of NZ_LT984804.1, from coordinate 1,473,609 downwards.
GTTGTATGACTCGGGCAGCGTGATGCCGCTGTAGCCCGCGTAGCGAACCTTGGTGAAATTCGACAGTAGCTTTCGGACGTCCAGAAGGGTTTCAGTGTGCAACTCCTGCCCCCCCAGTCCGGGGTAACCAAAGGTCTGCAGCGCAGGGATCAGGCTTTTGAGCTGACCACCAAAGTTCGTGTCGATCTGGGTCTGGATGTCCTGGACGGCGCCTTTCAGAGCCTCGGCAATCTGCTTGTCCGCCGTATCGGCCGACGGCGAGGATGCTGTCGCGAAAAGCCCTTCCACGGTCTTAGCCAGCACATCGGATTCTCGCGATGTCACATCGTCCAAGCCCCGCTGCGCATTAATGAACCCGGTCTTGACCAAACCGCGCAGTGCGCCTGGCTGCAACTGACGACGATTGACCGGATCATTGGGATCCTCGGCCCAGATCTTCACGCTGAACTCATTTGGGATACGCTCCCGCAACGCACGGAAGAACGCGATGCGCGTTTCTGGTGTTAGCGCCTCCTTGGGCTGGCCTTCGAGAAATCGTGCCAGCTGACCGTCTTTCACCTCATAGCGAACCACTATCAGCGCTTCAGTACACGCAGGATCCAAGTCGATCACGAAGGGGCTCAAGGGCCCCAACTGCGGTTGGGCGGGGTCGTACTGGAACTTCAGTCGAAGTTCGATGGCCGGGACGAGCGCGCGAATGGCATCTTCTTCGGCGCCCTGGTTCAGCGCTTCAAGGGCTTCGCAGAAGTGATCGTAGCAAGCACTGGAAAAGTCCTCCAGCTGGAACGCTGCGCTTCCATCAGCCAGGAGCCGACGCATGACTTCCGATAGAGATGTTTTCCCGCTATTGTTCCGGCCTACGATGACAGTCGTCTGGTCCTCAAGGACAAGCTCAACGCCGGCCAAAAGACGGAAGTTCTTGATCTCAACTTGATGGATGCGCATGTATCCCCTTGTTATGGCGACACCTGGAAACTTGTCGGCCGCCATGTCAATTTACATATTCTCACACCTCCAGGAGCCGCAGTTGCTCGAGATGTGAACAGCTATGCTTGGGGGTGAGAATCGTTGATTTGCATAATTTTTCCCCCATTTTTTTCAAAATTTCGTTCCCAGCCCCTAGGGATGCTCTGCACAATTAGCCGGCGGATGTGCTTGCAATGAATCGTCGAGCCAGCGAGCATGTGGCGCATGAAACAAACTGACCTTGGACTGAACTTGTCGACCAAGCGCACCCGCAAGCGCGAATTCCTGGACGAGATGAACCGTGTGGTGCCATGGGCCGATCTGGTGATGCTGATCGCTCCGTACGCCCCGGAAGGCAAGCGCGGCCGTCCCCCGTTCGCGGTCGAGGCAATGCTGCGCATCCACTTCCTTCAGCAATGGTTCGGCCTGTCGGACCCGGCGATGGAAGAAGCGCTGCACGACGTGCCGCTGTATCGGGAGTTCGCCGGGCTGGACAACTGGACGGTGAGGCTGCCCGACGAGAGCACCATCCTGCGGTTCCGTCACCTGCTGGAGAAGCACAAGCTGGCCGCTCAGATCCTCGCGCTGGTCAACGACATCCTTCGCGACAAGGGATTGATGCTGCGCGCGGGCACGGTGGTGGACGCGACACTGATCAGCGCACCGAGTTCGACCAAGAATGGGTCGGGCGAACGCGACCCAGAGATGCACCAGAGCAAGAAAGGAAACCAGTGGTATTTCGGCATGAAAGCGCACATTGGCGTGGACGCCGAAAGCGGGCTGGTGCACACGGTGCGGGGCACGGCGGGCAAGGTCAACGACGTGGTTGAGGGCAACAGCCTGCTGCATGGAGAGGAAACCGACGCGTTCGGCGATGCGGGCTATCAGGGCGTGGAGAAGCGTCCGGACGCGCGGGCGGGCGTGAACTGGCACGTAGCGATGAAGCCAGGCAAACGTCGCGTCCTGGACCAAAGCAAACCACTTGGCGCGCTCGTCGATCAGGTCGAGCGAATCAAGGCGGGCATCCGGGCCAAGGTCGAGCATCCGTTCCGGGTCATCAAGCGGCAGTTCGGCTACACCAAGGTCCGCTATCGAGGGCTGAGGAAGAACACCGCGCAACTCATGACCTTGTTCGCACTGTCCAACTTGTGGATGGCGCGCGGCAAACTGCTGGCTGCCGGGGCATGAGCGCGTTTCTGGCTCACGCCGATGCCTCGCGCGCAGCCCGCGAATGCTGCTTCGCGCGTGCGAGATAGCTTCGCTCCGAGCTGATAGGTTGGCGTCGTGGCGCATTCAGCTTCCTGTTAAACGGCCAAGCACACTCGATTCGCGTTTGTGCAGAGTATCCCTAGGACTGGACATCCGCGGACTGCGTAGATCTGAGCTTGCCAATGTCTCCCAAAAAGGCCACACCCAATCCCTGTATAGCCGATGTCGCAGAGCGGTTCCGAGGGGGGAACAGTCCCGTGAGAACCCTAGCAGGAATGGCTGGAGGTGTGAATCGCCTGAAGGGGGGGGCGAATACCAACATTACATTTTCTTCGGAAAAAAGAAGTGCATATGATCAACGCTTGTTGGGTGTGATTCAGGTCGCAAAAGCAGAATTGAGCTGCCGCGCCCGCTTCACGTCATCGGCATGCAAGTAAATGGATGTGGTGGAGATAGAGGCATGCCGGAGGTTGTCCCTGACGGTCGTCAGCTCGGCTCCGCGTGCCAGCGCATGGGTCGCGTGGGTATGCCGCATCCAGTGCGGGCTGGCCCGCCGCAACTTCTCCGCGGCGGCCGGATGGTCTATGCCGATCATGTCGGCCGCCTGGGCGAAGAATCGCCTCACCACGTGCCACAGGCGCGTGCTGGTTATGCCGCTGCCTGTTTCTTTGCCCAGCCCGCCGATAAGCGGCGTCCGGGGATCCCATCGAGCCGGTGTCACCGGTAGGCCGCGCTCGACCAGATAACGATTGAGCGCCGTTCGGGCCAGCGGAGGCAGCGCGACCCGTCCGGCGCGGCTGCCTTTGCCCACCAGCCCGAGCCAGTGGTCGCCCTGCCCGTCGGTCTCGATATCGCCCAGCGTTGCGCCGACCAGTTCGCTGGCGCGGAGCCCGGTGGCGTAGCCGAAGTCCAACACAAAGCGCAGCCGCTGGGCCGCCGGGCCGCCCCAGCCATAGGACCACTCTAGGCCGTCGGCAAGGGTGCGGATCAGCAGCCATTCGCCTTCGGTGAACGCGTGCGAGCTGTCCAGCGCCGCGGTCCGCGCGCCTCCGCGCACCTTGATGCCGGCGAACGGGTTGGCCAGCACATAGCGCTGCTGGATCAGCCAGCGGAACATCGCCCCCAATATGGACAAGGCATGGGCAGTGGAGCGCGCCGACAGACCGCCGGTGAACGGACGCCAGTCGGGCGAGGTACGCGGTCTCGCTGGCCCTACCCAGCGCTCCCGGGGCACCGGTCGCAGCAGGAAGCTGCGATAGGCCGTCGCATCCTCCGTGGTGAGCGACGACAACGGCCGTTCGCGCTCGACAATCGCCCACAGGATCAGCCGCTCGGCCTCTTTGCGATAGGTGCGCTGGGTGGCTGGCGACTCATGCAAGGCCAGCCACGCCTGGATCGCCGCGTAATCGTTGTCCGCATTGAGGGTGCAGGTCGCGCGCGGCGCGCGGAACTTTCCCTGCGACCCATTCACTTCATGCGGCAGCCGCAGTTGCTCCCATGGCACGACCATGCCCTGCGGCGCCTGCGCGACCAGCGCTTGGGCGCGTTCGGTCAGTTGCGGGTGCCGGACAAAGAAGGCTTCGACCTGCCGGGCCCTGGCCGCTCCCAGGCCCGGGATCGCGGCCCACCAGCGGCGCCGGCGCGGCACCCGAACAGTCAGTGCCGCCAGCGTGTCGATGCCCTGCGCCCGCAGCGCGGCGACCGTGCGCGGCGCCAGCCACATGCCGAGGTCGTCGCTGATGGCCGGCGCCGGCGCCGGCGGCGGCAGCGTGCGCAGTGCCTCGATGGCCTGGTCCGCTGCCCTGCCCTGCTCCGCCCGCTCTGCGGCGGAAATCTCGAACAGCCGGGCCAGGTCCTCGCGCTGGCGGCTGCGGGCATGGGCCGCAAGCTGACGGCGGATGCGTCCGAGAATGCTGCGCGACGACTGCCCTTGCGCCCGCTCCTCGCCCAGGTACCTGGCGACGGCCTCCCGAGTCGTCAGGCCGGCGTGCCAGGCGCGCAGCGCGGCAAGCGATGGCGCGTTGGGGAAGCCGGATGGCGGGGTCGGTTCCGGGGCGGTCAGCGTGAGGCGGGTTTTCATGCACGCCAGTTTAGCGTATTGATTCGGCTATTACGATAAGGATACTTATCGTAATAGACGCAATGTTGCGCTTTGCGAAGAGTCCCCAAGGCAAACAGCATTGGACTTTGCACCGCCACCCGCCAGTCGTGGCAACTCATCGAAAGCTCTTACCCTACAAGGGGGGGCGCTCACTTTCCCTGAGTGCCCTGCATCGCTTCCTATCTGTTCGCTCCGAGTCGGCCAGGAAGTGCTAACTGGCACCTCATTCCCCGGTCGTCGTAGTCGGCGGCTATCTGCCGCGACCCGGTAGAAGCATTCGCGTGCGTTGGCGCGCGCTGCACTATCAGAAGCTGTGCCGAACATGGACACGCCTTCCAACGTGCCACCCTTTAGATCCATGAAACTCGGCAATTGCCGAGGAAACTGCCGTGGACAAGCTGAGGCACTCGTCGCGACGTTCAAGCCGACGCGATGGTCCAGTAAGTGCGCACGTTGGTGAATTCGCGGATGCCGGCGGCGGCAAGCTCTCGGCCGTAGCCGGACTTCTTGGTGCCGCCGAACGGCACGCGCGCATCGGATGCCGTAATGGCATTGATGAAGGCTGCGCCGCTGGTGATGCCCTTGGCCACGGCCAGCGCACGCGGGGTAGACCCGGCCCAGACACTTACCGACAGACCGAACGGCGTGGCGTTGGCCAGGCGCACCGCATCGGCATCATCTTTGGCGATGGCGATCGCCGCCAACGGGCCAAAGGTCTCTTCATCAAAAGCGGCCATGCCTGGCTGCATGTTGCCGAGCACCGTCGGCGTGTAGAAATTGCCCGGCCCCTCCACGGCCTTTCCGCCAGCTAGCAGCACTGCGCCCGCTTGTACCGACCGACGGATTTGCTGATCCAGCGCATCGCGCAGGTCGGGGCGAGCCAGCGGCCCCATCTGCGTAGCGGATTCATTCGGGTTGCCGACGACGAGCGCGTGCGCGGCTTGCACGAAGCGCTCGGTGAATGCCCCGGCAATGCTCTCCAGCACGATAAAGCGCTTGGCGCAGACGCAGCTCTGTCCGGCATTGTGGAAACGCGCCTTGACGGCTGCGGCTACGGCTTTGTCAAGGTTGGCATCATCGAGCACGATGAATGCATCGGAACCGCCCAGTTCCAGCACTGACTTCTTCGATGCGCGACCGGCCGCGGCGCCGACTGCGGCACCCGCGCGATTGGACCCGGTCAGCGTCACGGCCGCGATGCGGTCATCCTGGATCAGGCCATCGATCACCTGTGGGACTTCCGGCTCGGCAACGACCAGCGTCGTAACGAGATGCTTCGGCAGTCCGGCGTCGACGAACAGCTTCTCGAGTGCCAACGCGCAGCCCGTGACATTGGGCGAATGCTTGAGCAGCACGCCGTTGCCAGCCGTGATCGCCGGAATGGCAAAGCGCATGACCTGCCACACAGGAAAGTTCCACGGCATCACGGCGAGTACCAGGCCAATCGGCACGTAGCTTACCCAGGTGTCTGCACCCTCGATGTCAATCTTCTCGTCTGCCAGGATCCGGGCGGCGTTGTCGGCGTAGTAGGTCGCGGTAACCGCGGATTTCTCCATTTCGCCCGCGGCCTCGGCCAGCACCTTGCCCATTTCCGCGGTAATCAATTCGGCGAATGGCTTGGCCTGGCGGCGCAGTTCGTCGGCCAGGCGACGCACTGCCGCCACACGATCCTTTAGTGGCCGGGTACCCCATGCCTTCGCGGCGGCGTGGCCAGCGGTGACGGCCGTCTCGATCTGTTCTGCGGTCCAGCCTTGGTAGGTCTGCAGCGCTGCGCCGGTACTCGGGTTGTACGTCGTTATGGTTTGGGTCATGGCTAACTTTCGAGGAGACCGGTCTAGAGGAGGTTTGGAAGTGCGGAGTGGCGCCGCGTACCGGGCGATGGCTCCGGCGCGGCGAGGGATTGGCGATGGGTTAGTCGGCAGCCACGTTTGCCGTCTTCACAACGCCCGACCATCGTGCCGATTCGGTGCGCATGAAGCGCGAGAAATCCTCTGGTGAACCACCTGCAGCCTCGGCGCCAAGCTGGGCCAGCCGCTGTTTCGTCGCAGGTTCCCTGAGGATGTCATTGACCTGTGTGTTGAGGAACTGAATGGCCTGCTTCGGCGTGCCGGCCGGCGCCAGCAGCCCGTACCATGCCGGAGCGTCAAAGCCGTTCAGGCCAGCCTCGGTGAAGGTGGGCACGTCGGGCAGTTCGGGCAGGCGATGCGTACCCGTGACGGCGATGGCACGCAGCTTGCCGCCCTTGAGCTGAGGCAGCGCCGAAGCGGCGGTATCGAACATCATTTGCACCTGCCCGCCGATCAGATCGGTCACGGCCGGGCCGCTGCCCTTGTATGGAACGTGGATCATGTCCGCGTGGATCATGCTGCGGAACAGTTCCCCGGCCAAATGGACCGACGTGCCCTTCCCGCCCGACGCGAAATTGACCTTGCCCGGATTGGCCTTGATATACCGGATGACGCCCTTGAGGTCCTTCTCCGGAAAGTCCTTCGTCACGACCAGCACGGTCGGGGACGTTGCAATCTGCACCACCGGCACGAAATCTTTCTCCGTGTCGTAGCGCAGCTTCTTGTAGACGAACGGATTGATCGACAACGCGACCTGCCCGAACAGTAATGTCTGGCCATCCGGCACCGCACGAGCCGCAGCCTCATTGCCGATGTTGGTGCCGGCACCGGGACGGTTGTCGATAATGAACTGCGCCTTTGTTTTCTCCGACAAACGTGTGGCGATATAGCGCGACACGTTGTCGCTACCGCCGCCCGGCGCGAACGGCACGATGATGCTGACCGGCTTCGAGGGGTAGCTGCCGTTGGCGCCGGCGCTGCCGATGAACGACACACTAGCGAGGGTCAACGCCAGCAATGACTTAAGTGGATGCATGTTGTCTCCGGATAGTTCTTGTGGTGCTTAGGCGCGATGTCTCACCGCGCCCATCGCGAGGCGGGTATCAGGCCTTGACAATGCTCACTGCGACGGCCTTGCCAAAAGCGGCGCAGCCCATGGTGCCGCCCAGGTCTGCCGTGCGCGTGGCGGGGTTCGCCAGCACCCTGTCTACGGCGGCGTCGATGGCCTGAGAGGCAGCGACAAAGTTCGGCATTGCACGACGTTCGCCAAGCCATTGCATGAGCATGGCGACGGACAGGATCATCGATGTCGGGTTGGCTTTGTCCTGCCCCTGGATATCCGGTGCCGAACCATGCTGGGCCTGCGCGCAACACAGCGAATCGCCCGCCATGACCGACCCACCGAGTCCTAGGCTGCCCGAGAGTTCGCTCGCCAGGTCCGACAGGATGTCGCCATAGAAATTCGTCGCTACGATCACGTCGAAGCGCGACGGATCGCGTACCAGATATGCGGTCGATGCGTCCACCAGCAGGTCGTCGAACTTTACCTCGGGGAACTCGGCCGCCACCTTGCGCACTTCGCGCAGGAACAGGCCGTCGGTCATGTGGAAGCTGTTGGCCTTGTGGATCGCGGTCACATGCTTCTTGCGCTTCATCGCCAGTTCGAACGAACGGCGAGCGATGCGCTCCGAGCAGTGCGCGGTGATCTTGCGGACCGAGATCGCCATGTCCTTCGACGGCATCATCTCGCCCCAACCTTCGTACATATTGCGATCGGGATAGAAACCTTCGGTCGCCTCGCGCATGATGACGAGATCCATGTTCCTGGCGCCCTTGCACAGGAACTCGCGCGAACGGGAGGGCCGCACATTGGCGTACAGGTCCAGGTCGCAACGGAAGGCTGCGGAGATATTGCGCCCGCCCTTTTCCGGCGCAGGATAGTCTGCGTGCGACTGGGTGCCAAGGATCACGCCGTCATACGATGTGGCCTTGTCCAGCACTTCCTGCCGCAGCGTCGTGCCATGCTTTTCCAGGCTGGCAAAGCCGACATCTTCATAGTCGAACTGCAGGCCCAGATCAAAGGCCTGATCGGCCTGCTTCAGGACATCGATGGAGGCAGCAACGATTTCGGGGCCGATGCCGTCGCCCGGGAGAACAAGAATACGCATGGTGGAAGTCTCAGTTAGGCCTTGGGGGTCTGGTGCTCGGCCGATACAGGCCGCGTTTCGCCGCTATCGACCAAGGTACGGGTGGCGTCGGTGGCGGCGTAGATCCAGAGGATCTTCATCGGCGCCGTCTTCGACAGGTTGCGGAAGCGGTGCGGCACGTTGGGCGGTATGAACGTGGTATCCAGCGGCTTCAGACGGTATTCGAGCCCGTCGATATCGAGCATGGCCTCGCCTTCAACCAGCACAACGCTCTCCTGGCAGTTATGGCTGTGGAACGGAATTTCCACGCCACCGGCAAAAGACGTGTAGCCGGTGATAAAGCTGTCAGACCCGACGAACTTGCCGACCAGCGGAGTCGTGCTGGCGCCGCCGCCACGGTCATAGGCAGGCAATTGATCGGGCTTGAGCAGCACGGCGCCTGAAGGGGTCTTGATCGTCATGGATAGCTCCTGCGGATTCACTGGTGCGTGGTCAGGCCGCTACAGGGTCAAAGCCGTAGAGCCGGGCCGGGTTGTCAACGAGAATGCGTTGCAGCAGCACGGGCGTGCTGGCCCAGCTCGCCAACTGGTTCAGTGCGCGCCCTGCATCCGTCTTGCGGAAGGGCTCGACCTGATCGAGATTGCCGGTGCGGCTGGCCGAGCTGCCGGTATGCGGCCAGTCCGACGCCCACACCAGGCGGTCTGGCCTGGCCTGGATCAGCGCCATGGCAAATTCGGCAACGTCGTCAAAATCGGGAGCGCTATGCGATGCGCGATACGGCGCCGACAGCTTTACGTACGCGTTGCCGCGCTTCACCAGCTCGACCACGCTGGCGAATGCCGTCTTCTGTTCGTCCTTCTTGTGGGACTTGATGCCGGCGAAGTGGTCGAGCACCACGGGCACTTTCAGCGCCGCGATATCGACAGCCAGTTCGGCAATCACATCGACATCTGCATAGACCTGTACCGCCCAGCCGAGGGGTCCAACCAATCCCTCCGCGCGCTTCAGCTGCTTCAGCGCAAAGCCATGGTTGCGCTGGCCGCTCACCTCCAGGTTCAGGCGGATGCCTCGCACGCCTTGAGCATGCATGGCCTGCAGCACCGCGGGCGCGACCGTCTCCAGGTCGATCACGGCCACACCGCGTGCCCTTTCGCCAAGCCGGCCCAACGCGTCGAGCAGTGCCGCGTTGTCAAAGCCGTAGACGCTCGGCTGTACCAGCACGACGCGATCGATACCGATGCGCTGCTCAAACGCGACCAGGTCGACCACACGGGCATCACCGGGCGTGTACGAGCGCCTGGCCGCGAATGGGAAACGCGCGCCGTCGAAGACGTGGACGTGACAATCACAACTGCCGGGCGGCGGCCGGAAAGATGGCGCGCTGACGTGGGCAACGAGATCCTGGTTCACGGAAGTTCCTTGTAGGGACATGCCAGTTGCATTAGCTGCCATGGCTTCAACGAGTGAAATTCCGCCAATGGCCGCAAGGCCTGCCTGAAGCACTTGTCTGCGATGCACTACGTCTCCTGTTGTGGTCGGTGCGCCGCCGGGAGGGCGCGATGGATGGAATTTTATAGGCTCAAAGAACCATGTAAAGGGTTTTTTGTTTTTACAAAGAACCGCAATCGACCGACGGAGACCACCAGCCCTTGCAGGAAAAGGCGGAGCGGGGAAATGGTATCGTTTACCCGATGCCATTTTGCTTGCGTGCCGAACATGACGCGATCCCGGTGCCTTGGCGCAACTGACCATCATTGGGCTTTTAATAACCCAAAAGACCATTCAGAGATGTGATAGCATCTGACAACCGGTTTGGAACCCGCCCCCTCATGGCCCGCCAGCTCGCCGATGTCCTTGCGGCAAACATTCATCAGTACATCTCTGCTACCGGCATGGCGCCGGGCACGCGCCTGCCCGAGCGTGCATTGGCCGAGCAGTTCCGGGTGTCGCGCTCGCCCGTGCGCGAGGCCCTGCGGCGCCTGGCGTCGCAGTCAGTGGTCGCAGCACATCCCGAGGGCGGCTATGCGGTGGCCGAAGGCAGCCGCGCGGTACCGGTCAATGGACAGGAGCCAGATGGCAGCGAAGGCAACAACGCAGAGGCGGTGTACTTCAGGATTGCTGAGGAACGGCTCAATGGGGTACTGCCCGACCGCTTCACCGAAAACGAAATGATGCGCAGATATGGCATCACGCGTGCGCAGCTTGGCGCGGTCCTGCGCCGTATGGCGCAGGAAGGATGGGTTGAACGACTGCCCGGCCACGGTTGGATGTTCTTGCCCGTACTCACGTCCGCCGAGACTTACAAGCAGGGCTACCGCTATCGCCTGCTGATCGAAGCGGCCGGCATACTGGAACCGACCTTCGAACTCGACCGCGAAGCGCTGCTGCGGTGCCGCGCCGAGCAGGAAGCGCTGGCGAACGGCGGCGCCCGCACCGCGTCAGCGGCTGCGCTGTTTGACGCAAACAGCCGCTTGCACGAAACCATTGCGGCTTGTTCGGGCAATGCGTTCATTCTCGAAGGTCTGCGACGGCTCGACCGCTTGCGCCGGCTCATGGAATACCGCAAGGCCGTGGACCGGGACCAGGCCGAACGACGCTGTCGCGAGCACCTGACGCTGATCGACATGCTGCTCGCAGGACAGCAGGAGGCAGCAGCGGATTTCATGCGCCTGCATCTGCGCAACGCAGTACGCGAGAAATCCGATAGCTAGTGACATTAGCGGTTCGGCGGAACCCAGCAGCATCTTGATTGCAACCGCATGAGCTCACAGGCTGCTTCTTTGCTCCGGATTCAAGCTCTCGGGACTCGGCCAGCACAACGTTCACGATGAGGCTGGCCGATAACGGTTAGAACTTGTGTCTCATGCCCACCAGAGCCCCGACTTGGCTACGCCCCGCTACAACCGTATTCCCGGATCCGACTGCCAGGTCCGAACCATTGCGATTCATCGCATAGGCGGACGTCAGATACACGTCGGTACGCTTTGACAGCGCGTAGTCTAACGTCGCAATGAACAGCCAGGGGTCCTGATTGTTGTCGTGGTTGTTCGTGTAGTAAGCCGAACCAGTCAGCTGCAGCGACTTTGTAAGGCTGTAGGACGCACCCAGCCAGTACATGTCCGAACGCGTGGACTCTGGCAGCGCCGTGCTGCCGTTGGCATATTGCAGCCGGTTCCAACGGTAGCCGGCATACGCCTTGATGGGCCCGAATGTCGACACCGCACCGACGGCGAGATTCTTGTTCGCCAACCCTTGCGCAGCGGCTGACGAACCCTGGGTCTGGTCATAAGCTACCGCCACGCTGGTGCTGCCGAAAGAGTACCCCAGTTGTCCTCCCATCTGGCGACCGGCGCTCGCGGCGCCGGGGATTTCCCCGCCAAGCCCCACGTCCCACCCCGTGCTGTAGGTGGCCTCGACCAGCAGCCCGCCGAACTTACCGAGATACTTGGCCGAGTTGTCGATACGTTGCGAGAACACCGGATCCATCGACGTGATGGAATAGCGCGCGCTGACCCCGCTGGGATCGTAAACCTTGGCAAAGTCATAGATGGGGGCGTCCTGGCGACCCAGCGTCAACGTGCCCCAGGCGTGCTGCACGCCGACATATGCGCTCCGGCCGAACAATCGAGAAGTTGCCCCCGTACCATTGGCCAGTGTACCGGTATCTAGGTTTGTGCCGTTCTCGAGCAAGAACAACGCCTTCAGACCGCCGCCAAGATCCTCGATGCCGCGCAGCCCGAAGCGCGATCCGGACTGGTTACCGGGCTGCATGCGGAACTGACTGGCGCTCCCGCCCTGTGCCGTTGGTCTGTTGTTGACAAACTCGATGCCGATATCGGCCACGCCGTAGAGCGTCACGCTGGATTGGGCGTGCGCGGCACCGGTACAGGCGAGCCACATCAGTACGGCGCATTGCGTACGGTTCATTTTTACTCCTCGGTTTTGGAATGGCACTTTCGGAATCCGCGGCCCGGTTGGCTTGGCGGGAGTGCCTGTGGATATCGCGGCGGCAGAGGAGCCACCGCGCGGTGAAACAGCCAGGACAGGTCTACATATTGCGCGCCGCCAGTTTGCCTTCGGCGCCCTGCCCGCCTTCATCGATGCGAATGACCAACGTCATCAGGAAGGCAATCACCAGCAGCCCCGCCAGGAACAGCAGTCCAGTGGTCGGCTGGTGCGTGCGGGCCTTGATATAGCCGATCGCATACGGGCCGACAAAGCCGCCGAGGTTGCCGATTGCATTGATTACGGCAATCGACACGGCCGCGGTCGAGCGCGTCAGGAACAGCGTCGGCAGCGCCCAGAACGGCGACTTGAACGCGTACAGGCCGGCCATGCTCAGGCTGATCAGCGCGATCGCGACATAGGGCCCGGTGAACACACCGGCGCCTAGCAGCGCCAGTCCGGCGATCGCCAGCGGCACCGCGGAATGGATGCGGCGCTCGTTATTGCGGTCCGAACTGCGCGACCACAGGATCATCGCGGCGGTGGCGAAGGCGTAGGGGAACATAGCGATCAGCCCGACCTGTGTGTGCGTCAGGCTGGACGAAAACCCCTGGATGATCTGCGGCATCCAGTACCCTACGCCCAGGCTGCCGCACTGGTAGACGAAGTAGATAAAGGCAAGGTACAGCACCTTGGGATTTCGCATCACCTTCCATGTGCCCAGGTGCGCGGCCGCTGGGCGGGCGCGCCGGTCGCGCTCCAGTTCGTCCGTGATCCACTGCTTCTCGGCCGGGCTCAGCCAGTTCGCGTCCGCGGGCCGGTCGGTCAGGCAGAAGTAGCACAGCACGCCGCCGACAATGGCGGGCGCACCTTCGAGCAACAGCATCCAGCGCCAGCCGCTCCATTGCAGCCAGTGGATGTTGTCCATGATCCAGGTGCTGAGCGGCGCGCCGATGATGTAGGACACCGGGATCGCCGCGGTGAACAGCGCCACCGTGGTGGCCAGCTCCTTCGCGCGAAACCACGCTGTCAGGTAGACGATGATGCCCGGGAAGAAGCCCGCTTCGGCCACGCCTAGCAGGAAGCGCAGCACATAGAGCTGTGTGGCGTTCTGCACGAAGGCCGACATCACCGCCACCGCTGGATTGCATGCAGTCTGCCCGGCGTTGGCGACGCCGGGTCCTTAGTGGTTTGTGGAAAAACAGGTCAACTCTGCGGCGAGAAGACCATGCACACCGGACTGCCGGTGCGCGCGCTAAAGCCGGTGGGATAGAGCCGGCCCGAGTCGGGCTTGATGTGGAAGGCGACGATGGTGTCGCTGTCTTCGTTGAGCGCGTACAGGAAGCGCCCGCTCGGATCGGTGGTGAAAAAGCGCGGCGTGCGCCCGAGCGACAGGTCGGCGCCGGCAAAACGCAACAAGCTGGTGCGCGAGTCCACGGCAAACACAGCGATGCTGTCGTGACCACGGTTCGACGCATAGACAAAGCGCCCTGCGCGGTCCACCTCGATCTCGGCAGCACGGCTGTTGCCGGTGAAGGTTTGCGGCAGCGTCGACAGGATCTGCAGCGGTGTCAGTTGCGCGGAGTCGCGCTTGTAAGCGTACGTCGTCACCGTCGAGTCCAGTTCGTTGACGACATACGCGTAGCGGCCGTTGGGATGGAAGGCCACATGGCGCGGTCCTGACGCCTCGCGCGACTCCACAAAGCTGGGCGATGCCGGTGCCAGCCTGCCGTCGGCGAAGTGGAACGCGAACGTGCGGTCCAGGCCCTTGTCCGGCACGATGACAAAGTTGCCGGACGGATCGAATGGGTTGAAGTGCGGCTTGGCCTGCTTCTGCTCGGTACGGTGCGGACCGATGGGGCCGTCCAGCTTGACCAGCTGCGTCATCTCGCCAAGCGCGCCCTCCCCGTCCAGCGGCAATACCGCGAGGCTGGCGCCGATATGGTTGGACACGACGATAAAGCGCTCACTGGGGTCCAGCGCGAGGTGAACGGGGTTCTTGCCGTGGGTGCTCTGGCGGTTGATGAATTCCAGTTGCCCGCTGGCATGGTCGACGGCAAAGGCGCTGACGTCGCTCATGTCGCCATGCACGCTGTAGAGGCGGTCGCCCCGGCGGTTCAGGGCCAGGAACGACGGGTTGACCAGGTCGCCCACGACCTGCACCGGCTCCAGCGCGCCGCTAGCTGCCTCCACGCGAAACACACTGATGCCGTCACCGCGGGCATTGCGCTCACGGGTGGTGCGGGAGCCGACATAGGCGTACATGAACTTTCCTTTCGATCTGGGGGTGTGAGGCCTGACGTTGCGCTTAGCGTGCGCGGGATCAACCGTCGCGCCGAGACCAGCGAGCGCTGCGGCAGCGACGTCTTTCAGCCATTGCCGGCGGCCGCGTCGTGTGGAATCCATGGCAGTTGCGGAGCCGTCAGGAGAAGAATTCGGCGCTTGCTGGGATTTCATTTGGGCGTCTTCGGGTTTTCACTTGATTGCATTTTGAAGCATAGACATGCAAAACTACAGTCATGGAAAACACTAACCTCTCCCAAACGGCGTCGCTGAGCGTCGGTGACGCCACTTACCGCATCGTGGACCTGCCCGCCATCGCCGGCGACCAGCTCTGGCGCCTGCCCGTCGTCCTGCGGCTGCTGCTGGAGAACGTGGTTCGCAATGCCGAAGGCACCGAGCGCGAGGTCGCCGTCGCCGGCATCCTCGCCTGGCTGGAGCACGGCACTAGCGAAGCCGAGATCGCCTACCAGCCCGGCCGAGTGCTGATGCACGACACCACCAGCACGCCCGCCCTGGTCGACGTGGCCGCGATGCGCGACGCCGTGGCCGAGGCCGGCCGCGACCCCGACCTGCTCAATCCGGTGCTGCCGGTGGATTCGTCGGTGGACCATTCGCTGGCGGTCGAGTACTACGCCCGCGCCGACGCCGTGCCGCGCAACCTGGAAACGGAAACGCGCCGCAATGCCGAGCGCTATGGCTTCCTGCGCTGGGCCTCCAAGGCGCTGCACGGCGTGCGCATCCATCCGCCAGGCACCGGCATCATGCACACCATCAACCTCGAGCAGCTCGCCACCGTGGTCACGCTCGAACAGCGCGGCGGCGAAGCCTGGGCCGTGCCGGACATGATGATCGGCACCGACAGCCACACCCCGATGATCAACGGCATCGGCGTGCTGGGCTGGGGCGTAGGCGGGCTGGAAGCGCAGACCGTGATGTTCGGCATGCCGGTGATGCAGCGCATTCCCGATGTCATCGGCGTGCGGCTGACCGGCGCGCTGCAGCCCGGCGTACTGGCCACCGACCTGGCGCTGACCGTGACCAAGCGGCTGCGCGACCTTGGCGTGTCGGGCGAGTTTGTCGAGTTCTTCGGCCCTGGCGTGTCGACGCTGTCCGCTGGCGACCGCGCCGTGGTCGCCAATATGGCCCCCGAGTACGGCGCCACCACCGGCTTCTTCCCGGTGGACGAGCACACCCTGCAATACCTGCGCAGCACCGGCCGCGACGAGGCCGCGATCGCGCTGGTCGAGGCTTATACCCGCCGCGTCGGGCTGTGGTTCGACGGCGCCGCACAGCCGCGCTACACCACCATGCTGGAGCTGGATCTGAGCACCATCGGCATGCACGTGGCGGGCCCGCGCCGGCCGCAGGATTTGCTGGGCTATGCCGACACGGCGCGCGCGCTGGCGCCATTCGGCTTCACGCCGGCGCATGCCGGCTCCGGCATGCCGCGGCACCCGGTCGCGATTGCCGCGATCACCAGCTGCACCAACACCACCGACCCCGCGCTGCTGGTCGCGGCTGCACTGGTGGCACGCAAGGCGCGCGCGCTCGGCCTGCGGGTGCCGGAGTGGATCAAGACTTCCATGGCGCCGGGCTCGCCGGCCGCGGCGCGCTACCTGGAACGCGCCGGGCTGATCGACGACCTGGCTGCAGTCGGCTTTGACATCGTCGGCTACGGCTGCACCACCTGCATCGGCAACTCGGGCCCATTGACGCAACCGATCGCCGACGCGATTGCCGACGGCAGCGCGCGCCCGGTGGCCATCCTCTCGGGCAACCGCAATTTCCCGGGGCGCGTCCACCCGGACCTGAGCCTGGGCTTTATCATGTCGCCGCCGCTGGTGGTGGCATTCGCGCTGGCTGGCAACGCCGAGGCCGACCTGAGCCGAGACCCGGTGCAGACCGCCGCCGACGGCACCCCGGTCTTCCTCAAAGACCTGTGGCCGACGCGCGAGGAAATCGATGCGCTGGTGGCGCGCGGCACCACGCCCGGCGACTACCGCGATGCCTTCCGCGTCGCCAGCGCCAACCCGCTGTGGGAGGCCCTGCCCTCGCCAGACACGCCGCGCTACCCGTGGAACCCGGCCTCGACCGCGCTGCGCCGGCCGCCCTTTGCCTGCGCCGACCAGGGCAGCCAGCTCGGCAGTTACGCGGCCTATCCGCTGCTAGTGCTGGGCGACGACATAACCACCGACCATATCTCGCCGGCCAGCGCTATTCCGAAGGACAGCTTCATTGCCGACTTCCTGGTCGCGCGCGGCGAGGATCGCGACGACCTGAACGTGTTCGCCTCCCGCCGCGGCAATTGGGAAGTGATGATGCGAGCCGCTTTCTACAACAAGACGCTGGCAAACCTGCTGCATCCGCCCGCACCTACCGGCCACACGCTGCATGTGCCCAGCAACAGGGTGGAGCCGATCTTCGAGGTCGCCGCACGCTACCGGACCGACGGCGATAGTGTGGTGCTGGTTGCAGGGGAACGCTACGGGACCGGATCATCACGCGACTGGGCTGCGAAGGGGCAGCGGCTGCTGGGTATCCGCGCCGTTATCGCGTTGAGCTTCGAGCGCATCCACCGCTCCAATCTGATCGGCATGGGTATCTTGCCGATTCGGTTGCCGCGCGGCATGGGCCCGGATGCGCTGCACATCCTGCCCGGCGATAAAATCCAGGTCGATGCCCCCGCGCATTCGATGGCACCTCGCTGCCGCATTCCGGTGCGCATCGTGCGGGCCTGCGGCAGTGTCGACGAGATCGAGGCCACGGCTGCGGTCGAGACGCAACTTGAAGCAGATCTGCTTCGGCACGGGGGTGTCATCCCTCTCATCTTGCATAAGACGCTGTTGCAAGAATCCAGCTGAGCGGCGTCCGACAGCTTAACGAACCTCAATCCATGCAATACGACAAGTCCATCGCCACGCGCATCGTCGAGCTGATCCAGACCGAAGGCATGCCCGTGGGCGCGCACCTGCCTGCCCAAATGCTGGCCGACCGTCTGCGCGTCTCGCGCACGCCGGTCAACGAGGCGCTGGCGCAGTTGCATGAAAAAGGCGTGCTGGCTCGCGAGCGCAATCGCGGTTTCTTCCTGGCGCGGCCGCTGGACTTGCCCGCCGTGCAAATGGCGGCGCAGCTTGGCCTGACAGAAGTGGACATGGTCTCGCAGGCTTACTTCCAGATTGCCGAGGACCTGCTCAAGGGCCACCTGCCCCAGCAGATTCCCGAGCAGACGCTGCGCAACCGCTACGGCCTGACTGCAACGCAGCTGAGCGCCGTGCTCAAACGGATCGCGCAGGAAGGCTGGGCAGAGCGCAAACCGGGCTACGGCTGGGAGTTCTCTACCATGCTGACCACGCCGGACAGCCTGCTGCAGTCATACCGGATGCGCCTGGCGCTAGAGCCGGCCGCGCTGCTGGAACCTGGCTACCGTCTGGACACCAAGGTGCTGGAGCGCTTGCGCGCCGCGGAACTGCACCTGCTCGACGGCGGCATTCAGAGCGACACCGCAGCCCAGTTGCATGACCGTGGCGTGCGCTTCCATGAATCGCTGGTGGAAGCCTCGGGGAACGCATTCTTCACCGATGCAATCCGCCGCGTCAACCGCGTGCGGCGCCTGCTGTCCTACCGCTCCATGCGCAACCGCGAGCGCTATCCCGAGCACGCGCGCCAGCATCTGCACATCCTTGCCTTGCTGGAGCGCGACAGGAACGAAGACGCCGCGGCCTTCATGCGCGAGCACCTGCGCCACACGCTTGACGCGCTGGCCAGCATCTCTAACCTCCTCGAACCCTGACCGGCCTCTCCATGCAGACTGACTCCGACCTGATTGACGCCTTTGCCCCCACTGGCATCCTGCGTGCCTCCATCAACCTCGGCAATCCCATCCTGGCTAACCGCGGCGAGGACGGGCGGCCGTTCGGCGTCTCCGTTGACCTGGCGGGGGCGCTGGCCGAGCGGCTGGGGCTGGAACTGAAGCTGGTCGTAGTCGACACCGCCGGCAAGTCGGTGGAAGTTGTCTCAAGCGAAGACGCCGATGTGGGCTTCTTCGCGGTCGATCCAAAGCGGGCCGCGACGATCCATTTCACCGCTCCCTATGTGCTGATCGAAGGCTGGTACCTGGTGCGCGACGATTCGCCGGTCCGCTCCAACACGCAGGTCGATGTCGCCGGCAACCGCGTCGCGGTCGGCAAGGGCAGTGCCTATGACCTGTTTCTGACGCGCGAACTGCAGGCGGCGCAGATTGTGCACGCACCGACGTCGCCGACGGTAGTGCAGACCTTCCTGGCGCAAGGACTGGAAGTGGCGGCCGGCGTGCGCCAGCAACTGGAAGCCGACGCGGCGAAGCATCCTGGCCTGCGCCTGCTGGACGAGCGTTTCATGGTGATCCGCCAGGCCATGGGGTTGCCACAAGGCCGGGGCCAGCGTGCTTCTGCTTACCTGCACGCGTTCGTTGAAGAGATTAAGGCCTGCGGCTTCGTTGCAGAGGCACTGGCCCGACACCGGATCGCGGGGGCTTCGGTCGCACCCGCGGAAGACGCTGGCTGAATTCAATTGAATAACGGCGCGGCAGAAAACCAGAAGCGCTTCCCGCCGTTGCCTCCGAAACAGTAATGCTGGCCTGGTGGTGCCGCCGCTCAATGCGCGCGGTTGGCATCGTTCGTCCTGAAACTGGCGGTTCAAGTTCCACTCGGCCCTCTAGCGGCCATTTTCATAAACATCGATAAACGGGAGACCACCCCATGTTTGCCATCCTTCACCGGTTCGCCGCTACCACTGCGCTGGCCTTGCTCGGCGCAACGCTTCCTCTGCACCACGTCCACGCGCAGACCGCCCCCCTGGAACTGAAGATCACTGCTCCCGCCGCGCCCGGCGGCGGCTGGGACGGCGCTTCGCGCTCGCTGCAGCAGGCCATGGTCGCCAGCGGCGCGGCCAAGAGCGTCCAGGTCAACAACATCCCCGGCGCCGGCGGCACGGTGGGCCTGGCGCAGTTCGTCAACAACGCCAAGGGCGACGGCAACCAGCTGATGACCATGGGCATCACCATGCTCGGCGCGGTCGTCACCAACAAGGCGCCGGTCAGCACCGACAAGGTCACGCCGATCGCGCGCCTGACCGCCGACGCGCTGGTGGTGGTAGTACCGGCCAACTCGCCGCACAAGACCATGCAGGACCTCGCCGTGGCGATCAAGGCCGATGCCGGCAAGGTAGTGTGGGCCGGCGGCTCGGCCGGCGGCGCCGACCACATGCTGGCGGCGCTGGTGGTCAAGGCCGCCGGCGGCAATACCGCGAAGACGAACTACGTACCGTTCTCCGGCGGCGGCGAGGCGCTGGCGGAAATGCTTGGCGGCCGGGTCACCGCGGGCGTCTCGGGCTACAACGAGTTCGAAAGCCAGATCAAGACCGGCAAGCTGCGCGCGCTGGCGGTTTCGTCGGCACAACGCCTGCCCGGCATCGCCGTGCCGACGCTGAAGGAGCAAGGGCTGGAGGTTGAGCTGCTGAACTGGCGCGGCATTGTGGCGCCGCCCAACCTGTCGCCGCAACAGACCGCCGCGCTGGCCGCTGCCGTCGAAAAGGCGGTCAAGTCGCCGGAGTGGCAGAAGATCTTGAAGGCCCGCGGCTGGGACGATGCCTACCTGCCCGCCGATCAGTTCGGCGCGTACCTGAAGTCTGAGCAGGCGCGCGTGCGCGACATCCTGGCATCGATCGGCCTGGCGAAATGAAAGCGATGACTACCCACGCAGAACACCGCGCCACCGCGGCACGCTTTGACAAGCCCAAGGCCATCGTGGGCGCCGGGCTATTGCTGCTGGCGCTGGTGTTGTTCGCCGACGCCAGCCAGTTACCGCCGCCACCCGCGGCCGGCATCGGTCCTTCCATCGGCCTGCGCTTCGTGGCCGCACTGCTCGCCTTGCTGGGCGTCGTCCACCTGATCGCCGCCGTGCGCCGCGGCAGCGCGGCCGAAGCGCCCGCGCTCGGGCCGATGAACTGGAAGGCGGTCGGCTGGGTGCTCGCCGGGCTGCTGGCGCTGATGGCGGGGCTGCAGCTGCAGCTTGGCTTTATCGCGGGCGCCACGGTGCTGTTCATCGCTACGGCGCTGGGGTTCGGTGAGCGCCGCGTGCTCAGGTCGGCGGCAATCGGCGTGGTGCTGAATCTGCTCGTGTTCGCTTTCTTCGCCAAGGCGTTGTCGCTGGCGTTGCCGGCGGGGCCGCTGGAACGCCTCATCTTCGGTTAAGCGGGAGCCGCCATGGATGTCTTTACCTACCTCGCTCAGGGCCTCGCCGTCGCGGCCCAGCCGGGCAACCTGCTTTTCGCCGGCATCGGCGTGCTGCTCGGCACGCTGGTCGGGATCCTGCCGGGCATCAGCCCGTCGCTGACCGTGGCGCTGCTGCTGCCGGTCACGTTCAAGCTCGATCCGACCGGCTCGCTGATCATGTTCGCCGGAATTTACTTCGGCGGCATGTACGGCAGTTCGACCACCGCGATCCTGATCAACACGCCGGGCGAAGCGGCCTCGATCGCCACGGCAATCGAGGGCCACCGCATGGCCCGCGCCGGCCGCGCCGGGCAGGCACTGGCGACTGCGGCGATCGGTTCCTTCGTGGCCGGCACGCTGGCCACCGTGGGCCTGGCGCTGCTGGCCCCGGTGCTGGTCGATCTGGCGGTGCAGTTCGGGCCCTGGGATTATTTTGCGCTGATGGTGCTGGCCTTTGTCACGGTGTCGGCGACCTTCGGCGATTCGACGCTGCGTGGACTGACCAGCCTGGCACTCGGCATCGGTCTGGGACTGGTCGGCATCGACAAGCTTACCGGGCAGGCGCGGCTGACCTTCGGCGTACCGGAGATGCTCGACGGCATCCAAGTCACCACGCTGGCGGTGGGCCTGTTCGCGATGGGCGAAACGTTCTTCTCCGCCGCGAAGTTCACCGGCGTGCACGACACCATCGAAGCCGTCAAGGGCGGGCTGCGCATGACCGCCACGGACTGGAAGCGCTCGTGGAAGGCGTGGCTGCGCGGCACCGCGCTGGGCTTTCCGATCGGTGCGCTGCCGGCTGGCGGCGCCGAGGTGCCGACGCTGCTGTCGTACACCATCGAACGCAAGCTGACCGATCACCAGGACGAGTTCGGTCGCGGCGCGATCGAAGGCGTCGCGGGCCCTGAAGCGGCCAACAACGCCGCCGCCACAGGCACGCTGGTGCCGCTGCTGACGCTGGGCCTGCCCACCTCCGCCACCGCGGCGATGATGCTGGCCGGCTTCCAGCAATACGGGCTGGTCCCCGGCCCGCTGCTGTTCGCCGACAAGCCCGACCTGGTGTGGGGCCTGGTGGCAAGCCTGTTCATCGGCAACGTGATGCTGCTGGTACTGAACCTGCCGCTGATCGGCATCTGGGTGCGCCTGCTCAAGCTGCCGCAGCCGTGGCTCTACGCCGGCATCCTGGTGTTCGCCGCGATGGGCACGCTGGCGGCCAACCCGTCCATCGTGGAACTGGCCATGCTGGTGGTGTTCGGGCTGGTGGGGTTCGGCATGCGCTGCCTCGATTACCCGGTGGCGCCGATGATCGTCGGCCTGATCCTGGGTCCGATGGCCGAGAGCCAGTTCCGCCGCGCGATGCAGATGAGCCTGGGCGATCCGTGGGTGTTCGTCTCCCACCCCGGCTCGGCGGCGCTGCTGGCGATAGCAGCCGCGGCACTGGTTGCACCGTTCGTGTTCAAGGGCCTGCGCAAGATGGGCGGCTCGGATGAATAAGGGAAGTCAGCACACCAACACCACAGGCGAAGGCGGCCGCAGCAGGCCGCCTCGCAGAGCAAGCAAGAGGAAGACACCATGAAAGTACGATTCATCACCAAACACCTGGCAGCTCTGTTGCTCGCTTTGACCTCCGGAGCCGCAATGGCCCAGGCTCCCTACCCTAGCAAGCCCGTCACCATCGTCGTGCCCTTCTCCGCCGGCGGCGGCGTCGACGCCATGGCACGCGTACTGGCCGAGAAGCTTCGCACCGTGCTGGGCCAGCCGGTGGTAGTTGAAAACAAGGGCGGTGGCAGCGGCATGATTGGCGCGCAGGCTGTGGTCAAGGCGCCTGCTGACGGCTACACACTGCTGATGGGTTCCGCTGGCGAAACGGCAATCAATCCTTATGTCTACAAGAGCCGCATGCAGTACGCGCCCCAGACAGACCTACTGCCAGTCAGCCTGATCGTCAAGGTACCCAACGTGGTGGTGGTGAACCCGAAGCTGCCGTACAAGACTATCGACGAACTGATTGCTTATGCCCGGGCCAACCCCGGCAAGGTTCGCTACGGCACCAGCGGCGTCGGCAACCCGCAACACTTGTCAGGCGAACTGATGGCGCGGCAGGCAGGTGTGCAATTGACGCACGTCCCCTACCGCGGCGCTTCGAACCAGTTGCTGGATGTGATCGGCGGAAATATCGAGATGACCTTCGTCAGTCTGGCTGGCGCACGCCAGTTCATCAAGGATGGCAAGGTTCGGGTACTTGGCATTACTTCACAAGGCAAGAGCCCGCTTGCACCGGAGATTCCCGCAATCTCCGACTCCGCGAGTCTCAAGGGTTACACGCTGGAAAACTGGTTCGGGCTGTTCGCGCCCAAGGGGACACCCGCGCCGGTGGTGGCGCGCCTGAACGCCGCGGTAGCGGAAGCGCTGAAGGATCCGAAGCTCGATAACAAGCTGCGGGAACTTGGTGGCAATCCCAGTCCGACTTCGCCGGACCAGTTCAAGACGTTTATCCAACAAGAGTCGGTCAAGTTCGGTCGCATCGTTAGCGACGCCAAGATTACCCCTGATAGCTGAGGTCGTCAGGCTATGACAGCGTGTGCTTGTGCACACGTTGTCGTTCACTACGCTTGGTAGGCTGTTTCACACACTCAGGCGCGGCCGGCGAGCAGCTTGCGCAAGCAATTCGGCCGAGGCGCGACCTCTGTGCCGCTACCAAGCGCATGGCGCATGAACGGTTCATGCAGGTTCTACGCTGGCCGTGCTGTCGCGCGGGGGCGAATAAGTACCCGTCGAGACGCTCTGGCTCGCACGTTGAACCGAGGATGCGCAGCCCCTCGATGGGCACTGCAAAGTCGATTGAAAATGAGGTTCCTGCGGGCGCTGGCCCTTTCAGTTTCCAGCCCGTGGCACTGTCATCTGGCGCGAATCGGTTCGCGATTTCGCCCGCAACGGAATCCACTGCAGATCGCTCCCGACAACAACGTCGCCACTGAACCCCTCCTTCGCCCTCGTCCAACGCCCTGCGGAATTGTCGGCCGGCGCAAGGTGCGACAGTACCAGTACCTTCACATTCGCCGCTTGCGCCACCGTGCCAACGTCTTCCACCGCGGTGTGGGAATGCACGAGATGGTGCGCCTTAGCTTCCTGGGCTGCATTTCGTGGCTGCGGATACAAGGCGTTGACCCACGCGGTATCGATCACTTCATGGACGAGCACGTCCGCACCTTGCGCGAGCCGGATCAGGTTACGACTGGGGCTGGTGTCGCCAGAGAAGACGACAGATCCGTCTGGGGTATCGAAGCGGAAAGCAAATGACGGATAGACCGGCGGATGACTGACCAGTGTCGCGGTGACTTTGACGTTCTCATCCTGATAGACCGGAAACGGTGCCATCTCTGGTGCCGGATCGGTATTCGGGTCGATACTGTCTTGAGAAGGAATCACGATGTCCTGCACTTCGACACGTGTACGCGGGTTCGGTTTGCGACTATCAAGAATATTGTCGTTGATGTCGGTAGCAAACGCCCGGTATATCGCCTCGGTCATTGCGACGGTACCCGGCGTCGGGCTTTCTGGTGCGACGATGCCCGACACACCAACGGTGCTGCCGCTGACGGGCGGAAGCTTTCCTCTTGCGCCCGGCCCAAACACCCGTACGGGGCTCTTACGCTCGCTTAGTCCGTCGGACGCACCGAACAGAACCAATGACGGATAATCCACCACATGGTCCGCATGCAAATGGGTAATGAATGCAGCCCGTAGCGATTCGAGGCCGCGCGCTGGCGCAGCTGCACCCAACCCAGCCTGGAAATATCGCCGGAGCCAACCGTCGCCTAAATCAACCAAATAGACATGGCCATTCACTACCACGGCCGACGAGATGCCCGCGGCCTGTACACCGCGCCATGAAGTTCGTCCCCCAGACGTACCAAGAAGGACCAGATGGGCACTCTCTTTTGCGCCCGGTGTGTTGGCTTGCTGCGCGTCTGCCCTGGAGGAATGGACAGCAATTGCCATGCATGCGGTGAGCAGCGCAACGGACGACTTTCGGCGCCAGGAGACTCCCAGTCCAGATCTGTTCATTATTCTGCATATCCTTGTTGGCCAGCTACTCAGGCTTGACGCCCGCGTCCTGAATCACACGCTCCCATCGCACTTTTTCGGCCTGCACAAAGAGTGCGCTCGGCTCTCGGCCAAGTGCCATCGGATAGGTGCCAAGATCCTTCAGCCGTTCGACGAAAGCGGGCTGCGCCAAGGTGCGGCTGATGGCGACGTTGACCTCGTCGAGCACCGCGGCGGGTGTGCCCTTGGGCGCAAATATCGCAAACCAGCCCTTGACGACCAGCCCCGGCGCAACATCCCTTGCCAGCGGGATGCCGTCCAGCCCCGGAAGCGCGGTGTCCGAGGTGACCGCCAGCGCTTTGAGCCGGCCGCTGCGTACCAGCGGCACCAGAGGCGCAATGCCGTCGACATAGACCGGCACATCGCCCTTCACCACAGCCTGGATCGCCTGCGTAGTGCCGCTGAAGCTGATCTGGCGGAATTTGGCCTTCTGCAACTGTCCCAACATCTCGGCGGTCAGGTGAGGCACCGAACCACGAGTCGGACTGCCGATGGCAATATCGTCGGGTTTAGCCTTGCCAGCCTTGAGGACATCCACAAGGCTCTGGTAGCCCGATTTTGGATCGGCAACGAACATCATGGGCGTGTAGGCTAGCGTCGACGCCACCTCCGTGTCCCGCTGAATGTCGAATTTTGCCTCCTTGTACATCATGGGCGTGATCACGGCCGCTGCGGCATGGAACAAGCCGAGCGTGTAGCCGTCCGGTGCCGACTGACGCAGCGCGGTCATCGCAACAATGCCGTTGCCGCCTGGCTTGTTTTCGACGATGACCTGCTGCTTCCAGGCTGCGGTCAGGCGCTCGGCAACTTGCCGCGCGATGATATCGGGAGCGCTGCCCGCGATCGATGGCACCACGATGCGAACCATCTTTTCTGGATATGCGGCAGCGTGGGCGGAAGCTGCAGCGGTGAGCCCAGCCATAAGGAGCAGCCCGAGGCAGGCGCGACGTTTCATGTTGTCTCCCGTGTATGGCGCATGGCTAGCCGGGGGGGCGGCATGACCACGCGTATTTGATATGTCGACAATTAATTCTAATTTAATTGTCGCAGTATCAAATAAGGACTTACCACTAAGGGAGCCGCCGACGGGCGAGGTAAGAAGTTGTCACGAAAAGGGGCGCACCAATGCATGCCCCCACAAGAGCTCAGGCGGCCCTGGACCGAGATTTTCGCGCCGGCTGGCGGTTCTGCTGCTTCCACGCTTCAATGCCGTCAAGCGTGATGCGCAGGCCTTCCTCAAACGCAATATCGGAAGACAGCCGCGAGAACGCCTTGCTGACGAACCGCGCCCCGGGATACTGCAGTCCAGAAGCCGACTCGAGCTTCTTCTCAATAAATGCCTGGTGATAAGCCGGCAACTGCCGCGAAGCCTCGGCCATACTGGCCGACACCAGGTACTGCGCAATCAGGTGATAGCCAAGCGCCACCTGTTCGGCTGTAAAGCCACCCTGCATGATGGCCGACGTCATGCGATTGAAGAACTCCAGCCCATAATCGGTCTCTCCCGGCTCCACGTCCTGAAACAAGCGATACCGATTATGCGACGCAACATAGATACTGACGCCCGGGTTTTCCACGGCGACTTCGAAACTCAGCCGGGCAATGCCCTCCACGTCCGCGCGCCAGTCGCCGGTCAGCGACGGCAGCACGCCAACACGCTGCCGGTAGTAGTCGTTGAGCACCCCGGACACCAGCTGGTCACGCCCCCCAAGGTAATAGTGAATCAACCCCGGCGCCACGCCGAAGTCCTTGGCCAGCTGCACCATCGAAATCTGGTCCAGGGGCATGGACTTCGTCAGCTTGATCGCATGCTGCAGGATGGCGACCCGGCTCAGCATCGGTTCGGCACCGATAGGCGAGTCCGTTTTGGGCGGCCGGCCACGGCGGCGCGGTGCAGAGGGGGCGACGGGCGCTTTGCCGCCGGTTGCGGCGGCGGCAGTGGTATTGCGGCGTGCGGCTGGCATGTTGGTCTTACCGGTCATGGACACAGGGCCGCAAAAATTGCGGCCCTGAGAATTTTACCCCGCCTCGCCAGCCATGGCGAACTCAGGCGCCGGCAGGCTCGGGGAGGCCGGCACCATGCGGCCTGGGACGCGGATACCGCCCCAGCGATAACGTCAGCGCACCGGCCGCCAGCAGCATGCAGGGCAGCACCAGCAGCGCCGTGTCGTAATTGCCATGCCGGTCGAACCAGCCCCCCAGCCCGATCGGTCCGATCACCGCGCCAAAGCCGTAGCCGGAGAACGCAATGCCGAACAGCGCCCCGAACGCGCGCAGCCCGAAATACGAGCGCACCAGGTAGGAGATCAGGTCACCCTCGGCGCCGATGGTCAGCCCGATCAGCGTGGCAGCCACCAGCAGCATCTGGTAGTCGCGCGTAACTCCGAGCAGGTAGATGCCCGCGGCGCCGCCGACGAAGAACACGCAAGCGACGAACGGCGCGTGGATGCGATCGATCAGCACCCCGGTCAAAATGCGGCCCACCAGCAGCCCCACGCCGACCATCGACGCGCTGCGCGCCGCTTCCGCCGGGCTGAAGCCCTTGTCGGCAAACATCGCCGGCAGGTGCGGCCCCAGCGACAGCGTTGCCGACGACGCCAGGATAAACACGCCCCAGATCGCCCACAGCCGGTAGCTGCGCAGCGCCTCGCGCAGCGGCACCCCGGGCGCTGCGGCGGTTGACGTGGCACGCGCCACGCCGGGCACGCGGCGCTCGCGCAGCAGCGCACAGGCCAGCAGTGACAGCACGATCGAGCCAATCCCCAGGGCGACATACGCCGCGCGCCAGCCGTAGCCCGTGACCAGGTACTGCGCCGTGGCGGGCATCAGCACCGTGCCGGCGCCGAGTCCGCACATCGCAATGCCGAGCGCCAGCCCCAGGCGCTGGTTGAACCACTGCGGCAGCACCGCGAGATAGCCCAGCACCGAAGTCGCAGCGCCGAAGACGCCGACCACCACCGACAAGCTCACCCACATCGCCTTGCTGCCATCCTGCAACGCCATGCATGCCGTGGCAACGCCGAACACCAGCGCGGATGCCGCGATCACGCGCCGGATGCCGAACCGGTCCATCATCGTGCCAACCAGCGGGCTGACCACTGCCAGCCCGAACATCGAGGCCGCGTACGACAGCGAGGCTTCCGAGCGGCCCCAGCCAAACTCCTGCGCCAGCGGCTGCACGAAGACGCCGGCGGTGGCGTTGAACAGCGGGGCGTAGCCCGCGAGCATCCCGAGCGCCGCGCCCAGGATGACGGCGACATAGGTCCAGCGGCCGGCGGCCGGCGCCGGTTGGGGGGCTTGCTGCATGGGGGTTGTCTCCGTTGCGGATGGTGGCAGCCTTTGCGGGCGGCCGTCTTGTTGTCATGCCAGTCCGGTGCGGCTGCCGAGCAAGGCGCCGGCGCCGGGCGCCTCGGCGCGCAGGCCGAGCCGGCGCAGCATCTGGCGCGCGGTGCATGCCGCCGTCGACGTCACCGGAATGCCGAGCGCCTGCTGCGCCGGCTCCAGCGCCGCGAGCGAAGGCATCTGCACGCAGGCAGACAGCACCACCACGTCGACGCCGGCGGTATCCAGCCGCTGCACGTCCTGCAGCAGTTGCAGCGGGTCGCGCGCGCCGACTTCCAGGTTGTCGAGGATGGAAAAGTTGATCGCATCCTGCACCGCGATGCCTTCGCTCTCGATGTAGTCGACCACCGTGCGCGTGAGCGCATCGCTGTATGGCGCCAGCAGCGCAATGCGGCGCGCGCCGAAGTCCTTCAGTTCTTCTACCAGCGCGCCGGCCGAGGTCATCACTTGAGGCAAATGGGCTATGTCGCCGATCGCCGCGGTGAGGTCTTCGATGATCTGCCGGTGGTAGCCCTGCCCCATGCACATGGTAGCGACCAGGCACGCGGTGCTCATGATGTCGACGCGCGCGTCGGCCAGTTCCTGCGCGCAGCGGCCCATGTCGCGGTTCATCTGCGCCAGTTCCTCGGCCACCACGCGGTGCATGCGCACGCGGCTGGAATGGAAGGAAAAGCGCTCCGGCAGCACCTGCATGCGGCCGGCGAAAATGGCGGGGACTTCGCGCTCCATGGTGATGTTGGAGCTTGGGACGATCTGTCCGATTCTGTATTGCATAATGAAAGTTTGAGAATGTCAGCGGCAGCGCCGCGCCTCAGCGCGCGGCGGGGGGCCGCTGGAAGGCCGACAGCGCGGCGCGCAGCGAGTCGGGAATGGGCGTGCCGACGCGCTCGTCCAGCCGCACGCAGATAGGCGAGAAGGTTGCGTCGAACACCGCGCTTCCGTCGGGTCGCCGGGCCATGCAGCGGATGTCATAGGAGCGCGTGCGGATTGCTTCGATCCAGCACTCGATGTCGATCACATCGTCCGGCCACAAGGTACCGATGAACTCGAAGCGCATGGCCTTGCACGGCGTTCCGACGCCATGCTGTGTGCCTAACCGCCCCGCGCCGCCGGCGATATGTTCGGAAAACAGCCCCACCGCACCGAGCAGGTAGTCTGTGAAGCGGCCGGTGTAGACCACCCCGGCCGGGTCGCAGTCGCCCCAACGCACGGTGCGGCGCACCACGAACGGCCGCTCCCTGAGCACATACTCGGTAGCGCGGATCATGGGTGCTGCCCGGCCGGCACCGACACGCCCGCCGCCGTCAGCTCGGCGAGCAGGTTCGGGTATTGCTCGCGCAGCCGGTTCAGGTCGACGCGGCCGGTGCGGGTCATGAAGCGGAACACGAATTCGTGCGCCGTGGGCAGATCCATCCATTCGCGGATGCGCTCGTACCAGTTGTACGAGGCCTCAGACGCGCTGATCAGCTTGGCCTTCTCGGGACGGCGCTTTTCATCGTAGCGTCGCAGTGCGGCCTGCACATCGTCCGGCGAGGCGACGATGGCCTCGGCCAGCGCGATCGCGTCTTCCATGGCGATGCGCGTGCCCGAGCCGATCGAGAAATGCGCGCTGGTCAGCGCATCGCCGATCAGCACCTGGTTGCCGACATGCCAGGTGTCGTTGACGATCACCGGGAACTGGCGCCACACTGAGTTGTTTGACACCAGCCGGTAACCGCCCAGTTCGGCGGCAAAGATCTTCTCGAACAACGCCTGACGCTCTTCCTGCGTCATCGACTCCATGCCGAAGTCGAGCCACGTCTGGTGGTCGCACTCGGCCACAAAGGTGCTCATCGAGTCCGAGTATGGATAGTAGTGCGCGACGAAATACCCGCCTTCGTACTTTCGGAACACCAGTGCCGGGTTCGGGAACGGCTTCTCCACGCCATACCACGCGAAATGGTTGGTCAGGCTGTGGCGGCGCGTGCCGAAGCCGGCCTCGTTGGCGGCGCGCAGCTGTGAATTGACGCCGTCCGCACCGACCACCAGGTCGGCATCGATGGCCGAGAAATCGCTGATGCGCTGGTTGTACGTGATCCGCACCCGCAACTCGCGCGCGCGCGCCTGCAGGATCTGCAGCAGCCGGATGCGCGGGATCGCGCCGCCGCCCGCGCCGGGACGCTTCATCGTGATCAGATGCTCGTGGCTGACGATGGAGTGGCGATCGCTGAAACGCATCGCACGCGCCAGTTCATCGACCACTGCCGGCGAAGCCGCGCGCAAGTTGGACAGTCCGGTATCTGCCAGCACCACGCCGAAACCGAAGGTGGCGTCTTCCGGATTCTGCTCGTAGATATCGATGTCGACATCGGCAAGCCGTTCCTTCAGCAGGATCGACAGGAACAGCCCGGACGGGCCGCCCCCGATAATGGCGATCTTCATTTGGCTTCTCCCGGGGCGATGACCAATGCATCCATGTCGAACTGTTCGATGCGCCCTGCCAGCCCTCCCGTCAGCGCGCCGTACCAGACCGCCGGTTTGAAGCCGAGCGCCTTGCGGCCGAAGCGGATGCCGGGGTTGCCGTCGATGCGCACGTAGCCGTTGCCGAGCGGCGTGGTGGCGTACCCTTCGATCTTGCCGGCCACGTCGAGCAGCGCAGAAAACTCGGGAACGTCGAGCACGAACACTGAAGCCTTGCCCGCCGGCGCGGTCTTGTCGATCAGCGCGGCCTTGCGCTGCCACACCGGTTCGATCGAGCTGAACGGCGCGCCATCCTTGCCGGCGTTCTCCAGCTCGATGGCGGCCTCAATGGTCAGCCGGGCATCGTCGGCATCGGACCCGCTGAACGGACGCACCTGCCAGGTGATCTCGATCGGATACCCGTTGGGGTCGTTAAAGTAGATCGATTCGATCACCTCGTGCCGGATCTGGTAGCGCAGCGGGATGCCAACCGCTTCGACGCGCTGGCGCCACATCAGCAGTTCGGCCTCATCGCGCACGCGCCAGGCGGTGTGCGTGGCGCGGTCCTGGTAGTGCTCGCGCACGGTCAGCCAGTCGGGGCGTTCGGTACCGATGTAGTAGAAGAAGGCGATGGTGCTGCCGTTGCCGCTGTCGAAGAAGAAGTGCAGGAAGTCCGCATGGTTGTCCGGACCCCAGCCCTTGGCGGAGATCGCATGCACCAGCGGCAGGCCGAGCAGATCGCGGTAGAAGTGCACGGTCTCGGCCAGCTTCCAGGTCGGGCGCGCGGTATGGTGCACGCCATGCAGCTGCACGGAAGGCGCTGCGGCAATGGTCGTCACTTGGGTCGTCGCTTGGGTCATCTCACTTCCCTTAGTTGGTGTTGCCACGGGCCGCCTCGGCCTCGAGGGTCTGCGTGATCTGCTGGCGCAGTAGAGCCTTGCTGAGCTTGCCCGATGCGGTCAGCGGAAATTCGCTAATCACTTCGACACGCTCCGGCCACTTGAACTTGGCCAGGCCAGCCTGCTGCAGGTATTCGGTCAGCTGCGGAAGGGACAGGCTGGTGGCAGGCGGCTTGGGTACGATGAACGCGCACACGCGCTCGCCGTAGATGCGATCGGGCATGCCGACAACGGCCGAAGCCAATACCGCCGGATGCTGGTTAATCACGTTCTCCAGCTCTTCCGCATTGATTTTCTCGCCACCGCGGTCGACCACATCCTTGATGCGGCCGCAGAAGAAGTAGTAGCGGCGCCCGCCGACCACGCGCGACGACATCAGGTCGCCGGAGCGGTAGAAGCCATCGGCAGTAAAGCGCGTTATGTCTTCCTTCTCGGACTTGTAGTAGCCGCGGATCGTGTACGGGCCGCGGAACAGCGCCTCGCCGGCCTCGCCGTCGGCGACCGGCTCTTCGGTGCCGGGATGGACGATCTTCACTTCGTCATACTCGGACACCGGGCTGCCGACCGAGGTATCGCGGATTTCCTGCGGGTCGTCGCGGCGCGCAAACATGATCACGCCCTCGGTCATGCCGAAGATGTGGTGCGTCGGCGAGCCGGTCAGCCGCGTCAGCCCCGCTGCGTTCTTCGGCGCGATGAAGTTGCGGTGCGCGCGCTCGGCCGCGCCGGCCTTGGCCAGCTCCGGCGCGATCCGCGTCAGGATCGGGCCGGCGACGCCGAACCACGTCGGGCGGTAGTCGCGCACCAGTCGCTGCAGGTTCTCCTCGCCGATGTCGGGCGTCACGGTCACGGTCGCGCCGGTCAGCAGGAACGGGCCGAAAAAGCAGCCCATATTGAGGTTGTGCATGTACGGCGTGGGGAAGAACAGCACGTCTTCCCGCGTGTAGCCGTTACAGGCGGCCACCGCGCGCATGTTGTACAGGTACTCGCTCTGAAAGCGCGGGATGATCTTGGGCACGCCGGTAGTGCCGCCGGAAAGCTGAAACACCGCCACCTGGAAGGGATCATGCCGCACGCCGGCGAGCAGTTCGCGCGCCCGAGCGAGCGGCATCTCCCTTACCAGGTCAGCCAGCAGCACTGCCTTGCCACGGCGCTCGCCGCGGGCCTGCAGGATATGGGCAAAGCTCGGCACCTCGGCCTGCATCGCTTCGGCGAAAGCGACATCGTCGAACTTGGGATCGTCACCCTGCACCAGGTGCAGCCGCGCTTCGCACAGGTTGCCCAGGTAGCCGATCTCCAGCTTGCGGAACGCCTGCAGCGAGCACAGCGGAATGATGCCGGCCTTCAGGCAGGCGAAGAACGCCAGCAGCAGTTCGTTGCAGTTGCCGCACTGGAACACGGCGCGGTCCAGCGGCTTTAGGCCCAGCGCCAGCAATGCGGCGGCCAGGCGGTCGGTCTGCTCGTCGAGCTGGCGATAGGTCAACTCGCCTTCGGGGCCCGCCAGGGCCACGCGGTCGGCATGGCGTTCGAACGATTCGCGAAATGCGCCTGCCAGGGATTCGCCGGTCAGCACGCCTTCGGCGACATAGCGGCGCAGCCTGTCTTCGTCTGGATACCTGACGCCCTCTAGCAGCTGCGGCGGACGGACGGTGTAGTTCTGCAACATGTGTCTCTACCCTTTTTGTCGATGGTCGGGGCCGCGTGCGTTGATGTCGGGGGGCGACCGCGCGCTGGCCCTGGTGGATGCTCGCCGGCTAGCCCATGTGCTCGCGCAGCCAGGCAACGATATGACGCCCGGCGATCCGCTGGCCCGGCTCCTCGTCCCGGCTCAGCGCCATGCCGTGGTGGTTGCCGCGCACACGCAGGTGCTGCTTGCGCGCGCTCGGGATCTGTTGGTAGATCGCTTCGATGTCAGACGGGAAGGTGCACTGGTCGCCGGTGTACTCCAGCAGCAGCGTGGGCTGGTGCAGTGCGTCGAGGGTCTTGTCGAGCGCGGCATTCGACGACAGTCCAGACCACGTCGACAGCCACGACTCCGGCGTGACCACGCGGCCAAAGCCAACACTGCCCCAGTTCGATACAAATGGGTCCTTGCCCCATAGCGAACCGGTCTTGCGGTCGGACGGGTCGAGCGAGATGTCCCATGAGCGCAGGTCGGCATCGGTGCGCCAGACCTGGAAGATCGGGGCATGCGCGGCCACACGGCGGTCTGCTGCGGTGCCGCTGCCGGCCTTGATGCGCTGCCGCGCTTCGTGCTTGTCCTTGAGAAGAGCGCGGGCGCGGCTGTCGATGCGGGCCACGCGCTGTTCCTGTGCTTCCCGATAGCGTTTGATGAAGTCCGGCGCATAGCTGCCGCGCCCGGCGCCAGCGTCGAAGCCGTTGGCGGCCGAGAACGGGTCGAGCGACGGGTCGGTTTGCATGGGGTCGTCCTCGTCAACCACGGAAGGGTCGAGGCCGCTCATCAGCAATTTGCCCTGGCCGGGGTGCGGCGAAACCAGGATCATCCCATCCACCACAGGCATCCGGGCTTCGGCCAGGCTGGTCGGGCGGCCGCCAGGCGTGCGAGCGATGCGCTGCTCAGGGGCAGCTTGCGACTGCTGGTTGTAAAAGGCATACAGCCCCGCGCCGCCGGAGTTGCCTAGCAGCACGATGCGCTCGTAGCCCAGCTCACGCAAGTGGGTCATGCCGGCGGCTACGTCGAGCAAGGCAATTTCATGCTCCAGGCGCAGGTCGTTGCCGATCGAGCGCGGACCCTGGACCCAGCAGGCGCAGCCGGCGTCCAGCACGAATGGCACCAGGTAATGGGTGATGGCCATTTCCCTGGGGTGCATCAGGGAGACGACGGTTTTTTCCTTCCCGGTGACCGTGAACAGGAAACCAAGCGTGCGTTGGCCATCGGCTGTCCCAAGTGCATAGGGCACCATTTGATAAGGCCGGGACATCAATCGGGCGTCCCATGATGCACCCCGCATGCCCGCTGTCACCGTTGGCTTCTCTTGCTCTGTCACGATGTCTCCTCTTGATAAATGCTACCGTCTCAATAATGTAAAAGTAATTTGATATGGTGTCAAATAATGGTAAACGCTGTTTCGCCGCCTCCATGCAATGGCGCAAAAAAAGCACGCGCCTTCTGGCGCGTGCTACCAAGGCACGGCGATGCCGCACAGAAGATGAAGCCCGCTTAGAAGTTGTGCCGCATGCCGATGACGGCACCAATCTGGTTTGCGCCGGGTATCACCGAACCGTCATAGCCGTTCGCGCCCAGCGCAGATCCGCCCTTGTTCTTTGTGTAGGACGCCGTCACATAGGCATCGGTACGTTTTGACAACCGGTAGTCGGCTGACAGCACGAACGAGATGGGATCCTTCGGTGAGGTCCTGTCGTTGGTCTTGTACACCGCCGCGGTCAATGCAAAGCTTGGCGCGAGGCTCCAGTTTGCGCCTGCCCACATCAGATCCGTGCGGGTCATCGACGTCACGAGCTGGCTGACCAGGCGGCGGTAGCCGAGGTACGCCGTCACGGGGCCGACCTCCACTGACGCCGCGCCGACATAGCGTCGCTCGGTGAGGCCCGCCTTAGCGGCTGAGTTGCCATTAAGTTGATCGTAGACCCCGCCGAATCGGAACTTGCCAGCCTGGTAGCTGAAGCCGGCGCTCATGTCGCGGCCGACCCGACTGTTTCCAGGTACCTCCGAGCCATTCGGTACTGTCGAATCGACCCCGAAGCTGTAAAGACCCGCGATTGTCAGGCCGCCGAACTTCCCCGTGTACTTGGCTGCATTGTCGACCCGTCCCGCAAGCCACGTGTCATGACTGAAGGCCGAATACTTTGGTGCGAAGTACATCGGGTCATAGGTGATGATGAGGTCGAACATCAGGTTGTGGTGACGCCCCATCGTGAACTGACCGAACGTGCCGCTGTCCAGCCCAACGTATGCCTTGCGCCCGAAAAGCCGCCCGCCCTGCGACGCCATACCGGAGTCCAGCACCATGCCACCTTCCAGCACAAACACACCCTTCAAACCGCCGCCAAGGTCTTCGACACCGCGCATGCCCCAGCGACTGCCAGCGATATTGCCAGACGTCATGCGGAACAAGTCTTCACCTTGTCTTGTTGCATCGGGCACATGGTTTAAGTACTCAATACCGATATCCGCGACGCCGTAGAGCGTGATCGACGATTGGGCATGGGCGTGCGTGGCCGCCGCCGCGAGCATGGCGCCCGCGATGGGCAGGTATTTCTTCATGGCTCCTCCGATGATGGGAAAGACCCCGCCGAGGATTCTTGGCGTCTTGCGGGGCATGCGGTCTCGTATTGGTAAGCAGCACAGCTGCCATGCGGCAAAACTTCTATGCCGACGCAGAATTATTTGAGACCATAACAATAATCAACATTATTTGACTATGTGTCAAATAATGGTTTTCCCCAAGTTCGCTACCTCCCTTGGCTGGTCATACGTTCCGCTCCTGTGCGGGCGCCAACTGGCGAGCTTCGGCTTACACCACTTCCCTCGGGTTATCCCTGCCCTCCCATTCATTGCAAGTGGGCGGTATGCATTACATAATCACAAATCGCATTGTGAGCGACCTCCTGGAAACCTGACCATCAACGCGGATGCCCAGTTTGCCCGAGATTCGACCTGCATTGCACTTTGTTTTAATAGAATGCTTAATGGGGAGACTTAAGATGATGTTTAGAACAATTGCGGTGCGGGCCGTCGGCGTACTTTGTTTAGTTACCGTCAGCGTCGCCTCGGCGATGGATACGGCAAAGATCATGGTCCCGGGATCGCCGGGCGGAGGGTACGACCAAACTGCCAGAACCTTGGGCAAAGCCTTGCAGGAATCTGGCCAAGCAAAGGGAGCAACGTACGAGAACAAGCCTGGAGCCGGTGGGACATTGGGACTCGCTCAGTTCGTGAACAGCAGCAAAAGCGATCCCAATGCGATCTGTATCATGGGCGCCATCATGGTCACCGGGGTGGTACAGAACAACCCGCCCATTACGCTTGCGAATGCAACGCCCATTGCCAAGTTGTTCACCGAGTACAACGTCATAGCGGTCAACAAAGCGTCGCAATTCAGGAACTTGGCCGACCTGATGGCGGCCTTCAAGAAGGACCCTGCCTCTGTCAAGTGGGGTGGCGGCTCGAAAGGCTCCACTGACCATATTGGCGTAGCAGAACTGGCCCGCACAATCGGCGTTCCCAGCAACAAGATCAACTACATACCATTTGGCGGCGGCGGTGAAGGCACAGCCGCGATGCTCGGCGGCCATATCTCAGTTATCACTGGCGGCTACTCCGAACTCGCCAAGTACATTGAATCGGGGCAGATGCGCGCACTCGCCGTGACATCCCCTGAGCGCTTGGCAGGTGTCCAGACACCTACGCTGAAGGAACAGCGAGTGAACGTCGTGATCGGAAATTGGCGGGGCGTCTATGGCGCGCCAGGACTTAAACCGGAACAACAGAAAGCCCTTGCCGACGCCGTGGTGGCGGCAACCAAGACAAAGATTTGGCAGGATACAGTCAAAGCCAACCAGTGGACGGCTGAAGTCATTACTGGCGAGGCCTTCGGCAAGTTTGTCGAGAGCGAGCATGCGCGCCTTCGGACTATCCTTGCCGACGTCGGGTTGAAGTGACATGGCCTGCGCGCAGCCAAATTATCGTCACCTCGCGCTCGGCTTGGGCCTCGCCGGTATTGCTGGCGGCCTTGCAATGGGCGCGGCACGCTTCCCGGCGGACTCGGGTTACTCGGTCATGGGAACCAGTGTCTTTCCGTTCGCTGTGGCGCTGTTCCTCGGCGTCGTTTCCGCCGGGATAGTGCTGCAGGCCCTGACCGGAGGACTGAGGAACCTGGACGAACCTGAAGGATCCGAACCGGCCACTCGTGATGCTCGCGCTGGTGCAGCCTGGGTGTCTGCCGCCGTGCTGCTGGACGCACTGCTGATCGAGCGCGTTGGCTTTGTGTTGGCAGCTAGCCTTCTATTTGTCCTCTGTGCGCGCGGCTTCGGCAGCGGGATGTGGCTCCGGAATTGTGTGGTCGCGCTGGCCATCTCGCTGCCGGTGTATTGGGGATTCGCCAACGGGCTCGGCATCTCACTGCCACGCCTTTTCAATCACTGGATCTAGCCGTCCACCTATGGGGCTGGCGCCCCCCTCACTGGCCGCCAACCATCATGAATGATCTGTGGAATGCCCTTCTCCAGGGCTTCGGGGCGGCGCTCGTCCCAATGAACCTGCTATGGGGCTTTGTTGGCTGCCTGCTAGGCACTGCCGTCGGCGTCCTCCCTGGCATTGGCCCTGCGTTGACTGTAGCCATGCTCCTCCCTGTCACGGCGCAACTGGAGCCCACCAGCGCCCTAATCATGTTCGCGGGTATCTACTATGGGGCGATGTTTGGAGGCTCGACGACCTCCATTCTGCTGAATACGCCGGGCGAATCCGCTTCCATGGTTACCGCGATGGAAGGGAACTTAATGGCAAAAAATGGCCGAGCGGGACCGGCTCTTTCCACCGCGGCGATCGGCTCGTTCTTCGCCGGCACGCTGGCGACTGTGGGGCTGACCCTGTTCTCGCCGTTTGTGGCCGAGTTTGCCTTGCGCTTTGGCCCAGCCGAGTACTTTGCCATCCTTGTCCTGGCCTTCACCACTGTTTCAGCGGTACTGGGAGCCTCAATGCTGCGCGGCCTTGCCAGTCTTGGCCTCGGGCTGTCGATCGGCCTGATTGGCATGGACTCCATTTCGGGGCTGGCGCGCTACACCTTCGGGGTTCCCGAACTCGTCGATGGAATCGAAGTCGTCCTGGTGGCGGTAGGTCTGTTCGCTGTCGCCGAGTCCCTGTATGCATTGCTGTATCCCGCAAGCGGCGACGCCTCCATGAACAGAATGACCTCGCTCTGGATGAGCCGTGACGATTGGCGTCGATCTGCCCCCGCATGGCTACGCGGCACACTCATTGGCTTTCCCTTCGGATCGATCCCTGCAGGTGGCGCCGAGATCCCCACCTTCCTTTCGTATGCGCTCGAAAAGCGTCTGTCAAAAGCCCCTGCTGAATTCGCTGCGAACAAGGGCTGTGGGGCTATTGAGGGAGTAGCGGGACCTGAGGCGGCCAACAACGCAACGGCCACCGGCTCGCTTGTTCCGCTCTTGACACTTGGCATTCCAACGTCGGCAACCGCGGCAATCCTGCTTGCCGCCTTTCAAAACTACAACCTGCAGCCGGGCCCACTGCTATTCCAGAACTCACCAGAACTGGTATGGGGGCTGATTGCGTCTCTGTACGTCGGCAACGTCATCTTGCTCGTGCTGAATTTGCCACTGGTGAGTCTCTGGGTAAAGCTGCTCTCCATTCCGAGGCCCTTCCTATATGCAGGAATCCTGCTGTTTGCCTCGATCGGCGTCTATGGCATGCGGCAGTCCTGGTTCGACTTGCTGCTCATGCTGGCCATTGGGTGGGGGGGCGTACTGATGCGGCGCTTGGACTTCCCGGTCGCGCCCGTCATCGTCGGCATGATCCTCGGCCCGATGGCCGAGAAACAGCTTCGCAATGCGCTGTCCATCAGCCAGGGAGACTGGCTGGTTTTCCTGAGTCAACCCATCGCAGCAAGCCTGCTTGCGGCGACGGTGCTGATCCTATTGGTACCGACCGTCCTCCGCCGCAAGGGTATTCGATTGTCCGAGGACGACTGATCCAATGAATAACTACATCCTGACTGGAGTGAGAATGAAGCAAATGCTGGCCACCGGCCATCGCGTGATGTCGATGTCGATGCTGTGCCTACTTTCCACGCTTGCCGTCCCGGCCTCAGCGCAATCAAGCGTCACTTTGTACGGCCTGGTTGATACCAATATCGAGTTCAGCAACCATAACGCAGTCGACGGAAAGAGCGCAGCTTCGGGTCTTGCCAATGCGTACCGTATGAATTCGGGCGGCATGAACTCCTCGCGCTGGGGGATCCGGGGCAAAGAAGATCTTGGAGGGGGTCTGAAGTCTATCTTTACCCTTGAGAGCGGCATCGACACGGACACCGGCAACTCCTCCGATGGCAGACTGTTTGGGCGCCTCGCGTTCGTGGGTATCGAAAGCAGATATGGTCAACTTGCGCTGGGTCGACAAACGTCTTCGATGTACGACCTGGTCCTTCCCCACGACCCCAT
This sequence comes from Cupriavidus taiwanensis, assembly GCF_900250115.1. Lineage (NCBI taxonomy): Bacteria > Pseudomonadati > Pseudomonadota > Betaproteobacteria > Burkholderiales > Burkholderiaceae > Cupriavidus > Cupriavidus taiwanensis. The sequence goes on along the minus strand of NZ_LT984804.1, from coordinate 1,433,920 downwards.
GGGGTATGCCCCTCAGTATTCCTGGGTAAGCAGCACCGGCTCGGCGCCCAGCACTGGATACAAGACCCGGCTGGACAACACAGTCAAGTACACAGGCGTCTTCGGGCCGGTAACGACTGTCGCTCACTATAGTCTCGGCGAGCAGGTTGGCAACGGCAATGCCAGCGCGGCATTCGGCGGAGGGCTTCGCTATGACGGAGGGCCAGCCAGTTTTGGTGTGGTCTTCGATCAGGGCAACGGCGCGCCCACGGCCAGCGGCACGTATTCAAAGGCCCGTGATATCACCGCATCCGGCTCCTATTCTTTTGGCGCATTCAGCGTGTTAGGTGGATACCGTTGGTATGAACTTATACCTGTCACTGGCGGCAGTGCAAGAAGTGATTTGTGGTGGGCGGGCGTCCGCTACGCAGTGACACCTGCTCTGCGCCTCACGGGGGCGGTCTACTACGAGGATAAGAAAGACACGGCGTCAGATCCCATGCTGTTCGTACTACAGGCCGTCTACTCGCTTTCGAAGCGGACAAGCCTATATTCGACCGTCGGCTATGCATACGCGAAGACGAATAACGATGGCACCTTCACACCAGTCGGCGTCATGAGGGCTGGCGATCGGACGCCTGTAGCGAGCAATCAGACGGGCGTTACGCTCGGAATACAACACCGCTTTTAACTGACTGCGCTGCTGCGCCCTTGTCGGGCGTAGCAGTCGGATCCGCTTCTGCCTCTTGGTGCCACGCGCTGCAACCGTGGTGGCCGCCTAGCAATGGGCCTAAGCCGTGAAGCGGGCCGTGACTTGCGGGCGCTGCGAATTGACTAGCCGCAGGCCCGCACTGCATCGAAGAGGCAACACCTATCACAATCACAGTGCTTATCTAGATTGTCAATTCATATGCACATAACGCGATTCTTGCGGCAATTTCCTACGGAGTGAAGATGGCTTTTGTTCAACTTTATTTGGCGAATATGACTTTCTAAAGACACTTCTCGCAACAGTCTCGCGGTTGTACTTGTGCGCGCCGCTAATGCCCTCTATGATCATAAAACGCTAAAACTAGATGCGTAGCAAAGGAGACATCGATCATGCCGATCATCTGCAATCTGCGTCGCCGTTCGATCCTCAAGGGATTCGCCCTGGCACCGTTCGCCGGGGGGGCCGGGGCGTTAACCTCGCCGCTCGCCTGGGCGCAAGACAAGTTTCCCAGCAAGTCGGTCACTTTCATCGTTCCCCAAGCTGCTGGGGGCGGCGCCGATCTGCTTTGCCGAACGGTTCAGGCGAAAGCTCAGGAGTCGCTCGGGCAGTCCATCATCATTGATAACCGGCCTGGGGCTGCGGGCAACATCGGGACGGTCGCAGGGGCGCGAGCTGCTCCGGACGGGTACACGATGACGTTCGTCAACCTCTCGACCATGGCTTTGAACCCGCACTTGTATTCGAAGCCGGGATATTCCGTTGCCGACTTCGACCCACTGGTCTGGATGGCGTCCGTAGCCAACATTCTGGTTGTCAATCCAAATGTTCCAGCGAAGACGCTTCAGGAATTTATCGCCCTAGCGAAGTCCAAGCCCGGCAAGTTGACTTACAGCTCCGCCGGAAACGGCAGCGGCAATCATCTCGGCGGTGAAATGCTGAAAACAATGGCACAGATTGATCTGGTTCACGTGCCGTATAAAGGCGGTGCACCGGCCGTTGTCGCGGTACTCGGCGGTGAAGTCGATGCGAGCATTGCCGATCCGCTCGCCGCGCTTCCGCACATAAAGTCCGGGAAATTGCGCGCGCTCGCAGTGACCAGTGCAAAGCGCGCTGCGGGCTTGCCGGAGGTGCCAGCAATCGCCGAAGTGGTAAAAGGGTATGAGGCCACCTCGTGGGCTGGTGCAGTCGTGCCCAAAGGCACGCCGAGTGCAATATCGCAGAAGTTGAGCCAAGCGCTAGTGGCTGGGTTGAAGGATGCGGCAAATGCCGAGAAGCTGCGCAGCCAACTGTACGAGCCAACCGCCGGATCTAGCGCTGAGTTCGCCACCCTCATCCGCAAGGAAAACGAAAAGTGGTCCAAGCTCATCAAGCAACTCGGTATGCGCATCGACTGAGCCGGGTCGGACCTGCGCGGCCTGCGCGACGTCGTGGCAAAATGCAGTCTGACCATGCCGCACCACGTTCGGCGGCAGCCGCCGCCGGCTCATCGGCAACTGCTTCGCACCCGATCATGAATCTGTCTCAGCTCCAAGCCCGTGTCGCCCGGGAGATCGTTGCACTCGTCCGACTCGACAGTCTGCGCGCCGGAGATCATCTAGCGGAAAGCGCGCTGGCGGACCGTATCGGCGTGTCGCGCTCGCCAGTCAACGTCGCCCTGCGCTACTTGGTGGAAATGGGAGCCGTAGTTCATGATCACAATCGCGGGTATTTCCTGGAGAAGGATGCGTCAGATCTGTCCGCTATCGCTGAAGAGCTTTCTGCAGAGCCTGACGACCCTCTATACCTCAGGATCGCTGAGGACCGGCTGAACAAGAGCTTGCCGGATTTAGTCAACGAAGCCGACATGATGCGGCAGTACAACGTGTCCCGCAGCGCGCTGCGAAAGGCGCTGTCCCGCATTCAACAGGAAGGCTGGGTGGAGCGTTCCATCGGGCATGGTTGGATTTTCCTACCCATGATCGACTCGGCGCAGGCCTACGAAGAAAGCTATCTGTACCGTACCGCGCTGGAACCAACGGGGTTGCTAAGCCCTTGGTTTAAGTCTGATCCCGTGGAGCTTGCTTCATTGCGCCGCCAGCAGCGCGCGATCGTGGACGGCGGCTACCAGACCATGACGCCGATCGAACTGTTCGAGTCGAACAGCCGCTTCCATGAAATGCTGGCAAAGTGGTCGGGAAACAGGTTCATCGTCCAGTCGGTCAAGCGCATGGATTCGCTGCGACGGCTGGTCGAGTACGGACAAGCCAAAAACCGCAAACCGCGGCAAGAACAGGCTATTGAACATCTAGCCATCCTGGACGCCATAGCCGCGCAAGATATGCTGAAAGCCGCCGCACTGCTCCGCGAGCATTTGGAAGGCGCGCGACGGCGAAAGGTGCACAGCGCGGACGTTTTCAGGAGCGCAGCCTGAATCGGCAGGTCGTCATCACCTATGGCGGCCTTATTTTTGCGCCGCTGTGCATTTTGTGATCACAAACAGCATTAATGGGGCTTCTGAAGCATGCCAGCAATAACTGAACGACACCGAATTGTGGTCGTCGGCGGAGGCGCCGGTGGACTCGAGTTAGTCACCCGGCTGGGAGACCGCTTCGGCAAACGACGGTCGGCCGAAGTCATATTGGTGGACCGTAATCCCACTCATATCTGGAAGCCGTTACTGCATGAGGTTGCCGCCGGCAGTATGGATCCCAACACACATCAGCTTGAATACGCTGCGCAGGCCCGATGGCATCACTTCGAGTTCCAACAAGGCGAACTGACCGGCATCGACAGGAGCCGCAAATGCATCGAGATCGCGCCTTGCTTTGACCCCGAAGGAAGCGAACTGCTGCCGGGACGGGAGCTCTTCTATGACACGCTTGTGCTTGCGGTTGGCTGTGTAACGCATTTCTTCGGCGTACCTGGCGCGGAAACGCACGCAATCGCCTTGGATACCGTCGAGCAGGCCGATCGCTTCCGGCGCAAGCTGATTTCGGCGTGCATCCGCGCCCAAAGCGGCCGCGGGCGGACCGCTGCGGCCGAGCAGCCGCGCGTGGACATTGCGGTGGTCGGAGCTGGTGCAACAGGGGTCGAATTGGCTGCGGAACTGCGCAATACAGCCCATGTGCTTGCCGCCTACGGGATCCACAGCCTAGATCCGCGCCGCGACGTCCATATCCATGTCATCGAAGCCGGTCAACGCATCCTGCCCGCCCTTTCCCCTCGTGTTTCGGAGGAAACGCGCAAGCTTCTGCAGAAGCTCCACATCAACGTTCTGACAGCTGAGCGCGTCACTGAAGTCTCGCCGCTCGGGATCCAAACTGCAGACGGCAAATGGATCGATGCCGACCTCACGGTCTGGGCAGCCGGTATCACAGCGCCGTCGGTCCTTTGTAATCTCGGACTACCCGTCAATCGCGCCGGCCAAGTGATAGTCGGTCCGACCTTGCAGGCCGACGGCGACCCGGACATCTTTGCTCTGGGCGATTGTGCGAGTTGCACCTGTGCGCATACGCAGACCGTCGTTCCTCCACGGGCGCAAGCTGCGCACCAGCAAGCGACTTTCCTGTTTGCAGCGATGAAGGCAAGGCTCGCTGGCAAGCCGTTGGCTTCGTTTCGGTACAAAGACTTTGGTTCGCTAGTGTCGCTCGGACATTTCAGTGCAGTGGGCAGCTTGATGGGCGGCTTGATTGGCGGCTCGATGTTCATCGAAGGCGTTTTCGCTCGACTCATGTACACGTCGCTCTACCGCATGCACGTGATGGCGCTGCACGGCGCGCTGCGCATGGGACTCGACACCACGGCGCATTGGTTGCGAAGCAAGACTCATCCGCGCATCAAACTGCACTAACCGGCCGGCAAGTTCCTCCCACCCGAGGGGAACGCCCCTATCTCGCTGCGTCGCCGGTCTTCCTCGATGAACCCAAAAAAAGCTCGAACTCGCCAGGGACGCGCTCCAGCATCAAGATCGTCAGTCATCTGACCGGCCTACCCCTTTCTTCTGCCATACGAATCGCAAACTTCGGATAACTTCGAGGGAATTCACCGTAGACCTGAGCCGGAGAAGCCACCGCTAGTTATGCCGGCCGCGGCTGCGCGGTACCTATTGCTCTCGACTAAGAAAATGCGGCGGTGAAACGCTTTTTCGTGAAAGATTAGTGCTCCCATACAGTAAGCGTCGGGGCCCGCGTGAAATTCGGCACATGCAAACGACACTTTTCTGGCGTGCGATCAAACACGCCGAAATGCAACACAAACCGGGCTTCCTGTGTCAATTCTCCACGGCAGCGGTGTGAGCTTTCCGCTCTCCCGCGCGATGTCGAAGGGGACGATTGTGTCCGAGAGTTCGTTTGCCGCGTAAAGGCGGCGACCATCAGGATCGATAGCGAAGAAGCGCGGCCCCTTACCGCGGCTTTCCACCCAGGACAGCGGGGTAAGAAGTCCGCTTGTCGGGTCAATGCCCATCGTCACGATGCTGTCGTGGCCCCGGTTTGAAGCATAAAGAAACTTGCCCGAGTTCGCGATCTGGATTTCCGCCCCGGTGTTGTCACCGCCATAATCTTTCGGCACGGTGGACACCGTCTGCAGGGGCGACAACGCTCCAGACGCTTCATCATACTGGTAGGTTGTGACTGTCGAGTTCAGTTCGTTGATGACATATGCAAGCGGGCGCGCCGGATGGAACGTGACGTGCCGAGGACCGGCTCCCGCCGGCACCTCGACATAGGGCGAACTCGCGGGAGTCAACTTTCCCGTTCTGGAATCGACACTGAACGCAAAGACGCGATCGACTCCCTTATCGGGCACGATAAAGTGACGCCCTGCAATGTCAAATGGGACATCATGCGGATGAGATCCGCCTTGTTGCTCCCGATTTGAGCCGGGATTGCCTGGAAGCTTCGCCAGATCGGCAACGCGCCCCAGACTGCCGTCCGCTTGGATGGGCAGCGTGACCAATGATCCGGTCGCATAGTTGGCGACAACGATGAAGCGGTTGCCAGGCTCTACCGCCAGATGCACTGGATTCTTGCCCTCGGTGCCCTGGCGATTGAGGAGCGTGAGCCGGCCTGTCGTCGCATCGATGGCGAACGCACTGATGTCGCCCAGGTCGCCGTGGACGGCATAGAGATATCGCTGGGCACGGTCCATTGCAAGGAATGAAGGATTGTCGAGTCCTTCCATCAATTGCACGTGCTCCCACCCATCTTCTCGCACGCGATAGACGTTAATCCCCTTGCCGCGCGCATTCCGGGCCTTGGTGGTCCTGCATCCAACGTATGCGTACATAGGTTTTTGCTCCGCACCATGCGCGTGAACACCAGGCATGCCGTAAAGGGCGGCTATCGCACTAAGGCTGCGCAATACCCTGCGTCTTCCTGCGTCCAACGATGTCTCCTGGCGTAGTTACGTGGATAGACTCAGGCCGCGGAAACGGCCCAATACGTCCGAGCGTTAGTGAATTCGCGGATGCCAGCCGCCGCCAACTCCCGGCCGTAACCGGACTTGCGGGTTCCGCCGAACGGCACCCGTGCATCCGAGGCAGTGATCGCGTTGATGAAGGCGGCACCGCTTGTGACGCCCTTGGCAACCTTCAACGCTCGCTCGGTGGAGGCCGACCATACGCTCAGGGACAGACCGAAAGGCGTCGCATTCGCGAGCCGCACAGCGTCCGCATCATCCTCGGCAACGGCGATGGCCGCCAGCGGGCCGAACGTCTCTTCGTCGAACGCCGCCATGCCGGGACGCAAATTCGCCATCACGGTGGGTTCGTAGAAATTGCCTGGACCTTCAACAGCCTTGCCGCCGGTCAGCAGCACTGCTCCGGCTTCCACGGACCGGCGCACCTGGCCGTCCAGCGCATCACGCAGGTCCGGCCGAGCCAACGGACCCATCTGCGTCGCGGCATCGGCGGGATTTCCCACGATCAGTGCCTTCGTTCCCGCGACGAACCGTGTCGTGAACTCATTGGCGATTGGCTTCGACACAATGAAGCGCTTGGCACATACGCAGCTCTGGCCAGCGTTGTGGAAGCGTGCCTTCACGGCCGCCGCGACCGCCTTATCGAGATCGGCATCGTCGAGCACCACGAAGGCGTCGGAGCCGCCGAGCTCCAGAACCGATTTCTTCGATGCCCGCCCGGCTGCTGAGCCAACGGCCGCGCCAGCCCGGTTCGAACCGGTCAGCGTCACGGCGGCGATACGATCATCTTCGATCAGGCCATTAATCACTGCCGGCACCTCGGGCTCCGCTACCACCAGGGTGGTGATGAGATGCTTGGGCAATCCGGCATCGAGGAAGAGCTGCTCCAGCGCTAGCGCGCAGCCAGTCACATTGGGAGAGTGCTTCAGGAGCACGCCGTTGCCCGCAGTGATGGCAGGAATGGCAAACCGCATGACCTGCCACACCGGAAAGTTCCACGGCATCACCGCCAGCACGAGTCCGATAGGCTCGTAGCTCACCCAAGCGTCGACGCCGTCGATGCGGACGGCTTCGTCCGCGAGGATGCGATCAGCATTGTCGGCATAGTACAACGCAGTCACCGCCGACTTTTCCATTTCGCCAGCGGCTTCGGCTTCGATCTTGCCCATCTCGGCCATAATTAGCTTAGCAAACGACGCACTCTGGCGGCGCAGTTCATCTGCCAGGCTGCGAACCGCTGCGACCCGCTCCGACAAAGGTTGCTTACCCCAATCCAGCGCCGCTTCGTGGCCAGCCTGGACAGCCTCGTCGATCTGTGCTGTCGTCCAGCTTTCGTAGGTCTGCAGCGGCTCACCGGTGCAGGGGTTATAGGTGGTAATGGAGGTGGTCATGGTTTAATCCTGTGTGCCGTGCCGTCAGGCATGGTGGAAGAGCTGAGTGCAGAGCGTATTGGCCTGGCTACCCTTGACGACACAGCGGTCCGCGGCCTGGCGCCAGATCGCAAAATGCGGCGCAGCACGGTGCGCTTCGATAGCGGCCTCATCTTCGTACAGTTCGTAGAACATGAAGTGATGCGGGTTCTTCAGATCCTGCGTCACGTCGAAATACTTGCATCCGCTCTCGTCGTTAAACGTACGGTCCGCGTTTTCCTTGATGGCCGCAAGGAATTCCTCCAGGCGCTCCGGATACACATCCAGGGAAACAATCAGTGCGATCATTGCGAAGTCCTTCTTATGCGGTGAACGTCGGCGGGAGCGAAGTCCCGGTCTCCTGGCTGAGTTTCGCCAGGCTTTGCCAAGTCGTATCGGCCAGTGAAATGCCGGTTTCCAGCAGGCGGACTGTGTTCTTGTCCTCCAACTCGCCGGGGAAGAAGATTTCCTCCACGCCGTGGGCGGTGGGGGCCGACTTGACCTCGTCGATCAGGGCTTCCATGCGCTGCTCGAATTCATCCAACGGCATGGTGGATTTGATGTCGATGGTGATCAGCAGGTGACCGGCGCCGCTGGTGCGGTTTGCTTCGTAGGGGCCGGCGACCTTGGAGCCAAAGTTGCTGCCGGTCAACACACCTGCCAGCACGTCCATCATGAAGGAGATGACGTAGCCCTTGTGGCCAGCCATCGGCAGGATCAGGCCATGGACGGCCTTCTTCGGGTCGGTTGTCGGCACACCGTTCTCATCAGCGGCCCAGGTGTCCGGGATTTCCACGCCGCGTTCGGCGGCCAGATAAATCTTGCCGCGCGCGACTGCCGTATTCGCGATGTCCATCACGGCGACGCCGCGTCGTCCGCCGGGCGCGGCGATCGACCACGGATTCGTGCCGATGCCCTTCACACGACCACCCCAAGGCGCCATCGCCGGGCTGGCGTTGGTCGCAAGCAGCGCCACGCAACCTTCCTTCGCCGCCATCCGTGTGAAGTACGCGGCGGTGCCGAAGTGGTTCGAGTTACGCACACCGACTGCGCTGATACCATGCTGGCGAGCCCGCTCGATGCCGAGTTCAACGGCCTTCGCAGTCAGTACCTGACCGATCCCATGGTGGCCGTCCATGACGGTAACCGCCCCGCTGTCCATGACGATCTCGGGCCGGGTTGTTGCCGTCATCACGCCGCTACGCAGGCGTTCCACGTACCAGGGCAGACGCAGCATGCCGTGCGACGAATGGCCCCACAGTTCGGCCACGACAAGGCTGTCGGCCAGCAGATGCGCATCGGCTTTGGGAACACCCAGCGACTCCAGCACGGCGGTACCAAATTGGGTCAGCGCCTGTGCCTTAACGGTTGTCGTCATTTCAATCTCTCCAAATATGGCTTTGATTCATTTGTCGGCTGCTGCCGGAGCCGTTCACAGCGGGTACGCCCCGGTCAATCCACCGACCAGCAGCATCACCAGACCCACAGCGACGGCGCGCCAGATCGTGCGCCGGGCGTGCTCGCCCAGTTCGACCTTTGCCAGGCCGGCAAGCAACAGGAACGACGGAACCAGCGGACTGGACTGGTGCAGCGGCTGGCCGACAACCGCAGCTCGGGCCATCTCCACCGCGGATATTCCGTAATGAGACGCCGTCTCGGCCAGAATCGGCAGTACGCCGAAATAGAAGGCGTCGTTGCTGGTGAAGAAGGTCATCGGGATACTGACCAGACCGGTCACCATGGCCAGGTGCGGGCCCCACGCGGCGGGAATCACGGCAACCAGCCACTTCGCCATGGCTTCTACCATACCGCTGCCGCTGAGCACGCCCGTCAGTACCGTGGCCGCGAAGACCATCCCGACGACGCCGACAATACTCGATGCATGCGACTTGATCTGCTCCGACTGCTCGGCAACGCGCGGGAAGTTGATGACCAGCGCGACCGCGACACCCAGCAGGAACACCACCGGCGACGGGATGATCTCGACGACCAGCAGCGTCATGACGCCCAGCGTCAGCAGCGCGTTAAGCCATGTGAGGTGAGGCTTGGCGTTCGGGCGATGGAGCACCAGGCCTTCGCTGGAGACAGGGACGGAGAAATCGTCTGACGTACCGCCTGTCACATCGGCCTTGGTCGGGACATTCATTTGCATGGCGCCCAAAGCCGATGCGGGCATGGCGGCGGCGCTGCCCATCGCAACTGGGGCAGCGCTCACGCCTGCCATCGCATTGGAGAAGGCGGGCTTGTGCGAGCCAGAGAAGGTTTTTGACGACTTAAATTCCAGTCGACCGATGCGGGCCCGCTCGCTGCGGCCAAGCAAGTAGGCAAGGCCAATCAACGCAGCCATGGAGGCGGCGATGGCAGGCATCATGGGCACGAAAATGTCGACGGGGTTGAGCTTAAGGGCCGCAGCAGCACGCGCGGTCGACCCGCCCCAGGGCACCGTATTCAGGATGCCGTTGGCCGTCGCCGCAATGCAGGTCAGCACCCACGGGCTCATGCCAAGCCGCAGATAGACCGGCAGGAAAGCAGACGTCACGATGATGAAGGTTGTGGAGCCGTCACCATCCAGCGAGACAATGCCCGTCAGCAGCGCCGTGCCGACCGCCAGGCGCACCGGGTCGTTATGTACGAACCGAAGAATCAGCCGGATCAAGGGGTCGAACATGCCCACGTCGATCATCATGCCGAAATAGATAATGGCGAAGAAAAGCAGGCACGCCGTTGGCGCCACTGTCTTGATAGACGTGATGATCGACTTGCCAAGGTCCAGACCACCGCCCGCCGCAAGGCCAAAGAGGATGGGGATCAGAATCAGCGCTGCCACCGGCGTCAGCCGCTTGGTCATGATCAGGTACATGAACGCGGCAATCATGCCGAATCCGAGAATCACTAACATCTTTTGTCTCGCTCGCTATTCTTGACCGACGGTGGACGTGGGGAGTACTGCGTGTCCGGGACGTTGGCGATGCGGTTGTTCGCCGGCGCGGTCGATCTTGGTGGGAACGCTGCTGTCGGGGCACATGCAATGTGCACCCGGCTCAGCGATGAGGCTGCGTCCATCACGGCGCAGCAGATGCCTCGTCCTTACGACTTACCGTGCTCGGCTGCGACCGGATTGGTAGCGCCGGATGCGGTTAGTGTACGGGTCGCGTCGACGGTGGCATAAATCCAAAGAATCTTCATCGGTTCGGTCTTCGAGATGTTGCGAAACCGATGGTTGACGTTCGGAGGAATGAACGTCACGTCGTGCTGCTTGAGCCGGTATTCCAGTCCGTCGATGTCGAGAATTGCCTCTCCCTCCATCAGCACGACGCTCTCCTGACAGTTGTGGCTGTGGAAGGGAATCTCCACACCGGGATCGAACGATGTGTAGCCGGTGATGAAGCTGCTGGTGCCGAGTTCTCGTGAGACGAGCGGCGTGGTGCGGGCACCACCGCCGCGTTCGTGGGTAGTAAGAGCTTCGGGCTTCAGGAGCACAGCTCCTGATGGCGTTTTGATGGTCATGCTGATGTCTCCGATTCCGATATGCCTGCACTGACGCTACAAGGGCTGGCGAAAAAACTGAAAGAAAAAGGCGTCGACGTGGATGCATCGCCGAAGGTGCGGCACCCATCACTGTCTTCTGGTGCAAGAATGGCTGTTCCGTAAACCTAGTATAGCTTTTCGTGATCACGTAATGCAATTGAAGTTGCACAAGGGTTTACCCTATAAATGGGATAAAACCCCGTAATCAATGAGTGATAGGCTTGAGAACGACGCGACTCTCATATTGCCTTACAACTGCCTTACAGAGTGAGATACAGCAACTCAATGTGGGGCACGCGTGCGCGCTGGAGTGTTCATGGCATGACCACTTCGGATTTAGGGATGGCAATCAACGAACCGCCGAAGCCGCAGACCTCGTTCCAGGCTGGCTATCTGGCCGGCAACCTGCTTGCCCTCGCCCGCCGGCGGCGCGCGCCCGCCAAGTGCGGCGCGCTGCCGCTGGGTGCTGACCGTGCTCTACTTGGAGGCTGCGCGCGTCCGAGCTGACGGTCACTACCATGGTCGCCTTCTTCTGCAGGCGCGATGCCTAGGGCATCGAGCGCTGGAGGCTGGAGGTCCGCGTCAATGACCTGCACCCAACGCCGCAACCCGGCGAGGCCATGGCGCTGGTGCTGCCGGTGATCGGGTGCGAGCAACGCGAAAGAGCCGGGGATCGTGACCCAGGCCTGGCGCGCTACACCTGATTACCAAGAAGTGGCACCCTTTAACCCGAGCAGGAGCAGAAGCCTGCGTTGTCTTCGTTAGAACAGTTTGAATGAGGCGAACTTGCGTGAAGTCGCCGGCCTTGGCGTTGCGAGAGCCGACCGTCCTCATATACTGGATGGTCAGCGCCGCATCGAGAACCGGCACTTTTGTAGTGAAGAAAGCCCCGCCGTTGAATGTCCGGTAACGGCTCGTCCCCCAAGCGTTGTTCGAATCGCTCTGGTATTGATGCACGAGCACTGTATGCAGCCCGAACGCGCCGATGGCCGTCTTGTAGGCCAGCGCGTTATCGAGGCCGATCCAGTTGCCACTGCGCAGGTCGTTGTCCCGGTTCCCGGTGTTGGGGCCCCAGGTCAGCTTGGCCGACAAGGCAAGGTCGTGCTTCGGCAAGTAGTCAACCTGGATTCCCGGGCGGAACGTATAGAAATTGCCATAGCCGATGTCAGGGCCAGGATTCGCGTCATAGCGCCCGGTCGGGAGCACAAGCGACGCGCCGGCGAGAATGCGGAACCGTTCGATGGCATTCGCGCCCCCTGTATAGGGCGCGAATCAGCTTGAAAGTTACGGAAAGAACCCAGCCAGTTAGGGGCGCGGCCGGAGAAAGCGTCAGCGGTCGCGCAAATGCTCTGCGATAGCACTTACCGGTTTTGCCAGCAGCCTTCTGGCCTTGGCACCTAATGACTCGCCTTCGTAGACAGGCGCCGCAATGACAGGCTCCTCATGTCCGGCGTACCTTGGAAACAGTCGCAGCGCGTGCGTCCGGTCGATGCCGTGGCGCACGGTCTCATCCCAGATGGTGCTCCCCTCAAGCGTCCGCACCTGCAGCGATGTCGCCGCGGCTGGCGCATACGGGAAGTCACTGCCAAACAGAATGTGGTCCGGCTCGACCAGTTCGCGCAACGCCGCCATCGAGATCGGCGAAGGCGACAAGCCGGTGTCGAAATAAAAACGGCGTAGGTAGGTCAGGAAGCCTTGGGGAATGGCGTGCTGGAACTCTGACATCGCATTGACCAGCGAAGCCCGCCAGCCAATGTAAGGCAGGAAGCCCCCCGCATGCGACAGGATCCAGCGTATGCGCGGATGCCGCTCGGTTACGCCGCGCAAGATCAGGTTTAGCGCCGCCCGGCTGGTGTCGCATGGAAATTCGAGGACGAATCCGGGCGCCATCAGATCCAGTGCCAGGCTCGACGGATGCAGGTTGGGATGCACAAAGACGATTGCCTGGCGCCGATCCAGTTCGGACATCAGTTCGTCATATCGCGGGTCGCCAAGGAAGTGCCCTTCCACACTTCCCAGCAGCACGATGCCGTCGGCGCCAAGGACATCCAGCGCATACGCTGCCTCGTCGCAAGCCTCGTGCGTGAATGGCATTGGCAGTACGGCGAATGAGCCGAACCGCCCCGGATGCTTGCGGGAAAGTTCCACTGCGTAATCGTTGCACGACCGGGCTAGTGCCACAGCCTCTCCCTTGTCGCCAAAATACACACCCGGCGCCGACAGCGACAGTATGGCGGTCTGGATGCCGTTGGAATCCATGACGTCCAGTGACTGCTCCGGCGTCCAGTCCGGAATGCGGACACCAGCCTCCTCGGTGATGCCTCGCCGCGCGTTCTCGGCCTTGTACGCCGGAGGAAAGAGATGATGGTGGACATCGATCCGCCCATGGCGGACCTGCAAGGCTTCTGCTAGTGATTCCATGATGACTCCCCGAGGGAATCAGCGCGACCGCGACTGCAACAGGTCCAGCGCCACGTCGACAATCATGTCCTCCTGTCCACCGACCATCCGCCGCCGGCCCAGTTCGACCAGGATGTCCACCGTGCTGAGCCCGTACTTGGCCGCGGCGGCCTCGCTGTGGCGCAGGAAGCTGCTGTACACACCAGCATAGCCCAGCGCCAGCGTCTCGCGGTCGACGCGCACCGGCCGGTCCTGCAGCGGGCGCACGATGTCGTCGGCCGCGTCCATCAGCCGGTACAGGTCGCAGCTGTGCTGCCAACCCATGCGTTCCGCCGCGGCAATGAAGACTTCAAGAGGCGCATTGCCCGCCCCTGCCCCCATGCCGGCGAGGCTGGCATCGATGCGGTCGCAGCCCTCCTCCACCGCCGCGATACTGTTGGCGACGCCCAGACTGACCTTCGCCTGCCTTGCGAGCTCCTGGGGTGAGATCATGTGGCTCATCATCAGGAAGCCAACGGCCTCCATGCCCAGGTGGCGTGCATACTCAATGTGCTGCCGGGAGATGTCGGCCTCGGTGCAATGGGTCGCCACACGCAAGATACGCGCGCCGGCGTCGTAAGCAGCCTTGAGATCGTGGACGTTGCCGATGCCCGGCAGCAGCAGCGTCGCAATCTTCGCGCGATTGATGACGCTGGCCACAGCCTCGATCCATTCGATATCCGTGTGGGCGCCAAAGCCGTAGTTGAAGCTGCTGCCTTGCAGGCCATCGCCGTGTGCCACCTCGATCGAATCGACGCCGGCCCAATCCAGCGCTTGCGCGATGGCCTTGGCCTGTTCGATGGTGTACTGGTGGCGGATGGCGTGCGCGCCGTCGCGCAGCGTGACATCGGAGATATAGAGCTTCTTCATCGTCTTTCCTCTCAAGCAGTGGCAGTGCGCGCCAGCATGCCGTGGGCTATTGTCTGCGCCGTGCGCAGCGCCGCGCTGGTCATGATGTCCAGATTGCCGGCATAGGCAGGCAGGTAATGCGCCGCGCCTTCAACCTCGAGGAAGATGGTGGTCTTCAAACCGGTCATGCGGTCGCCCACGCCGGGAATCCGCATCGGCTGCTGCGCCGTGATCCGGTCGAACTGCACCCGTTGCTTCAAGCGATAACCAGGCACATACTGCCGGACCGCATTCACCATGTCGGTAACGGAAGCTTCGATCGCGGCCTCGTCGGCCGGATCGCTCAGGGTGTACACCGTGTCCCGCATGATCAGCGGCGGCTCGGCCGGATTCAGCACGATGATCGCCTTGCCCTTTGCCGCACCGCCCACCTGCTCGATGGCGCGCGCAGTGGTTTCGGTGAACTCGTCGATATTGGCACGCGTGCCAGGTCCGGCGCTCTTGCTGGCGATGCTCGCGACGATTTCGGCATAGTGCACGCGGGCAACCCGCGATACCGCCGCCACCATCGGGATGGTGGCCTGTCCTCCACAGGTGACCATGTTGACGTTGGGCGCATCCAGGTGTGAGTCGCCGTTAACCACTGGGACGCAGTACGGACCGATCGCCGCGGGAGTCAGATCGATCATGCGCAAGCCGGGGCGTAGTGAGCGCAGCAGCGCATCGTTATGGGCGTGTGCTGTGGCGGACGTCGCATCGAACACGATGTCGACCTCCTCGAACTGCGGCATCCTGGCCAGTCCTGCAACACCCTCATGCGTGGTCGGCACGCCGAGCCTTGCCGCACGCGCGAGTCCGTCGGAGGCGGCATCGATGCCCACCATCGCCGCCATTTCCACCTGGTGTCCGTGGCGCAGGATCTTGATCATCAGGTCCGTGCCGATATTGCCGCTGCCAATAATGCCGGCTTTCAGTGTGCGTTGTGTCATAAACGTTGCTCCGGGCCGGTCAGGCCATGCGACAATTCACGGTGCCCAGTGCCGCGATACGGGCCTGGATCAGATCGCCTGCCTTTACAGGCACCATGGGCCCGAGTGCGCCGGACAGGATCAACTCCCCTGCCTTGAGTCCCTGGCTGCGTTCGGCCATCGTGCGGGCCAGCCAGTAGGCTGCCCGCAGCGGATGGCCTAGGCATGCGGAGCCAGTTCCGACAGAAACAGTATCGCCCTGCCGGGTCATGGCCATGCCCAGATCAGCAAGCGCCAATGCGCCGACGGGCACCGGCTGATCGCCGACCACGTAGAGCGCGGAGGAGGCGTTGTCCGCCACCGTATCGAACAGGCTGATCTTCCAATCGGCGATCGCGCTGTCGACGATCTCCAGCGCTGGCAGCGCGTACGCTAGGCAGTTAAGGAACTCACCGTACGTGGGTGACCGCGCCGGCAAGTCGCGACCCACCACAAACGCGACCTCGGCCTCGATCTTCGGCTGAATCAGGCGCTCGGTCGGAATCTCGGCGCCGTCAAGGAATTCCATGTCGTCGAAAAGCACGCCAAAATCCGGCTGATCGACGCCGAGTTGCTGCTGCACGGCCTTAGAAGTCAGGCCGATCTTCTTGCCGACGATGCGGCACCCCGACTCCAGCCGCGCAAGAGTATTCAGCTCCGCTACCTGGTAGGCGACTTCGAGCCCCTCAAGCTGGTGAGACACGGAGACTGGGGATACAGGGACACGGGTGGCCCTGGCTTCGCGCAGCTTCAGCGCCGCGCGTTGGATAGCTTCGGTCGCCTTCAAGCGGCCTCCTTGGTCGGGAACGATGGTCTGATATGGGCAGCAGTGCGATCGGCCAGCGAAGCATGGCCGGAGATCTCGGGAGTACCCAGCATTTCGCGCAGCTTCGCCGTGGCATCGCCAAGCCGGCGCTCCGGCACGATGCCGAAGACAAAGCGGTCCGGACGCAGAATCGCCACGCTGCCATGGCGAGCGCCGGCGCGCTTCAGCCACCGATACCAGTCGCCGGAAACATCTTCCAGTTCGATCAGGTCCGTCGGCCAGCATTGCGGGATGGCGCCGTACGGCCGCTCGCCCCAGGGATAGATCACCGCATAGCGCATACGAATACGGTCGCACCACGCGCGCGCGTCGACGTCCAGCAGCGACCTCGGGTCGACGCCGGCACCGAAAAGCACGAACCCTGCGCCGAGCGCGTCGTCCAGCCGGTGGCGGCAGCCATCGGAGGCGCGCACGATCGGCTGTGGCATCAACGTGCCCTCGCGACCTGACCAGCGCCGGCGTGGCAGGCCAAGGTATGCGCCACGGCGATAGACCGGCTTGGGAATGAAATCGCCACGATTGATGAAAGGCCCGATCGCCGGCAGCCGCGTCAGCACGCGCGACACCCCGTTGCGCAGCGCCGCGAGCGCCGGATTCGAGACCGAGACAAAGTCTTTCACGCGCACGGCCTCGCGGATCATCGCCGTGGCGTGGGGACGGCGTTCGTGCTCATAAGTATCGAGCAAGCTGTCCGATCCTGCGCCGCTCAGCACGGCGTGCAGCTTCCAGCCCAAGTTATGGGCATCGCGCACACCGGCGTTCATTCCCTGCCCGATGAACTGAGGCATCATGTGGCCGGCATCGCCCGCCAGGAACACGCGCCGATCGCGCCAGCGCTCCGCCATCAGGGCATTGAAGGTGTAGACCAACTTGCGCAGGATCTCGAAGCGGTCGACATCGACGTACCGGGACAGGTAGTGGCGCACGGTCGCCGGGTCTTCCATCTGCTCCTTGGTCTGGCCAGGCGCCAACATGAATTCGAAACGGTGATGGCCCTTCGGCTGCACGCAGTTCACTGTCGGGCATGCCGGATCGCAGACGAAGGCGAAATACGGCACGTGCCGCAGCCCGTCGATCCCATCCCTGGCCTTGATATCCACAACTAGCCACGGATTGGGAAAGGACCGTCCCGTCATCTTGATGCCAAGCTGCGTGCGTACCAGGCTGCGTCCGCCATCGGCACCGACGAAATAGCGTGCGCGCACGCTGGCTTCGACGGCATGCAGGCCCTGGCTGCCGGGCTCCGGCGCCTGGCCGTAGCCACTGCCTGCCGTGGCGATGTGGCGAATATCCACGCCCGCATCGTCCTGCTCAAACCTGACGACTTCGCGCCCGCGCAGGATCGTGACGGTCGGGTATGTCGACAAGTTATCGGCCAGCGCAGTCTCCAGGAACGGCTGGTAGAAAAAGTGGCTCATCGCCCAGCCATATTGGCGGTCGTCGCTCATCAGCGTGCCAAGGCATGAGCCGTCCGGCAGCATCATCTGCACCGGAACGTCTTCCAGCATGTCACGCAGCAGCCGGTCGGCCATGCCGAAGGACTGGAAGATGCGCATGCATTCGCCGTCGGTGTAGACGGCCCGCGCGTTGCCGTAGAACTGCGGCTCACGCTCCAGCACCAGCACTGACACGCCGCGCATGCCGAGTGTATGCGCAAGCACCAGGCCCGTGGGACCGAGGCCGGCGATGACGACGTCGAATTCCGCCTCCCGCGCGCTCATGGTTTCGCCCCAACGGTAAACTCACGGCGTGCGAGCGATAGCAGGCCACGCCCGAATCGGCGTGCCGACAGGCCAAGCGTAAGGTTTTCGGGGTAGTGTCCCCATAGGCTGATACCGCGATAACTCTGCTGGAACCACTGCCGCTCCGCCTCTTCAGTCACGACGATGGGGTTCCAGCCGAGTTCGATTTCGAAGCCACTGGGTGTCTCCACATAGAACGACAGTTCGCGATCGTTGGAATGTTGGCCGATCGCATTGGCAATCGGGTAGCCCAGTTTGCGGCAACGGCGATAGCCCTCCGTCACGTCCTCCAGGTTCGCTGCCTGCAGGTTCAGGTGATGGATGCTGGTACGCAGCGGGTTGAGCCGCACACCGCGGGTGAAGGCGATCGCTACCGAATGGTGCCGCTCGTTCAGCCGCAAGAACGTGAAATCGAGATCGATGCCGCTCAGGCGATCCTCGATGTAGTCGGAGACCCGTGCATCGAAGATACGCTGCCAGAAGCGCTGCATCGCCTCCGGCTCGCGCGTGGTGATGGCGACGTGGCCCAGGCCGCCGGCACCGGTGAGAAAACCGCTCGCCTTCATCAGTAGCGGGCGCCCGGTCTTGAGCGGCGTGGTGAAGAGTTCGACCGAAGTGCGCTTGGGTCCGGTGAACGACCAGTACTCCGAAACACCGCGCGCCCCGGCCTCGCCGCCGCGGTGAAGCTGGGGCGAGATGCCGATCTCGCGCAGGCGCTCCAGCGCAAGGCGCAGCGCCGCGTCGTCGTCCAGCTCCCAACCGAGAGCCACGACGTCCTCCGCCGAGCCACGCTGCACCACCAGACGGCGGTTGCGATCGTCCACACGCAAAGCCAGCGTGTCAGTCGAAACCTCATCGACGTGCAGCCCCAATCCGTCGGCGGCAAAGCGCTTCCACTCCGCCAGCCGGCTGGATTCAACCATCACATAGCCAAGCCGCACGCTGCCAAACAGGGTCGTCTTCATGCGGCCAGGCCCTCTTGCTTGCGATGCCGTGCTTGCGCGGCCCGCGCACCAGCCCTGCCGCAAAGCAGCTCGACCAGCGCACCGGGGTCTGCCGGCGCCGTGTCGCCGCGCCAGGCGACGTGCTGGTCTTCGCGCACGATCAGAAGCCGATGGCGGAAGACCGGGTCGCCGCTGACGGTCGTCACGTCCACCACCTTGATCGGCATGCGCGCGGCTGTCGCGGCTTGGAGCAGTCCGTTGACATCCACCGAGGCATCGAAGCGCAGCAGCGTGTAGACTGGACCCAGCAAGTCGTAGACCGACTCGCCGCTCTCCGTCCAGAAATGGGGCATGCGGCAACCGGGCACGGTGGATGGCGTAACGCCGCCCATGGTGTACTGCGGCGCCGGTTCCCCGTCATACGCGATGATGGGCGAGCCCTCGTAGTAATAGCCAAAGTTGAGCCCTTCCGGCGCGAATTGCGGGACGTTGAGCTTGTACAGCTTCGCCCCCATCACCTTGCGCATGGCGATGCCGGCCGGGTTGTAGCGCGACGACAAAGCCTTGGGAGCGGTTCCCTGCCCCAGCGCATCGATGGTGTCGAGCATGCTCTGCATCGCATGCCGGGAGACCTGCTCGGTAATGGGCTGGCGTTCGGCCTCATACGCGTCGAGCATCGCCGGATCGGCCCAGCCCTGCAGCACGTTGGCGAGCAGCCAGGCGATATTGACGCCGTCGGCGATACCGGCGTTCATGCCATAGCCTGCGAACGGCACCCAAAGGTGAGCCGCATCGCCGGCGAGGAATACGCGGCGGTCACGGAATGTCGACGACACCAGCCGCCGGCCCACCCAGTCCTCGTGGTGCAGCACCTCATACGAAAAACTTGCTTCCACGCCGAGCAGGTCGCGGATCGACTCGTGCAGGTCCAACGCATTAAAGTCCCGCTCGCCGGCAGGCAACTGGCGGTGCAGCAGCCACGTATCCTCGCCATCGATGGCGACGACGACGCCGCGCACCTTGTGGTTCACGATCCAGCTCATCCATGCCGGCCGGCGATCGCCGAACAACTTGCGCACGCCCGGCGCGCGGATCAGCGTGGAACGCATATGCGCCAGCTCGGCATCGCCTTGCAGCCGCACGCCCATGCCCTGGCGCACCACGCTGCGGCCCCCGTCGGCGGCAATGACATACCGGCCGCGCACGCTGCTCTCGCTGCCGTCTCGGTGCCGCAGCCGCACGGCGACACCGCCGTCGTCCTGCGTGTAGCCAATGACTTCCGTCTCATAGCGCACCGTGACGCCCGGCGTCGCATGCATGCAGCGCGCGATGATCGGATTCGAGTACAACTGGCTGACCCGCACGAAGGGCTCGGGCGTGCGCCAGTGCGCATCAGGAAAGCCCTTAGGGAAACGCTGCGCAGCGCGCTCATTGCGCGACGGCAGTTCGATGCGCGTGAGTTCCGGACCGGCCAGGCTGGTCGCATAGATGACGTCCGTGGTGTAGTCGTCCGGCAGCCCCGCCGCGCGAACCTGGTCGGCAATACCGAACCGGCGCAGGGTCTCGAGCGTGCGCGACGCCACGGTATTGCACTTGGCATCGGCCGGCTTGTCGGCAGACTTGGCGTCGACGACCAGCACATCGATGCCGCGGCGCGCCGCTTCGATCGCGGCGCACATACCCACCGGGCCAGCGCCCACGACAATAATGGATGCAGCGGCACTCATTGCACGGTCTCCATCTGCTTGCGAGTGAACGCCGTTACCGCAGCATTGAATTCCTCCGCGCGCTCCCATTGCACCCAATGACCGGTGCGGCTGAACAAGTAGGCGTCGCAGTTCGGCATGCGCTTCTGCAGGGACTGCGCGCCGCTGGGCCGGTTGACGAGATCTTCGGTGCCCCACAGCACCAGCGTCGGGGTCTGCAGCTTGGACAGGCGCGGGTCCCGCGTGAAGTCGATTAGCCGGAACTTCGGCAAGCCCTTGGGCCGCACCAGGGGCGGGTAGGCTACGACCTCCGGGTCCAAGCTGGCCTGGAAGCGCCCGTCGATCACTGACTGCGGCACCCGCGCGCCGTCGTACACCAGGTACTGGCGGATAAAGGTGGTGAGCTTATCCTTGCTCGGGCCTGCGCCGCCATAGTAGTCGAGCAGGCACTTCAGCCCCGCCGTCGGCAGGCTGCGCGTGGTATCAATCCCGCCCGGCCCCATCAGCACCAGGCCGGCGACGCGACGTGGGCGGTCTAGCGCCATGCGCAAGGCGCATGCCCCGCCCAGTGAGTTGCCGACCACGCATGCGCGGTCGATCTCTAGGTAATCGAGTAGGCCGAGCATGGCCTCGGCACAGTCGCCGAATGGATCGGAGCGGCTCAGGCCCTTGGTTGAGCGACCGTAGCCCGGCATGTCGGGAATGATCACGCGGAAATAGCGTGCCAGCTCCGCAATATTGCGCTCGTAGTTCGGTACCCCGGAAGCCCCGGGACCACCACCATGCAGCATCATCAACGGCGCGCCGGCACCCGCCTCAGCATAGAAGATGTTTCTGCCGCTTATACGGACGGTACTGCTGGCTAATGAAATCTGCAGGTCGGCAAGATTCATCGCGGGCTCCTCTGTTGGACTGCGCCAATCATACTGAGTACATTGTCATTATGACAAGACTCTCGTTTTCCCTAGGGGTGGGGTTAGAATTGCCGTGAATGACAACTGCGCAAAAAGTTATGAGCGAGGCAAGCAAGACTGACCATCGGACCCGCGTCGCTGCAGAGCGGCGCGAGCGCATGCGGGCGCGCTTGGCAGAAACCGCCTTGGCGATATTTGCCGAGAAAGGCGTCGGTGCAAGTGTGATCCAAGATGTGATCGCAACAGCAGGTGTCTCACAGGGCACCTTCTACAACTACTTCCGGACCAATGAAGAACTGCTGCTGGCCGTGGCAGAGGAGCTCAGTAATGAACTAATTGATGCAATTGAACGCACCGTCAGCCAGTACGAAGACCCAGCGGAGCGCATCGCGATGGGCGTGCGGCTCTACCTATACAAGGCGCGCGCGTTTCCATTGTTCGCGAGCTTTGTCGTGCAGACAGGCTTGCACTTGGCAAGCCCGAATAACTTGATCTACGAATACGTGCCGCAACACTTGGAAGCGGGCTTTGCCTCTGGGCGCTTTCAGCGGATGCCAATGGAAGTGGCAGTCGACTTGATCGGCGGGCAGGCGCTGATGGCGATCGCCCGGCTGGAGGCCGGCGGTGCGGCCGAGGACTATCCGGAGTGGGTCGTCGCGACGCTGCTGCGGGCGCTTGGGGTGGCGCAAATGGACGCGCAGCGCATTGCCTTCGAGCCGCTGCAACCTGTTGCCATACCGGAGGATTCGCTCGTAGCAAGAGCAACGATCCGTGCAAACACCCTTGTAGGGTAGTAGGCAGCATCACGTGCTAAGGGAAGGGTTCAAGATTGAGATGACTGGCTCAGACCATTGGGAGGCATTGAACTCTAGTCTGCAATGACGGAATCTGAAACGACATTGGCCATCGCGAAGCCAACGAGTGCAACAAAATGCCGCCCCAGGGCGCGTGACACAGCGCCATAGGACAACTCGCGTCCTAACGGCCGCGCTCATTACCACTGGCAGAGCCGCACGTCCTGGACGTTCTTCTGCAAACCAGTGTCGACGGACAAGTGTTCAAGGGCCAGGGCGAACGCCGTTGCCGGCGGTAACAGCCGGGACGGTGAAGCGCGTCAGCTCCAACCGGGAAGTTCCATAGCATGACCGCCCTCCGGACAGCGTAGCTATTGACCGAGGTTTCCAATGCACAACGCGTCGGTATGGAGATGAAGCCGGGAACTGCCCGGCGTCGAGAAACGTGCCCCTGGCACAATGCAGACTGCCTCCGTCCTCCACACCAGTCTCTCTCTTCTCGCAAATGAAAGACTTGAAGACCCTCGACCTTAATCTGCTCAAGGCGCTCGATGCACTGCTCGATGAACAGAACGTCACCCGCGCGGCTGCGCGCCTAGGCGTCACGCAGCCGGCTATGAGCGCGATGCTGGTCCGCCTGCGCGGCACCTTCGGGGATCCGCTTTTCGCCCGCGCCCGGCGCGGCATTGTGCCCACTCGGCGGGCGCTGGCGCTGGCGGAGCCGCTGCGGCAGGTGATGGGACAAATCAGCGCGCTGCTGCAACCGGCGGTGTTCGAACCATCCAGCGCGACACTCACCTTTACCATCGCCGCCACAGACTACGCCGCGCGCGCTATCGCAGCGCCCTTCGTGACGGCGCTGCGCCAGCGTGCGCCGCACATGCGGGTGTCGCTGGTCGCAGTCGAAGAGGCGCGGGTCCAGAGCCAGCTTGAACACAGCGAAGTCGACCTCGCACTGCTCACGCCCGAGACCTCGCCGCCGGACCTGTATGCCCGCCGACTGTTCGACGAGCGCTACGTTTGCGTCATGCGCGCCGACCATCCCGCCGCGCAAGGCCGTCGCCTCACGCTCAGGAAGTTTTGTGAACTCGATCATGCGCTGGTGTCCTACAGTGGCAACCGCTTCCGCGGTGTGACAGACGCCGCGCTGGAGACGATCGGGAAGGCGCGCCGGGTCATGCTATCGGTGCAGAACTTCCTCATACTGCCGGAACTGCTGCGCGCCAGCGACATGGTCGCCGTACTGCCTGCTCGATTGGTGCGAGGACTGGACGGGCTCGCTGTCTTCAACCCTCCCGTGGCGATTCCCGGCTTCACTAAGACCGCGGTCTGGCATGAACGGACGCATCGCGAGCCCGCGCACCGCTGGCTGCGGGAACTGTTGGTGGAGACCTGCGGTGACACCCGCCTTAGGTCGGACTATGCGTCTGATATCACCAGTTTTGATGTAACACATAAAAACTGAGGATTGGATTTATGTCTTGCGCCTCGCCATCATGGAACATCAATTCACGGCGCGCAGAACAATCTACTGCGGTTGCGCCGGCTTCTCTCACGCCACGGAGTCCCATATGCACGCAATCCTCTGGCCGGACGACTATCTGCCCGGTACCACCGAAAATTTCGTTTCCAATGAAGTCATCGTCGACGGCCTGAGTGCGCTCGAAGTATGGCCGTGGCTCAGCGAAGCCCAGCGCTGGCCCGACTACTACGAGAACTCGGCGGACATCGTCTTTCACGACGGTGAAGGCCCGGCGCTATTCGCCGGCCGTCGCTTCGCCTTCAGCACTTTCGGCTTTCCGGTGGAAGCGCAGGTCACCGAGTACGTCGAGCCAGCGCTGGGCATGCCCGGGCGCGTGGCGTGGCACGGCTGGGCGGGCGATGGCGAGGAGCACCTCGATGTACACCACGCTTGGCTCGTCGAGGATCTGTCCGGCGGACGGGTGCGCATCCTGACTCAGGAAGTGCAGAAGGGCAAGCCGGCGACAGTCCTTGCCAAGACCCGGCCGAACCCGATGCTCAACGGCCATCAGGATTGGCTAGACGGGCTGGTCGGCGCCGCGCGCCGATCGCGCCAGGTATGAGTCGCGCACGGTTCCGCGGCCGCTCGTCCTCTGCACAGCCCCATTCGCGTGGCGCCCCCGCCCCGAGCATTCACTGTCGCCGGGCAACTTGCGTCCTGTGCTGCAGCCGGTTTTGGAGACCCTGGTAACCAGGGTGGCCGCAGGTCGCGGCACACTACCCGCTTGTCAGCGCGCATATTGCGCATGCGCGCTTGGAAGGCGGGGATGTCGCAGGCAACATATTCTGTTGGATGTGACGGCTGCGGACAGTTGAGCGTGGGCGACAGCGCTCCAGGGCGAGATCAGCGCACCTTATCAATGGAGTGTGGTTTGACCCTTCGGCGATGTGTTGCGCAGCACGAGAGTGCACTGGCGCAACTGTGTCGCCCAAGCGGCGGCATTTTTTGTCCTTGTACTTCCGTGGCACCTCTTCGTCGATTCCCAGTTGTCTTTCTATCATTTTATCTGAGGAATCTAGACCACCATTCCTCAATATGACAACCGATGAAACGGGTTTATCGGCATGCCCGCCACGCTTTCGAAGGCTACAAATCCGTGGCAGTACTCGTCACTCCCGAAATCCGCGACACACGCATTTTCTACGATTTCGATCAGAAAGCTGTCAAACACGATGGGTTTTCCGCGCTTGAGGATTTTTACGATGGTCGCATAGAGGCAGAGCGTCACGGCCCGCACAGATAATCGGCAAAGGCTACTACGGAGCAAACCTTGCACGCCCTTCTCCGCCCATACATGACGAACATCGTCCGTCAATGAGTAGTTCCCCAAAGACGGCCCTCCATCAAAAAAATAGCGGAGAACATGAAGAGCTGCAACGTGATGATCTTGCGATTCAATTCGTAGCAGTCTACCGTCCCGCCACACCCTTGAACAGTGTCGCTCGGTACAAGGCGCCGTTTGTACTAGCAGCCATTTCGCCAGCATTCGTAGCGTAGCCCGATACACGAGATCGACGTACCGCCGCTCATCCCTCCGACGCCTTGATTGAAACAATAGTGTCCCATCTCGGCGCAAACACCAACTGAGTATCGATACATAGTGCTTAGAGCTCTCAAGGCTTGGCGGGAGGGAAGCCGAAAGACGAGCGCATAGCGCGTAGGCAAGCGCTTCGCGCCTCTCCCAATAGCTGCAAATCTCTGCATACGCAGACCCAACGTCAGCATGAGCCAGATGTAGGCTGTTTGCCCAGGCCAATAGGCTCTCGAACCTTCGGTGAAGTTCTGCTTCGTGGTCTCGGAATTCACAATGCATGAGAGGTAAAAACTCCCCGCCGGAGATCGGCGATCGGCAACGTTTGCAGTAATAGGGATTCGACGTGTTGCAGGCATCAATCACGCCTGGTAGTGCGCAACCACAATTTTGACAACGAGACGTCAACGGTACCGCGTGGATCGGACACAAGGGAAGCGCAACGCATTGAAACCAAAAGCTGTGGTAGCCACACTCCAAACACAACGGACATATCCTCAGCATCGACGAAAACAACGCACCCAAGAGGCAGGCCGCGCGCCCGGTCATGACGCTCGCTTCCTCGACCGGGCGCTGCAGAATGACCCCAGCATTCTCCAGTGCCGCGGCTAGTACATTGGACGCATCAAAGTAGCATTTCCTCCTCCTGCCCCAGTAACGTTTGACATGCAGCACTGTCAAGTCGCCCTCGCTTAGGTCATTTAGCTGAACCCATCGCATCAGTAAAGATAACGTCGACTCATAAGGAAGCGGCCCCCACTGGACGCCTGTCCAAGCCAGCAGTTGTCTGTCCGCTTCGTTCGTTGCCATAATGAGCACCAGATGCTAGTCATCCATCATACCGGCGGCATGCGCTACCGCTGCGTCCCAGTACTCTTTTTCCAGGCTACCTTTTTTGAAATCGTCGTCCGCAACGCGAACGACAAAGTACGAAAGCGCATCGAAAATTCGCCGACTCAGCAAGTACCTCTCCATTTTCTTATTTACCCCACTTCCAACCTGTATCTCTCTGACTAGACCAAGACTTTCAAAGGATTTCCAAAAGACTTCCAAGTCGTTTTCAAGCCGATATCCCTCTGCGACCGCCTTCGGGAAGAAGTACTGGGCCCACGTGCATCCGGACTCTTTCGGCCAAGTTTTGACGTCAACCGCGTGGAGTAAGGCTTGCAGTGATTCCTTGTTGTAACCGCGCAATCTCACTCTGTGAAGACCAAACCGATCAGCACATGCGCCAGCGGGCCCGTGTGATTGCATGGATTCCAGCTTCATCTTCAAATCCGGGTCCTCTCCACATGTCACTACGATCAATGAACTTCCTCGCTTCACAAGTTTATTATGTATGTCCTTGAGAAATCCGAAATCTTCAGGTAGAAACGCCTGGGCCTCGTCCAACAGCAGCACCATCATGTTCCACAACGTCGTGCTAGCCAATACTTCGAGGCTGTTGCACACGCGCACTTTGAGCCTAGGGGTTTCTCCGCTAAGCTTAGGATGATCTATCGACCAAAGAACTTCTATGAAGAAGGCGCGTATGGAAGGCACCTCGCGGTTTGCTGCCGAGTAATCAAGTGTTGCGAGGCTACCACCAAAATCGCTCGGTAACTGCGCGCTCAGCGCGCGCAACAGCGACGTTTTCCCCTCTCCCGTTACCTCTGAGATGTAAAAGCTTCGACGCTGCAAGATACATAGCTTGCATGCCGCATAAGCTTGTCTTATCGGTGGCGTCCACAATGGAGTATTACTCTCGTGTGCGAGAAGCGGATGGGTACCGGTTTGCAAACGACTACGGATATCATCGAGAATAGCTTCAGACATCATCGTCTCTCCTGGTATTGCGAAATTCGCCGAATATCCCCCGTGGTTCCCTACTACCGTGCTCGGCAGATGACCTGGTTGATCCCTCCGCTGGGTCGTACGCGATCTGTCGCTGTAGTTTGGCGATTTCCAAAGCTTCGCGTTTACTTCGCTTTTTTGGCTTCTGTTCGATGAGTGCTTGACGCCTCGCCTTTATAACCTCATGTACAACCCGAGGATCTCGTTCGGCTGGACACGCTAAGGCTTTCCGATTCATGACTTGCCGAGCCAGAATCGAATACTTCCAGTCGGCCCAGCGGGCGTCCGGATTTAGTTGTCCAAGATCCTGTCCAGTACTGAGGAGGACGGCCCATGCTTTGCGAATGTCCATCCGCTGGACTTGAAGCTCCACTTTCTGCCCAATCAGCGTGAAGTCAGAGGAGAGTCGCTGATTTGTATAGCGGCATCGATCAAATTGAACGTAGGGCCGCACGCCCTTCTTCACTGAACCTCGGACAGTGGCCACCGTCTTATGCATCAGGAGCCGTAGTTCCGGCTCGCTCGAGATTGGCAACGGCTGTGGTACCCAATCGAGCTCCGGCCGTGTCGCATAGCCTTCCAATATGTCGCGAATGGTGCTGCGGAAGAATTTTTCCGGCGTAAACACGGTGTGATGCTCTGCGATGACGGCATCGAGGATTGCCGTAAGATCCTTGTCACGCAGTGTATACAGCGCTGCCTCCTTCTCTGGCTGGTGGCGCCGCGGATCATGCGGACCACTGCCATAGGTACACCGCAGTCGATGGAGGCCCCGTTCAGCCAGCTTTCCATTGAGTCGCTCGATAAAGGGTCGGAGCCACCAGGCGCGCGGAACGCCGAACTCGACAGCGCAACCGAGTACATCGATGACATTGTTCACAAAGTCATTGGCAACGTTCGCCCACCCATTGTCGACTTTAAGCAGGCAACACCCCTGTCGCGCATAGAGGAGAATAAGATTTGGCAGGAGTGAGGCGTGTTCAGGTACAACATCGCGCATCAATGGCGCGACGTCGTCCTGTGCTACCGGCATCAACGAAGAGAGGACAGTCTGGAGGGCCGTATCGGCCGACGGCTCGGCCTCATAAGCGACGTGATAGCCACATACGCCCCCAGTGCACTCATCGGCCAGCAAACCGACGTACCAACGCGCGACAAGCAAACGATGTAGTTGGCCATAGCGGTCCTCGAACTCGATGTACCCGGGTGCATCCTGCCGGACATAATCCAATTCCAAGATCGAAAACGGCATCCACGCTTGAATCAAGCGTGGATGCCCCCTTCCGATCATCAAGTGCCTCGCGGCCTCCTCCCCACTGCGCTCCCGAATGTATGCGGTCGGTCTGGTTTTCAACAGCGCATGCAAATACTTCCGAAGTGCGGAGTATCCACGATTTTTCGTATGTAAAGGCCATTCGCTCGGCTTGAGTTTTCCCTTCAATTCTTCAAAGAACTCCTTGTGAATATTGGCAATTGACTTCCTGGCTTCAACATATTCGCCGTCGTCATTCCGCCCAAGAAACTGATTTATGACTCGTTCACGCAACCAGGGAAAGCGATCGAATAGCTGCCCCAGGGCGCCTGCATATCCGCTTGAGCAGATTGTGCCCCCTACAAAATTGCGCGCTGCCGACTTCGACCGCTTGTATGTTACGACGTGAAGCCCTGGATAAAGGGCGCGAAAACCGAAAATCCGTTTATCCGGGGCGACGGCGAGACAGCGCTTGATGATACGACGAAGGGTATCGTCAGAAATCAGCGTTTCGGTTGCAATAGCTTTAAAGCTATACCCTGCAATGTAGAGAGCGATCGCCTCCTTCTTGCGTGCTACGCCACGACGTGCATTTTCGTCTAGGTTAGATACGTCGATATCTGGCCAAGCTGCAATATCCTGCAATGCAGCAGGAATCATAGAACGTCTCGCACCTGATTTCATTCTGCACCCCTTGAGAGCAAGGAACGCCGCGAAAACAATTGCTTCTTGAGCTCGGTTCGCAAAATCCCTATTGCCAGTTGCTGTGCAACGGCAGCGAGCATAATGGCAACATCTATGCCCGGCTGAGCGATCACTTCGCTCAGCGCAACGGTATGGCGGTCCTCAAAGAGTCCCGCGAGCACTAATAACTCTTTGCCTGCATACTTGCCATGAGCGCGGGTACGTGCCGCACAGAGGAATCTCCAATTTTGCGGAAGTAGCCCGGCAGCGCGAATTTGCGCTTCAGTCTTAATAATGATTGGATAGGGGCACTGATCTTCCTTTGGCAAGCCGCGGCGGCTGAAATACCAGCGCTCAATTTTTTCACCCACAAAATGGACGTCCACGGCGTCGGAAGCGGAAGCATTGCCGGCAAAATCTGAGCGCAAGATATATCGGCGAATCTCGGGGTTCCCCTCCGCCAACATCAGGTGCCAGAAGCAAACTTGCCCAAATACCGCCAACCGTTTATTGTTCTTGGGGGACTCAAAAACGTAAAGGTTGCGCAAGCCTCGTCCGGGCAAGTCAACATAATGCCGCGCAGCGATTGTTCGCGGCAGAACTACCACATGTGCCTCGTGTTTCATCGCGATCCTCATATTTTCGAGGGATGAGACCAGGCCTTACGCGGCAGCAAAACATTCCCCTTGACTTCCGGGAAAAAATGAAGCAAAGTCAATCCAAGCTTGCGGAGATGTTTCGGGTAAGTGCGAACGCGGCACTGGCCGGAATTCTTTCAGGCGATAATATTCTCCTCGTCGTGTCGGACGATTTAGGTTTTGGCGCGAGATCAGCCGTTACTGATCTCGCGCCGTGCTGTTTTCAAGCACGAGCAACTGACTCGTAATTGTATTTGTCATAGTCGCCCCCCCAAAAATTGCAAGCTTTATCGGCGAGTCAGAAATCTCGCCAAGATGATTTTAAGGCGCAAGACGGGAGGATTTCTCCGGGCATTTTGGCCGGCATATAAATAAAATATTTTTTTATTATCCATGGCTGTCGGTTTTTCGCTTTTTGTTGGAAAACTTGACGCATTTCCAGAAAATCTCATAAGCCCGGGCGTCGGAAGGCACGAATGCGCCGCATTTTTGCGTGATCGGCGCGCCATATGGCCTTTTGACCACCACGGCCGTAATCGCGACCAAAGTGACCTGCGGAACACGCGTGCGACATTGTTATTTGTGTGGAAAAGCAGACTCGACTAGGAAATTGGAACGTCATACTGACCACCTCTCCCGTAGGCGTTCTGATGCCGGCTCTGCTATTGCAGCTTAGAAGTCACACGTCGTGAGAGGTCCCTTGACGATTTAGCTGTCACCGCCGCAGGTCTGCTGGACACAAACGCTTGGCAAGTTCAGATGCTTCGCCCCTCGTCGCGCTCTGCAGTCGTGGACTATCGTTCTGCAGGGCTTGGCTAATATTCCCTGCCATTCGTCAGCGCTACCGGTGGCGTCATCTCAGCTAGTCCCATAGCCGAAAATTAGCAACGCAGCGCATGCAGTGTTGGACCCATCGGAGTTGATTGCCCTGTTCGCCGCAAAAGGCCGGTCGACTTTCGCCGACCTGGGCGAACCAGTCTTGAGTGTCGTTGAAAGGAACGCTCCCTAGCGCTGGCTCACGAAACCGTCTGCCTACTTGCAGTCGCCTTAATCGACCATTTCAGGCGAGCACACTCCGGCCGCTTGCTCGTCCATGACGCAGAACTCTCGCGCCTTCTTGCAGCGATGTCGCGGATGGCCAGCTTACACGTTATGTTCGGCATGCCGGTCAGATCCGATGGCGCACACACCATAGGTGCGCAATGCCGCGACGCCTTGCGCGGCGCAAGTTGCTATCGCTCAATTGTGCTACCCGCTTATCAAAAACAGACGAGGCGACTGAACCGTTTGCAATGTTGACGGCCGCCGAATGAGCCATGGGTCAGGACCCCGACTCCTCTGAGAATCATCGAACAGCTCTCAGAGTACATGCGCGCATAAGAGTTTTGGCGCGTCAGAACCCGGGACCTTCGCTGCAAGAGTTGGCCAGCGCCGGGGGATATGAAGTTGGAATCCACGGCGCCATGGCCTCATTGGTGCCGGAATGTGCGACTGAGCCGGTCGCGCAAGCGAGGCAAGTTGGCCACCCAACCTTTGGTCACCACGTCTTGCGCCGGCAGTCGTTCGCTGGGATGCGCGGCGAAGTAGTGCTCGCTCGCCTGCATCAGACGCGCGGCTTCGCGCGGGAAGCTCGATTGCACCACCATAGCGGCCAGCCGGAATACGTTGGCCTCACGCTGGTTCAGTGCGGACCCCGTGCGCTCGCGTGCAACGGTCGCGCAGCGACGTAGGAGTCCAGCTTCGACGTCACGGGAACTCATGCTGGATCTTCCGATGGGTGGTATCAACAGATGCCTGGCAACAGCAAAAAGTAGAACAATGCTCACTCCGCATGGCTGTTTCATCTTAGTCCGTGAAGTTTATAACACGGCTTACGTTGCTAGTTACTACGGCCTAGCGGGAGAAGCAGACCTTATCGCGCTAACGGTGGAGCCGGCCATCGCTATCACGGATTAATATTTCCCGAGCATTTGTACCTTATGCGCCTCCCTACTTTTGCCTCCAGTTTTACGTTGCTCTTACTTTTCCACGTCATGTTTCCACACATAGATCGTGGGAGAAAAAGTGCCGCGTACTCCAAGGACAGGCCGCTAGGGTAACAGTCAAGCCAAATCTCAGCCGACAACTTTACGTTAGAGGACTGAAATGTCCGCCCGAGGCGCTGCCCATGGTATTCAGCCTGTCCGGTTGAATGCAATGGAGACGCCAGGCATGGCAAGACCAGAGGTCATTACAGTAAGCATGCGCGAGATTGACAGGCTCAAGACCGTCCAGGCGGTCATGGATGGTCAGTTGCGGCCCGGCGTGGCCGCCGAACGATTGGAGATCACTGACCGGCAGCTGCGGCGGTTACTGGAGCGCTACCGGCTGGAAGGCCCAGCCGGGCTGGTCTCGCGCAAGCGCGGCCGACCCAGCAACAACCGTCTGTCTGGCGAGCGCGAAGCCGCAGCGCTCGGCCTGATCCGGGAACACTATGCCGACTTCGGCCCGACCCTGGCGGCCGAGAAGCTGCGCGAAGCACACGGGCTCACTCTGGCGAAGGAAACGATCCGCCGGCTGATGACGGTGGCCGGCCTGTGGGTGCCGCGCAAACAGCGGCCGCCGAAGGTCTACCAGCCTCGTAACCGGCACGCCTGCTATGGCGAACTGATCCAGATCGACGGCAGCGATCACCGCTGGTTTGAGGAGCGCGCCCCAGCCTGCACCCTGCTGGTTTTCGCCTATCGGAGATCGATCAGGGCGCGATTGTGGACAACAAGCGGCTCGGAGCTGTGTTGCAGATAGCGCAATACGTTCAGGAGAAGCGCGACGGCCGCCCGGCAAGAAGTCCCAGCGTTCCCTGGGCCAGAACGATATGTTGGAAGCTCTGCAACGCTTACAGCAGCAGCCGTGGCCGCTTAACGGAACGGAGAACTGAACTCAGCTTGCTACCGGAATTCAAATCCGCTCCGCCGGCATGACTGCTTCACCCTGAGCTGGATTCAACCGTGTCAGGCCAGCACCACCGCCCTACGGAACACCCAGAAAACTGACCAAGCAAGTTGAAGACTGACCGGACATTTTAGCTTTGCCGGCGACCGGACATTTCAACTTTGCCTGGACAAGGACTGTCAGGGCTAAATAGAAACGTCGTACCTCCTTGCCACCCCTGGCATTACGCGTGCTCTGAGGCTGGCGCTATGGCTGCACCGCCCCTGCTCGCAGATCCGTCATGATCTGCTCGGCAAGGAAGTCGCAAGGCGGCCGCTTGGACTTGGCGCTGCGCGCGAGAATCAGTTCGAGCGGCGGCAGGTCAGGCAGACCATGGGCCTGGCCAAGCACGGTCAGTTGCGACGGGATCGCGCAGCGGGCCAGCGCGGCGACCGCCAGGCCGGCCTCGACCATGCTGAGCAGGCCCAGCAGGCTCGGGCTTTCGTACGAGGTCCGATGCGCGATCCGTGCGCGATCCAGGCTGCGTATCGCGTTCTCGCGCGCCACGCTGCCCGGCATGAACACGGCGATGGGCAATGGCCGGTCCTCCCAGACTTGCGGCCCGTTGGTCATGGCGGCCCATGCCATCGGCTCATGACGGATGAAGTCGCCGGACAGGCCCTTTACGCGCGTGCCGCAGACGAGGTCGACGGTCCCGTCCTTGACCAGTGGCGCGAGCGCGCTGCTGGGCAGGCCGACCACCTGGATCTCAACTTTCGGGTACGTCGTCGAGAACTTCTTCAGCACCGAGGGCAGCAGCGATGACGCGTAGTCGTCGGGCACGCCGATCGCCACCTTGCCGGTTACCTCCGGCCGCACCACCGCCGCCCAGGCTTCGTCGCGCAGGGCCAGCATGCGCCGGGCGAAGCCCAGCAGCACTTCGCCCTCATGCGTGAGCACAATGCTGCGCGGCCGCCGCACGAACAGCGGCCGGCCCAGCGCTTCCTCCAGTGCCTTGACTTGCATGCTGACAGCGGATTGCGAACGGTTCACCGCCTCGGCGGCCCGCGTCATGTTGCCGGTCTCGGCGACGGCGATCACCGTCGCCAGCACATCGTGGTCGAGCATTTTCATGGCTATCAGGGAAACTGAACGCAACAATCAATATTATGCGTTTTTCTTCTTGCAAACGGCATGCGATATTCGCCGGCAAGAACCAAGGAATCCTGGACAGCAAGCCGGCGCCGCGCCCTGAGCGCGGGCGTCCGGCATCCGCCCCTAGAGCATGGACAACAACGCCGCTTCGCTGCTGGTCGATCACCCGCTACGCGCCTCCCTCGTCGCCGAACTGCATGCCCGCCCCTTCCTCCGGCTCGGCGGCAGCGTGTCACTGACCCACTACGCCATCTACTCGGACGAGGATGCTGCCATCCACGAGTATCTGGTGCGCACCTTGTGCGAGCAGACCGGCATGGCGCTGCCCGCGGAAGGGGTCACGCACCACGCGGTGCAATCCCGGTTCGGCTGGCATCTGAAATGGGAGCGCCACACCGAGTTCTCCACCTTCACGTTCGTCAGTCCGCGCGACGACACCGACTTCTTCAACGACCTCGCCATCGATGGCGTGCCGGCGGACTGGCTGACCTTGCTGGCCGGCAAGCGCTTCCATGCGGTGCGGATGGAATTGCTGTCAGGACCGGCGGCGGCCGCCGTCAGCGCGAACTTGCGTGACTGGCTCGACGGACCGGTCCTGGTCGGCAGCGAAGTCCTGGGCGGGGGCAAGGTCTATGGCGACTGGAGTGTGCGCGCCGACGGCTACGTGCGCATCCTGGCGATCGACGAGGACTTCCGCGAGGAACAGGGCGGCAGGCTGCTGCAACGGCTCTACGAGATCGAGACGTATCGCATGATGGCCTTGCTGGCGCTGCCGGTTGCCCGCAGCCTGGGGCGCAAGCTCGACGAGATCCACGCCTCGCTGCAGGAACTGATGCGGGCCATGGACACACGCCGTGCCGGCGACGACGATGCCGGATTGCTGGACCGGCTCACCGAGCTGGCCGTGCGCGTGGAGTCGCTGTCCGGGCACAGTGGGCGCTTCAGCGCGTCGCGCGCCTATGAGCGCATCGTGCTGGCGCGCATCCAGGAGTTGCGCGAACAGCGCATCGAAGGCATGCCCACCATCTCTGAATTCATGGAGCGGCGTTTCGGTCCCGCCATGGAGACATGCCGCAGCGTCTGGTCGCGCCACGAACAGATCGCGGCACGGGTCGCGCGCGCGGTCGACCTGCTCCGCACCCGTGTCAACCTGGCGCAGGAGCGCGACGTCACCAGGCTGCTGGCAGGGCTGGAACGTACCGCGCGCAACCAGTTGCATCTGCAGCATGCCGTCGAGGGGCTGTCCGTTGCCGCGATCTCGTATTACGTGTTGTCCATCGCGGCAGCGGGCTTGAAGGCATTGCATGTCGTCAAGCTGCCCGTGGATCCCGAACTGGCCGAAGGCTTGTTGATCGTTCCGGTGGTAATGATCGTGTTCGGCGTCATCAAGCGCAGCCGGACCCAGAAGGCCCACGATGGCCCTGCCCGCGCCGGCCACGCCTGAACCACCGTCAACCTGCAGCGCACCTTTTTTCGAGAATCGCCCATGAACGCCGTCACCAGCATTGTCCCGTCTCCGCTGTCGTTGCCTGGCGCTGTCCGGCAAGCGCCGCAGCCCGGCCCGCATCGGGTGATCCGGACGGGCAAGCAAAAGCCCCCCACGGAAGTGCTGACCGACAACTCGAACGACCGGCCGGACGTCGCCACGATCGCGGTGCTGGGCTACAACTGAAGCTGGCAATGCCCGCCCGGATCCCGGGCGGACAAGTACCCCATTTCAACGCCCGCCGGGCAGTTCCCTCCCGTGCTTCCATTCGGGCATCCATCCCGCCAGGTGCTACCATTGCGCGGCATGCCGCACGGTACGACGGCCAGCCACTGAGCGGTCGCCGCTGCGATCGCTTGGTGCGATGCCATCCAATACCCCATGGAACTGCGTCAACTCCGCTACTTCACCAAGGTCTGCGAACTCGGCAGCTTCGGCAAGGCAGCGCTCGAACTGGAACTCGCGACCTCAGCGCTCAGCCAGCAGATCAGCAGGCTCGAGCGCGAACTGTCGACGCGCCTGCTGCAGCGCCAGTCCACGGGCGTGGTGCCGACCGATGCCGGACTTGCCTTCCTGCGGCAGGCACAGCTGACGCTGCGCCACGCCGATGACGCGGTACGCGCGGCGCAGCAGGCGCGGCTATCCGGCCACGTCAGCATCGGCCTGGCTTCGACCACCGCCGCGGTGCTGGGCGTGCCGCTGCTGCGCGCCATGGCTGCGCGCTATCCCGACGTGCGGGTCCACGTGGTCGAGGCGCTGTCGGGGCATCTGAGCGAGATGCTCAATGCGCGCCGGCTCGACCTGGCGATCGTGTTCCGCACCGAGACCGCGCGCCGCTGGAGCGTGACGCCGCTGCTCGACGAAAAGCTCTATGTGCTCGGCGCGGCGGGCTTGCCCGGCCTGCCCGGTAGCCAGCGTGCCCGGCTCGCCCAGCTGGGGCAGCTGCCGCTGATCCTGCCGAGCGCGACCCACGGTCTGCGCGCCCTGCTCGATGCGGCCTTCGCACGGGTGCGCGTGACGCCGAACGTGGTGGCGGAAATCGACGGCCTGTCGCTGCTGATGGATGCGGTGCGCGCGGGCTTTGGCGCCACCATCCAGCCAGGCGCGGCGACCGCGCGCCTCGATCCGGCGCTGGTCCGCGCGCGGGTGGCCGACGCCCAGGTGGGTCGGCACAACCTGCTGGCCAGCCTTTCCGATGACGAGCTGTCTCCTGCGGCCCTGGCGGCGCGGGTGGTGCTGGCCGATACCGCGCGCAGCCTGGTTCGCGACGGCGCGTGGTTTGGCGCGACGCTGCACAAGGATTGAGACCGGGACGGCGGTGCTGCCGCCCGGCCTGAGCCTCGGCCTCAATCTACGGTGATCTTCCGCTCCCGGACGATCGCGCCCCACTTGGCGCTCTCTTTCTTCATGAAGGCGAGCAGTTCCGGGCGCGTGGTCGGCTGCGGCGTCAGGCCATGCTTGTTCAGCGCATCCTTCACCGCTGCGTCGTTCAGCACCCTGACGATCTCCTGGTTCCAGCGATCGAGGACCGGGGCCGGTGTCTTGCCCGGTGCCACGAAGGCATACCAG
The DNA here is from genome assembly GCF_900250115.1 of Cupriavidus taiwanensis. Lineage (NCBI taxonomy): Bacteria > Pseudomonadati > Pseudomonadota > Betaproteobacteria > Burkholderiales > Burkholderiaceae > Cupriavidus > Cupriavidus taiwanensis. The sequence continues at coordinate 1,397,094 of NZ_LT984804.1, read as the reverse complement.
TTCAGCGCCTCGAAGCCGGGATAGCCGGATTCCGCCACGGTGGGCACGTTGGGCAGGTACGCCGGCCGCACCGGGCCGGTGGTGGCCAGCGGCACCAGCTTGCCGGCCTCGACCTGCGGCATCGCCGTCGGCGGTGCCGCAAAGTACGAGGTCACGCGCTGGCCAAGCAGATCCTGCAGCGCCGGTGCTCCGCCCTTGTAGGGAATATGGACCATCTCGATGCCGGCACGCTGGTTGAACAGTTCCCCGGCAAGGTGGGAGGCGGAACCCGCGCCGGTCGAGGCGTAGTCCACGGCCCCCGGCTTCTTCTTCGCCAGCGCGACCAGTTCCGCCAGGTTGTTCACGCCGGCGCCCTTGTGCACCACCAGCATATTGGGGAAGTTCACGCCGCCCGAGACCGGGGCCAGATCCTTGAACGGATCGTAGGGCAGCTTCATCAGGTGTGGCGCGATGGTCAGCGGCCCGACCGAGCCGAACAGCAGCATGCTGCCGTCCGCCGGACCGCGGGCCACCAGCTGGTGGGCAATATTGCCGCCGGCGCCGCCGCGGTTATCGACGACGACCGGCTGGCCGAGGTTGTCCGCCAGCTTCTTGGCGATCAGCCGCGCGGCGGCATCGGCAGCGCCGCCGGCAGCGAAGCCCACCACCAGCGTGACCGGCTTGCCGCCGGCGATGGGCTGCGCTTGCACGAGCCCCGGGGTCAGGGGAAAACAGAGCGCGGCCAGCAAGGTTGCGCGCAGGATCAGTCGACGGTCCATCGATTCGGTCTCCGTATTGTCGTTCTGGAAAGGGTCTTTTGTCGGCCGGCGGCTCAGTCCGCCCCCAGCCCGACCGGGTTCGGGCGGCGCTTTTCCACCGCATGGCGCAGCAGCGCCGCACTGCGGAACACGCCGTGGCCGAATTTGCCGTAGGGCATGGTCGCGAACAGGGCCATCACCGCACCGAGGTGCAGGCACAAGAGCAGCGCCAGCGCCGGCGTGGCGCGGCCCAGCCACAGCGCCAGGCCGCTGGTGGCGGTCAGGAACAGCAAGGCGATGAAGCCGAGGTCCATCGGCCGCTGGTCTTGTGCCAGGTGCAGGCGGTGACGTTGCAGGTTGAGCCAGCCGAGCCCTGCGGTGCCGACCGCGAGACTGGCGCCGCCGAGGGCACCGAGCACCTTGGGCAGGCTCGGCAGCTCGTATGGCGCGTGCCAGCCGAAGGCATAGTGATAGATCGTGGCCACGGTGGTGGCGGCAAAGCACAGCAGGAAGCCGTAGAAGGTCAGATGGTGGAAGCGCCGGCGCGAAAGCGTGAAGGCGTCGTCGGCATTGTTGCAGCCGGCACCGTGGCCGCCGTCGAGGTATTTCAGCCGCAGCACCGCGGCCCCCGCTTCCGCCGCCGCCGGCGCGTTCACTGGCGCACCGCTGGTCGCGGGGGTGACTTCGCGCCAGAACCTGCGCACGCCCATTGCCAATGCGAGCACGACGAAGCCGAACACCGGCGCAAACATCGACACCAGCAGGTTGTGCGGGAACAGGGCGTAGAAATTGCCGCTGGCGGGGCCGCCCCACAAGGTACCGTTGAGCGCCACGGCCAGCAGCAGGAACAGCGTCAGGCCGAGCGCCAGCGCCAGCGACACGGTGAGGCCATTACGCCGGTACAGCGCGCCGAGCGCCGGCGGCCAGGCATAGTCCTGGTAGGTCTGGCCACGCACCTGCGCCATCGCCACCGGGACATTGACGGCGAACTCGTGCGGCGGCGCGTACTGGCAGGCGTGCAGGCATGCGCCGCAGTTGTGGCACAGGTTGGCCATATAGTGCACGTCGGCCCGGCCGAACTCGAGCCGCCGCGTCATGGCGGGAAACACCGCGCAGAAGCCTTCGCAATAGCGGCAGGCATTGCAGATCTGCAGGATGCGCGCGACTTCGCCTTCGGCAGCCGTCAGCGGCAATACGGGATGGATCGGAATCACGCGCCGGTCAGTGCTGCCCACGCCTTGCGCATCGGCACGAGCCTGATCGACCAGTTCAGCCAGCGATGGCATGGGACTGCTCCATATCGAAATCGGGATGTCGGAAGCCGCAGGCATGCGCGGCGCTCACGCCGGCGATGCGGCCAAACGCCGTGCCGATCGCCATGCCGACGCCTGCGGTATACCCCTTGCCCAGCACGTTGCCGGCCATCATTTCGCCGGCGACGAACAGGTTCGGGCTGGGCCTGCCATGGAAGTGGGCCTGCGCGCACTCGTTGACCTTGAGGCCCAGGTAAGTGAAGGTCACGCCGGGGCGCAGCGCGTAGCCGATATAGGGCGGCGTGTCGAGCGGCCGCGCCCAGTGCGTCTTGGCCGGCGAGATGCCCGCGGTGGCGCAGTCGTCCAGCACCGTGTGGTCGAAGGTGCCGGGCCGGCACGCGGCGTTGAAGGCCTCGACGGTCCGCACGAAGCTGGCTTCGGGCACGCCGAGCTTGCGCGCCAGTTCGCCGAGCGTATCGGCGCTCGTGCCCGGAAAGACCGGCGGCATGAAGCGGCCGATGGCCTTCTGGTCGATGATCGAGTAGCCGATCTGGCCCGGCTGCTGCGCGACCAGGCGTCCCCAGATGGCGTATCGCTTGGGCCAGAAGTCCTCGCCCTCATCGTAGAATCGTTCGCCGTCGCGATTGACGACCACGCCGAGCGAGACACAGTCGATCCGCGTGCAGATGCCGCCGTCATAGAGCGGAGCGCGCGCGTCGATCGCCACCATGTGCGCCTGGGTCGGATCGCCGATCGCATCGGCCCCCGCGTCGATCATGTGGCGCAGCAGCACGCCCTGGTTGAAGCGCGTGCCGCGGATCAGGAAGTTGTCGGACGGCCACTCGCCGCGTTCGTTCCGGCCCCAGGCCTGGCGCAGCCAGTCGCGGTTGGATTCGAACCCGCCGGCGGCCAGCACGCAGGACCTGGCCTCGATGCGTTCGCCGGCAGCGGTCACGGCTGCGACGAAACGGTCACCGTCGCGCTCGATGGCAACCACCCGGGCGTCGTAGCGGATCTCGACCCCAAGTGCCTCGGCACTGCGGAAATAGGCGTTGACCAGCGCCTTGCCGCCGCCCATGAAGAAGGCATTGGTCCGCGCCACATGCAGCGCTCCCGACAGCGGCGGCTGAAAATGGACGCCGTGCCGGCGCATCCAGCCCCGGCAACGCGACGATGCCCGGATCGTCATGCGCGCCAGGCGCTCGTTGGTGATGCCGCCCGTCACCTTCAACAGGTCCTGCCAGTATTCCTCTTCCGGGTAGGCATCGACCAGCACATCCTGCGGCGCCTCATGCATGCAGCGCAGGTTGCGGGTGTGCTGCGAATTGCCCCCGCGCCATGCGCGCGGCGAGCCCTCCAGCAGCAGCACCGAGGCACCCGCCTCGCGCGCCATCAACGCGGCGCACAGCGCGGCATTGCCGCCGCCGATCACCAGCACATCTTTCATGGGGGAATCTCCTTGTGGGCTCGACTGTAAGCACGGCCCGGTGGAGACGAAAGATGGTGCCGATTAAGGCGTGTTCAGTTTTTGTGAAGGGTCGGGGCGGTGGCGCGAGGCGAGAACGCCGCGCCGTTGATCACGCTGTACCCCATGGCGGGCAGGCTCGCCGGGGCTGGATTGGCACTGTCCGTATCCTGTGGCCGTGGAGTATCAGGCTGAACCTTGGTAGGGCTTGTTGGTAGAACTGGGGTACCGAGGTTGACTTGTTTGTCGTGCTTGGCGGGCGTGGCTGTCTCGCCGGCGCAGCCGGCGACCTACTTTCTGTCCGAGCGACAGAAGGCAAAGAGCGCGTCGCCCACGCGGCTGGCTAAGGCGGCGTTGGTGGCTCCGGCGGTGGTGACTTGCGCTCAGGCGGTTTGGGGGTTCCAGTCTGCTGACGCTACCTGGAGGTGCCTGGCGTTCGGGGTCGGATGGACGAACCCGACTGTAGGTCGGTGGCAACCTGCTTATCACGCTATTGGTCGGACGCCTTCGGCTGCGCTGCGCGCGCTCCCGATCGCAGGTCTACTGCTCTGGCACCGAGTGCGTCGCTGCGCTAGCACGGCCTTGTCGCGGGCGAGCCCAGCCTGTCTCCGCCCGCATGTTTTTTCCCCTCTCCCGCGTGCGGGAGAGGGGCGGGGGTGAGGGCCGGCGCATCCACGAAGTCAACCGCATCAATCCCTGCACATCCGCATCATCGCCCGGAATTTGGCGATGAACCCCAAAAAACCTCAGGGCTTGACCGCGATCGCCCCGATCTCCACGGCAACGTCGCGCGGCAGGCGCGCGACCTGCACCGTCGCCCGTGCCGGCGCGACGCCGCTGAAGTAGGTCCCATAGACCTCGTTCATCTTGCCGAAGTCGTTCAGGTCCTTCATGTAGACGGTGGTGGAAACCACGTCGGCCATGGTCATGCCGTCGGCCGCCAGTACCGCCTTGAGGTTGTCGAGCACCAGCCGGGTCTGGGCCTCGATGGGGGCATCCTTGAGCAATTCGCCGGTCTTCGGATGGATCGGGATCTGGCCGGCAAGGTACAGCACATTGCCGGCGCGCACCGCCTGGGAGTATGGACCGATGGCCTTGGGGGCGTCGGTCGAAGCGACGGCGCGCAGCGTGCCGCCGTGCTGTGCGCAGGCCGACAGCGATGCCACGCCGCACAGCGCCGCGGCCATCAGAGCGATAGATCGTTTCATGGGCTTGACTCTTGTCGTGTTGAAGCGGGACCGGTTACGCCATGGCGCCGGACAGGGTCCACATCGATTCCACCAGCCGGTCGATGTCGTTCGCGTCGTGCCACAGGTGCGTGGAAATGCGGACGCCGTAGTGCTGGGCCGGCGCGCCGATGACCTCGAAGTTCACCGAGCGGATCACGAAGCCGGGGGCAAAGTCGCTCAGCATGCGGTTGACGAACATCGTCACCTTTTGCTGGTTCATGACATCATCGCGATTGCGGAACGGATTGAAGCAGGTCAGCGCGGACAGGAGCTTCGGATCGTCCTTGGGCGAGTACAGCGCCTCGACGCCCCAGCGCTCGACGATCTTCTCCTTCAGGTACGACGACAGGGTCAGGTCGTAGGTCTCGATCTTTTTCCTGCCGATGGTGTCCCACATCTCGCAGGCGCGGGCCAGTGCGCGGAACATCGGCACGTGCAGGCTGCCGCAGGAGGTCACGGTGGCGGCGATGTCATAGGTGCCGCGCGCCTGCCTGACGTAGGAGCTGGTATGGATCGGATACCACTCCGGCAGCGGCAGCGGATTGGACGGGCGCATCTTGTTGCGGATCACCAGGATGCCGGTGGAACCCGGGCCGCACTGCCACTTGTGGCCGGCACCGGACATGAAGTCCATGCCCAGCGCGCCGTAGTCGTACGCCATCATGCCAGGCAGGTGCGCACCGTCGACGATGCTGATCAGGCTGTGGGCCTTGACCACCTGCATCAGGTCGGCGATCGGCAGCATGGTGCCGGTCTTGTAGGTGGGCGACGACCACATCATCGCGCGTACCCGCTTGCCCTGCCCCTTGAGCGCGCGGATGCGCTCGTCGAACAGCTGCACATAGGTGCTCGCGGTCTGGTTGTTGCCGACCGGCAGCGCAATGGTCGAGACCTCGATGCCATAGCGGTCCACCGCGATATTGAGCGGGGTCAGGCCGCCGCCGTGTTCGTGGTTGGTGGTGACCACCACGTCGCCCGGTTCCCACTTGATGCCGAGGATCGCATGGCACATGCCCGACGAGGTATTGCCGGAGAATGCCACTTCATCGCCGTCAACGCCGAAGCCCTTGGCCACGGCCGCGCGCAGGTCCGCCAGGTTGCCGTAGCCGCTGGACGAATCGGCGGCCTTGGCCAGGTTTTCCTGGCTGAAGACATCGAGCACCACCTTGGGCATCGAGCCGCCGGTACCGATGTTCATGTAGACCTTCTCGGGCTTGAGCACGAACATGCCCTGCACCTCGCTCCAGAAGGCTTCATCCTGCGCCAGCTGCGAGCGCAGGTCCGACGATGCCGCCGAGGCGTCGTCCGAGCAGGCGCTGATCAGCGGCGCCAGCGCCAGCGAGCCGGCCCCGTAGGCCAGCATGCGCAGGAATTCGCGCCGCTTGGGCGTCCACGTCGCCAGCTCTTCCGGATGCGATGGCGTTGCGACAGCCGCTCTCTGCTTTTGCTTCAGCTCGTCCATGGTGCTCTCCCGTTGTGTCCCACGATCGGCGCAGCGGCGTGCTTGCGCTTGCGTGCCTGCATGCCTGGCGCCTGTTCTGTAAAAAAGTCTACGCAAACAACGGCCGCGACAGCAGCACGACTTTCCCCTACGCAGTAATACAGAGAGCGCGTTGCGCGCTCCAATCATGGTGCGCACCACCGCCCTGCCCCGGTGCAACCGCACCAGGCACGGACACATCGTACGGGTAATGGGCAGTCAGCAGTCCGCGGCCAGGGCCGCGTCGGCCAGCTGGATCGCGTGCAGGTCGGAGAAGTGGACCGCGTACTTGACCAGCTCGGCGCGGCCGCCGACCTGGAGCTTGCGGCGCAGGTGCAGCCGGTGCGTCTCGACGGTGCGCACCGACGTGCCGAGCCGCTCGGCGATCTCCTTGTTGGAGCGGCCCTCCGCCAGCAGCTTCAGCACCGTGGCTTCCTTTGGGGTCAGCGCGCGGCGCGAAGATGGCGGCGGCTCGCCGGTCTGCAGGAAGGCCTGCAGCTCGGCGTTGAGGTAGGTCCCGCCGGCCGCGACGGTGCGGATCGCGGTCACCAGCTCGTGCGCCGGCGCTTCCTTGAGGACATAGGCGGCGATGCCTAAGGCAAAGGCGCGCCGCACGTATTCCGGGTCCTTGTGCATCGACAGCGCGATCACGCGCACCGAGGGAAAGCGTTCGGCAAAGCGCGTGGCAAGCTGCAGGCCGTTGGCATCGGGCATGTTGATGTCCGACACCACCAGGTCCGGCTCATGCCGCCCCGCCAGGATGATGGCTTCCTCCACGCTCGCCGCCTGGCCCACCACCGTCATTTCCCCGGTGGCCTCCAGGCGAAGGCGGACGCCGTCCAGCACGAACGGATGGTCATCGACCAGCAGCACACGAAGGTTGGGGGTCATGCGGCAGGCCTCCTTGCAGGGGAATGATGGCCCAGGCCTCGTCCGGGCCGGGTCCTGGTGCGGGTCTCGGGCACCGGCGGCGGCAGGCGCAGGCGGGCCTCGACGCGCGTGCCGCGGGGGCCGGTGTGCACGACGAAGTCGCTGCCTTCCAGGCTTTCGATGCGCTCGCGCATGTTGCGCAGGCCGATGCCGCCCTTGCCGTCGGCGCGGACCTTGTTCAGGTCGAAGCCATGGCCGTTGTCCTCGATCGTCAGCGCGACGTGATGGCCTTTGCCGGCCAGCGTGACCTGGACCCAGCCGGCCTGCGCGTGCGTGAGGGCGTTGTTCAGGGCCTCCTGCGCGACCCGGAACAGCGCGGTGCGCTGGGCCTGCGACAGCGCGGGGATGGCGCCCTGCTCGATGAAGCGCAGCTCGACGGCGCGCTGCGGGCGCAACTGCTCGACCAGCATGCGCAGCGCGGCGGCCAGCCCGAGGTCGCTCAGCAAGGCCGGATGCAGCCCGTGCGAGACCCGCCGGATCTCGACCAGGGCTTCCTGCAGCCGGCCCAGGCCTTGTGCCAGCAGTGCCTGCGGCGCGTGGCGGCGCGCTGGCACGCGCTCCTGGTCCGGGTCGGTGCCGGGCTCCTGTTCCAGATGAACCTGTGCGGTCTCGAGCAGGTACTTGGACGACACCAGCACCTGCACCACGCCATCATGCAGTTCGCGGGCGACACGGGCGCGCTCCTCTTCCTGCGAGCTCACCACGCGCCGCGCCAGGCGCCGCAGCTTCTCGCCGGAGATGCGCGAGTTGCGCAGGTTCCAGGCCAGTCCGGCCAGGCTGATCAGCATGACCGAGCCGATCGCGAAGGCGGTCAGCCGTATCTGCGTATCGCGCAGCGTGCGCGCGGCATTGGCATCGAACGCGGCCAGTTCGCGCTCGATGTCGTCCATATAGAGGCCGGCGCCGATCACCCATCCCCATTTGTCGGCGGTCCTCACGTACGACATCTTGGGTGCCTCGGTGCGGGAGGACGGCTTGATCCAGTTGTACCGGACAATGCCGCCGCCGGCTTGCGCCTGGCTGATCAGCATCCTGGCCTGGTCGCTGCCGGTATCGGCGGGGTCGCAGAAATCGACCCCGTCGATGCCCATGCTGCCGGGATTGAGCAGCACGTTGCCGAGGCGGTCGTAGACAAAGAAGTAGCCGTCATTGCCGAAATGCATGCGCGAGAGCGCCGCGAGCACCTGTTGCTGCAGCGCGGCTTCCTCGCCGCTGCCCTGGGCGATGCGAGCCAGCGTGGCATGGCCGAGTTCGACGTAGTGGCGCAATTCCTTTTCCTTGCTGGCCACATAGACCGCCTGGACCTGTTTGCGGTCCTGCCGGGAATGGCCGACCATCTGGTACGAGACCATCCAGGTCACCAGCAGGAACACCACCAGCATGAAGGCCGCCGACAAGGCGACCGTTCTCATGCGGATCGTCATGCTTTGCACGCACGGGGGCAGTTGGATCATCGGGGGGGCCCAGGGGAGCCGGTCATACTCGGGCTGGCGGGCCGACTGCGCAGGCCGCCGACGAAAACACCGAAGCGGCGTAGGCGCGAATGCCAACGCCGCCACGACAAATCGATTCCTCCCAGTTCGATTGATTGAAACCGCCCTGTGCGCGCGTTCTGGTCCCGCGCTTTGCCAGCCGGTTTCTCGACCCCTGATGCAGCCGGCGAACGCACTGGCTCAACCGATATGCATGAGGAAACCTATGACGTTTTGTGGCAAAAAGCAAGCAGCGTGCCGGAGCCCGCAGCGCAGGATGCAAGCGCGCGGAAACGTCGATTGGGGCGATTACCGATAACAATGCAGACATGGACCACAGCCGCGCCAGCCAATGCAGCAGAAATATGTGCTGGCGTACTAAGCCGCGCCCGCAAAGCTGCCAAAGTCAACCTGGCGCATCCTTGCGCCCACGATTTTCCTTTGCGCCGCATAGAGACAGATGCCCGGAAAGCGCTTGCCATCGCACCACACTGCCATGCGTCAGGCCGTGAGCCCGACGCTGGCTGCCTGCGCCGTCGTGCTGGCGATGGCGGCCTGCGAGCGCGAAGCGGAGCGCCGCGCCGTGGCGCCCGTGCCGTCCGGCACCGCATCGGTGGCGGCTGCCACCAAGCCGGTGCCCGCGCCGGCGCCCGCGCAACCAGCGCCACCCGTGCCGGCGGTCGCGGCAGCGCCACCGCGGCCATGGTTCGACGACATCCTGGATGCCGACGGCACGCTGGTGCGCGAAGCCTATCTGGCCATCGCCTCCGATTACAGCAGCGACGAGGCCATTGCCTATCGCTACGGCCCGGCCAATACCAGGCCGCTGGCGACGGCGCCGACCCACTGGCAGCCGGGCGACCAGACCTTCTATCCGCATGGCAATGCCTGCTATCAGAAGGAGTTTCCCAAGTCCGAGCCGGATCACAGCCTCAAGGTCATCTATCAGCTGGGCCAGCTGGATTGCGCCCGCAACGATTACGGCAGCAATATGGGGGATGTCATTTATCGCGCCGATGCGGCGTCGGACCCTGGCGTCACCTCATTGCTGACGCTGGCCCTGAGTGCCGGGACAGTTGCCGAGAAACCGCAGCTGCCGTGGGTTTACGGGCATGTCGCGACCGATCCCCAGTTGCACAATCATATTGCCGCCAATGGCGGCGAAATGCCCAGGCGCCCGATTGCGATGGGACGCTGCAGCGAACACGACTGCGCCCAGGCCTTGATCGCGTTCCAGAACGGGCTGATTGCCTCGGTCGGCAGCAATACCGCGTCGCACTCGGCGGCAGTGAAACTGCCTGCGGGCAAGGTGCCCACGGCGATTGCGATCACGACCAATTCGGAATTCGCGCTGGTGACGATCTGGGATACGGTCGGCTTCAAGGGCCAGCTGGCGGTGCTGGCGCTGGGCAGCCTGGCCGATGGCAGCAAGGTGGGCGGGCCCTATGACCCCAGCGCGGGGTCGTGGCCGGGCCTCTACCCCGGCCTGCGCAACATGTCCAACTTTGTCTTTATCAAGCTGCTGGGCTTTATCGACCTGCCGGGCATGGTGGCGCCGACGGATGTCTCGGCCGTGACGGATTTCGCCGTGATGCAGGACAACAGCACGCAAGGCTGGCTGATCGACCCGGTCGGCCGCCGCGGCGCCGGCCTGACCATGACCGAGGTAAACCCGGCCACCAGCAGCGTGAACCAGAGGAGCTTTACGCGTGCCGGCATCAACGGCAGGCTGGTATCGCGCGCCGGCGTCGCGGCGGTGATCTCGAAGTCCGAGAAGAAGGTGCTCTTCCTGAACCTGAAGCCGCTGTTCGACAAGGTCAACCGGGCTTACTTCGAAGGCAGCCATGCCGCGCTGCAGGCGACGCTGGCCAACACCGGCCTGGGCGATGGCCAGTGGCCGCCGGTATTCGCCGTCGACAACTATGCGCCGACCATCGTCAAGTCGGTGCGCCTGCCGCAAAAGCCCACGGTGGTCAGGATCTCGATCCTGCCGGTCCCCGGTCGCGCGTGGGTGGCCACGGAGGAAGGCAAGATCCGCGCGTTCTCCGTGGCGGGGCTGCAGTCCGGCCGCAATCCGGAACCGCGGATGATCGAAGAGATGCTGAGTGTGCAGGTCGGCAAGAATCCCACCAGCATGAAGCACCATGTCAACGTGGGGCTGGGCAATTCCAACACCCGCCTGTGGGTGGTGTCGCGCGGCGCGCAGAAAATCCAGCTGGTCGACATGGTGGGCCTGACCGTCGAGAAAACGCTGCAGGACTCGCGCATCGTCGACCCGATCACGGTCGACGAGACCCAGCAGAACCCGCTGCTGACCAGCGTGATCACCATCGCGGACTACACCGGCAGGCAGGTGATGAACTACCGCTACGCGCCGATTGCCCTGCAAGGCGGCAATACCCCGCTGCATATCGGCGTCGGCAAGTCGGGCAATGCGCCGTTCGAGTTCGGCGGCGCCTATGCCGTGCCCGGCAAGCCGTTCGATTTCACCCAGAGCAATGTGCCGTGAGCACCCTGCCCCGCGCTGCCCCGCGGCGCGCGCTACGGCACGCTCAAGGCGCGCTGAGCAGTACCGCGTTGGCCGGGTCCGGCGGTGCGTTGCCCTCCATCACCACCAGCTGCACCGGTGACGGCGCCTGCGGCGACAGCGTCGGCACGACTTCCCGCAGCGGCCCGATCGCGGTGCCGTTGGCCATGCCGGCCGGGTTGGTCCGGAAGCTTGCCACCGGCGCCTTCTGCCCGCCCACGTAGACGCTGTATTGCGTTTCCGGCTTCAGCTTGAACAGCGACACCTCGAGCGCGTCGACCACGCCCAGGTTGCGCGCCACCACAAAGCCCTTGGCGTCGCCGCGGACTGGCCTGAGCGCAAGGTTGAGCGGCTCGGTGTTGGCTCTCGGCACCAGGTTGCCGGTGCCGGCGCCGCCCGGCACCGCGTTGCTGACATAGACCAGCGCCTGCGGCGCCTGGCCCACCGGCACGCGTGCGATCACGCGGTGGTCGGCGGTGTCGATCACATCCACCGCGTCGCCGTTCTCCAGGCCGACATAAATGCGCGTGCCGTCGTCGGCCGCCCAGATGCCGTGCGGCAGCGCGCCGACCGGAATGGTCGCGAGCAGCGTGGGGGTGGCGTCGGTGGTGAACACCTTTACCACGTTCTCGCCACCCACGGTCACATAGGCGAGCGTGCCGCGCCCGGTGCGGGCAAAGGCCAGGTGGTTGGTGATGAAGCCGGTATCGAACACGCCCTTCACGGCCAGCTTGTCGGTGTCGATGCGCGTGACCTTGCCCACGTCCTTGTGCGTCATCCAGACTTCCTTGAAGTCCGGCGTGAATTGCAGGAAGGGCGAGAACGGGCTGGCCACGTCCAGCCGCTTTACCACCTTGCGGGCCCTGACGTCGATCACGTCGACCACCGGATTGAAACTGGACACGACGAAGGCAAGCTTGCCCGCCGGGTGGAACAGCACCATGCCCGGTCCCGCCGTGGTCGGGATGCGGCGGGTCTCGCGGTACGTGGCGGGGTCGATGACCGAGATGTAGTCCTCGCCGCGCACCACCACCCAGACTTCCTTGCCATCGGCGGTAAAGAAGCCCTCGTGCGGCGAGCGGCCGATATAGGCGATGCCCTTGACCCGGTTGGTGGCGGTATCGATAAACGCAACCGAGTTGGAGCCATTGGAGATGGCGATCAGGGTCCGGTGGTCCGGGGAAAAACCCAGGCCGTGTACGTTGAGTTCGCCCTTGTACAGCGGCGACAGCACGTCGGGCCGTGCGTTGCCGAGCCGGATCTGGCCCAGCAGCGTGTTGGCGGCGGGGTCGATCACCGACACGGTGTTGCTGTTCTGGTCCGCGGTGTAGACGCGGTCCTGCGGTTGCGGGGCGGCGCTGGCCAGTGGGGCGCCGAGTGAAATGGCCAGGGCGACAAGCGTGTTCTTCTTCATGGCGGCAAAGGAGTTGGATGAGGTTGGCAAGAGGCGCGCGAGCGGCATGGGGTCAGCGCGGCGGGTTGGCCTGGGACGGCTGGGCCTGGTGGCGCTGCAGCCACGCCTGCATCAGCCGTATCTCGTTCTGCTGCTCGGTGATGATGCCCTGCGCCAGGTTGCGCAGCGCCGGATCCTTGCCGTATAGCAGCAGCGCCTTGGCCATGTCGATCGCGCCCTGGTGGTGCGGGATCATCATGGCGACGAAGTCATGGTCGGGAATGCCGTTGGTGGGGGCCTGCGTCATGCCGTGGTGCATCACGCCCATGGCGTCATCGATCAGGCCGGCGTAGGGTTTTGCGGTGCTGGCCACAAAGGGCGGCGGTGCCGCCGCGTGGGCGGGGTGCTGGTGGGCGTTCTCGGCCGGTACGGCAAAGCTGGCGGCCGACAGGCACAGCGCCGCCACGGCGCGTGCCGCGGTGCCGGCGCCATGGCGTGAGGAACTCTGTTGCATCGCGGGTCTCCGGTTGGCCCGGCGCCTGGCGTGTGCCTGGGCTCGGGCGGTTACCTTGCGTATACACGCGGGACGCGGCGATTATTCCCGTCACGGAGGAAAAAAAATTGGTTCGGGTTTTGGGGGGATTTGGTTGTCGTGCTGGGCGGGCGTGCCTGTTTCGCCGGCGTAGCCGGCCACCTACTTCTTGTCCGACAAGAAGTACGCAAGAAACGCGTTGCCTGAGCGGCCGGCTAAGGCGGCGTTGGTGGTTCGAGCGGTGGTGACTTGCGGTGAGGCGGTTGGTGGTTCCACCCCTGCTGACGCTACCTGGAGGTGCCTGGCGTTCGGGGGCGGATGGACGAACCCGACTTTAGGTCGGTGGCAACCTGCTAAGCACGTTATTGGTGGGACGCCTTCGGCTGCTCTGCGCGCGCTCCCGATCGCAGGTCTACTGCTCTGGCACCGAGTGCGTCGCTGCGCTAGCACGGCCTTGTCGCGGGCGAGCCCAACAGTCTATCTCCGCCCGCATGTTTTCTCCCCTCTCCCGCGTGCGGGAGAGGGGCGAGGGGAGAGGGCCGGCGCATCCACGAAGTCGGCCGCATCAATTCTTCGGTCCCTGCACCGTCCCCGGAATTCGGCGATGAACCAAATTTTTGGCGTTGCGGAGCCTGGGCCGCTACCGGCAAGACCCTGTCATGGCTTTCGGTCCCGCGCGGCCTGGCCGTCCAGGTATGTCAGCACCTGGAACGCCGCCTTCACCCGCTCCGCGACCGGGTAGTTCTTGTTCGCCAGCATCACGATGCCGATGCGCTGCGACGGCACGTAGGCGACATAGGCGCCGAAGCCATTGGTCGAGCCGGTCTTGTTGACCAGCATGTCGCTGCGCGCCGCCTGCGGCGGCTGCAGCCGCGCCACCGCATTGGCCTCGAACACCACCTGCGGCGAACTGCCCGCCAGCACGCTGTCGCGCTGCGCCGGCCAGGGGTACATTTCCCAGGCCAGCCCCTGCACCATGTCGCCGACCCTGAAGTAACCGGTGCGGGTGGTGGCCAGCGCGCGCCGCAGGGTCGGGTCCAGCCCGCTGCCGTCGATATTGGCCATGACGAAGCGCATCATGTCGGCCGAGGTGGTCTTGACGCCGTAGGCCTCGGCATCCAGCACGCCGGGCGTGACGCGGACCGGCTTGCCGTCCTTGCCGTAGCCATAGGCATAGTCGCCCATGCGCGCCTTCGGCACCGTGAGGTAGGTGCTGCGCAGCCCCAGCGCGGGGTACAGCGTCTGCTCCATCAGCACCTCGAACGGCTGCCCCATGCTGCGCGCGGCCAGGTAGCCGAACAGCCCGATGCTGGGATTCGAATACTGCCGGTGGCTCCCGGCGGCGTAGCGGGGGCGCCAGTTGCGGAAATAGTCGACCATCGTGCCGGTGTCGGTGACGGTCGCCGGAAACTGCAGCGGCAGCCCGCCGGCCGCATACGTGCCCAGGTCCAGCAGGCTGGTCGCGCCCACGCTGCTGCCGGCGAGCGCGGGCAGATACTTCGCCGCATGGTCGGCCAGCGACAGGTCGCCGCGGGCCTGCGCATAGGCGGCCAGTGTCGCGGTGAAGGTCTTGCTGACCGAGCCGATCTCGAACAGCGTGTCGGCGTCGACCTTGCGGCCGCTCGCCCTGGCGGCGACGCCGTAGTGGAAGTCGTACTGCCTGCCGCCGGCCGTAACGCTCACGGCCATGCCCGGCACGTCGTGCGCCTGCATCACCGGCTGGATCGCCGCGTCGACGACACGCTTGAGCGTGGCCGCATCGACACGCTGCGCGGCATGGGCACCAGCGCCGCACAGCAGCGCCGCGGCGGCGGCAACGGCTGGCACCCTCTTCTCAAGAATCCTGTTCATATCAGCCCGTGGAAGACCTTGATGCGCCGGCAAACAGCGCCGCCGGCGCGGAGAAATAAAACGAGACTTTACCGGCTTCCCGGCCGCGCCCGCCGAAACCGGTGTCCGATGACCGTGCCGGATCGGTCGGCCGGTCATCGTTCTGTCATCCACCCCCGCCAGAATGCGCAGGTCATTCAAGTCAGGGGAGTCGACATGACGCACGCAATTGAAGTCCGCGGGCTGAGCAAATCGTTCCGTGCGGACCGCAAGGCGCTTGACGATGTCACGCTGCACGTCGCACCGGGCGAGATGGTCGCGCTGCTGGGCGCATCCGGATCCGGCAAGTCTACGCTGCTGCGCCACGTGGCCGGCTTTGTCACCGGCGACGCCGGCGCCGGCGAGATCCTGGTCAACGGCCGCCACGTGCAGCGCAACGGCCGGCTGGCGGGCAACGTACGCCAGGTGCGGCGCGAGATCGGATTCGTGTTCCAGCAGTTCAACCTGGTGGGACGCCTGCCGGTGATCACCAATGTGCTGGTCGGCATGCTGGCGCGCGTGCCCAAGTGGCGCGGCCTGCTGCGCATGTTCAGGGCCGACGAAATCCGCAGCGGGCTCGACGCGCTTGCGCAAGTTGGTATAGACGACTATGCCTTTCAGCGGGCCTCGACGCTGTCGGGCGGCCAGCAGCAGCGCGCCGCGATCGCGCGCACGCTGGTGCAGAACGCCAGCGTGATCCTGGCCGATGAGCCGATCGCCTCGCTCGATCCGGAATCCTCGCGCCGCGTGATGTCGCTGCTCAGGCAGATCAACCGCACCCGCAAGGTGTCGGTGGTGGTGTCGCTGCACCAGGTCGACGTAGCCATGCGCTACTGCCCGCGCGTGGTGGCGCTGCGTCATGGCAAGGTGGTCTATGACGGCCCTTCGGCCGCGCTGACGCCGGCGATGCTGCGCGACCTCTACGGCACCGAAGCCGACGAACTGCTGCGCGACGCCGTGCCTGAAGACGAAGGCAGCGCCGCGCCCATGCCGGCGCCGGCGCTGGTCACGATGAACCTGGCCGCCGCCTGAGCGGTTGCCGCAGCCCCGTTCCACCCAAAACCGCTTGCCACCGGAGTTGCCCATGCTTCGCAGAACCTTCATCGCCATCGCGGCCTCGGCCGCGGTTGCCCTGCCCGCCCTGCCCGCCTTTGCCCAGGACGCCAGGAGCCTGAACATCGGCTTTATCTCGACCGAATCGTCGTCCAACCTGAAGACCGCGTGGCAGCCGCTGATCGACGATCTGAGCAAGGCCCTGGGCGTGCCCATCAAGCCGTTCTTCGCCTCCGACTATGCCGGCATCATCGAAGGCATGCGCTTCAACAAGGTGCAGATCGCCTGGTTCGGCAACAAGTCAGCCATGGAAGCGGTGGACCGCGCCGGCGGCGAGGTCTTTGCGTCGGTGATCGACAAGGACGGCAACCCCGGCTACTGGTCGGTGCTGATGGTCAACAAGGACAGCGACCTGAAGAGCGTCGAGGACGTGATCAGGCGCGGCAAGGAGCTGACCTACGGCGCCGGCGACCCCAACTCCACCTCGGGCACGGCGGTGCCGGGCTTCTACCTGTGGAGCGTCAACAAGGTCGAGCCGAAGACGCTGTTCAAGGCCGTGCGCATCGGCAACCATGAAACCAACCTGCTGTCGGTGCTGAACAAGCAGGTCGACGTGGCCGTCAACAACACCGAGAACATGGAGCGCTACCGCATCAACACGGGCAAGAACGCCTATGACCAGGTGCGCGTGCTGTGGAAGTCGCCGCTGATCCCGGCCGACCCGATGGTCTACCGCAAGGACCTGGCGCCCGAACTGAAGAAGAAGATCCAGACCTTCTTCGTCAACTACGGCAAGGGTGCCGACGCGGCGCGCGAGAAGCAGGTGCTGGCGGCGCTGACCTACCAGGGCTTCCGCGCCTCGAGCGATGCGCAGCTGGTGCCGATCCGCCAGATCGAGCTGGCGCGCGAAAAGGCCAAGATCGAATCGGACACCACCCTGGCGGCCGCCGACAAGGAAAAGCGCCTGTCCGACGTGACCCGTCGCCTCGCGGAGCTGGACAAGGCCGCCGCCAGCGCCAGCAGCACGCAGTAACCCGTTCGCTGCCACCACACTGTTCCACCTGTCTCACCGGGGCCGGCGGCCGTCGCCGCCCGCCTCGCACCGCTTTCCAATCCTCGCTGTATCCGGACCGCTCCATGACCGTCTCCGCCACGCCTGGCCTGCCTCCCACGCCCCGAAGCCATGTGCGCCCGCCGCGCACGCCCCTTGCCGTGCCGCTGACCTGGGCGGTGCTGCTGGCCATGCTGGCCCTGTCGTGGCAAGGCGCCGACATGCGCCCACTCGACCTGCTGCGCGATTCCGACAACATGGCCAGGTTCGCGGCGGATTTCTTCCCGCCCGATTTCCGCGACTGGCGCCACTACCTCGACGAGATGCTGGTCACCGTGCAGATCGCGCTGTGGGGCACGGCGCTGGCGGTGGTGATGGCGGTGCCGCTGGGGCTGCTGTGCTCGGCCAATATCGTGCCGGCCTGGGTCTACCAGCCGGCGCGCCGGATCATGGACGCGTGCCGCGCCATCAATGAAATGGTGTTCGCCATGCTGTTTATCGTCGCGGTCGGGCTGGGCCCGTTCGCCGGCGTGCTGGCGATCTGGATCCACACCACCGGGGTGCTGGCCAAGCTGTTTGCCGAAGCGGTCGAGGCCATCGACCCGCGCCCGGTGGAAGGCGTGCGCGCCACCGGCGCCGGCCCGGTCGAGGAAATCGTCTACGGCGTGATTCCGCAGGTGCTGCCGCTGTGGCTGTCGTTCGCGCTGTACCGCTTCGAGTCCAACGTGCGCTCGGCGTCGGTGGTGGGCATCGTCGGTGCCGGCGGCATCGGCACGGTGCTGTGGGAAATCATCCGCAGCTTCCAGTACGGGCAGACCTGCGCGGTGATGATCATCATCATCGTGTTCGTCTCGGCCATCGACATCCTGTCGGCCCAGATCCGCAAGGTGCTGGTGTGATGCCATGCTGACCACCGAAACCTCGCTCGCGCTGCGCGAAGTGCGCGGCTCCGACGCCGAACTGCTGCACCTGTCCGCGCTGCTGGCGGCGATGGACGGCGAAACCCCGCTGCCGCTGACGACCATGCGCGAGCGCTATGCGACCATGCGCCGCTACCCGGACTACCGCTGCTACATGATGGTGGGCGCCGACGAAGTGCCGCTCGGCACCTTCAGCCTGCTGGTGTTCCCGGTAATGGTCCACGACGGGCGCCCCGAGGCGATCGTCGAAGCCGTGGTGGTGGCGCCGGACGCGCGCGGCATGGGCGTCGGCAAGGCCATGATGCGCGAGGCGATGCGGCTGGCGCGCGAAGCCGGCGCGGCCAAGCTGGCGCTGTCATCCGGCGCGCGCCGCCTGCGCGCGCACCAGTTCTATCGCCAGCTCGGCTTTACCGAGCATGGCATCAGCTTCAGCATCGGGCTCTGACTCAGGCTGGCCCGGCCGCCGCGGGCGCGGCGCCCACCAGTTGCGCCAGGGCTGCCACCGCCGTGTCCAGCCCGCCGCTGTTGTCGATCTCGATCAGCCGGCATCCGGGCGGCACGGCGAATGCCTGCCGCGCACGCGCCAGCCGTCTTGCGATCGCGTCTTCGGCCTCGCGTCCGCGCCGGCGCAGGCGCGCCGCCAGCACTTCCGGCTGCACCCGCACATGCACCGCGCACAGCCTGGGGTAGCGTGCCACCGCTTGCGGCAGGTACTCGCGCGAGCCGTTGACGATCACCGTCAGGCCGCGCGCCAGCCACTGTTCGATCTCGATGCCGATGCCGTAGTGCAGCCCGTGGCTGTGCCAGTCCAGCGCCAGGCAGCCCAGCGCCCGGCGGCGCTGGAATTCTTGCGGGGTCAGCGCCACCGAGGCCTCGTTGGCGTCGGCGGCGCGGGTGATGTAGCGATGCGCGATGATGATGCGGTGGTCCGCGCCCAGGCGCTCGCGCAGCGCGCGCAGCAGCGAGTCCTTGCCGCTGCCGGACGGTCCCATCAGGTAGAACAGGCCGTGTCCGTCGGCCACGGTTGCCGCGCTCATGTGCCCAGATACGCCGCACCGGCGCGGTCCACGGTGCTACCGTCGAAGCCGTAATGGCGGGCGACGACAAAGTCCTCGCCGTGTGCCGGCTGCACGAACACGCTGATGCGGTCCACGTGCAACGGCGCTTGCAGCAGCTTGCCGCTGGCCGCTTCGAGCTGCGCGATCGCGGCGCGCTGGCCGGCGACGTCGAGCATGCCGGTCAGGGTGATATGGAACACGAAGGTGCCGAACACATACGGATAGCCCCATGCCTCCGCCATGCGGCGTTCTTCAGCGCTCAGCTGGTCCGGCGCGCGCCTGGCCAGCTCCTGCGCCGAAGGCGGCGCGCGCAAGGGATCGAAGGCCTGCACGCAGGCGTCGGCCAGCGCCTGCATCGGCGGCGAGCCGCCATCGGCAAGCCCCCACGCGACAAAGCCACGCAGCGCGCGCAGCGCCAGCGCTGCGTCGAACGGCGCCTGCCGGCGTGCAAGATCCCGGGCGATGGCATCGACCATCGCGCCGTTGGCGCCGTCGGCAAGCCGGAACGGCGGCTTCAGCGTGGCGTGCAGGCCGTAATGCGCCGGCGCCCTGAGCCACTCCGCCGGCGCGGCCGGCATGCCGGGGGGCGGTGGCAGCGTGGCGCCGGTGTCGGCGTCGCGCCCCAGCCACTGGCTGCCGAAGCTGTGCAGCGGGCCGGAGGGCGACAGGTAGATGGCGTAGCGGTACGCGTCTTGGGTCATGCGGCAAGGTTACCAGCGGCGTCACGCGCGCGCGGGCGCTGACTGCCCCGGTTTGGTGGGGTTGACCGCAGACGGTAGCGCAGGCAGATGACAGCCGGATGTCTAGACCAATCCCGCAAATCCGCCTCAGTCGCGCTCGGACACCGTCAGCTGCACCCAGTCGCCGGCGAAGCGCACCACGCTGTACTGCACCGGGTTGCCGTCGATATCGACGTTGAGCGCCTCGACCTGCAGCACCGGCCGGGTCTTGGGCTGGTTCAGCATCCGCGCCACCGGCGCGCTGGGCATCGCCGCGGTAATGCGCGACCACTTGCGGGTGTAATCGGCAATGCCGAAATGCGCCAGCGCGCGCGATACCGACTGCCTGGCACGCAGCACCTCGTCGATGCCGGGAAAGCGCCTGGGGTCGAAGTAATGCTCGGCCACGTCGATGGTGCGGTCCTCGGCCTTGCCGATCATCTGGGCGTGCAGCAGCTCGGCGGTGCGCGTCAGCCCCAGCTGTTTGGCCACGTCCGGCGCGCGCACCAGCTGGCTGGCGACGACTTCGGTGTGGCCGCGCACGCCCTGCGCCGCCAGGTTCTGCGAGAAGCGCGTGCGGCGGCCAATGGCGTAGTCGATCGCATGCTCCTGCACGAAGGTGCCGCGGCCCTGCTCGATGCGCACCAGCCCGCTCAGCTCCAGCTCGCCCATGGCGCGGCGGATGGTATGGCGGTTCACGGCGAAGCGGTTGGCCAGCTCCGGCTCCGGCGGCAGCTGCTCGCCCGGCAGGTAGAGCTTCTTGCGGATGTCGTCCGCCAGCGCCTCGCCAATCTGGCGCCACACCGCGACGCCCGAACCCCGTTCCACTTCCCGATCAGACATCTTGCGCTGTCCTCTTGTCATCCAGCGTTAACCCATGCCGTGCGATTGTGCCTGAGTCATGCCGCGCCGGCAGCGTGCCCGAGCAATCCCCTGCCCCGTCATGAAACGTTCATTTGGCTATGGTCTAGTGGCTGCGTGTTCGAGCAATGACATCTAAACGTATAGACGTATAGGGGTGATGATGCAAAGCGAAACCGCGCGGCCCGATGTGCCCGCCGCCCATGCCGCCCGCGCCGCCTGGCTGCGGATCCTGGCGACCGCGCCCGCCGAGGCGCTCGACGGCGCCTGCCAACAGCTTGCACAAGCGCAGGCCCTGCCCGCCTACCGGCTGCTGCGCAAGCCCGAGGCCGGCATGGCCATGGTGCGGGGCCGCGCCGGCGGCACCGGGGCACAGTTCAACCTTGGCGAGATCACCGTCACACGCTGCGCGGTCGTGCTGGACGATGGCGCCGCCGATGCCGGCGCGGGCATCGCCTACGTCCAGGGCCGCAGCGAGCGCCATGCCGAGCAGGCCGCGCTGCTGGACGCGCTGCTGCAGCGCCCCGCCTGGCACCAGCGCGTGCAGGAGCTGGTGCTCGCACCGCTGGCCGAGGCACACGCCCGCCGCGCCGCGCACGCCGCGGCCACGGCCGTGCAGACGCGCGTCGAGTTCTTCACCATGGTCCGCGGAGAAGACTGAGATGCATACCAACCAAGCGATGCCATCCACGCCGGCCGCCGCGCTGCTGCCCGGCTTCGACGATCCGGTCGGCGACGCCCAGCAGGTGTTCCGCGCCGCGCTGCAGGCCTTTGCCCACCCCGGCCAGCTGCAGGGGCTGCCGGCCCGCAGCGGCTTGCCCGAGGGCCTGTCGCCGGCGCTGGCCGCATTGCTGCTGACGCTGGCCGATGCCGATACGCCGGTCTGGCTGCCCGCCGGCGTGCCCGCCGCCGCGCGCGCCTTCCTGCGCTTTCACTGCGGCTGCCGGCTGACGGAGGATCCCGGCGCCGCGGCCTTCGTCTGCGTGCCGGCGGGCCATGCCACGCCTGCGCTCACCGACTGCGCGCAGGGCGACCCCGCCTTCCCGGATCGCTCGGCCACGCTGCTGGTGGAAGTGGCCTCGCTGGCCGAGGGCGAGACCCTCACGCTGCGCGGCCCGGGCATCGAGCACACGCAAGCGCTGCGCGTTGCCGGGCTGCCCGCGGGCTTTCGCGCGGCCTGGCGCGCCAACAACGCCCGTTTTCCGCTCGGCGTGGACCTGCTGCTGTCCAGCGGCGACCGGTTCTGCGCGCTGACGCGCACCACCATCGTGGAGGACTGACATGTACGTAGCCGTCAAGGGAGGCGAGCGCGCCATCCTGAACTCTTACCGGATGCTCGATGCCTATCGCCGCGGCGACATCGCGGTGCCGGAGCTGACGCTGGCACAGATCCGCGAGCAGATGCCGCTGGCGGTGGCGCGCGTGATGGCCGAAGGCTCGCTGTACGACCCCCACCTGGCCGCGCTGGCGCTCAAGCAGGCCGCCGGCGACCAGATCGAGGCGATCTTCCTGCTGCGCGCGTACCGCACCACGCTGGCGCGCTTCGGCTATACGCAGCCGCTCGATACCGGCGCGATGCGCCTGCAGCGCCGGATCTCATCGACCTACAAGGACGTGCCGGGCGGCCAGGTGCTGGGCCCCACCTATGACTACACGCAGCGGCTGCTGGATTTCTCGCTCGAAACCGGCCGCGCGCCGCAGCCCGTGGCGGCGGCGCAGGAACCGCTGGTCGCCACCATGCCGCGCGTAACCAGCCTGCTGGAAGCGGACCAGCTGGTCGAAGCCGACGAGGTTCCCGCCGGCGACCCCGCGCCCCCCGACCTCACGCGCGAGCCCCTGAGCTTCCCCGCCGGCCGCGCCGCGCGCTTGCAGAACCTGGCGCGCGCCGACGAGGGCTTCCTGCTGTCGATGGGCTACTCGACCCAGCGCGGGTACGGCAATTCGCACCCGTTCGCGGCCGAGATCCGCTACGGCACGGCCGAGGTGGAGCTGTTCGTCGAAGAGCTTGGCTTCGCCGTCACCATCGGCGAGATCGAGCTGACCGAATGCCAGATGGTGAGCCAGTTCGCCGGCAATGCCGACCAGGCGCCGCGCTTTACGCGCGGCTACGGGCTGGTGTTCGGCTACAACGAGCGCAAGGCCATGTCGATGGCGCTGGCCGACCGCGCCATGCGCGCCGAAGCGCTGGGCGAGGCCGCCGACGCGCCGGCCAACGATATCGAATTCATGCTGTACCACAGCGACAACGTCGAGGCCTCGGGTTTCGTGCAGCACCTGAAGCTGCCGCACTACGTGGACTTCCAGGCCAACCTGGAGTTGCTGCGACGGCTGCGCGCCGGCGGCGCCGGGGCGCCGGACAGCGCCATGCCCGCGTGCGCGGCAACGCCATCGCAAGCACACCCGCAACCACAGCCACAGCCGCATGAGGAGACGCTGGCATGAGCGCCGCCGACACCACCATGGCCGCCGGCATCGCCCGCGACGAGCACTATAACTTCGGCTATCTCGACGAATCGACCAAGCGCATGCTGCGCCGCGCTCTGCTCAAGGCGGTGGCGATCCCGGGCTACCAGGTACCGTTCGGCAGCCGCGAGATGCCGCTGCCGTATGGCTGGGGCACCGGCGGCATCCAGGTGACGGCCGCGATCATCGGCAAGGACGACGTGCTCAAGGTGATCGACCAGGGCTCGGACGACACCACCAACGCCATCAATATCCGGCGCTTCTTCGCCCGCGTCACCGGCGTGCCGACCACCGAGCGCACCACCGAGGCCAGCATTATCCAGACCCGCCATCGGATCCCGGAGACCCCGCTGCGCGCGGGGCAGACCGTGGTGTTCCAGGTGCCGATTCCCGAGCCGCTGCGCTGGCTGGAGCCGAGCGAAGGCGAGACCCGCACCATGCACGCGCTGGCGGAATACGGCGCGATGCACGTCAAGCTGTACGAGGACATCGCCCGCCATGGCCACATCGCCACCACCTACGACTACCCCGTGATCGTCAACCAGCGCTACATGATGCGGCCTTCGCCGATTCCCAAGTTCGACAACCCCAAGCTGGACCGCAGCCCGGCGCTGATGCTGTTCGGCGCCGGACGGGAAAAGCGCGTCTACGCGGTGCCGCCCTACACCGCCGTCAAGAGCATGGATTTTGCCGACCACCCCTTCACGGTGGAGTCGTGGGCCGACTGCTGTGCGCAGTGCGGCGCCACCGACAGCTACCTGGACGAGATCATCACCGACGACGCCGGCACGCGCCGGTTCGTGTGCTCGGATACCGAGTACTGCTCCGACCGCAAGGCGACGCAGGCCGTCAGGACCGCTGCCGGAGGCGCGCAATGAGCGCCGCCCCGCTGCTGTCGGTGCGCAACCTGACGCGCACCTGGGACGGCCTGCACGGCTGCCATGACGTCAGCTTCGACCTGTATCCCGGCGAGGTGCTGTGCGTGGTGGGCGAGTCGGGCTCGGGCAAGAGCACGCTGCTGCAGGCGCTATCGATGCGGGCGCCGGCGCAGCGTGGCAGCGTCAGCTACGCCATGCGCGAATCCGGCCTGACCGACCTGGCCACCTTGTCCAGCGCACGCCTGCGGCTGCTGGCGCGCACCGACTGGGGCTTCGTGCGCCAGCACGCGCGCGACGGCCTGCGCATGCAGGTCAGCGCCGGCGCCAATATCGCCGAACGGCTGATGGCCGTGGGCGAGCGCCACTACGGCAACCTGCGCGAAGTCGCGGGCAACTGGCTGGAGAAGATGGAGATCGACCTGGCGCGGCTGGACGACGTGCCCGGCACCTTTTCCGGTGGCATGCAGCAGCGGCTGCAGATCGCGCGCAACCTCGTCACGCACCCGCGCCTGGTGTTCATGGACGAGCCCACGGCGTCGCTCGATGTGTCGGTGCAGGCCCGCCTGCTGGACCTGCTGCGCCGCCTGGTGGCGGACCTGGGCCTGGCCGCGGTGCTGGTCACGCACGACCTGGCCGTGGCCCGGCTGCTGGCGCACCGCACCCTGGTGATGCAGGGCGGTCGCGTGGTCGAGCAGGGCCTGACCGACCAGATCCTCGACGATCCCCAGCATCCGTACACGCAGTTGCTGGTTTCTTCCATCCTGCAGGGCTGAGCACGATGCACGCAGAACAACCGCAGAAGCTGGTCGAGGTGCGCGGCCTCGGCAAGATGTTTACGTTGCACAACCAGGGCGGGATCCGACTGCCGGTCTTGCGCGCGATCGATTTCGATGCCGCGCGCGGCGAATGCCTGGTCCTGTCCGGGCCGTCCGGCACCGGCAAGAGCACGCTGCTGCGCTGCCTGTACGGCAACTACCTTGCCACCGAAGGCAGCATCCGGCTGCGCGATACCAGCGCCGACGGCGCGCCGTGGGTCGAACTGGGCCACGCCAGCGAGCAGCGCGTGCTGCGGCTGCGCCGCGACGTGATCGGCTATGTCAGCCAGTTCCTGCGCGCGATCCCGCGCGTGGGCGCGCTCGACGTGGTCGCCGATCCGCTGCGGCAGCGCGGCGCCGGCGCAGACGAGGCGCGCGCCCGCGCGGCTGAACTGCTGGCGCGGCTGAACCTGCCGCGCCGGCTGTGGGAGCTGCCGCCCGCCACCTTCTCGGGCGGCGAGCAGCAGCGCGTCAACATCGCGCGCGGCCTGATCGGCGGCCATCCGATCCTGCTGCTGGACGAGCCCACCGCCTCGCTCGACCCCGACAACCGCGCCGTGGTGGTCGCGCTGATGCGCGCAGCGCTGGCCGAGGGCCGCGCGCTGATCGGCATCTTCCACGACGAAGCCGTGCGCGATGCCGTGGCCACACGCCTGCTGCCGCTGCAACCGGCCACCACTACCGCCCCCGCCTGAACCGAACACGCCCCGAACGGAGCAAGACATGCCTGCGACCTACCTGACCCACGCCACCCTGGTGCTGCCGGACCGCGTGCTGCATGACAGCGCGCTGCTGATCGAGGATGGCCGCATCGCCGCGATCGAGCCGGCACCCGCGGCCGTGCCCGCGCATGCCGCCGTGGTCGAACTGCATGGCCACACCGTGATGCCCGGCCTGGTGGACGTGCATTGCGACGCCATCGAGAAAGAGGTGGAGCCACGCGCCAGCGTGCTGTTCCCGCTGGACTTCGCGGTGGCGCAGGTCGACCGCCGCAATGCCGCGGCCGGCATCACCACGCCTTATCACGCACTGTCTTTCGCCGGCAACCAGTTCGGCGTGCGCAACGTCGACACCGCGGCCACGGTGGTGCGCACGATCGCCGCCTATCGCCAGCACAGCCTGGTCGACAACCGCATCCACTGCCGCTACGAGGTCACCGACGCCGGTGCCGTGCCGGTGCTGGAAGCGCTGATGGCCGCAGGCGTGGTCGACCTGCTCTCGGTGATGGACCACTCGCCCGGCCAGGGCCAGTTCAAGACCCTGGACGCCTACCTGGCCTACATGATGGGCAACCACGGCATGAGCCGCGACGCCGCCGCCGATGCCGCGCGCCAGAAGGCCGCCGCGCTGGAGGGCGCGCACGAGCGCGTCAACCGGCTGGTGGCCGCGGCGCACGCGCTCGGCATTCCCACCGCCAGCCATGACGACGATTCACCCCAGCGCATCGCCGCGATGCACGCGCTGGGGGTGCGCATGAGCGAGTTTCCGATCAACCTGGAGACGGCGCAGGCGGCCTGCGCGCGCGCGCTGCCAACCATCCTGGGCGCGCCCAACGTGCTGCGGGGCAAGAGCCAGAGCGGCTCGATGCGTGCCATCGACGCGATCCGGGCGGGCGCCGGCAACATCCTGTGCTCGGACTACCAGCCCTCCACCCTGATCGCCGCCGCGTATGCCGCCGGTCGCCAGGCCGGGCTGCCGCTGAACCGGGCGCTGGCGCTGGTCACCGCCCACCCCGCCGATGCCTGCCAGCTTGGCGACCGCGGCCGCCTGGCGCCGGGACTGCGTGCCGACGTGATCGCCGTCTCCGAGGTGGCCGGCCAGCCGCTGGTCACGCACACGTGGTCGGGCGGGCGACTGGTGTTTGCGGCGGGCTATCCGTCGCTGCGGCCCGCCGCCGATGCGGCCATGCCGCGCGGGACGGCGCTGCGCGCGGTGGCGTGACCGCGGAAGTGGCCAGCGCCTGCCCGGCGCTGCGCCCGGATGCGTCGGCCGCAGTGGTCACGCCGCGGGGTTGAACCCCAGCGCCGCGCTGACCGCGCGCGCCTCGTGCCGCACGGCGCTGCCGATGGGCCCGTCGATGGCGGGGTCGAAGCCGCCGGTGGCGCCCAGCGCGGTCAACACCGCGCACACGCGCCCGGTGTAGTCGCGCACCGGCGCGGCCACCGCGCTGATGCCGGTCAGGTTGGTGTCGCGCACCCAGGCGCAGTCATCGGCCTGCACGGCGCGGCGCAAGGCGCCGATGGGATCGCGGGCATCGAGCTGCGCCAGCCGCGCCGGGCCGGCGGCCGCCAGTTCTTCGCGGGCCTGCGCCTGCACCTGCTTTTCATCGAGCAAGCCCAGGAACACGCGCCCGGTGGCTGACCACAGCAGCGGCATCACCGAGCCCGCGCGCACGTTCACCGTGACCGGCAGGCCCGGCTCCTCGAAGCGCATGATGGTCGGGCCCTTGTTGCCCATCACCGCGACAAAGCAGGTCACCTCCAGGGTCTCGCGCAGCCGCACCAGCGATGCCTCGGCCAGCCGGATCGGATCGGCCTGGCGCATCGCGGCCATGCCGATCTGCAGGGCCTCGAAGCCAAGGTGGTACTGCTGCGTGCCCGGCTCCTGCGCCACCAGGTCTTCTTCCACCAGGCTGACCAGGTAGCGGTGCACCTTGGCCGGGCTTTCGTCGATGTGCGCGGCCAGCGCGGTCAGGCTGGCGCGTCCGCCGAGGCGGGCCAGGCCCTTCAGTACGGCCATGCCGGTGATGGCCGACTGCACGCGCTGGCGCCGTTCGCGGGGGCGGGTGGCGGTGGTCTCGATGACGGGTTCGGGACTTCTGGATCGGGGCATGACGGGACGGAGCTATGCGACTGATGCGGGGGTTCACGGCGACAGCGGACGATGCCACACCGTGACGGGGAGCCGGTTCAAGGTTAACCCGCATTCAATCATTACGCAATGCGTATATGATTTACGCAAATCAGAAAACCCGGGCCAGGACCCGGTCCATCCTTCAGGAGACAAGAACCATGCCCCGCCCCCGCTTTGCTCTTGCCGTGCGCCTGTCCCTTGGCGCGCTGACCTTGCCGATGCTGGCCGCGAACGCCGCCCACGCCGCCGATCCCTATCCGCCAAGCCGATCCGCTGGATCGTCCCGTACGCTGCCGGTGGTGGCTCGGATTTCCTCGCGCGCACCATCGGCCAGGGCCTGTCGGCCAAGGTGGGACAACCGGTGGTGGTGGACAACAAGCCCGGCGGCAATACCGCCATCGGCGCGGCCGAGACCGCGCGCGCGGCTGCCGACGGCTATACCGTGCTGTCGGCCGACAACGGCACGCTGGTGTTCAATCCCGTGCTGTACAAGTCGCTGTCCTACAGCCCTGCCAAGGACCTGGCCCCGGTGACGCTGCTGGGCCGCTTCCCGATGATCCTGGTGGTCGGTGCCGGCAGCCCGGCCAAGACGGCCAAGGAATTCATCGCGCAGGCCAAGGCCACGCAGGGCGGCATCAACTACGGCTCGGCCGGCGCGGGCAGCCCGCACCACCTGGCGATGGAGCTGCTGAAGGTGGAGGCCGGCCTGCCGATGACGCATGCGCCGTACCGCGGCGCCGCGCCCGCGCTGTCGGACGTGGCCGCCGGCCAGGTCGCCGCGATGATGGTGGACTACGCCGCCGGCGCCGGCTTCATCAAGGGCGGCAAGGTGCGCCCGCTGGCCGTGGCCAATGCCACCCGCCTGCCGCAGCTGCCGGAGGTGCCGACCTTCGCCGAGCTGGGCTATCCGCGCGTCGAAGCCGCCGCGCTGGTGGGCATGGTGGTGCCGGCCGGCACTCCGCCGGAGGTGATCAATGCGCTCAACAAGGACGTGGTCGCGGCCATCCGCGAGCCGGCCGTCAACAAGCGGCTGGTGGACTTCGGCGTCGAGCCCGTGGGCAATACGCCGGCGCAGTTCAGCGAGCTGCTGCGCAGCGAGTCCGGCCGCTGGACCAGGCTGATCCGCGACCTGAAGATCACGCTGGACAACTGAGTCCGGACGCAACACCGGCTGGCCTGCGGCACGCCCGGACGGCCAGCGCTTTTTGCCAGGCATCGATGCCTGCCAGGAGTCCGTAGCATGACCATCCCCTCCCCCGGCGCCGCCCGCGGCGGCTGTCCGATCGACCACAGCACGCTGACCGCACCCAACGGCTGCCCGGTCAGCCACAACGCGGCGCAGTTCGATCCCTTCGGCGACGGCTACCAGCAGGACCCGCCCGAATACGTGCGCTGGTCGCGCGAGCAGGAGCCGGTGTTCTACAGCCCGCAGCTGGGCTACTGGGTGGTCACGCGCTACCACGACATCAAGGCGATCTTCCGCGACAACCTGACCTTCAGCCCGTCGATCGCGCTGGAAAAGATCACCCCCACCGGCGACGAGGCCAACGCCGTGCTGGCCAGCTACGGCTACGCCATGAACCGCACCCTGGTCAACGAGGACGAGCCGGCCCACATGCCGCGCCGGCGCGCGCTGATGGCGCCGTTCACGCCTGCCGAACTGGCGCACCACGAGCCGCTGGTGCGGCGCCTGACGCGGGAGTATGTCGACCGCTTTATCGACGATGGCCGCGCCGACCTGGTCGACCAGATGCTGTGGGAGGTGCCGCTGACGGTGGCGCTGCATTTCCTGGGCGTGCCCGAGGAGGACATGGACCTGCTGCGCCAGTACTCCATTGCCCATACCGTCAACACCTGGGGCCGGCCGAAGCCGGAAGAGCAGGTGGCGGTGGCGCACGCGGTGGGCAACTTCTGGCAACTGGCCGGCCGCATCCTCGACAAGATGCGCGCCGACCCGTCCGGCCCGGGCTGGATGCAGTACGGGCTGCGCAAGCAGAAGGAACTGCCCGAGGTGGTGACCGACTCCTACCTGCATTCGATGATGATGGCCGGCATCGTCGCCGCGCACGAGACCACCGCCAACGCCTCGGCCAACGCCATCAAGCTGTTGCTGCAGCATCCGGACGCGTGGCGCGAGCTGTGCGAAGACCCCGCGCTGATTCCCAATGCGGTCGAGGAATGCCTGCGCCATAACGGCTCGGTGGCGGCGTGGCGCCGGCTGGTCACGCGCGACGCAGAAGTGGGGGGCATCCGCCTGCCGGCGGGCAGCAAGCTGCTGATCGTGACCTCGTCGGCCAACCATGACGAGCGCCATTTCGCCGACGCCGACCTGTTCGATATCCGCCGCGACAACGCCAGCGAGCAGCTGACCTTCGGCTACGGCTCGCACCAGTGCATGGGCAAGAACCTGGCGCGCATGGAGATGCAGGTTTTCCTGGAAGAACTGACGCGCCGGCTGCCACATATGCGCCTGGCCGAGCAGACCTTCACCTATGTGCCCAACACCTCGTTCCGCGGCCCCGAGCACCTGCTGGTGGAGTGGGACCCCGCGCACAACCCGGAGCGCCGCGACCCCGCCTTGCTGGTGGTGCGCCAGCCGGTGCGCATCGGCGAGCCGTCGGCGCACACCATCGCCCGCACGGTGGTGGTCGAGCGTGCCACGCCGGCCGCCGACGGTGTGCTGCGGCTGCGGCTGGTGGCGCCCGACGGCAAGCCGCTGCCGCGCTGGGCGCCGGGCTCGCATATCGACGTGGAATGCGGCGACACCGGGCTGTCGCGCCAGTATTCGCTGTGCGGCGACCCGGACGATGCGGCGGCGCTCGAGATCGCGGTGCTGCGCGATCCCGCCAGCCGCGGCGGCTCCGCCTGGCTCCATGGCAGCGTCAGCGCCGGTGACCGCCTGCGCATCCGCGGCCCGCGCAACCATTTCCGCTTCGACGAGCAATGCGGGCGGGCCATCTTCATTGCCGGCGGCATCGGCGTGACGCCGGTGAGCGCGATGGCGCGCCGCGCCCGCGCGCTCGGCATCGACTACGAGTTTCACTATTGCGGGCGCTCGCGCCGGGCCATGGCCATGCTCGACGAACTGCAGGCGCTGCACGGTGCGCGGCTGCAGGTCCACGCCAGCGACGAAGGCCGGCGCGCCGACTTCGGCAAGCTGCTGGCGCAGCCCGACCCGCACACCCAGATCTATGCCTGCGGCCCGCAGCGACTGCTGGATGCGCTGGCCGAATGCTGCGCGGCATGGCCGGCAGACGCGCTGCGGGTCGAGCATTTCGTCTCGCGGCTCGGCACCCTGGATGCATCGCAGGAGCAGCCCTTTACCGTGGAGCTGAAGGACTCCGGCCTGGTGCTGGAAGTGCCGGCCGGACAGA
This sequence comes from Cupriavidus taiwanensis, assembly GCF_900250115.1. Lineage (NCBI taxonomy): Bacteria > Pseudomonadati > Pseudomonadota > Betaproteobacteria > Burkholderiales > Burkholderiaceae > Cupriavidus > Cupriavidus taiwanensis. The sequence goes on along the minus strand of NZ_LT984804.1, from coordinate 1,366,162 downwards.
CCCTGCTGGGCGCGCTGCGCGGCGCCAATATCGACGTCCAGAGCGACTGCGAGGAAGGCCTGTGCGGCTCGTGCGAGGTGCGTGTGCTGGCCGGCCAGGTCGATCACCGCGACGTGGTGCTGACGCGCGTCGAGCGCGACGCCAACCAGCGCATGATGGCGTGCTGCTCGCGCGCCTGCGGCGGCGGCCGGTTGGTGCTGGAACTCTGAGCGCCGGCCTCAGGCGGTGGCGTTGAAGGCGTCGTGATAGCTGACCGTACCGACCGCAGGGGCGCCGTCGAAGGCCAGCGCCTGGAAGTATTCCGGCGGCACGCCCGGCAGCACCAGTCCGGGCTGCGCGGCAAAGCCGAAGCGGCCGTAGTAGGCCGGCTCGCCCAGCACTACGCAGCCGGCCGCACCCTGGCGGCGCAATGCCGCCAGCGCGGCGCGCACCAGTTGCGCGCCGATGCCCTGCCCCTGCCGCGGCGGCACCACCGACAGCGGCCCCAGTCCATGCCATGCGGGCGCGCCGGAAGATATCGCGACCGGCGAGACCGCAACGTGCCCGACCAGCGCATCGCCGTCCTGCGCCACCAGCGACACCGTCAGCTGGCCGGCCCGGCGCAGCGCATTGACGATGAACGCCTCGGTCTGGCTGGCATGCGGTGCGCTCAGGAAGGCGGCAGTGGTCAGCCGGGCGATGGCGTCGGCATCGGCTGGTACCTCGGGGCGGATTTGCAGGGGCATGGCGATGGAGGCGGCGCGCAGGTCGGGCGGAACCGCGATTCTACCGCTGGCATGCCGGCACCGGCACGGCAAGCGCGCCGTTGCAACGTAGGACAAAGCCTGACAACGGCGGCAAGGACACAGGGCTAAAGTAGCAGCGCACCCGCCGCCCCGTTCTGTCTGCGTCATGCCCCCTTGCCCCGCCGCCGTCCACGCCGTTCCCGCCCCTGCTCTCTGCCGCTGGCGCCGCCCCGCCGTCCACCTCGGGCTGTCGTTGCTGGCGACGATCCTTGCCATTCCCGCCACGCAGGCCGCCACCGCGGCCGCGCCGCCGCCGCTGTCGGAGCTTGCCACGCTGCTGCTGGGCACGGTGCGCGGCAAGCCGACCGGCATGCGCGGGGTCACGCGCCTGACGACCGGCGACGCCGACCGCCAACTGCGCCTCGCCTGCCAGGAGCTGATGCGCGCGGGGCCGGTCGACCTCGACGACACCACGCGCTTTGACGGCTGCGTGGCCAGGCCCGGCAAGATCGTCGATTTCCACCTGAAGGTCTCCGGCATCGATGCCGGCCGCGACGACACCCGTGATTTCATGGCCACGGCCAAGCCGATCCTCGAGCGCGGCATCTGCCGCAACCCGGATGTGCCGGTGCTGGGCAAGCTGGGGATCCGGCTGCGTTATCACTATGCGGCGGGGCCGAAGCCGCTGGTGCTGCTCGACATCCCGCCCGACCAGTGCCGCGGCAAGTGAGCCGGCTGGCTCAGCCCGCGCGCCCGTTGCCCAGCACCTCTTCGCACACCGCCAGCCACGCCCGCGCGGCGTGCGACAGGTAGCGTCCCGGCGACCAGATATGGGCCATGGTCCAGTCGACCGCGGGTTCGGTCAGGCGCGCCATGGCCAGTGTGTCCTGGGCCTGCAGGCGCTCGGCCAGCGGCTGGGGCAGGAAGGTGGTGCCCAGCCCCGCCGCCGCCATCGACGCCAGGAAATCCCAGTGCCCGCTGCGCGCCACCACGCGCGGCTCGATGCGGGCCTCCAGGAAGGCCTGGCGCAGCTTGCGCGTCAGCGAGAAATCCTCGGTCAGCATCACCAGCGGCTCGTCGCGCAGCGCCGCCAGCGACACCGTGCGCCCGCGCGCCCAGGCCGCCTTGCGCGGCCCCACCGCCCAGATCGGATGGCGGCCGAACTGGCGCGTTTCCAGCGCCAGGCCGCTGTCGCCGGGCAGCACCGTGGCGCCCACCTCGAGCTCGCCGCTGGCCACCAGTTGCTCCACCACCTGGCCGCCGTGCTCGTCCAGCGTCAGTGACAGGTTGGGATAGCGCTGCCGGAACGCGCTGACCGCCGGCGAGAAAAACAGGTTGACCATCGGCGGGATGCCGACCGTCAGCTGCCCCCGCCCCAGCGACGACAGGTCGGAGACCTCCAGCGTCAGCCGGTGCACCACGCCCAGCGCCTCCTGGCCGCGCTCGTACACCACGCGGCCGACATCGGTCAGGCGCACGCTCTTGCCTTCGCGGATCAGCAGCGGCTGGCCGACTTCATCCTCGAGCTGGCGGACCATCTTGCTGATGGTCGACTGGGTCACGAACAGCGACGAGGCGGCCTGGGTAAAGCTGCGCAGCCGCGCGGTCTCGACGAAATAGCGCAGCGCGCGGATATCGATGGGCATGTTGGCGTGAAGGACGGACGCGCCGCCCCATGAAGAATACGAATGAACAAACCAATATTAAATCATGAAGGGAATGCGAAAGGTACGGCTACACTTCGCTCCCAACATGTCGCCCCGGCCCGGACCGCGCCCCCAATGAAGCGCGGAGCGGCAGGCGGCGGCAAGCGCCCCCAACTTCCCTACAAGACCCCGCTCCATGGCTAGCTGGCCGAATGCACGACAGTGGCTGTTCTCGCTGAAGGCATTCGCCGCCGCGATGCTCGCGCTCTACATCGCGCTGGCGCTGGGCCTGGCGCGGCCGTACTGGGCCATGGCGACGGTGTACTTCGTCTCGCACCCGCTCACCGGCGCGACCCGGTCCAAGGCGGCGTATCGCGTCGCCGGCACCGTGCTGGGCGCGACCGCCGCGGTGGCGACGGTGCCGCAACTGGTCAATATGCCGATCATGCTGATGGGCGCGATCGCGCTGTGGATCAGCGTGCTGGTGTACCTGTCGCTGCTGCAGCGCACGCCGCGCAGCTACGTGTGCCTGCTGGCGGCCTACACGCTGCCGATCGTGGCCTTGCCGGCGGTGAGCCAGCCGGCGCAGATCTTCGATATCGCCGTGGCACGGATCGAGGAGATCGTGATCGGCATCGTCTGCGCCGGACTGGTGGGCTCGGTGGTGTTGCCGGCCAAGGTCGCCCTGGCGCTGCGCGCGCGTGCCGAGACCTGGCTGGCCGACGCCGCCGCGTGGGCCTCGGACCTCCTCCTTGGCAGCCCGCGCGCCGACCACAGCCGCCACCGGCTGGCCGCCGACATCCTGCAACTGGACCAGCTGATCAGCCAGCTGGCCTATGACACCGAAGGCAGCCACACACTGCGCCATGCGCGCGCGCTGCGCCGGCGCATGACCATGCTGATGCCGCTGCTGTCGTCGCTGGACAGCGTGCTGCAGGCGCTGCGCTGCCACCCCGGCGGCATCCCCGCGGACCTGCGCGCGGCGCTGGCGGCGACGGCCGCCTGGCTCGCCGGCGACGCCGCCACCGCGCCTGCCGCCGCGCACGCAGGCCTGGGGCGCGCTTCCGGGCCCGGCCCGGGCGGCTGGCATGAGCGCCTTGCCGCCACGGCGCTCGACCAGTTGCAGCGCCTCTGCGCCCTGTACGGCGAATGCCGCGCCCTGCAGCAAGGCATCGGCGACCACCGCGCCGGCACGCCGCTGCCGCGCGGCGAGGCCGGGACGGAAGCCGCGGGCCTTCACCATGACCACGGCATGCTGCTGTTCGGCGCCGTGTCGAGCGGACTGGCGGTGTTCTGCGCCGGGCTGCTGTGGATCTTGTCGGGCTGGGAGGATGGCGCGGGAGCGGTGGTGGTGGCTTCGATCGCGTGCTGCTTCTTTGCCGCGGTCGACGAGCCGCGGCGCATGGCCGGCGCCTTCGTGCGCTGGAGCGCGATCTGCCTGCTGATTTCGTCCGGCTACCTGTTCCTGGTGGTGCCGCATGCGCACACCTTCGAAGCGCTGGCCGCGCTGCTGGCGCTGCCCTATCTCGGCATCGGCCTGCTGATTTCGCGGCCGGGGTTCCAGCTGATCGCGATGCTGCTGTCGGTCAACACCGCCGCCTTCGCCAACGTGCAGGCGGTGTTCGACGCGGACTTCCTCGCGTTTTTCAATACCTGCCTGGCCAGCGCCGTGGCCATGCTGTTCGCGCCGCTGTGGTCGGTGGCGGCACGCCCGTTCGGCGCGCGCGCCGCGGCACGGCGGCTGGTGCGCGCCAGCTGGCACGATCTGGCGCAGGCCGCCACGATGCGCGCCAGCGATGGCGATGCGCGGCTGGGCGCGCGCATGCTGGACCGCCTGGGCCAGCTGGTGCCGCGCCTGGGCGCGGCCGGCGATCCCTTGTCCGCGGACGGCTTCCATGCGCTGCAGGTCGGCTATTGCGCGCTGGCGCTGCACCAGGCGCTGCCGGAGCTGCCGCCGCCGGCGCGCAAGCTGGTGCGCCGCGTGCTGGCCGCGGTGGCGCGGCATTTCCGCGCCCAGCTGCGCGCGGGCCGGCGCGTACCGGCACCGGCGGGCCTGGGCGCCGCCGTGGACGAGGCCATGGCAGCGGTGGCGGCGAGCGGCCACGCCGGCCAGCGCGGCACGCTGGGCGCGCTGGTGGTGCTGCAGGTCACGCTGCTCCCGCTGTTGGCCATGTCCCCGTCCCGCTGATCCACACGAGCTGCGCTGCACCTCATGCTTAGTGAAATCGACCTCTACGGCGTGTTCGTCCCCGGCGTGCTGGTGCTGGCCGTGCTCGCCTTTGCCGTGGCCACGGCAATCCGCATGGTGCTCGCCGCACTCGGCTGCTACCGCCATATCTGGCACCGCTCGCTGTTCAACCTTTCCCTCTATGTGATCGTCCTGGGCGCCGTCGCCGCCGTGTTTGCCGCGCTGCCCGGACTGCCATCATGACCTTCCGACTCCGACCCTTGCTTCCGGTGCTGCCGACTCTGCTGGCCGCCATTGCCGCGCTGCTGGTGCTGCGCCACCTGTGGGACTACTACACTGCTGCGCCCTGGACCCGCGACGGCCATGTGCGTGCCGACATCGTCCAGGTGGCGCCAGATGTCTCGGGGCTGGTCACGCGCGTGCTGGCGCGCGACAACCAGTACGTCGAGCGCGGCGAAGTCCTGTTCGAGATCGACCGTGACCGCTACGCGCTTGCCCTGCAGCAGGCGCAGGCAACGCTTGCGACCCAGCGTGCCGCGCTGGCGCAGGCGCGCCGCGAAGCCGCGCGCAACCGCGAACTGGACGGCGTGGTCGCCGCCGAAGTCGCGGAACAGGGGCGTGCGCGCGTGGAGCAAGGCCAGGCCGCGCTGGCGCAGGCCGAGGCCGCGGTCCGGCTGGCCCGGCTGAACCTGCAGCGCACCAGCGTGCGCAGCCCGGTGGCGGGCTATCTCAACGACCGGCTGCCGCGCCTGGGCGACTACGTGTCGACCGGGCGGCCGGTGCTGTCGATGGTCGATGCCGGATCCTTCCACGTGGAAGGGTATTTCGAGGAAACCAGGCTGCACCGCATCCATGTCGGCAGCACGGTCGACGTGCATATCATGGGCGAGCCCCGCCACCTGCGCGGCCATGTGCAGAGCATCGCCGCCGGCATCGAAGACCGCGACCGCAGCGCGGGTTCCAACCTGCTGCCCAACGTCAATCCCACCTTCAACTGGGTCCGGCTGGCGCAGCGCGTGCCGGTGCGCATCGTGCTGGAAGACGTGCCCGCCGACGTGCGCCTGGTGTCGGGGCGAACCGCCACCGTGGCGGTGCGCGAAACGTCGGCAGACGGGGGCGCCGCGCGCAGCGCGGGGCCGCGATCGTGAGGCCGCGCCGTGCCTGGGCGGCGTGCCTGTGCGCATGCCTGAGCGCCTGCACCACGGTGGGACCGGACTATCGCGTGCCCGATCGCGCGGCGGTGCGCGAGGCCGCGGCCAATGGGCCGTTGCAGGCAGCACAGGCACCGCACGTGGCGCTCGCTCCCGTGCCCGACGACTGGTGGAGCCTCTATGACGACGAACGGCTCGACCGGCTGGTCACGCAGGCGCTGGCGGCAAACACCGACATCCGCGCGGCCGGCGCCAACCTGCGTCGCGCGCTGGCGCTGCTGCACGAAGTCGAAGCCGAAAACCTGCCGCAGGGCAGCGCCGGCGCCGGCGTGTCGCGCGCGCAGTTGTCGGGGGAGAGTTTCTTGCAGCAGGCCCAGCCACCGGTGTTCAACCTGGGCGACGTGGGCCTGGGCGCTTCCTACCTGATCGACTTCTTCGGCAAGCTGGCGCGCGCCGACGAGGCCGCGCTGGCCGGTGCGCAGGCCAGCGAGGCGACACTGGACCTGGTGCGCGTCACCGTGGCGGCGCAGACCGTGCGCGCCTACGTGCAAGGTTGCGCCGCCACGCATGACCTGCACGCAGCCACGCAACAATTGGCGCTGCAGCAGCGCACGCTGGATGCCACCCGCCGCGTGCACGCAGCGGGCCGCGCCGGGCCCGCCGAGGTGGCGCGCGAACGTGCCCGCACCGAAGCGCTGCGCGCCGCCCTGCCCCCGCTGCAGGCTGCGCGCAGTGCGGCGCGATACCGGCTGGCGATGTTGCTGGGCCAGGCGCCAGCGGCGCTGCCGGAGGCCGATGTGGCCTGCGAGGCCGAGCCCGTGCTGCGCGCGCCGCTGCCGGTCGGCGACGGCGCCGCGCTGCTGCGCCGGCGGCCCGATGTGCGTCAGGCCGAGCGCGAACTCGCCGCCGCCACCGCGCGCATCGGCGTGGCCACGGCAGACCTGTATCCATCGATCCGCATCGGTGCCAGCGCCGGACTGACCGGCGTGCTGAGCCACCTTGGCAGCGGGCCCACGGCGCGCTGGAGCCTGGGGCCGCTGCTGAGCTGGAGCTGGCCCACCAATGGCGTGCGGCATCGCATCCATGGCCTCGAAGCCGATGCGGATGCCGCCCTGGCGCGCTTCGACGGCGTGGTGCTGCGCGCGCTGCAGGAAACCGAGACCGCGCTGGCGGCCTACCGGCGTGAACTGGAACGCCACGCGGCCCTGCATGCCGCCGCAGAGCACGCCGCACAGGCCGCGCGGCAGCAGCGCCGGCTATGGGCGGCGGGGCGCTTGCCCTATCTGGCGCAGCTCGACGCCGAGCGCGACCTCGCCGCCGCCGAGGCGATCCTGGCGACCTCCGCAGGCGCGGTTGCCGCGCGGCAGGTCGACCTGTTCCTGGCCCTCGGTGGCGGCTGGCAAAGCGCGCGCAGCCTGGCCGCCGCTCCCCGCATCGATAATGAAAAAAACGACTGAATCATGGAAAGTTAAATCATCACCTGAATAGATCCGGGTGACTACACTTCGTCCCGTGCCGCGCGAAACCCCAGGCGCGGCACCGCCCCAAAGGCGAATCCGGACGGCGCAGGCGGCAAACCCGCCAGGCTTGCGCGGCCCCGTACGGGCCTATCGTTCTCCAATCTGAAAAACAGCAGACATGCACAAAAACGCTCTCAAAGCCCTTCTTGCCACGTCCCTCTGCCTCGCAGCAATCAACGCCGCCACCCCCGCCATGGCGCAAGGCCTGAACGATCGCGGCGTTGCCGCTGACCGCCACGGCTACGCCCTGCACAACGGCAAGCGCGACCCCTTCACCGACGGCGCGCGCGTCGACGGCCAGCGCGACCCCTTCACCGATGGCGCGCGCGCCAATGGCCAGCGTGACCCGTTCACCGATGGTGCCAACCGCGCCGCCGGCCTGGATGTTGCAGGACTGGACCGCAGCGGTGTTTCCGCGGCGCCGGCCCATGGCGGCGCACGCGCTGGCGCCGCGGCCTGATCTGGCGGCGACACCACGCTGCGTGCTACTGATGCGCGCCCTCCGGTGCTAGATTGAGAAGGCGTGCCGTCGCCCGGCGCCGGCGCGCCTGACAAGCCACCCCACCAGACGCGAGGAGCCGCGCATGTCCCTTCCCCATCTTGCTTCCGGACAGATCGCCAGCGTGCTGCCCCTGGGCGCGCGGCTGGACCAGACCGCCACCCAGGCCCTGTTCAAGGAAGGTCCCCTCGAAGTGATGCGGCTGGTGCTGAAAGCCGGCAAGCATGTGCCGCCTCATGCGGTGGACGGACCGATGACCGTGCAATGCCTCGAAGGCGAGGTCCGTGTCCGGGTCGACGGCTCCGAACGCCAGCTGCACCAGGGCGACCTGCTGTACCTGGGACCTTGCGTGCGCTACGACGTGACGGCGGTGTCAGATGCTTCGGTGCTGGTGACGATGGTGTTGCCAGGCAGCGTCTGAGCCTGCACTAAGCCTTCCCTAAGCCTCGCCTCGCTGCCAGCGCGCGCTCGCCGCGACGAAGGCATCGATCAGCGCCGCGACCGGAGCGCGGCGCAGCGCCGCTTCACGCACCAGCACGCCCACCTCGCGATGCAGCGGCCCGCCCGGCAGCGGCACCTGGATCACGCCGGCCGCCTCGCGCAGCGGCACCAGCTCGGCCGGAATGATCGCGCAGCCCAGGCCCGCCGCCACCATCTGCAGGATCACCGCGGGCTCGTCCAGTTCCATCCCCTCCCTGACCCAGAGCCGCTGCCGCTTCAGGTAGCGGTCCACCAGCTGGCCGCCGGTGCTGTGGCGGTTGTAGCGAATAAACGGCAGCGCCTCGAGCAGCGCGCGCAGCTCCTGCGGCGAGCCCGCCGGCGCGATGCCGACGAAGCGCTCCCGCACCAGCGGCACCCACTTCAGGTCGGGCGGCAAACCCAGGCGCGGCCGGATCAGCACGGCCACGTCGAGTTCGCGCGCATCGACCTGCGTCAGCAACTGGGTCGACATGCCGGGCACCACGTTGACGTGGGAGTCCGGAAAGCGCTGGCGGAAATGCCGCATCGCCTCCGCCAGCAAGGTGGCCTGCACCGTGGACACCGCGCCCAGTTCGACCGGCGCGGCGTCGGCGTGCGGGCCGGCGCGGTCCTTCATCGCGGCGTAGAGCTCGACCAGGCGCCGTGCCTCCGGCAGCAGCCGCTGCCCGGCTTCGCTGAGCGCGACCGACTTGCCGGTGCGCTCGAACAGGCGGCAGTCAAGGTCTTCCTCGAGGCGCCGGATCTGCGTGCTGACGGCCGACTGGGTCAGCGCCAGCCGCGCCGCCGCGGCGGAAAACGATCCGCTTTCGGCAGCCGTCAGGAAGGTCTGGAAGTAGCGGATCATCTATCGAATTTTTTGATGCTCAGGGCAAAAATGATTCGCTTCATATTACGGCTTGTGCTGACTACAATCAATCCGCTGGCCGCTCCCCGGCCCGCCCGGAACCTCTCCCTCCACAAGACAGCCCCATGAGCACGACTCCCCCCATCCCCTTGTTCCACCTGGCGTTTCCCGTGCGCGACCTGGCCGAGGCGCGCAATTTCTATGGTGGCCTGCTGGGCTGCCCGGAAGGCCGCAGTTCCGACGCGTGGGTGGATTTCAATTTCTATGGCCACCAGGTGGTGGCGCACCTGTCGCCCGAGGAATGCGGCCATCGTGCTACCAGCGCCGTCGATGGCGACGATGTGCCGGTGCGCCATTTCGGCGCGATCCTGCCGATGGACCAATGGGAGGCGCTGGCCGTCCGCCTGCGCGCGGCCGGCACGCAGTTCGTGATCGAGCCGCACGTGCGCTTCAAGGACCAGGTTGGCGAGCAGGCCACCATGTTCTTCCTGGACCCGTCGGGCAACGCGCTGGAGTTCAAGGCCTTTGGCGACCTGAGCCAGGTGTTCGCCAAATAAGCCGGCGCCAGCCCGTGGCTGGTCAGGCGATGCGGCGCATCGCTTCGCGGATCGGCTCGGCCTCGGTCGGACGCACCAGCCTGGCCACTTCCTGGCCGTCGCGCAGGAATACCAGCGTCGGCCACAGCTTGATGCGGAACGACCGGCCCAGCGGGCGTCCGCTGCCGTCTTCGATCTTCAGGTGGCGCAGATCGGGATGCACGGCAAAGGCCTCCGCCAGCGCCGGCTGGGTGCGCTGGCAATAGCCGCACCACGGCGCGCCGAACTCCAGCACGGTGGCGCCGGACAGCGTGTCCACTTCGGTGCGGCTCGGCTCGGTGGCGGCATAGTGTTGGGTCATCGGCATGGTGTTTCCTTTCGGTTGGCGCGTGATGGTCTGCCAGCCAGATTCGTTCCAGGCCGGCGCGAGGCCGACGTGAGGCGGGCTTACGGCAGCAGCATGCCGCATCCGCGGCGCCACCGTGTAATTTCTACGCCGCCGGCGCGATTTCGCACCTGCTCTCCCACCCGATTTCCCACCACGACGGCAGCAGCTCCCGCACCTCCGGCGCGGCAAAGCGATCATCGATCAGATACAGCACGCCCTGGTCCTGCTGCGTGCGAATCACCCGGCCGGCCGCCTGCACCACCTTGCGCAGCCCGGGATACAGGTAGGCATAGGCGTAGCCCTGGCCGAACGCCTGCTCCATGCGCGCGCGAAACTGCTCGTTGACGGGATTGAACTGCGGCAGCCCAAGCGTGGCGACGAAGGCGCCGATCAGGCGCTCGCCCGGCAGGTCGACGCCCTCGGCAAAGGCGCCGCCGAGCACCGCAAAACCGATGCCCTCGCCGCCTTCCGCAAAGGCCTGCAGGAACGCCGCCTGCGCGGCTTCGTCCATGCCCCGCGCCTGGACCCAGTGCGGGATCTCCGGGTGCGCCGCGGCAAAGCGCGCGACCGCCTGCTGCAGGTATTCGTGGCTGCTGAAGAAGGCCAGGTAGTTGCCCCGGCGCGCGCGGAACTGCTGCGCCATCAGCGCCACGATCGCCGGCAGCGACTGCGCGCGCCGCGCATAGCGGGTGGAGATGCGCGCGGCAATGCGCACCGACAGCTGGTCGGCCCGGAACGGCGCTGGCACTTGCACGCGTGCGCAATCGGCCGGCAGGCCCAGCGTGTCCAGGTAAAAGCCCGCGGGATCGAGGGTCGCGGAAAACAGCGTGACCGAATGCGCGGCGGCAAGCCGCGGGCGCAGGAACGGGGCCGGGATGACATTGCGCAGGCAAAGCCGCGCATGGTGGCCACGGCGGCGCGGCGCGCGCTGGATATCGAACAGGGAATGCGCATCGAGCTGTTCGGCCAGGCGGCCGAAATGCAGCGCGTCGAAGTAAAATCGTTGCAGCGCCGGATCATGCGCGCCCGGATGCTCTGTCAGGTAAGCCAGCGCCGCCTCACAGCATTCGTCCAGCGCACGGCGAAAGACCGCGGGCACCTCCGGCAGGACCTGGTAGGCTTCATCGCCCTGGCGCGCAAGAACATTCCACTGGCGCGCGAGCCGGGCCAGCGGCCGGGCCAGCGGCGCCGGCGCGCCGCGGCGCAGGTCGCGCAGCGCTTGCGGATCCAGCTCGGCCGTGTACATCGCGCGGCCGCGCTCGACCAGATTATGGGCCTCGTCCACCAGCACGCTCGCGCGCCAGCCATTGGCGACGGTCAGCGCATACAGCATCGCGCTGCGGTCGAAGTAGTAGTTGTAGTCGGCCACCACCACGTCGCTCCACCGCACCAGCTCCTGTGCCAGGTAGTAAGGGCAGATCGCATGCTCGCGCGCCAGCTCCCGCACCGCGCTCCGGTCGCGCACCGGCATGGCGCGGGCCGCTTCGCGCGCGGCCGGCAGGCGGTCATAGAAGCCGCGCGCCAGCGGACACGATTCGCCATGGCAGGCCAGTTCAGGATGTTCGCAGGCCTTGTCGCGCGCGGTCAGTTCGAGCACGCGCAGCGGCTGCGCGCCATGGCCGCGCAGTGCTGCGGCGGCGTGCAGCGCCACCCCGCGCCCGGTGGAACGCGCCGACAGGAAGAACACCTTGTCGAGTCCCTGCCCCGGCATGGCCTTGAGCACCGGGAACAGCGTCCCGACCGACTTGCCGATGCCGGTTGGCGCCTGCGCCAGCAGGTGGCGACCGGCGCGGTTGGCGTTGTACACCGCCTGGGCCAGTTCGCGCTGGCCCGGGCGGAAACCCTGGTGCGGAAACGCCAGCTGCGCCAGCGCGGCATCGCGCGCCTGCCGGTGCGCTAGTTCGGCCTGGGCCCAGTGCAGGAAGCGCTCGCACGACTCGACAAAAAACGCCTCGAGCGCCGGCGCGTCGAAATGCGCCACGACCGGGTGCTCGCGCTGGCTGACGATGTCGAAATAGACCACCGCGATCTCCAGCCCGGGCAGGCCCAGCTTGCGGCAAAGCAGGCAGCCATAGATTTTTGCCTGGGCCCAATGCAGGTGGCGGTGGTTGTCCGGCACGGCGGCGTCGCCGCGAACCGTCTTGATTTCCTCCAGCCGGTTGGCGGCGGGATCGTAGCCGTCGGCACGGCCCCGGACTCGGAGTGGACCGAAATCCGCGGACAGCGCCAGCTCCGCCTGATAGCCCGCGCCGCGCCGGCCGGTGACGACGCCATGGCCCGCGACCCCTTCCTGCGCCGACGGCGTCGGCACGAAGCGCAGGTCCAGGTCGCCCGCCTTGGCGGTGAACTCGCACAGCGCACGGACGGCGACGACGTACGCGGGCTGCGCCGGCGCGGCGGACGGTGCGGGCGTAACTGGAGGGGGCGAGGTGACGGCGGACACAGACAAAGGGCACGGCGGAAACTGTACAAATATACAGTAGCGGCCTGGCCGGGAAGCGGCGTTACCGCTCGACTGGCATAAAGAAAGAGCAAATCGTTATTTCCATGTGCCCCGCACGCCGCTCTATATTGTCCGGCTGACAAGACAACAACGCCTGCCTGCCCGGCAGCGGACATGACCGGAGCCCGACCTTGACCCGCGGCATCACCCTTGGCGACACCCTTGCCTGGCCCGCGCGCAACCTGCCGCACAAGACCGCGCTGGTCAGCGGCATCGGCGCCGCACGGCGCGCCTGGACCTATGCGCAGCTGGATGCCGAGGTCAATCGCCACGCGCATGCCTTGCAGTCGCTCGGCATCGGCAAGGGCGACGTGGTGGCGGCCTTCCTCTACAACACGCCGGCTTTCGTCTTTACGCTGCTGGCCACGGCCCGCCTCGGCGCGGTATTCAACCCGGTCAACTACCGCCTGGCCGCGCAGGAGCTGGCCTACATCCTCGACGACGGCGGCGCCAGGGCGGTGCTGTTCGAACGGGAAGGCGCGGCCGTGGTGGAAAAGGCCGCCGAGCTGGCGCCTGGCACCGCACTGCGGATATATGCCGGCACCGAGGCCGCCACCGACACCGACGCCGACACAGACGCCAAACCCGCCTTCGCTACGCACCGGCTCGATACGCTGGCGGCAGGCCAGCCCGACACGCCGCCGGCGGTGCAGGTCGATGAGAACGACCCCTGCATCCTGATGTACACCAGCGGCACCACCGGCCGGCCCAAGGGCGTCATGCACAGCCATCGCAGCAAGCTGCAGCACAACGCAATGATGCACCAGGCCATGATGCTGTCGCGCGAGGATGTTGGCCTGTCGATCGCGCCGCTGAACCACACTGCCGAGCTGCACACCAGCTTCCTGCCGCGCCTGCAGGTCGGTGCCACCCAGGTGCTGCAGCGCCGCTTCGACGCAGGCGAGGCCTGGCAACTGGTGCAAGCCGAGGGCGTCACGCACTTCTTCGCCGCGCCGACCATGATCGGCATGCTGCTCGACCATCCGGACGCCGGAAGCCGCAACCTGTCCTCGCTGCGGCTGGTGGAGTATGGCGGCGCATCGATGGCGCCGCACCTGATCCGCGAATGGGACCGCAAGGTCGGCGCCGGGCTGGTGCAGGTGTACGGCACCACGGAAATGGGACCGTGCATGTCGGTGCTCTACCCGCATGAGCAACTGAGCCGCGCCGGCTCTGCCGGCCTGCCCGCGCTTGGCCACGAACTGGTGGTCGCAAGGCTGCGCGAGGACGGCGCACCGACCGATCCGTCGCAGCCTTGCGCGCCCGGCGAAGTCGGCGAAGTGCTGGTGCGCGGCCCGTGCATGATGCAGGGCTACCTGAACCGCCCGGACGCCAACGCGCGCGCGCTGGCGCACGGCTGGTACCACACCGGCGACCTCGGCAGCGTGGACGACGACGGCTACCTGTGGATCCGCGACCGCATCGACTACATGATCAATTCCGGCGCCGAGAACGTCTATCCGCGCGAGGTGGAAGACGCCCTGATCGAACATCCCGGCGTGCTCGAAGTCGCGGTGCTGGGCGAGCCCGATGCCACCTGGGGCCAGGTGGTCGGCGCCTATGTGGTGGCGCGCGGCGAGGCCGCGCTGAGCGCGGCACAGCTCGATGCCTTCCTGCTGCAAGGCGATCGGCTGGCGGCCTACAAGCGCCCGCGCCGCTACCATTTCCTGGCAGCGCTGCCCAAGACCACCAGCGGCAAGATCCAGAAACACCTGCTGCGCGCGGGCGGCGCGGCCTGAACCTGCCTCAGGCCAGGCGTGCGTCGTACTGCCAGCGGCGAACAATGGTATCGGCCAGCCGCCGGGCCTGCGCATGCAAGGGGTTGATCAGCACGTTATGCTCTTCCGGGATCACGATGGCGGGCACCAGCAGCAAGGCGCTGGTGCTCGCCCGGACCCACGCCTCGCCGGTGTCGGGGCTGGTCTTGCCGGCGGGAATGGCGTCCCGGCCGACCGGCGCGCTCGCGGCGGTCAAGTGCCTTGCCGCGGCCCACAGGTCATCAGGGATGTCGATCCGGACCAGGTAGCGGTTCAGCGGCAGCCCGGCCGAACCCGGGTGGACCAGCGTTTCCAGGCAAGCCAGCGCGTGCTGGACGCGGCATAGATCAGGAGCGTTCCCTGCCGGTTCCAGCTTCCGCCGGTGGCCCCGGCACCGGCGCCGCTGGCGTCGTCCGCGGTGTAGAGTGGCGTGTCGGTCGCGATGCGCCAGGCCGGCCTCAAGCGTAGGCCCCGCTCAGCATCCTGGCCACCAGGTCAGAGACGATGCGCTGGCCCGCGATGGTATCCATCAACTCGGCGGACGTTGCCCGCCCAGCGCCGGCAACGGCGGGAAGCACCGGTCGGCTACAGTCCGCGGCCACGCCGTCGCCCTTTGCCGACCGATAGCGCAACGCGGGCCGGCCGGCTGCGCCGGGGCGGCGCTCCGGCGGTGGGGGATTCAGCGGGTGCCGCGCTGGCCTGCTCCCGGTACTCCGCGAGCAGGCTTTCCCGCTGGCGCACCCGCTCTTCCAGCACCGCGATGGCCTGGCCAAGCCGGCTCATTTCGCTGCCCTGGCGCGACGCTGCTTCCGCAGCCCGCGCCAGGCGTTCGACCGCCGCCTTGCGTTCGGCCTCGACCAGCTTCTGCGCTTCCCTGGCGGCCACGCGCGCCGCATCCAGTTCCAGCGCCATGCGCCGCTCATTGGCGGCGGTGCGCTGCATCAGCGTTTCGCGCTCCTGGTCCCATGCCGCCCGCCGGGCATCGAAATCGCTCTGCATGGCCTGGCGCCCGGCCAGCGCCGAGGCATGCTCGGCGCGCAGCGCTTCGGCTTGCTGCTGCCATCTGGCCGCAGCGGATTCGGCCCGCACGGCGCGCTCGGCCGCCTCGTCGCGCGCCCGGGCCAGTTCCGCCATGGCAGCCTCCGCGCCCTCGAGCCGCGCCTGCATGAGCTGGCGTTCCTGTGCCAGCGCCTCGCGCTCCTGCTGCAGCGCCGTGCCGGCCTCCGCCAGCGCGGCTTGCCGCTGCGCCAATGCGGCTTCGGCCGAAGTCGTGGCGCTTTGCAGCGCTGCCTCCCACAAGTAGCGTGCGGCCTCGATGACCGGTTCGGGGCAGCCCGGCGCCGGCGCGAAGCCCTGCCGATCCTGGATCCGCCCTCCCAGCGCAGCAAACCAGGCATCCAGGTGCGGGCTGACCGTGTTCGGCGAGCCTCGCCCCAGATGCAGGCGGATGCGTTCGATGGTGGGCCGCTGGCCAGCCTTGAGCAGGCTGTCGGCGGCCTGCCAGACGTCGTCGCGGGTGATGCCTCGGCTGCGGAGCGTTTCCATGAGTGAAATCGGGCGGCTACTTAAAAATCACAAATAAGGTTCGATAATGGAGGCTTATCGATTGTTATCCTCTATCATCGTATGATATATTACAATATACATCATATTTAATATGATCAGAATTCGAGACGCCCACGAGGCCTACTTCCCACCGATTCCCGCTGATGTCGACTTACCGGCCCCGCTCCGCACGTCCCAACTGGATCCTCTCGCCGAGCAGGCGGCCAACGCGTTGCGCCGGGAAGGCGAATCCCGAAACACCGTGGCCAGCTACCGGTCCGCATTGCGCTACTGGTCTGCCTGGCATGCCCTGCGCTACCGGCAGCCGGTGCGGCTTCCGCTTGCGCCCGCCGTCGTTATCCAGTTCATCGTCGACCACGCAACGCGCCAGACGCCGCAGGGGCCTGTCTGCGAAATGCCCGCGGCGATCGACCAGGCGCTGGTCGCTGACGGATGCAAGGCACGACCCGGCCCGCCCGCGCTGTCCACGCTGACCCACCGACTCGCGGTCATCGCCAAGGCGCACTTGTTGCAAGGCCTGCCCAACCCGTGCGCCGATGCCGGCGTGCGCGAGCTGATGGCCAGCACCCGCCGCGCCTACGCGCGCCGTGGCCACCGCCAGGCACGCAAGGCCGCCCTGACGCGCGCGCCGCTGCTGCGCCTGCTCGGTACCTGCGATGACTCGCTCGCCGGGCTGCGCGACCGCGCGCTGCTGCTGTTCGCGTGGGCCAGCGGCGGGCGGCGGCGCTCGGAGGTCGCGCGCGCCACCATGGACAACCTCACACGCATGGGGCCCGGGGACTTTGTCTATGTGCTGGGCTGGTCGAAGACCAACCAGTCAGGCGGCGAGCACGCCGATACCGCCAAGCCTGTCACCGGCGCCGCCGGGCAGGCGCTCGAGGCATGGCTGGCCGCCGCGGGGATCGAACACGGCGCGCTGTTTCGCCGCATCCGGCGCGGTGGACATGTGGGAGAAGGCTTGTCGGATGCGGCGGTCAGCCGCATCGTCAAGGCGCGTTGCGCGCTGGCGGGGCTGGACGGCGATTATTCCGCGCATTCGCTGCGCTCGGGCTTTGTCACGGAAGCGGCGGCGCAGCAAGTGCCACTGGCTGAAACCATGGCCATGACGGGCCATGCCAGCGTATCGACGGTGGTGCGTTATTTCCGCGCTGCGGATGCGCGGCGCTCGCGCGCGGCCGACCTGCTGGCACCGGATGCCCCCGATAGCCCCTGAGCGACTCGCCATGTCCGCCAACCATGCGCCGCAGCCGGCGCAAATACGGGTATTTCGCTAGCCGGCGCCTCTGGCTCGCCCTGCGGGGCCTGCCTATACTGGCAGGCGCGCGGGACAGTGCCGGCACCGGCCGGACGCCGCGCACGGAACATCCGGCAGACAGTCACCGCCGCGCGAGCGCTGGCGGTACAGGCGCGCGACGACGCACCGCTGCCCGGACCCGATCCAGTGGAAACGCGGAGATGGGCATGCCCAACGAACAATTCCTCGCCACGCAGGAAACGCGCCGCTCAGGTCTGAAGGCGCTGCGCGCGGCCCTGCTGCAGGTTCACAAGGAAGTCATCGGCCACGACCGGGCCCAGTATGAACGACTGAACGGTCCGATTCCGGCCGGCCTGTTTGTCCAGCTGGTGACTGAAGACAAGTACTTCCGCTGGCTCGACCCGCTGTCGCGCCTGATCATCGAGATCGACGAAGAGCTGGAGGCCAAGGAACACCACGACGACACCTGCCGTGCCGTCGGGCGCGCCGCCGAAAAACTCTTCAGCGACGGCGCCGACCCCGCGTTCCGCAAGCGCTACCAGGAAGCGCTGCAGGACGAGTCCGGCGTCATCGTCGCGCATGGGCGGCTGATGTCCGTGATCGGGCAGCTGCGCCAGTTGCCCTAGGGCAGCCGCGCATCCGGACGCAAGACTTCCCCGCGCTTTACGTCCCCGCGCTCTACGTCCCCGGCTTCGACTTCCCGGGCCGGCGTGGCACGTCGGTGTCGACCGCGATCGGGTCGCTGGCGGGGAAGGTTTCCTGCAGTGCCTCATCCAGTTCGCGCTCGATCCGTTCGTCGCGGGAGGGCTGCTGCGCGGGCTTGGGCTGAGGCTGGTGCTTCGGTGCGGGCTTGCTCATGGCGATAAGGCTCCGTTGGCGACCGTGAATCGATGGTAACCCCATCGGCACGGCCTTGCCATGCGGACGCCTGTCGCTCAATGGCCTCTCCCGCCACCTCCTCTGCCCCCGCCATGCCCGCCGCCGTGCCCGCCGCCATGCCAGCCGCCATGACCGCCGTGGCCGTGACCATGCCAGTGATGACCACCGCCCCCGCCATAGATGAAGGCGAAGCTGCCATAGGCGGGCCACGGACGGTAGTACGGATAGCCGTATGCCGGATAGGCGGGATAGGCCGGGTAGGTCTGGTAGTACGGCGTCGACACCGTGTATGCGGGATATGCCGGATACGGATCGCCGGCATACGGGTACGCCACGCACCCCGCCAGCGCGGTCGCGACGAGGATCACTCCGAGTCCGTATTGCATGATGCCCCTCCCCACCGTCAGCGTTCAGCCGCCAGACCTGGCTGGCACGGAAGTTAGACCGCGCGGCGGGCTTTGCATTCCGGCGAGCCGCCCCGGCCTGACGCGGCGGGCCAGGCCATGGGCGTGCGGGTGCCTATATCGGGACAAATTAAAGGCATATTTAAGAAGTGTCCGATATTCACATGAGAATCAACGGAATACATTGTCCTTGCACCCGACCCTGGGTGTCCGACAGAGCCAGGTTGCCCCCCTTCCTGGCTCCTTACGTTGCCACGATGGTCCCCGCCATCGTGGCATTTTTTTATGGCGCGGTAACTGGCCCGAGCTACAAGCCCTGTTCGACCATGTCGAGCACGCGCTGGCCGAGGATCTCCGCCTGCTCGCTGGCACGGCTGCGCAAGGGGCCGTCGATCAGCAGGATCGCCAGGCCGTGCACGGCGGACCACGCCAGGTATTCGGCGCCCGGCCGGCGCTCGGCCGGCAGCACCCCCGCCTCCACCAACTGGTCCAGCGCCGCGCCCAGCAACTGAAACGGGTTCAGGCCGCTGTTGCCCGCCTTGGCCGGGTCGGCGTCGTCCTCCACCTCGTCCGGGACCGAGAACGCGGTGCGGAACAGGCCGGTTTCGGTGAGGGCAAAGCGGAGATAGCCCGTGCCGACCGCGCGCAGGCAGGCGCGGGCATGCGCGGCGGCGCCACGGCCCGGGCGCAGCCCGCCGATTTCGGCCTCCATGGCGATCGCCAGCGCGGACAGGGCCGAGGCGCGCACCGCCTGCAGCAAGTCTTGCCGGCTGGCGAAATGGCGGTACGCGGCATTCGGCACCACGCCGGCGCGCCGCGTCGCTTCGCGCAGCACGATGGCGTCGGGGCCGCCCTCGCGCGCCAGGTCGATGCCGGCGTCGAGCAGCGCACGGCGCAGGTCGCCATGGCGGTAGGTCGCCCGTGCGGGCGGTGCGGAGGCTGCCCGGTTCATGCGGGCCTCCCGGAAAACAAATGACAGTTCATGATGTGCAGAGTCTTATAGTGAACAGTGTACACAATCAAACTGTCACAGGCTCGCTGCATCCACGATGTGAACGGCGCTGGCAGGCCGCGGCTCAGAGGATCGGCGCGAACAGCGTGGCGACGTGCATCGCCACGCGCAGCGGTGCCGGCGCGGCCAGGAACTCGTCCACGCCGACGCGGCGGGCGTGCGCGAAATCGGCTTCGAGCATTGCCGCCACCTGCGCCGCAAAGCCCGCGTCGGCCGTCATCACCATCAACTCGAAATTGAGCCGGAAGGAGCGGTTGTCCAGGTTCGCGGTGCCGATGGCGGCGGCCTCGTCGTCGATCAGGATCACCTTCTGGTGCAGGAAGCCGGGCTGGTAGCGGTAGATCTTGATGCCCGCGGCAATGGCCTTGTGGGCGTACAGCGTCGAGGCGGCATAGACCACCAGGTGGTCTGGCCGAGCCGGGATCAGGATGCGCACATCCACGCCACGCAGCACCGCCAGCCGCAGCACCGCGAACACGGCCTCGTCCGGGACGAAATACGGCGAGGTGATCCACAGCCGGTGGCGCGCCGACTGGATGGCCTCGACAAAGAACAGCGAGCAGGTTTCCTGCGCATCCGCCGGCCCCGACGGCACCACCTGGCAGGTCATGCGCCCGCCCGCCTCCGGCGGCGGCATCAGCAGATGCGGCACCTCGCGCGCGGCCCAGTACCAGTCTTCGGCAAAGGCCATCTGCAAGTCCAGCACGGCGCTGCCGCGCAGCGCGATATGGGTGTCGCGCCAGGGTGCCAGCGGCGGACGCTGGCCCAGGTATTCGACACCGACATTGTGGCCGCCGATAAACGCTTCGCAGCCGTCGACGACCACCAGCTTGCGGTGGTTGCGGAAATTGAGCTGGAAGCGGTTGACGAATCCGCGATGCGTGGAGAACGCCTTCGCCTCGACCCCCGCATCGAGCAGCGTGCGCACGTAGCGGCGCGACATGGCATGGCAGCCGATGCGGTCGAACAGGAAATACACCTTGACGCCAGCCTGTGCGCGCTCGCACATGAGCGCCTGCAGGCGCCGGCCCAGCGCATCGTCGTGGACGATGAAGAACTGCACGATCAACACCTGGCTGGCGCGCGCCATCGCCGCGAAGATCGCCTCGAAGGTCTGTTCGCCATCGATGAGCAGGCGCACATCGTTGTTGGCCAGGCACGGCATGCCGGTCAGGCGCGGCAGCGCGCGCATGCAGGCCTGCGCCGGCGCGTGGACCACGCAGGCGCTGCGGGCCTCGCGCTCGGCCGGGGTCATGCCGTGGCGGATTTCGCGCAGCCGGTCATCGTTGAAGCGGCGCGCGTCGACATAGCCGGCGAAGGTGCTGCGCCCGAAGATCAGGTAAGGCACCAGGGTGAAGTACGGCATCATCAGCAGCGAGCCGGCCCAGGCGATCGCCCCCGGCGCGGTGCGCACCGTCATGACGGCATGCAGCGCGGCCACCACGCCTACGACGTGAAAGGCCAGCACGATGATGGCAATGACACTCGGGCTCTGCAGCATCGGTGGGCTTGTGTCCGCTGACCGGGTCGCGATGCGCGCTATTTTGGCACAGCACGGTCCGGATGTAGGCACCGGTTGCCCGCGCCTGCCGGCGCTGCCTCCTTTTTTGGCACACCGATGGCATGACGGTGCCAGGCCGCTGTCAGGGCCGCGTCGCCCTGCTTGTCCACAGGAACTGTGGACAACTTTCCGTAGCCCCGGAAGCTGCCGGCGCTTCGCGCTCCAGTCCGCCTCGACCACGAGGAACCACGAAAATCGACAGATATTTCAGCAATGTCTGATTGTTTTTCAGACCGCACTTTTAATACGCTTTCTGGCTAGGCAATGCGGTGCGATCGAGGTGCCGTGGCCAGGGCTGTCCGACAGCGGCCCGGCGTGCATTGCCGGCTCTCGCCTTACGGTTCGTATCCTGCCCTGTGGTCCGCCTTCGATGAATATTGCGCTGCTCATGGGCTTTTCGCCCCAACTCCGTACCGTGGCCGAACTGCTGGAGGGCGCCGGCTTCCGTTGCCGCGTGTTCGGGAGCGGCCGCGAGCTGATCCACCACATCAGCCAGGAGCGGTACGACATGCTGCTGATCGACGATGCCCTGCCCGACCTGCCGGCGCTCGAGGTGGTGCTCGCCGTGCGCAGCGCGCGCTCGCGCGATGTGCCGATCATCCTGCTGGCCGCCGACAACAGCGAAGACAAGCTGGTCGATGCGCTCGACGCGGGCGCCGACGACTACGTTTGCCGTCCGCTCAATGCGCGCGTGCTGCTGGCGCGCATCACGGCATTGCGCCGGCGCGTGACCGGCGAGCGCGTGCGCCAGGGCCTGGTGGTGCAGGCCGGCCCCTACCAGCTCAACAGCATGGGCCGCTTCGCCACGCTGCACGGCGAGCGCATCGCCATGACGCCGAAGGAATTCGACCTGGCAATGATGCTGTTCTCGAACGTCGGCCGTGTGCTGGCCGCCGATCGCATCCAGCAGGCGATCTGGCGGCATGAGTTGCCACCGCTGTCGCGGGCGCTGGCCGGTTTGATTTCGCGGCTGCGCAAGACCCTGCGCATCGGCGTGGCCAACGGCATCGTCATCAAGGTGGTCTACGCGCACGGCTACCGGCTTGACGTGCTGGAAGAGAGCATCGCGCCCCGGTTGCCGAAGCCGGCGGCGCGGACCGCCGTGCCCGGTCCCTCGGGCAACTGAGCCGCGCTACGCCGCAGCGTCTGCGCCAGGGACAGGAAATCGAGCACCGCCATGCCGTCGGCGCAGCGCTTGGCCTCGCGCTTGGCCGCGGCCGCCGCGGCACCGATCTGCTGGCTGCCCAGGCGCTGCAGGCCGGCCACGCCCTCGCCGCTGACACACACTACGCCCACCGCCATCGATACCGGCGGAAAGAACACCGGCCGTCCGTGCCGGTCTTCGCCATGCATGCCGCCGGCGGCGCGGTCGGGCGGCGCATACATCGCGCGCGCGGCATCATTGAAGCGCAGGATCGCGGCCCGCATGCGCGCGGCCCAGTCGGCGCTCTGGTACAGCACCTGGAAATCATAGCCGCCCACGTGGCCCAGAAAATCCCGGGCCGGGTCGCACGCCTCGGCCAGGATCGCGGCAGCGCCCTTCAGCATCTCGTCGCCCTTCCAGTAGCCGTACTTGTCGTTGAAAGGCTTGAAGTGGTTCAGGTCGACATAGCAGGCATGGAACTCGCTGGCGGCCTCGATCAGCCGTTCGATATGCTGGTTCAGCGGGATATTGCCCGGCAGGAAGGTAAGCGGGTTGGCGTAGCGCGCTGCTTCCATGCGCACTTCGGTGATCGCCCGGATCAGGTCGGCACCGGTCCCCAGCCCGATATAGCGGCCCTGGTCGGTGATCACGAAGCCGTCCGCGAGCGAGCGCGTGTTCTCGCCCGACAGGATCTGCGCCATGTCCTCGAGGCTGGCACGCTGGTCGAAGCAGGCCGGATCGCGGCTGGCCATGGCGATGCAGGCCTTCTTGCCATAGAGCTCGCGGTGGAACGGCGCGGCGTAGCGGTCGATAAAGGCCTGGCGGCCGATGATGGCCAGCGGCCGTCCTTCGTCGTTGACGACCGCCACCGCCTGCAGCTCGGGCTGCTCCTGGAAGGTGCGCAGCACCGCATCGTTGCTGGCCGCGGGCGACACCGTCGGCGCCGGCCGCAGCAGCCGTCCCGCAGTGATGCCGGACCAGCCCGAGTGCACTATCTGCGGAAACACGGCAATGCAGCGCGATGCCAGCGACTGCTGTACATGCAGCGCGGCCTGCGCCGCCGGCTGCGTCACCGGCCGTCCCACGTAATAGCCCTGGGCGCCGGAAGCCGCGCCACGCGACCAGCGCGGTGCGCGCCGCTTCCACCTCCAGCGCGATGGTGGCGGGAACGCCTTGCGCCAGCCGGAACAGCGCCTCCGGTGCCGCCCACGGCGAGCCCACGGGCCCGCGGATCAGCGCTTCGTAGCCTAGGATGGCGCCGCTGTCGGCCTGTACGATCGGTTGGAATACAGCGTGCAGCGGCGGCAGACGCGTCGGCGCAGGCACGGTCCCGCCCGGGGCAACGCTGGCAGCGTCGGGCGCGTGGTCGTGCCGGGGCGTGGCGACAGTCAGGCCATTCATAGGGAGCAGGCGGGGGATTGGTGCGGAAGCGAGCGGGGCGAGGCGCGGCCCACATTTCATGACATCCACATGACGGCACGATTGCAGTCCATATGGCGCGGGTGTCACGTTGACGTCATGTTGATCGACGACGATCCGGTGCGCCGCAGCGACCGTCCCATACAGAGGACGGCGCCAGCGGCAAATCGGGTCAAGCCCGGGCTGCGCAGGCTGGTCAGGCCGGTGCGCCCGTCTGGAGTCATCTCCGTGTTGCAAGTTTTCAAGACATCCCTGCCCGGCCAGCGTCGGGGAGCCGCCCCCGCGCGCTGGCTGGCGCGGCTGGGCCGCCTGCCGCTGGTAGCGCGCCTGTGCGCCGCCTTTGCCCTGGTCTACCTGTTCGGCGCCGCAGTCGGCCTGACCGGTATCGCCAACCTGGTCTCGATCAAGGCGCGCACCGATACCCTGTACCAGCACGATATGCACGGCGCCATCTCGGCGGAGCGGGCGCAATCCGCGCTGGCCGCGCTCGGGCGCGCCCAGCTGGCGCTGACCATGGCCACCAGCAGCACCGAGCGCGACGGCGCCGCAGACGAGATCGCGGCGGCGCTGTCGCAACTCGATGCGGCCCTGGCCGGCGTGCGGCGGGCCGCCCCGGCCCAGGCGGAGCCACTGCTGCGCGAACGCCAGCGCGCCAGCGAGCTGGCCCAGGCCTACGTGGCGTTGCTGCGCAAGCAGCCGCTGGATCCGCTGCAGTTCGACAGCGCGGTCTCGGTCGACGGCCATTTCGTCACCGAGCAGTTGCAGCGGCTAAGCCGCCAGGTCGAGGCCGTGCGCCGCCAGCAGGAACGGCAGGCCGCCGCCACCGTCGCCAGCGTGGCCGCCAGCCAGCTGCGCGCGCAGGCCTGGATGGCGGCGCTGCTCGGCGCCAGCCTGCTCGCTGCCGCCGCGCTGGCGTGGATCGCCGCGCGCAGCCTGCGCGCCGAACTGGGCGGCGAGCCGCGCGATGCCGCCGACATCGCCCGCCGCATTGCCGCTGGCGACCTGACCGCCCCGATCGCGTTGCGCCCCTCGGACCACAGCAGCATGCTGCACCATGTGGCCGGCATGCGCGATCAGCTGGCCGGCGTGCTGGCGCGCATCCAGGCCAGCGCCAACGAGATCACCGCCGCCAGCCAGCAGATCGCGGCGGACAACCAGGCCCTGTCGGCACGTACCCAGCAGCAGGGCAGCGCGCTCGACGCGACCACTGACAGCATGCAGGCGCTGGCGGCGCACGTGGCCGCTGCGCATATGCAGGCCACCGAATCGAGCGCGATGGCCAGCGCGGCCCGCGTCGCCACCGATGACGGCGCCGCCGTGGTGCAGCGCATGCGCGGCGCCATGGATGCCCTGCACGGCCATTCGCGCCATATCGCCGAGATTGTCGGCGTGATCGAAAGCATCGCGTTCCAGACCAATATCCTGGCGCTGAACGCCGCCGTGGAGGCCGCGCGGGCTGGCCCGGCGGGCCGCGGCTTTGCCGTGGTGGCGCAGGAAGTGCGCGCGCTGGCACAGCGCAGCGCCGAGGCGGCGCGCGAAATCGGCGGCATCGTCGGCAACGCCACGCATGAGATCCAGCAAGGCGCCAGCCTGAGCGGCAGCGTGGTGGCGGCGATGGAGCGCATTGCCGCCACCGTGGGCCACAGCCATGCGCTGGCCGAGGGGTTGCGCACGCTCGCTGACGAGCAGGCGGACAGCGTGCAGGCCGCCAGACAGGCGGCCGCGCAACTGCGCCAGACGGCCCGGCAGAATGCGACGCTGGTCGACGAACTGGCCGGCCAGGCGGCACGGCTCGACCAGCAAGCCGCGGCGCTCGCCGGCGACGTTGCACGTTTCCGCTTCCAGCAGCCGTGACCGGGCAGTCGCGGCAAAGATGTGTCGGGTCGAAACATTTGTCATGACGACGTAACCGGCATTTACGTCTTCCGCGACGAAGTTACAGATATGTTGCAACTGAACCCGCCCTGGTAACGTGACAGCCCGGTTGCGGCGAGTAACCTTGCTTCACACCAACTGAACTGGCACCCGCACAGGAAACCATGGCTGAACGACTCATCATGCTGGACGTACCCGGCGTCCTGTACTCCGACCGCTCCCGCGCCCGCCTGGGCGGCATTCCGGATTCGGGCACGCCGCGCGACGTCAGGTACTTCGACCCGGTCGCGCTTGGCTTCGTGCGCAGGCTGTTCGGCGTGGCTGGCGCCCGTGTGGTGGTATCCGACGCCTGGCGGCGGGGCACCCCGGCCGCCATCCTGCAACAGCTGGACCTGCAGGTCGAAGCCATGACCCCGCCGACCGCCGGCGGCCATGGCGCCGAGATCGAAGCCTTCTTCGCCCAGGGCGCGCGCCCCGTCCATTACGTGATCCTTTCCTGCGCCGCGGCCGAATCGATGCCCGAGGCGCTGCGAGAGCACCTGGTCACGGTCGACCCGGCGCTGGGCCTGACCCTGGCGAATTTCCAGCGGGCCCTGGATATCCTGGGCGTGGCCTGCCCGTCGACGGTCATGCCGGCGCCCAAGCTGGATGCGGGCCTCAAGGCCAAGCTGGCGCAACTGCAGCAGCTGGCACGGGACAACCCCGCCCGCTTTGGCAGCGCGCTGGCACCCGCACGCGAAGTGACGGCGGTCCACGCCTGAGCCGCCGCTGCCCCGCCGTTCCCCAACGGGGCGCCCACGGGCGCCCCGTTTTGCATCAGGCGACTTCGCTCGGCCTGGCCTGAGCGGCGCGGCGATCCCGTATCATGCTCGCTGTCGCCGGCCCCGTGCCGGAGCCTTGTGCCAGGACCCGCCATGCCTCACCTTGTCATCGAACTGACTGAAAACACCCGCCTGAACTGTTCGCAGGAAGAACTGCTGGACGAGGCCAATGCCGCGCTGCTGGCTTCCGGCCAGTTCCAGGAGGCGGACATCAAGTCGCGCTGCATCACGCTGTCGACCTACCGCCAGGGCATCGACGCCGTCGAGCGCGCCTTTGTCCATGCGCGCCTGTCGATCCTGGACGGGCGCGATACCGCCGTGCGCCAGGCACTGGCGCAGGCGGTCTGCGATGTGATTGCCGAAGCCGTGCGCTCCGGCGGCGGCACCGGACAGAACGTGCAGGTGTCGGTGGAAGTCTGCGAGATGGCGCGCGCCACCTACGCCAAGCAATTGGTGGCCTGATGCGCCACGCCGTCGGGCGGCCGCCCAATAAAAAACCCGCGGCCATTGCGGCCGCGGGCGGAAGCTTCAGGAAGACTCCGGAAGCTCTGTCATGGGGAGCGCCCCCGCACCCATGACGTAGTCGATTCTAGGTGGGCGACATGGCCACCGACTTGACCTGGATTAAATGCTGCCGGATTGATGCCGGCGGCCAGAAAAAAAAGGAGCCGGCAAGCGGCTCCTTTTTTCTGGACAACTGGCGCAGATCAGGCTGCGGCGTCCTTCAGCTTCTTCAGCGGACGGACCTTGACCTTGACGCTGGCCGGCTTGGCCGGGAACCAACGCTCTTCACCGGTGAACGGGTCCTTGCCGAAGCGCTTCTTCTTGGCCGGCACTTGCTGCGCCGTGACCTTCAGCAGGCCGGGCAGCGTGAACTCGCCAGCGCCCTTCTTGTTCAGCGCGCCGACGATGGTGTTTTCCAGGTGGGCCAGCACCGTCTTCACGGTTTTGGCTTCCAGTTCCGTCTGGGCTACCAGGTGAGCGACCAGGCTCGACTTGTTGAAGGTGTCCTTCAGCGGGCGCGCAACGGGCGCAGCGGCGGGAGCAGCCTTCTTGGCCGGCGTGGCCTTCTTGGCGGCAGCCTTCACGGGTGCCTTGGTTGCCGCAGCCTTCTTGGCGGCGGGCTTGGTTGCAGTCTTCGCGGTCGGTTTCGCTTTGGTCGCCATATCGATATTCGTAAGTTGAACAGATGGATGCCGGCAGGTGTTATGCATTGCTACTGAGTGTTGCGCAGTCGCCTGGTCGACGCCCACTGAATCATAGCGGAAAGTGCCGTAAGTCAAGGGGTTTTCATGCATGCGACGCGTAAAACCCGGTGAAAACCCCGGGTTTTGTCGCGGCTTTGCCTCAGTGCAAGCGCGAAAGCGGTCCACGTCCCCCCGTTTTGGCATGCGCGGCCCACGGCGCGCAACGCTGCGCGAGCGTCCGCATGCTACCGTTCGCGTCCCGCATTGAGTGTTCCGTTCAGCCCGCATTCAGCTGTTTTGATGCAAACTCCGAGCCATGAACCCTTGTTTCCAGGCCTTTCTGCGCCCGTGCGCGCTGGTGGCCGCCGCGCTGATGGCACTGGCGGCGGTCCCCGCCGCGCACGCCGACAAGGATGCCGATCGCGCGCGCGCCGCGGTGCAGTCCGGCGAAATCCTGCCGTTGTCGCGCATCCTCGAGACCGTCTCGCGCCAGTACGCCGGCGACGTCATCGGGGTCGAGCTCGATCACGACGACGGCATCTGGCAGTACGAGGTCAAGCTGCTGCTGCCCGGTGGCTCGGTGGCCAAGCTCAAATACGATGCGCGCACCGCCGCCCTGCTCAAGGCCAAGGGACGGGGGCTGGAAGGCGCGCGCCGCAAACCCTGACCCGGCAACGACAACCATGCGCATCCTGCTGGTCGAAGACGAAACCGCCCTGGCCGTGCAGGTCCGTGCCAGCCTGGCCGACGCCGGCTATGCCGTCGACACGGCCGCCGACGGCCTCGACGCCTGGCACCTGGGCGCGGAAGAACCTTACGACGCCGTCATCCTCGACCTCGGCCTGCCGCGGCTGGACGGACTCTCGGTGCTGCGCCGCTGGCGCGCCGCGCAGGTCAACGCGCCGGTGCTGATCCTGACCGCGCGCGACAGCTGGACCGAGAAGGTCGAGGGCATCGACGCCGGCGCCGACGACTACCTGGCCAAGCCCTTCCGCATGGAAGAGCTGCTGGCGCGCATCCGGGCGCTGATCCGGCGCGCGCACGGCATGCCGGCGCCCGAACTGCGGTGCGGCCCGGTGCGGATGAATCCGCGCGCCGGCACGGTCAGCGTGGACGGCACGCCGGTGGTGCTCACCGCCCATGAATTCCGCGTGCTGGATTACCTGATGCACCACCCCGGCGCGATCGTCAGCAAGACCGCGCTGACCGAACACATCTACGCGCAGGACTTCGACCGCGACAGCAATACCATCGAGGTCTTTGTCGGCCGCCTGCGGCGCAAGCTCGGCGTCGACATCATCGAGACCGTGCGCGGCCAGGGCTATCGGCTGCGCCCTCCGTCGCAGGCGCGCGCCTAGATGCCGGTGCGCCTGCGTCGCTCGCTTGCGCTGCGCCTGCTGGCGGTGGCGGCGATCTGGCTCGCCGCGGCGCTGGGGGTCGGCGGCTGGCTGCTGTCGGCCCTGTTCGAGCGCCACGTCAACCAGGCCTATGTGCGCCAGCTCGAGCACCAGCTCGCCAGCCTGGCCGCGGCGCTGGACTGGAGCGCCGACGGCAGGCTGGTCCTCAACCGCAGTCCGGCCGATCCCCGCTACGAACTGCCCTATTCCGGCGCCTACTGGCAGGCGCGGGCGCCAGGCGCGCTGCTGCGCTCGCGCTCGCTGTGGGATACGGAGATGCCGGCGACGGTGCTGCGCCGCCCGCGCGACGCGGCGGACGCCCCGGATGGAATCGCCGAGGTGCGGTCGGGCCCGAACCACCAGTCGCTGCTGGTGGTTTCCCGGCAACTGGTGCTGGCGTCGGCCGATACGCCGGTGGAAATCTCGGTGGCGCTCGACCGCACCGAACTGCGCGCCGCGCGCCGCAGCTTCGACCGCACGCTGGCCTGGTCCCTGACGGCGCTGGGGCTGGGCCTGATGCTCGCGGTGGCGGCGCAGGTGCGGTTCGGCCTGGCGCCGCTGGCACGGCTGCGGCGCGCGCTCGGCACTATGCAGGCGCGGCGCGAGGCGCGCCTGGGCGGCGCCTGGCCCGCCGAGGTCGAACCGCTGGTGAACGAAATCAATGCCCTGCTGGCACGCAATGCACAAGCGCTGGAGCGCTCGCGCCGCCAGGCCGCCGACCTGGCGCATGCGGTCAAGACGCCGCTGGCGGTGCTGGCCAACGAGGCGGCGGCGTTGCCCGGCGCCGCGGCGCAGGCCGTCTCGGGCCAGGTCGAAGCGATGCGGCGCCAGGTGGACCGTCACCTCGCGCGCGCCCGTGCCGCCGGCGCGGCCGCCGCCCGCGGCGAGCGCATCGACGCCGCGCCCGCGGTGCGCGAGCTGACGCGCGCGCTGGCGCGGCTGCATCGTGAACGGGACCTGGAACTGACCGTCGACGGTGGCGGGCATTTCGCCGGCGACCGCCAGGACCTGGTCGAGCTCCTGGGCAACCTGCTCGACAACGCCTGCCAGTGGGCGCGTACGCGCGTGCGCGTCACGCTGCGGGAGGACGCTGGCGTGCTGGAAATCCTGGTCGAGGATGATGGCGCGGGGCTGCCGCCCGAGGCGCAGGCGCTGGCAACGGCGCGCTTCGGCCGGCTCGACGAGGCCGCCGCCGGCAGCGGCCTGGGCCTGGCCATCGTCACGGAAATCGCGGCCCTGTACGACGGCAGCCTGGCGCTGGCAACGAGCCCGCTGGGCGGTCTGGCGGCCCGTTTGCGGCTGCCGGCGGGGCAGCCCTGATCAGTGCGCGCGGGCAGCCATGGCGTCGCGCGTAGCGCGCGCCAGGCCCAGTGCAAAGGCCGTTTCGGCGACCAGGAACAGCGGGCCGATCAGCAGCCCGACCAGGTCGTCGACGAAAGCCGGCTTGCGCCCTTCGTAATAGTGGCCGATGAACTGGATCACCCATCCCACCACGAACAGGCCGACGCCGAGCGCGAGCCACCAGCTCGTCGGCATCGCCGCGATATGCGCGCCGGCATAGAGGAACACCGCAAGGATCAGCGCCATCGCCACGCCGAAGCCCAGCGACAGGCGCAGGTAGAACAGGCACGACAGGATATACAGCAGCATTGCCGGCGTCAGCACGGCGTTGCCGTCGCCCAGTGCCAGTGCCGGCCGCGCCAGCAGCGTGGTCACCGCCAGCACGATCATCGGGATGCCGATGAAATGCGTGAAGACATTGCGCGGGTCGCGATGGTAGGCGGCGTAGTTGGCGAGATGTTCGATCAGGGTTTTCACGGAGGCGTCTCCTGGACTGCGCTATGGCGCGCGCGCGTCGGGCGCGAGGTGGATTTATAGTAGTGGGCGCGCACCGGACGGTCTGTCAGGTTTTTGACATTCCGCCAGGCGCGCCGACATGGAGACCGGCATGCGGCTGGCGAGCCCGCCACGCCACGCCCTCCTCGCCCCACACCACCCCAAGGCGCACCCCCGAGACACGATGTCCAGCCCGATGTTGCCATGCAGCGACCCACTTGCCGCGGTGCGTGCGGGCGCGTGGTTCAGCCAGTTGCCGACGGCGCTGCGGCAGGCGCTGCTGGAGGACGGCAGCCTGCGCCGGCTGGTTGCCGGCGAGACCCTGTTTGCGCGCGGTGACCGCTTCGATGGCCTGTATTGTGTCGCCAGCGGCACCATGCAGATCCACGCCAGCGGCGCATCGGGCAAGGCCGCGGTGCTGGGCCTGCTCGAGCCCGGCAGCTGGTTCGGCGAGATCTGCCTGTTCGATGGCCTGCCGCGCACTCATGACGCGCGTGCCGCCAGCGCCGCGACGCTGTGGCACGTGCCGCGCGCCGCCCTGGCGCAGCGCCTGGCGCAGCAGCCGGCATGGTGGCAGGCGTTCGGGCAACTGCTGGCGGCCAAGACCCGCGAGGCCTTCCACTATGTCGAGGAAGCGCAGCTGCTGTCGCCGCCGGCACGCGTCGCGCGGCGGCTGGCGGCGCTCGCGCATGGCTACGGCAGCCTGCCGCGCGCCAGTGCCACGCAGCGGGTGCGCATTGCGCAAGAGCAGCTGGCGCAGATGCTGGGCCTGTCGCGCCAGACCGTGAACCATGCGCTGCGCGAACTGGAGGCGCGCGGCCTGCTGCGCCTGCAATACGGCGGCATCGAACTGCTCGACCTGCCCGCGCTGGAAGCGCTCGACTGAGCGCACCGTACCGGAGCCCCGACACCATGACCACCCTTGACGCAGCACAACTCGACGCATGGCTGGCGCGCCTCGGCATCGACGCGCCGCCCTCGCCCACGCTGCAAGCGCTGGACGCGGTGCTGGCCGCGCACCTGGCCAGCGTCCCATTCGAGAACCTCGACCCGCTGCTGCGCCGCCCGGTGCGCATCGACCTCGAGGCCGTGTTCGACAAGCTGGTCACGCGCGGGCGCGGCGGCTACTGCTTCGAACTCAATACGCTGCTCAGCGCCGCGCTCGGCGCGCTAGGCTATGTGGTGACGCCGCTGGCCGCGCGCGTGCGCTGGGGCGTGCCGGACCACGTGATCACCATGACCTCGCACATGCTGCTGCGCGTGGAAGTGGCCCATCGCAGCTATCTGGTCGATGTCGGCTTCGGCGGCCCGACGCCGTTCCGCGCGATGCCACTGTCCGAGCCGGCCGACGATGGCTTTCCCTACCGGCTGGTGCCGTCCCCGGTGCCGGCCGGCGCCAGTGCGTTCCACAACTACGACCTGCAGGCGCGTGGCGATGCAGAGTGGATCCCGGTCTACCGTTTCGACCTGACGCCACAGGCTCCGGTCGATTTCGAGGCGCGCAACTGGTATGTCTCGACGCATCCGGACAGTGTCTTCCTGCAGCGGCTGATGGCCGCGCGCACCGATGGCGGCACGCGCGTGACGCTGGCCAACGGCGAACTGGCCGAGCGCGCCCCGGACGGCAGCGTGCGCCGCACGCATCTGCCGCATGCCGACGCCGTGGTGCAGGCCCTGTCCGAGCGCTTTGGCATCGTGCTGGACGACGCGCTGCGCCAGGGCCTGAGGGCTGCGCTGCCCGGCTTGCTGGCGCCTGCGACGCCGCCCGCGGGCAACTGAATCGCTGCGGCTCCGCACCGCAGCATCGGCTCCATGCACCGCGCGCATTGCCAGCAGAAAGAATGCTGATAAGGCCTGTAACCGCCACCCGGTGCTGTGGACGCGGCCATGGCCGCGCCACATAATGTCCCGGCGATGCGGCCTGCGGGCGCGTCCGCAGGACCACAGCGCGGCACCCCGCCGCCAGCACAAGCCGGGCAGCAGCGCTGACGCCGGCGCAGCCATACAGGAGACTCCATGTCATTGTTCGATCTGACGGGCAAGGTTGCCATCGTCACGGGCTCTTCGCGCGGCATCGGCCGCGCCATCGCCGAGCAGATGGCCGTACAGGGCGCCAAGGTCGTGATTTCCTCGCGCAAGGCCGAGGCCTGCCAGGAAGTAGTGGATGCCATCAACGACCGCCATGGTGCCGGCACCGCGATCGCGGTCCCGGCCAACATCTCTTCGAAGGACGACCTGCAGCGGCTGGTCGACGAGACCAACCGTGCCTTCGGCAAGATCGACGTGCTGGTCTGCAATGCCGCGTCCAACCCGTACTACGGGCCGATGAGCGGCGTATCGGACGACCAGTTCCGCAAGGTGCTGGACAACAACGTCATCTCCAACCACTGGCTGATCCAGATGGTGGCGCCGCAGATGATCGACCGGAAGGATGGCTCGATCATCATCGTGTCGTCGATCGGCGGCCTGCGCGGCTCGCCCACCATCGGCGTCTACAACATTTCCAAGGCCGCCGACTTCCAGCTGGCGCGCAACCTCGCGGTCGAGTTCGGGCCGCACAATGTGCGCGTGAACTGCATCGCGCCCGGGCTGATCAAGACCGACTTCGCGCGCGCGCTGTGGGAAGATCCCGAGCGCTACAAGCAGTCCACCCAGGGCGCCCCGCTGCGCCGCATCGGCGAACCCATCGAGATCGCCGGCGCGGCCGTGTTCCTGGCCTCGGCGGCCAGCACCTTCATGACCGGCCAGGCCATGGTGGTGGACGGCGGCGTGACCATCTGAGCCTTTGACGCAAGCGTTGCCAGGCGGCCGGCGCCAACTGCGCCGGCCGCCTTCCTGCATTTCCCTCAACCTGCAGTGCAGTTCCGGGAGGCAGTCCATGTCGAGCAATCCGCAGTCGGCCGGCACCTGGCCGGTCATGTCGCTGGCCGAGGCGCACGCCCGCCTGACCGCGCCGGGCGCGCCGTTCGAAACCGAGACGCGCGTGATCCGCGGCATCCCCACCACGGTCTGGAAGAACGCGCCGCCCACGCTGCGTGAGCTGCTGCTGGCCACGCGCGCGTTCGCCGGGCGCACCTTCGTGGTGTACGAGAACGAACGCGTCTCCTACGATGCGTTTGTGCGCGCTGCCATCGCCATGGCCCACGCGCTGGTGCGTGACGGCGTGCGCAAGGGCGACCGCGTGGCGCTGGCCATGCGCAACCTGCCCGAATGGCCGGTGGCGTTCTACGGTGCGCTGCTGGCCGGCGCCATCGTGACTCCGCTCAATGCCTGGTGGACCGGCCAGGAGCTGGAATATGGCCTGGCCGATTCCGGCAGCCGCATCGCGATCGTCGATGCGGAGCGACTCGACCGCATCCTCGAACACCTGCCGGGCTGTCCGGCGCTGGAACGCATCTACGTCTCGCGCGCCGGCGCTGCCCCGGCCGAGCCGCGCGTGACGGCGCTGGAAAGCGTGATCGGCGCTTCGGCGAGCTGGGCGGCGCTGCCGCAGCAGGCGCCGCCTGCGGTCGACATCGACCCCGACGACGACGCCACCATCTTCTATACCTCCGGCACCACCGGCAAGCCGAAGGGTGCGCTCGGCACGCATCGCAACTCCACCTCGGTGGCGGTGGCCGGTGGCTTCAGTCCGCTGCGCAACCTGCTGCGCCGGGGCGAACCGATCCCGGCGCCGGATCCGGCCGCGCCGCAAAAATCGATGCTGCTGGCAGTGCCGTTCTTTCACGTCACCGGCTGCATGGCGGTGCTCAACGGCGCCATCGCCACCGGCGGCAAGATCGTGCTGCTGCACCGCTGGGACGCGCTGCGCGGCATGGAGCTGATCGAACGCGAGCGCTGCACCGCGGCCGGCGGCGTGCCGACCATCGCATGGCAGATCCTGGAGCATCCCGAGCGCGGCCGCTTCGACCTGTCGTCGCTCGAGAACATCAACTACGGCGGCGCGCCGGCCTCGCCGGAACTGGTCCGGCGCATCCGCGAGGTGTTCCCCATGGCCGCGCCCGGCATTGGCTGGGGCATGACGGAAACCTCGTCCACCTTCACCAGCCACAGCGCCGAAGAATATGTGACGCGCCCGGACAGCAGCGGCCCGGCGCTGCCGATCGGCGAAATGAAAGTGGTGGACGGCCGCGGCCAGGCGCTGCCGCCCGGTGAAACCGGCGAACTGATGGCGCGCGGCGCCAACGTCGTGCGCGGCTACTGGAACAAGCCCGAGGCCACCGCCCAGACCTTTGTCGACGGCTGGCTGCGCACCGGCGACATTGCCCGGCTGGACCAAGAAGGCTACGTCTATATCGTCGACCGGATGAAGGACATGCTGATCCGCGGCGGCGAGAACATCTACTGCATCGAGGTGGAAAGCGCGCTGTACGAGCACCCCGCGGTCATGGACGCCTCGGTGGTCGGGCTGCCGCACCGGACCCTGGGCGAGGAGCCGGCTGCCGTGGTCAGCCTGAAGCCGGGCATGCAGGCGAGCGAAGCCGGGCTGCAGGATTTCGTGCGCGAGCGGCTGGCAGCGTTCAAGGTGCCGGTGCGTATCCTGATTTTCCACGAGATGCTGCCGCGCAATGCCAATGGCAAGATCATGAAATCGAACCTTCGCAAGCTGTTCGACGCCGCCACGTAAGCCACGGCGGCGCGACCGCATCGATCCGAGCCCTCATCAGGAAGACAAAGTGACGGACCAAGCCAAGCCGGATTCCTCCCGCTCCCAACCCATGCTGGCGCTTGGCGCGGCAGCGCTCGCCGCGCTGCTGGCCGGCTGCGCCGCCGGCGGCACCAACCTGTCCGCGGTGCCCGAGTTGCGTCCCGGAATGCCGGCCGGCTACCTCGCCGCCGAGGCGCGCCCCGACAGCCTGAGGCTGCTGTCGGCGCCGCCGGCGCAGGGTTCGGCGGCGCTGGCGCTCGATGAAGAATCCGCGCGCCAGGCCGGTCCGTTGCGGGGTTCGCCGCGCTGGCAGCTGGCTGCCGACGATGCCGTGCTGACCTTCCCGCAGGCGGCCAGCACCTTCTCCTGCGCGCTGGGCGTGCCCGTCAGCGACAAGGACACGCCTTACCTGAACATGCTGCTGCGCCGCAGCCTGGTCGATGCCGGCCTGTCCACGTACAAGGCCAAGGACCATTACCAGCGCACCCGCCCCTTCGTGGCCACCAAGACCCCGATGTGCACGCAGGCCGAGGCCGCCAAGCTGGAGAAGGATGGCTCCTACCCGTCCGGCCACAGCGCCATCGGCTGGGCCTGGGCGCTGATCCTGACCGAGATCGAGCCCGCGCGCGCCAATGAGCTGCTGGCGCGCGGCCGGGCCTTCGGGCAAAGCCGCGTGGTCTGCAACGTGCACTGGCAGAGCGATGTCAATGCGGGCCGCACCATGGCGGCAGCGACGGTGGCGCGCCTGCATGCCGATCCCGCCTTCCGCGCCGACCTGGAGCGGGCACGCAGTGAAGTGGCTGCCGCGCGCGCCGCGGGAGCGCGGCCATCGCGCGATTGCCAGGCGGAAAGCGCGGCGCTGGCGCCGTAGTTCCGCCGCGGATGGCCGACCTGGGCTACTTCACCGGAATCACCGTGCCGGCCGGCACCGGTACGGCAGTCACGCTGTTCTGGGGACTGCCGCTGACGATGCGGTCCGAATACGTCAGGTAGACCAGGGTATTGCGCTTGCGGTCGACCGCGCGCACCACGTGCAGCGCCTTGAACAGGATCGACATGCGCTCGGAAAACACATTGTCCTGCTGCTTGATCGGCGCCTTGAAGCCGATCGGGCCCACCTGCCGGCACGCGATCGAGGCCTCGGGCGGGTCTTCCGCCATGCCGAGCTGGCCCTTGATGCCCCCGGTGCGGGCGCGCGACACGTAGCAGGTAATGCCGTCCACCTGCGGATCGTCATAGGCTTCGATCACGACCTTGTCGGAACCGGTCATGCGGAAATTGGTGCTGACGCTGCCGATCTCCTCGGCACTGGCACCCGCGGCGGCGCTGGCGCAGGCGGCGGCCAACAGGATGCGAACGAGTTGGTGGCAGGACCTCATGGCTGTAGCGCGCATCGGCATTCAGTTCACCGACGACTTGATGTCGCCGTGGCGCTTTTCCATTTCCTGGCGCAGCGCGCGACGCTGCTGCGCGGCGGCAAAGCGCTGGCGCTCGACCTCGTCGCGCGGCTCCAGCGGCGGCACCTCGGCGGGGGTGCCGTTGTCGTCCACCGCCACCATGGTGAAATAGCAGCTGTTGGTATGGCGCACCAGCTTGCTGCGGATGTTCTCGGTCACCACCTTGATGCCGATCTCCATCGAGCTGCGGCCGGTGTAGTTGACCGATGCCAGGAAGGTCACCAGCTCGCCCACGTGGATGGGCTGGCGGAACACCACCTGGTCTACCGACAGCGTGACCACGTAGCGGCCGGCGTAGCGGCTGGCGCAGGCATAGGCCACCATATCCAGGTACTTGAGGATGGTGCCGCCGTGGACGTTACCGGAGAAGTTGGCCATGTCCGGCGTCATCAGCACGGTCATGGAAAGCTGGTGGGACAGGTCATTCATGATGCGGGATACGAAGATTGCGGGGGCGGGATTGCCGGCTGCGGGCGCCGGCAGTTTAACCCGGATCGCCGCGCCGTTGCCGGCTGGCATGGCGTTGCGTCGGCAACCGCCGTGCCGGCGCAGCGGGCGTATCCGGCGCATAAAAAAAAGCGGCCTGCCAGGCCGCTTCTTTCGCTATGGACGCAAACTGCTTACTTTTTCTTGTTCACGGCGTCCTTGAAACCCTGGCCTGCCGAGAACTTGACCGTCTTGGCGGCCGGAATCTTGATGGTTTCGCCGGTGCGCGGATTGCGGCCGGTACGGGCAGCGCGCTTGCCGGCGCTGAAGCTGCCGAAACCCACCAGCGTTACAGAATCACCCTTTGCCACTGCCTTCTTGATACTGTCCAGCGCTGCGTTGAGCGCACGCTCGGCGGCGGCATTGCTCAATTCTGCTTCCGCGGCGATGGCCGATACCAGTTCACCTTTATTCATGGCTGATTTCCCTTGTTGGTCGTCGTCACCGATGTGCGTGCCTCGCGGCAGGCCATCGATCGGCGCAGTCTAATCTGCCCTTCGCGCGTAGAGCAATCCCCAGTGGCACCAATGCGACAAAAAAACCCGCAAATCCTTGCTTGAGGCCGGTTAGCGGGCAATTTCCACCCCTGTTCGCGCTTGCCGCCGCCGCTTTTTGCCGGCCCGCCACTGCGCCGGGAGCGGGCGCCCGGAATAGTGACCTCAAAACTAATCAGCATAGGACAGATTCCCCCAATTGGGGCGACGCACCACAACGGATCATCGGACGCACCTCGCCGGCTCATTCTGGCGCAGGCTTGCCCCGCTGCCGGCAGCGCCCCGACGGCCGCGCGTCCCAGGACCTCGGGCCGCGTGCGGCATGCCGGTGCGGCTTTTTACCCGGCACGGTGCAAGCGGCACCAGGATGCAGCCGTCTGTGGAACGCTTTTTGCATACTGGTGCGCCCATTTTGAGCATGAGGTCACTATGGACAACTGGAAGACCGGCACCGACGCGCTGTTTATCCTGCTTGGCGCCATCATGGTGCTGGCCATGCACGCCGGCTTTGCGTTCCTCGAACTCGGCACGGTGCGCAAGAAAAACCAGGTCAATGCGTTGGTAAAAATCCTGGTGGATTTCGCGGTTTCCACCATCGCCTATTTCTTTATCGGCTACACCATTGCCTACGGCGTGCAGTTCTTTTCCGGGGCCGCAACGCTGGTCCAGAAAAATGGCTACGAACTGGTCAAGTTCTTTTTCCTGGCGACCTTTGCCGCGGCGATTCCGGCGATTATCTCCGGCGGTATTGCCGAGCGCTCGCGCTTCAATCCGCAACTGGTCGCCACCTTCGTGCTGGTGGGTTTTGTCTACCCGTTTTTCGAGGGCATGGTGTGGAACCAGCGGTTCGGCGTGCAGGACTGGATCGCGCGGGTGGCCGGCGCGCCCTTCCACGACTTCGCCGGTTCGGTGGTGGTGCATGCGCTGGGCGGCTGGATCGCGCTGCCGGCAGTGCTGCTGCTGGGCGCGCGCCGCGGCCGCTACCAGAAAGACGGCCGCATCAGCGCGCATCCGCCCTCGAACATCCCGTTCCTGGCGCTGGGCGCCTGGATTCTTGCGGTGGGCTGGTTCGGCTTCAACGTGATGAGCGCGCAGACCGTCGACAAGATCAGCGGCCTGGTAGCGATCAATTCGCTGATGGCGATGGTCGGCGGCACGCTGGCCGCCTGGCTGGCCGGACGCAACGATCCAGGCTTCGTCTACAACGGGCCGCTGGCCGGCCTGGTGGCGGTATGCGCCGGTTCGGACCTGATGCATCCGCTGGGCGCGCTGGTCACGGGTGCCGTGGCCGGCGCGCTGTTCGTCTCTATGTTCACGCTGGCGCAAAACAAGTGGCATATCGACGATGTGCTTGGCGTGTGGCCGCTGCACGGGCTTTGCGGCGCCTGGGGCGGCATCGCCGCCGGCATCTTCGGCGCGAAGGCGCTGGGGGGCCTTGGCGGGGTCTCGCTTGGCGCGCAGTGGCTCGGCACCTTGCTCGGCATCGTCGTGGCGCTGGCTGGCGGCACGCTGGTCTATGGCACGCTCAAGCGGCTGGTGGGCATTCGCCTCGACGCCGAGGGCGAGTTCAACGGGGCCGACCTGACGCTGCACCGGATTTCCGCCACCCCCGAGCGCGAAACCAACTGGTAATACGCGCCAGCCCATTTCCGATATAAACAGACGAGCCGTGCCATGCGGCTTGTCTTAACAATTATTTGCTTGCGCTTCCGCACGCGGCCTCTCAATAATTCCCGTGCCCGGGAATTGCGCGCAACGCGCAGGGGCTCGCACGCCGCAGCCGGCTGGTTCGGAGGATGTTGGGTCGGCGGCTGGCCGGTTACACCCACACCAAAGGATTACGCCGATGGACGCCTCTACCTTCGACAACCTCAAGACCCTGGTGGTCTCCTACGCCACCGAATTCGGCGTCAAGATCCTGGCGGCCCTCGCCTTCTGGGTCATTGGCCGCTGGCTGATCCACTTTGTCGTGCGCCTGGTGCAGAACGCGCTCGGCAAGCAGAAGGTCGATCCGACGCTGCTGCGCTATGTCGGCTCCATCGTCACCGTGACGCTGAACGTGGTGCTGGTGATCGGCATCCTCGGCTACTTCGGCATCCAGACCACCACCTTTGCGGCGCTGATCGCCGCCGCCGGCGTGGCCATCGGCATGGCCTGGTCGGGGCTGATGGCGAACTTCGCCGCCGGCGCCTTCCTGGTGGTACTGCGGCCGTTCAAGGTGGGCGACTTCGTCACCATCGGCGGCGTGGCCGGAACCGTGCGCGAAATCGGCCTGTTCGCGACCACGCTGGATACGCCGGACAATGTCCAGACGGTGATCGGCAACAACAAGATCTTCAGCGACACCATCCAGAACTTCACCGCCAATGCGTTCCGGCGCGTGGAACTGAAAGTGCAGCTGGCCGCCAGCACCGACGTGGCCGATGCGGTGGCGCTGCTGAAGAGCCGCATTGCCGAGATCCCCAACGTGCTGGCCGAGCCGCCGGTCGATGTCGAAATCCTCGAGTTCACGCTGGTCGGTCCGGTGCTGGCGGTGCGGCCCTATTGCCATAACGATCATTACTGGCAAGTCTATTTCGACACCAACCGCGTCATCCGGGAGTGCTTTGGCCAGGCCGGCTACGCCGCGCCGATGCCGGCGCACATGGTGGTGGTGCAACAGGCCGGGGTGCCGCACGCCGGCGCGGAGCAAGCCGCGGCACAGCAGGCCGCCTGAACTGGCGCGGCGCGGCTTCAGCGGGCGCCCGGGCGCGCGTGTGCGCCTGAACGCCCGTAATGGCGCATCAGCACCGCGCCGGCGCCGCAGGCCGCCATCACCACGCCCAGCGGCAGCGCGCTGCCGTCGCGCCATACGCTGACGGCGGCGCCGCCGAGCGTGCCGAGCGAAAACTGCAGCGTGCCCATCAGCGCCGAAGCGGTGCCGGCGCGATGCCCCTGGTGCGCCAGCGCCAGCGCCGAGGCGTTCGGCGAAACGCAGCCCAGCGCACCGATAAAGACGAAGAACCCGCCCAGCAGCACCGGCAGCACCGCCATCCCCGCCAGCGCGGCCAGCGCCAGCACCATCCCCGCGGCCAGCGCCGCCAGCAGCGTGGCACCCAGCACCTGATCGAGCGAACGCCCGCGCACCAGCCGGGCATTGAGCTGCGACATCGTGATCAGTCCCAGTGCATTGGCGCCGAACACAAAGCCATAGTGCGACGGCGCGATGCCGTGGAGCTCGATCAGCACGAACGGCGAGCCCGAGATATACGCAAACATGCCCGCCGAACCGAAACCGGCCGCCAGCGAATAACCCAGGAACTCGCGGTCGCGCAGCAGTTCCGCGTAGCTGCGGGCCACGGTGCCGAGCCGCAGCGGCGCCGCATGGCGGCGGTCCAGCGATTCCTCCATGCGCAGATGGACCAGCAGCAGGATCAGCAGGCCGGCCCCCGCCAGCACCCAGAAGATGGCGCGCCAGCCCGAGACGGTCAGCACCGCGCCGCCGATGATCGGCGCCAGGATCGGCGCAACTCCCATCACCAGCATCAGCGAGGAAAACGCCCGCGCCGATTCATGCGCCTCGAGCCGGTCGCGGATCACCGCCCGCGCCATCACCATGCCGGCGCAGCCCCCCAGTGCCTGCAGGAAGCGCCATAGCATCAGCGATTCGACGTTGCGCGCCAGCGCGCAGCCGACGGCGGCGGCCACGTAGAGGCACAGCCCCACATAGAGCGGCGGCTTGCGCCCGAAGCGGTCGCTGAAGGGACCATAGAAGGCTTGTCCGAGCGCCAGCCCGACCAGGAAGGTACCCAGTGTCAGCTGGACCTGGCCGATGTCGACGCCCAGGTCCCGCGCCAGCGTCGGGAAACTGGGCAGGTACATGTCGATCGACAGCGGCGCGATCGCCATCAGCGAGCCGCAGATCAGCAGCCAGGCAGGGAAACGCGGCGTGGGCAATTGTTGCACAACATAACC
Source organism: Cupriavidus taiwanensis (assembly GCF_900250115.1). Classification (NCBI taxonomy): domain Bacteria; kingdom Pseudomonadati; phylum Pseudomonadota; class Betaproteobacteria; order Burkholderiales; family Burkholderiaceae; genus Cupriavidus; species Cupriavidus taiwanensis. The sequence continues at coordinate 1,324,530 of NZ_LT984804.1, read as the reverse complement.
AACGCGGCCGGGCGCCGGCGAAGATGGCCCGGAACGTATCGCGCAGAATGCCGGCGCGCCGGACGCCATCGCCAACGCCGGACCAGGCAAAGCTGGCAAACCTCGCAGGATTGGTAAATAGTTAGGTCACGCAGTGATATTCACGGGCCTTGCAACGCAGCAGCGTGACGATGCATGGGGAGCGCGACTTTCATGCGCGCCGGCGTGGAGGGTACAATGCCAGCCTGTCGGCGTAAGACTCGACGTCGGCCTCGCAGAGAGGGACGACAGTACAGGTCCTCGCAACATTAGCCTGCATGGGATTGGTAAATAGTTAGGTCACGCAGTGATATTCACGGGCCTTGCAACGCAGCAGCGTGACGATGCATGGGGAGCGCGACTTTCATGCGCGCCGGCGTGGAGGGTACAATGCCAGCCTGTCGGCGTAAGACTCGACGTCGGCCTCGCAGAGAGGGACGACAGTACAGGTCCTCGCAACATTAGCCTGCATGAGAATACGACAAACGCCGCTTTCCGCTTCGCTAGGCGCCGCCGCTTTCGCGGCCGTGCTGCTGCTGGCGCCGCCCCTGACGGCCAAGGCGGCGCCGGCGCAGTTGCGCAATGCCAGCGTGCCGTTGCTGGTGCCCGCGGTCGACGACGCCGACCCGGTGGCGCGCATGCTCAAGGGCGCGGCCACCGGCCAGAACACCGGCGCCGCCGGCGTGCCGGAACTGCTGCGCAACGCCACCGGCCCTGACAACGTGCTGGCGCGCGCCTGCCGCCAGCTCAACGATGCCCTGCCGATCGAAATCGACGGCGAAACCCGCCTGCGCCGCTGCCAGTCGGTCCCGGGCAAACACGTATTGTTCCAGCTGGAGCTGACCAACTACCGCGGACCGATGCTGGACCTGGCCAGCTTCGAGGTCAACTACGCCGCGCCGCTGCAGCGCAATATCTGCGCCAACCGCGATGTCGAGATCCTGACCAAGCTCGGCGTCAGCATGTTGTTCCGCTACATGACCCGCAAGGACCGCGGCGAGCGCCGCATCGGCGACGTCTATATCAACGGCCCGATCTGCAGCGCAGCGTTGCGCTGACCCGCGCGCGCCAGTGCCAACAAAAACGGCCCGCTGCTGCGGGCCGTTTTTTTTCAGGCAACAACACGTCTCATGCGGCGCGCGGCCGCAGCGGCACCACGTTGGCGGCGCGCCGCACCAGCATGCGCGTGTCCTTCCAGCCGGCGTCGGCCAGCGGCGAGCCCCACACCAGCTCATGCAGCCGCGCCAGCGCGAACGGATTGCCGAGCAACACATGCTTCTGCGCCGGCGTGAGCGCGCGCGGCCCGTGCGTCAGCGCATGCTCGACCAGGCTCTGGTGGCGCTGGCGTGCCGATTCCGGCTGCACCACGCGCGGCGTCGCGGTGGCGCACATCAGCGCGTTGGTGACCGGGTCGACCACGGCGTCGACGAAGTTCGGCGTTTCGGCGGCGTTTTCGACATGCTGCTGGGTTTCGACGATCTCGCGCGGCACCAGCGTTTCTTCCGGGATCATGAACAGCCCCGCGCTGCGCGAAGCGCGGCCCAGCGACACCCGCGACAGCATCACCGAGAGCGGGATCGACAACGCCAGCGAGCCGACGATCGGCAGCAGCCACAGCACATAGGACGGGTTCAGCCAGTACACCAGCCGGCCCCACGCCAGCCCCAGCGCGGTATGCCAGCCGTGGCGGCGGAAGGCCTCGCCCCAGGTAGTCTCGGCATCTTCGCGCGGCGGCGATTTCCACGAAATGCCCCAGCCGCTGTACGCGGCGATCACGAACTTGGTATGGAACAGCATGCGCGTGGGCGCCAGCAACGCGGACAGCAGCACCTCGATCAGCATGCTGGCAAAGAGCTGCACCGCGCCGCCGTAGCGCCGCGCCTGCTTCATCAGCAGCGCCACGCTGGCGAGCTTGGGCAGGAACAGCAGCGTGGCCGTGGCGGAGAACAGCGCCAGCGCCTTTTCGGGATGCCACTCGGGCCAGGTCGGGAACAGCTGGTATTGCTGCGTGAAGTATTCCGGCGGCACCAGCGCGTGCTTGGCCAGCATCGCCGTCGACAGCAGCAGGAACAGCAGCCACAGCGGCGCCGACAGGTACGCCATGATCCCGGTCAGGAACACCGCGCGGTGCACCACGTGGAAGCCCTGCTTGAGCCACAGCCGGAAGTTCATCAGGTTGCCCTGGCACCAGCGGCGGTCGCGCTTGACTTCGTCGAGCAGGTTGGGCGGCAGCTCTTCGTACGAGCCCTCGAGGTCGTAGGCAATCCACACGCCCCAGCCGGCACGGCGCATCAGCGCGGCCTCGACAAAATCGTGCGACAGGATCTCGCCCGACAGCGGGCCGCGGCCCGGCAATGGCGCCAGCGCGCAGTGTTCGATGAACGGTTTGACGCGGATGATGGCGTTGTGGCCCCAGTAGTGCGATTCACCCAGCTGCCAGTAGTGCAGCCCGGCGGTGAACAGCGGCCCGTACACGCGCGTGGCGAACTGCTGCACGCGCGCATACAGCGTCTCGCGGCCCACCGCCAGCGGCGCGGTCTGGATGATGCCGGCGCCGGGATTGGCTTCCATCAGCCGCACCAGCGTGGCCAGGCAGTCGCCGCTCATCACGCTGTCGGCGTCGAGCACCACCATGTAGCGGTACTTGCTGCCCCAGCGGCGGCAGAAATCGGCCACGTTGCCGGTCTTGCGCTTCACCCGGTGGCGACGCCAGCGGTAGAAGATGCGGCCGAAGCCGCCGACGGCGCGGCACAGCTCCATCCAGGCATCGTGCTCGGCCGTGCGCAGGTCCGGATTGCCGCTGTCCGACAGCACGATGAAATCGAAGTTGGACAGGTGCGGCGTGCGCGACAGCGATTCATAGGTGGCGCGCAGGCCCGCGAAGACGCGCGTCACGTCTTCATTGCAGATCGGCATGATGATCGCGGTGCGGGCCTCGGCCGCGATTGGCGCGTCAGGCCGGCCCGGCACCGCCGAGCGCGAGATCAGATGCTTGTCGCCGCCCTTGGCCAGCACCAGGAAGCCCATCATGGCGGTCCAGAAGCCGGCCGACACCCACGAAAACAGGATGGCAAACAGGACCAGGATGGCAATCTCGAGCGGATCGGTGCCGTGATACGGCAGCACGCTGGTCATGAAGTACGTGGCCAGCGCGGTCTGGATTCCGACCAGGCCCAGCAGCACCCAGCGGCGGTGCGAGCCGGCGGGATGCCATTTGCCTTCGGCGTCGGGCCCGTCGTGCAGGGTGTCCCACGTCTCGGGCACCGGCGCGCGGCCCAGCATGCGGCGCCATGTGTTGCGCACCCAGCCGGTGACGATATGCGGCGGCCACTGGCGCGGCACCATCGAGCTGCGCTCGGGCGCGGGGCCGGTGTCCGCCTTCACGGTGCCGTCTTCGCGCCGGCGCAGCAGCGGCGCGCCGCCGACCTGCGGATTGCCGTAGGCCATGGCGAAGCGCCGCTGCACCGAGGCATAGGCGCTGCTGCCGTGCGCCGGCGGCGCTTCCTTGCCGGCCAGGCGCGACTGCAGGCGCGTGATTGCCTCCTGCGCGTCGCGGCCATCGGTCGTGACCGGGATCACCGGGGTCACCGAAGCCAGCGGCGTGACGGGTGCCGCCGCTGCGGCCAGGCTGGCGCTGTCGGCCAGCAGTTCGCTGCGCACTTCAGGCGATACGGGCAGGCGGTCGAGATAGCGCTCGCATGCCGCCGCCTGGGCCGGTCGCTGCTTTAGGCGGGGGGTAAGATGTAGCTCCACGTCTCGGACAGGGTTGTATTGCCGTTGCGAAGATAGCCGCGCAACTCTACCGGCTTGGTTTCGTCCTTGCGGCGCATCAGCATGGTCATGCGCCAGCCGCCGGTCGCGTCATTGCGCTGCACCGACGTCTTCAACAGCTCGCCGTTGGCATCGGCCGAAACCACCGGGTCGATGCGCACGTCCGCCGGCAGCCTGCGGAAGGCAGGGCCTTCGAAGTCCACCACCAGCGAAAAGCTCATGTCCTCCTTGCTGCGGGTCTGGCCCTGGCCCAGGCGGGTCTGGGTCACCCACGACAGCGGCGGCTCCTGTTCGCCGTCCTTCTGCCACAGCAGGCGGTATTCGTAGTCGAAGGCTTGCTTGGGCTTGGGCGGGTTGTCTGGCACCCAGTACGCGACGATGTTGTCATTGGTCTCGTCCGGCGTCGGGATCTGCACCAGCTCGACCCGGCCCGAGCCCCAGTTGCCGCGCGGCTGCACCCAGCCACTGGGCCGGCGCTCATACCACGCGCCGATCTCCTGGTAGCTGTTGAAGCTGCGGTCGCGCTGCATCAGCCCGAAGCCCTGCGGATTGGTCGCCGCAAACGACGTCACCAGCAGCCGCTTGGGATTGACCAGCGGACGCCAGACCCATTCGCCGGTGCCCAGGTGGATCGACAGGCCGTCCGAGTCGTGCACTTCCGGGCGGAAATCCTGCGCCGGCGACGGCTGGTTCTCGCCGTACAGGTACATGCTGGTCAGCGGCGCGAGGCCAAGCTTGGTCACGTTCTCGCGCAGGTAGAGGCGCGACTTGACCTCCATGGCGGTCTCCGCGCCGGGCTTGATGGTGAAGCGGTACGCCCCGCTCATGCGGCGCGAATCCATCAGCGCATAGATGGTGATTTCCTTGGCATTGGCGCCGGGGCGTTCGATCCAGTATTCGACGAAGCGCGGGAATTCCTCGCCCGAGTTGAGCGCGGTATCCACCGCCAGGCCGCGCGCCGAGAGCCCGTACCACTGGTCCTTGCCGAGCGCGCGGAAGTAGCTGGCGCCGAGGAACGAGGCCAGTTCGTCCTTGCGCTTGCCCTGGTTGAGCGGATACAGGATGCGGAAGCCGGCGTAGCCCAGCCCTTTCAGCTTGGCGGCATCGACCTTGTGCGGGCCGTAGTTGAACGCGGAGGGGTCGAAGCGGAATTCCCGCACGCTGTTGCCCACCACTTCATGGATGCGCACGGGCTGGTCGAACACCATGCCCTCGTGGAAGAACGACAGCTCGAACGGCGAACGCGTTCCCCGCCACGCGAAGCGCTCGGGCTTGTACTCGATCTCGCGGTAGCGCTCGTAGGTCAGTTCGCGTAATTCGCGCGGCAGGTTCGGCGCCGGCGCCTTGTAAGGCGAGGCCGCCAGCTGACGCGCGCGCGATGCGACCGTGTCGAAGTCGAACGCATGGGCCGCCATCGCGCACAGTGCCAGCGCCCCGCCGCCAAGCCAGGCCGCGATCCCTGCCGCCGCGCGCGCGGCGCGGCGACGGGCCTCCGGCCCGGCGCAGGGCAAGGTAAACGGTACGGCTGTTGGTGGCGTGGCGATCTGTGACATGTATGCCAGGGTGAGCGGTTGAATCGGAGCGGCCGGCATCGGCGGCCTGAACGATGAAGGACACGGCAAGAGATGAGCCCGACGCCGAGTGGCGAGGCCCTGGCGCGGGGCAGATTGCCCGCGGGACACCATGTCCGGGTTGTTGCGATGCGCAATAAACCATAGCAACTCGAGACGCAAAAGTCACGTTTCGATCACGCAAGGTTTGCAACAAAATGTAGGCCACGTAGCCCGAAAGCCGCTCCACGCATGGCTTTGCGGGCGATCTGGTCACATCGCCGCGAGTTCGGCACGGCCAGCCTCGATCGGCTGCCCCGGTCGCGCACCGATACGAGCCGGCTCGTGTCCGGCCCGTTTAATAGACGGTTACTTTTTGGCGCCTTCGCTGTAGGGATCGAACTTGCCGCTCTTGGCGCCTTCGGAATAGGGGTCAAACTTGCCGCTGTTCATGCCGCCCTGGCTGAACGAGTCGAACGACTTCTGCGCGCCGCCCTGGACCGGCTCCATCTGATCGGGCCTGGCGCCCGGGTTCAGTGCGGTCACGTTGTCGCTTTTTGCGCCATCGGTGTACGGGCTGAACTTGTCCTGTTTCGCCCCATCGGTGTAGGGATTGAACTTGTCCTGCTTGGCGCCGTCGGTGTACGGACTGAATTGGTCGGCCTTGCCCGCGGTCTGGGCGTGCACCGTGCCGAAGGCGCAGGCGACGGCCAGGCCGATTGTGAGATAGCGCAGCGTCATGAGATCTCCTTTCGCAGGATTGGGCGCCCCTGGGGCCGACGGCGCGAGGGGCAGAAATCAACGCTAGGTCAGGGCCACGCAGGTGTCAACCGCAGCCCGGTGGACGCAACTGGCGAGGCGCATTGGCAAGCGCCGCCACCGCCGCGCATTGCGCTTACAATGCCACTCCAACGCCACCATGTAGCTACAAGGAACCGTCATGCTGACTCGGCACACTTCACCCTCTGGCAGCGTCGCCCGCCCCGCCCTGCGCGCCGCACTCGCAGGCGCGCTGGGCGCGGTGCTGCTCTGCGCCGCGCCGGCGCATGCGTACTTCGACAACTACCTGAGCGGCACCATCATCGGCACGCTCAACGACAAGGAAGGCGCGTCGCTGGCCAAGTCGGTGCGTACCGCGCTGAACGATACGGCCGATGGCCAGTCGGTGGCATGGACCTTTCCGGCCGCGGGACGGCGCCAGCAGATCGACGGCACCATCACCCCGGTCGAGAGCAAGACCGACAAGGGCCAGCCGTGCCGGCGCCTGAAGTCAGACCTCAAGCGCGGCAGTGCCGAAGAGCATTGGAGCGGCTGGTTCTGCAAGCAGTCCAACGGGCAATGGAAGTCGCGCCACGTGGGCGAATAAGCCGGCCTGCAGCACGCCGTGCCGCGCGGCGGGCTTAGCGGCACAGCTTGCGCAGCAGTTCCCCGGCGATGGTGCCGGGGCCGGCCACCTGGAAGGTACCGGATTGCGGCGCGCGGATGGTGTAGAGCGATTCGCCACGCGCAAAGCGCTTGCTGTAGAGGGTCTGCTCGACCACGGCAAACATCGACGTGGCGCAATTCAGCACCATGCGCTTGAGCGAGGAACGGATCGGTTCGCCGCTGGCGGTGCGGATCACTCCCGACGGCGAGTTGCGCATCACCACCACGCCAACCTGCGTGCCCTGCCGGCGCACGGCCGACTGATCGAAATAGGAAATCACGCCGTTGGCGCCCATCAGCGGCAGCCAGCGCTGCGGATCAGGGGCGCCGGGATCGGGCGCGGCCACCAGGCGGCAACCTTCCCTGGGCGTCGAGCGAAACACGGTACCGGTGCCGGGGGCCTGGCACTCGTAGAGGCCGGCGGCAGCGGCAGGACGGGCAGCAGAAGCCGGTGCCGCCTCGGCGGGCAGCGCAACGCCGTCATCGGCGTGTGCCTGCGGCAGGGCCAGCCCGAACACGCAGCCAGCCAGCGCGGCCGCGTGCCGAAACATGCGGAACATCATGGAATTACCCTCATGTAGACGGGAAAAAGCGATCCGCATTGTCGCACAGGATGCATGCATTGCGGCGCGCGCGCGCGCCCCGATCCATGCATCCAGGCGGCCTTCAGCCGTGCAGGCGTCGCCAGGCGACGAGGTCCTCGATGGTCAGCACCGGCAAGCGGTACATCTCGGCAAAGGCCAGCGCTTGCGCGCGCCGCGCCATGGTGCCATCCGGATTCATCAGCTCGCACAGCACCGCGGCGGGCAACAGCCCCGCCATGCGCGCCAGGTCGACCGAACCTTCGGTATGGCCGCGGCGCTCGAGCACGCCGCCGTCGCGCGCCACCAGCGGGAACACATGCCCGGGGCTGACCACCGCATCGATGCCCGCGCCGTCGGCAATCGCCGCGCGGATGGTAGTGATCCGGTCGGCCGCGCTGACCCCCGTGCTGACGCCCTCGCGGGCCTCGATCGACACGGTGAAGGCGGTGCCGTACTGGCTGCGGTTGTGCTCGACCATCGGCCGCAGGCCCAGGCTGCGCACCTTGTCAGTCGGCAGGCACAGGCACACGATGCCGCTGCATTCGCGGATCATCATGGCCATGTTGGCCTGGGTCAGGCGCTCGGCGGCAAGGATCAGGTCGGCCTCGTTCTCGCGGTCGTCGTCATCGAGCAGCACTACGGGCCGGCCCTCGCGCATGGCCTCGAGGGCCTGTTCGATGCGCAACTTCAGCGGGCGCGGGTCGGCGCCTGCCATCGTATCGACAGTGGCCTTGGCGTTGGTATCCGCGGACGCCGCGGGGGCAATGGCTTCGGTGGAAAAGCTAGACATGAAACGCTCCGGGTTCAGCATCAATGGGCGTTCCAGGGGAAGGATCAACGGATGCAAGGCCCGCACGCCATACCGCAGGCACGCGCACGAACCGCCGCGCCCTGCGCGCGCAAGGCTCGGCAAACCACGTGGCCAGGCAAGTGCCAGGCCACGCGGGCAAGCTCCGTCCATCTTCTTTCATCCGGACTATGACCGTCGGCCCTGGCCTCTCACCAGGTCTGCTGACCTCGCACGGGAATGCGAGCGCTCGCGGGCTCGCCGGACACGCGCTGCGCGTCGCGGCATACCGCCGGTGGGGACTTCCACCCCGCCCTGAAGACGTAACGTAACCGGGCCGGCCAAGCGGCCGGCACCGGCCCGCGCATGTTAGCACGGTTGTCCTGTGTCGCTGCGGGTCGCGCGCCGCGCTCATATCCTGCGGACAACGCCGAGGTTCCAGCCACCTTCAGCCTCGGCAACGTACCTTCCCGTGTACTACAAATAGGGTAAGGAGGCAGCGCCTGGGAGCTGCAAGCGCCGGTTTCCCCTTGGCTTGCCTGACCACAACGCAGCATCGTTTCTGCATGCTTCCCATGCGCCGACCAGACCAAGAAGCCAGACCAGACAGCCATGCGAGTTGCATCCCCCTCCTTCCGACCTTCTCCGCGCGGCGGTGGCGACGGCCGCGCCGCGCCGCCCTGGCGGCGCTGCTTGCGCTGGCCGGGTGCCTGAGCACAGCCGCGCGCGCGGCGCCCGCGGTCCAGCTGGGCTACGGCTTCGACGACAGCCATCACCTGCAAAAGGCGGAGGTCGCCATGCTGTGGGATTCGGGCCTGGCGTGGGGCAACCCGCAGGGCTGGCAGGTGGATCTGCAATGGGAGCTCAACGTTGCCCGCTGGCTCAGCGACAGCAACAACAATCCCAACGATCTGTGGGAGTTCGGCGCGTCGCCGGTGGTGCGGATCGCATGGTGGCGCCACACCTGGGTGCCGTTCCTGGAGCTGTCGGTGGGCGCGCGGCTGCTGAGCGGCACGCGCACCTCCGACGATCACGTGATCTCCACCGCGTTCCAGTTCTCGGAATACGCCGGCCTTGGCGTGATGCTCGGCAAGGACCGCAACCTGGCCGCGGGCTACCGCATCCAGCATCTGTCCAATGGCGGCATCAAGGAGCCCAACCCTGGCACCACCTTCCACGTCATCTACCTGCGCTACCGCTTCTGACGGGAGCGTCGTGCGCCCCGCCCTGCGTTTCAAACAGGACACGCGTGGCGTCGTCGGCCGGGAAGAAGCATTCGATGCGCAGTTCCTGCAGCGTGACGTCCTGCGGAATGCCAAGCGTGGTCAGCGTCGAGAACAACGACGCGCGGAACGCGCCCGCATGCAGCACCACCGGCAACAGCGGCGGCGGCGGGCCGTCGCTGCCGTCATCCTCGGGCAGCAGCACGCCGCCGGGGCCGACCATGTCCGGATGCCAGTCGGCGATGCGGGCGAACAGCGTGCGCGCGGTCTGGTCGTGCGCCTGTACCTGCAGCTCCTGCCAGACGCGCCGCAACAGGTAACGGCCGACCTGGCGCGCGTTCTCGATGACCGGCCACAGGCCGTCGGGATCGAACACAGTCAGCATCAGATTGATCCGGTGCGGATCATCGGCAAGCGATGCCGGCGGGCGGCCGCCCAGCAGCGTATCGAACATGCGGCGGTAGGCGACGTTGGCGTCGACCAGGTTCCAGAAGCGGTCCAGCACCACGGCCGGGTACGGCTCCTGCTTGGCCAGGATCAGTGCGATTGCCTGCTGCACCATCTGCAACGGCGGCGCGGTCAACGCATGTTCGCTGTAGGCGGGGGCAAAGCCGCTCGCCAGCAGCAGCCGGTTGCGCTGGCGCAGCGGCACGCCCAGGCGCTCGGCCAGCGCCAGCACCATCTCGCGGCTGGGGCGGGCCCGCCCGGACTCGAGGAAGGAGATGTGGCGCTGCGACACCCCGGCCGCCAGCGACAGCGCCAGCTGGCTGTAGCCGCGCTTGCCGCGCCAGTAACGCAACAGTCCGGGGAAGTCGAGCGTGGCCTCGGAGGCAGGCGTCAGCGTTTCCATGCGCGTTATTACAGCATGGCGGCGGCTTCGCCGCGAATACCTGACAGGTAATCGCCGCCATCGATTGACGTAGCCGGGGACCGGAAAGCGCCGCCGCTTGCGGCGGGCGCATCACAGTGGCGATGTTGTGTAACAGGCGGATGGTATGCTTGATCTTTTCAGACACCCGGCGCGCAGAGGGCGCGCACCCTGATGGAAATTGCCATATTACTGGCGCTGATCCTGCTGAACGGCCTGTTTGCGATGTCCGAGATTGCACTCGTGACCGCCCGCAAGGCACGCCTGCAACGCCAGATCGAGAACGGCGACCGCGGCGCCATTGCCGCGGCCAAGCTGGGCGAGGACCCCACCCGCTTCCTCTCGACCGTGCAGATCGGCATCACCTCGATCGGCGTGCTCAACGGCGTGGTCGGCGAATCGACGCTGGCGCAGCCGCTGGGCCTGTGGCTGCAGGGCTTCGGCATCTCGGAAACCACCGCCGGCTATGTGGCCACCGCGATCGTAGTAGCCGGCCTGACCTATTTTTCCATCGTGCTGGGCGAACTGGTGCCCAAGCGCCTGGGCCAGATGGCGCCCGAGGCGATCGCGCGCCTGGTGGCGCGCCCGATCGGCTGGCTGGCGGTGGCCTCGACCCCCTTCGTCAAGCTCCTGTCGAGCTCCACGCGGCTGGTGCTGCGGCTGCTCGGCACCCAGGTCGACCGCGGCCCCGGCGTGACCGAGGAAGAAATCCATGCACTGCTGGTGGAAGGCTCCGAGGCCGGCGTGATCGAGCAGCACGAACACACCATGGTGCGCAACGTGTTCCGGCTCGATGACCGCCAGCTGGCGTCGCTGATGGTGCCGCGCGGCGACGTGGTCTACCTCGACGTTGACGCCACGATGGACGAGAACCTGCGCCGCATCGAAGAGTCCGACCACTCGCGCTTCCCGGTGGTGCGTGGCGGCATGCACGACATCATCGGCGTGGTCAGCGCGCGCCAGTTGCTGGCGCGCCGGCTGCGCGGCGAGGAAGCCGACCTGGAGGCCGCGGTGCAGCCCGCCGTATTCGTGCCGGAAAGCGTGACCGGCATGGAACTGCTGGAGAACTTCCGCGCCTCGGGCGGGCAGATCGCCTTTGTCATCGACGAGTACGGCGAGGTGCTGGGCCTGGTGACGCTGCAGGACCTGATCGAGGCCATCACCGGCGAATTCAAGGCCGAGGCGGCCGGCGAGCAATGGGCGGTCCAGCGCGACGACGGCTCGTGGCTGCTCGATGGGCTGATCCCGATCCCGGAACTGAAAGACCGCATCGGCCTGCGCCAGGTGCCCGAGGAAGAAAAGGAGCGCTACCACACGCTCTCCGGCATGCTGCTGTTGCTGCTGGGGCGCCTGCCCCAGATTGCCGACACGGTGCAATGGGGAGACTGGCGCTTCGAGATCGTCGACATGGACGGCAAGCGCATCGACAAGGTGCTGGCCGAGCGCCTGCCGCCGCAGGACGGGCCCGAGGAAGACACCACCGGCTGAGTACCGGAGGCCCGCGCCACCTGGATGGCGCCGTAGTGATCGCAGTCAAACGAAGTTGCGACCGAATCACTTTGGCGCAATCCGCAACGCCCCACCTCCTTCCCTTCGCTTATGATCGGGCTTCGCGGCCCGCAGGCGGCCGCGGCACGCATGGCTGCACCGCGGCAACGACTGCGACCGCAGCGTGCCGGCGGCCTGCCGAAGAACCATTTCAGACACGGGGAGACGCGTGCGCCGCAAGCCATTGTCCGGCGGCCCGCAAGATCATGCATGGATCCTGATGCCGACGATCTCGTCGACAGCGCTGCCAGCGGCGGCAGCGGCGCGATGCAACCGTCCGCGCTGGTACGCGCGCTGACCGCGCGCCGCGCCCAGGCCGGTCCGCCGGCGACGATCCTGGCGATCCGCCTGGACCGCTTTGCCAGCGCCGGTGAAACCCTCGGGACTGGCCGCTGCGCCACGCTGCGCGGCATCGTGCAGGCGCGCCTCGCCTGCCTGCTGCCGCCGGGCGCGTTCATGCACTGGATGGCCGCGGCGGACCTGGTGGTCATTACCCCGCTGCCCGCGGGCGGGCCCGATCCCGGCCAGGTGGCCAGCCGCGTGGCCGACGACCTGTCCCGGCCTTTTGCACTGGACGGCTTCGAGCTGCATCTGTCGTGCAGCATTGGCGTGGCCAACGACCATGCCGACATTCCAGCCGAGCGCAGCCTGCAGCAGGCCTTCGACGCCATGCTGCGGGTCAACCGCCAGGGCGGCGCCGGCCTCGCGCGCGCCGACAAGCCGCTGTCCCCGCCCACGGCCCCGTTGCTGGCGGCGCTGCCCGACGCACTCCAGCGGGGCGAACTGAGCCTGCAGCTGCAGGCGCGTGCCGACCTGGCCGGCGCCGCCGTCAGCGGCTACACGGTGCGGCTGCGCTGGCAGCACCCGGTGCTCGGGCGCGTGGCGCCGCAGGATTTCCTGCCCGGCGTCGAAGCACTGGGGCTGGTCGGCCGCATCGGCAACTGGCTGCTGGAAAGCGTGCTGCCGCTGGTCCGTGCCGCCGAGACCATCGCCCCGCTGCAGTTCACGCTACTGGCCTCCAGCGCGCAACTGCATCGCCCGCAAATGGTGGAAGCGCTGGCGCAGGCGCTCGATGCGGGCGGCATCGCGCCAGCGCGCTTGTGCATCGAATTGCCGGCCAGCACGGTGCCGACCGACGCCGAACTGATCGACCGCTTCGCCGCCCTGCGCCGGCGCGGGCTGCAGCTGGCGCTGGGCGATTTCGACGACAGCCCGGCTTGCCGCGAGGCGCTGGCGGCGCTGCATCCGGACGCCGTCACGCTGGATGCGCGCGGCCTGGGCCATGCGCGCGAGGCCCGCTGCGGTGCCGACAGCCTGCGCGAAGCCTGCCGCGCGGCGCGGCGCGCCGGCGCGTCGGTCTGCGCCAAGGGCATCGAGACGCGCCAGCAGCTGGACGCGGTGCGTGCCTGGGGCTGCCACAGCGTGCAGGGCTACCTGCTGGCGCAGCCGTTTCCCGCGGTCTGGCTGCTGCAGACCCATGCGGCGATCGAGCAACGCGCCCGGGCCTTGCTGGCGCCGCCGGCCTGACGCCCACCCCGCGCGGCGCGGCTGCGCCAATGGTTGCACGATTTACAAATTGCCACATACCAGCTATCAAAGCCGCGCACAGCGGCGGTAAAATCTGCGGCAATCCCTAACTCGATGAATCTCTCGATTCAGAACCTTCAAAAAAGGAGCCCGGCGTGAAGAAAGGTTGGATCTGGTGCGTTTTGTTTGCCACTCTGTTGGCCGGTTGCAACACGATGGCGGGGCTCGGCCAGGACATTCAGCGCGGCGGCCAGAAGCTCGAAAGCTCGGCAGACCGACACAAATAAGCCGGCCAGGGCTGCATCGACAGCAAAACGGCACGCCCGATGGCGTGCCGTTTTGCTTTGTCGGTCGCGGGCTGCCGCGCCGGCTCAGGACCTGGCGCGCAGGGCCCTGGCCTGTTCCGCCAGCGCGCGGATGCGGCCCCAGTCAGCACCGGCGACGGCATCCTTGGGGACCACCCACGAACCGCCCACGCACACCACATTGGGCAGCGCCAGGTACGACGGCGCCAGCGCGGCATCGATGCCGCCGGTCGGGCAGAAACGCAGCTGCGGCAGCGGCCCGCCCAGCGACTTCAGCATCGGCACCCCGCCCGCGGCCTGCGCCGGGAAGAACTTGAGGAACGTGAAGCCGGCTTCCAGCGCCGCCATGGCCTCGCTGGCCGTGGCCACGCCCGGCAGCAGCGAAATGCCCGCGTCTTGCGCGCCCGCGGCCAGGGTCGGCGTCAGGCCGGGCGAAACAGCAAACTGGGCGCCCGCGTCGCGCACCGCGTGCAGTTGCTCCACGTTCAGCACCGTGCCCGCGCCCACGCACGCTTGTGGCAGCGCCGCCGCGACGGCACGGATCGCTTCCAGCGCCACCGGGGTGCGCAGCGTGATCTCCAGCAGCGGCAAGCCCCCCGTCACCAGCGCCTCGCTGACATGCAGGGCCTCGTCGACCGAGTGGAATTCCAGCACCGGGATCACCGGCACATCGGCAAGGCGTTGAAGCAGCGGGGAAGTCTGGTTTGACATGGGGATCTCGCGGTATGTGGGTTCAGGAAAGCATCGGGTTGGGGCAGCGGCTCAGGCGATCACCGATACCGACTGCGCCAGTCGCGCCAGCACGGTCTGCGCATCGGGAATCGGCGCCACCGCGCCATAGCCGGTGGTGGACAGCGCTGCCGCCACATTGGCATAGCGCGCGGCCTCGAACGGATCGGCGCCCGCCGCCAGCCGCGCGACGAAGCTGCCACCGAAGCAGTCGCCCGCGCCGGTGGCATCGACCGGCTTGACCGGATAGGCCGGCACCAGGCTGCGGGACTCGGGCGTCGCGATGTACGAGCCCTCTTCCCCCAGCTTGAGCGCGACCAGGCCGATGCCGCAACCGAGCAGGTAGTCGGCAATCGCGTCGCGGTCGTCCAGCCCGGTCAGCACGGTGATGTCGTCCCAGCTGGGCAGGCACACGTCGGTCATCCGGAAGGCTTCGCGCATGATGCCGCGCGCGCGCGCCAGCGACCACAGTCGCAGGCGCAGGTTGGTGTCCAGCGTGACCCTGGTGCCGGCCTTGCGCGCGTGCTCCATCGCATCCAGGCCGGCATCGCACGCGCTGGTGCTGATGGCGAGACTGATGCCCGACAGGTGCAGGTAGCGCGCCGACGCGATCGCGCCCAGCGGCAGCTGCTCATGCTGGTAGCGGCTGGCAGCGGAGCCTTCGCGCAGGTAGTCGAAGCGGTGGCCGTGGCTGTCGTGCGAGACAAAGTAGACCCCGGTGGGGGCGCCCGCGTCGATGTGCACATGCCGCGTGTCGACGCGTTCCTGCGTCCACAGTGCGCGCAGGCGCTCGCCGAAGGTATCGGCACCGACCGCGCAGATATAGCCGGTGCTCGCGCCCTGGCGCGCAGCGGCAATGCAGAAGTTGGAGGTATCGCCGCCGAAGCCCTGCAGGTAGCGCGACGGATCGTCCGGCTGCTGGTTGAATTCAACCAGCGGCTCGCCATAGGCCAGGATGTCGATGCTCATGGGGCTGCTTGCCTCAGAAGAAGGTTTGCACGATGTCGATCACGCGCATGTCGCGGTCGAGCACCGGGATATGGCGCCACTTGTCGAAGGTCAGGCACGGGTGCGAGATATCGAAGGCGATCATGTCGCCGACCCGGATGTCGTCGCCCGGCCGGATCTGCAGATAGGCGTGCTGGTCCATCATGCCAGTGACCTCCCAATGCGCGGGCACGTCCACCGGCGCTTCTTCACCGGGACGGTAGCGGCGCGCGGGGATCGGCATGCCGGCGTCGAACGCGGCATCGCGCTTGCCCATGCCGATGATGACGCGGTCGGGTTCCGGAATCGACTGGACATAGGCCCACAGCTGCAGTGCCGGCAGCAAGCCCTCGCGCAGCTTCTGCGCGACCGGGTTGCTCGCCAGGATGCGCTGCTGCGCGGCTCGGTAGATGCCCACATCGTGCGTCAGGTAGCAGCCGGGGCGCAGCACGATGTCGAGCGGCGCACCAATGTCGGTGCGCGCGAACTCCTCGGCCACCACATCGTACCAGGCGGAACCCGCACCCGACATCACCACCGGGCTGCGGCCAAAGCGCCCCTGCGCGGCCAGTTGCTTGGTCACCGCCACGGTGCGCTGCAGGAACTTGCGGATATCGGCTTCTTCCTTCAGCACGCCCTCGTAGATTTCCACGCCGGCCAGCGACAAGGCCTCGGGCCAGCGCGCCAGCGCGTCGAGCACGGCTTGCTGCTGCGCGTCGTCGCGCACGCCGGTGCGCCCGCCTTCGACGCCGAGCTCCAGCAGCACCTGCAGCGTCTGTCCGCGCTGCTTGAAGAACTTGCCGAGCTGGTCGACCAGCTCGGCCGAATCCACCAGCGCGAAGAATTCGAACCCCGGGTCGCGCAGCAGGTCTGCGATGATTTCCATATTCCGGCGGCCGACCAGCTGGTTGGCCATCAGCACGCGCTTGACGCCGTGCGCATGCGCGGCCGCGGTCTGGTGCGCGGTGGCCAGGGTGATGCCCCACGCGCCGGCGCCGAGCTGCCGGGCAAACAGCTTGGGCGCCATGGTGGTCTTGCCATGCGGCGCCAGCTGCACGCCGTATTCGTTCATGAAGCGGCGCATCCACTCCAGGTTGTGCGCAAGACGGTCTTCATACAGCACCGCCGCCGGCAGGCTCAGTTCTTCCTGCAACAGGTTCCAGCCGGTCTGGCCAGCCGCGTCCGGGGCAATCGGCGCCTCCATCCGCCCCAGCGCCTTGTTGAGCGGATCGATCACGCCAGCCTGATACTTTATTTCACGCATGCCTGTCATCACCCTGAAAAAATCTGATTGACGTAATGATATCCCTGAAAATAAGATATTTCATCCTTGTTATAAAGTAACACACGAGGCTGCGACAGCAACCGTGCGCTGCCGGCAAGGGCGCTCACCACAAGGCGCCAGTCACTGTTATAGCCCCTGCCCGCACCGGCTGCAGATCTCGTCACATATCGATTCGAACCCGCTGCGCCACCTCGCCCCCGCCACCAGACATGACCGCGCCCTTCGACATCCTGACCCGCATCGCCGAGCGCGGCCCCGCGCTGCGCCTGGCCGAGCAGAAGGTGGCGCAGGTGGTGCTCGAAGACCTGGCCGGCGCGGCGGCGGCGAGCATCAACGAACTGGCCCGCCAGGCCGGCGTCAGCGAAGCCAGCGTGACGCGCTTCGCCAAGGCCATCGGTTGCCGCGACGTGCGCGACCTGAAGCTGCGCCTGGCCCAGGCCGCGGCGGTGGGCGCGCGCTTCCTGCAGCCCGGCAACGTTCCCGCCGCTGCAGCCGCGCCCGCCACGCTCGCCGACAGCATCCACGCCGATATCCTCACCGCGCTGGAAGCCAACCGCGGCCTGCTCGATACCGATCGTATCGAGCAGGCCGCGCGCCTGTTGCTGGGCGCACGCATGGTCTACGCTTTTGGCATGGGCGGCGGCTCGTCGTTCATGGCCGATGAAGCGCGCCACCGGCTGGCGCGACTGGGGCTGCCGGTGGCCAGTTACCAGGACGCCCTGCTGCAGAAGATGGTGGCGGCGACGCTGGGCCGCGACGACGTGGTGCTGGCCTTTTCGGCCAGTGGCCGCGTGCCGGAGATGCTGGCCAGCTGCGATATCGCGCGCGAGTATGGCGCCCGCCTGGTGGCCGTGACCGCGCTGGGCTCGCCGCTGGCGGCACGCGCCGAGGTGCTGCTGCCGGTGCGCACGCTGGAGACGGATTTCATTTTCAAGCCATCGGCCTCGCGCTACGCCATGCTGATGGTGCTGGACGTGCTGGCGACGCAGTGCGCACTGTTGCAGCCGGACCAGAGCAAGGAGCGCCTGCGCCGGCTCAAGTACGTGCTCGACAGCCACCGCGGCGAAAGCGGCCCCGGCAAGGGCCCCGACAGCCGCCAGCCGCTGGGAGACTGACCATGCCACACCTGTTCGATACCCTGATCCGCTGCGTCACGCTGATCGACGGCTCCGGTGCGGCCGCGCGCCTGGCCGACGTGGCCTTGCGCGATGGCCGCATTGCCCGCATCGACGCCCCCGGCGCGATCGACCCCGATGCGGCCGCGCACGTGGTCGAGGGCGATGGCCTGGTGCTCGCACCCGGCTTTATCGACGTGCATACCCACGACGACACCAACGTGGTGCGCCAGCCGGAGATGACACCCAAGCTGTCGCAGGGCGTGACCACGGTGGTGGTCGGCAACTGCGGCATCAGCGCCGCGCCGGTGACGCTGGCGGGCGATCCGCCCGACCCGATGAACCTGCTCGGCCATGCCGACGCCTTCCGCTATCCGGATTTCAAGGCCTATGTCGATGCGGTCGAGGCCGCGCAGCCCGCGGTCAATGTCGCCGCGCTGGTCGGCCATACCGCGCTGCGCAGCAACCATATGGACCGCTTCGACCGCGCCGCCACGCCGCAGGAAATCGAGGCGATGCGCGCGCAGCTGGAAGAAGCGCTGCGGCACGGCGCGCTGGGCCTGTCGACCGGCCTCGCCTACGCCAACGCCTTCAGCGCGCCGACCGAGGAAGTGCTGGCGCTGGCCGAGCCGCTGGCCAAGGCCGGCGCGCTCTACGCCACCCACTTGCGCAGCGAATTCGCCGAGATCCTCGAGGCCATGGACGAGGCCTTCCGCATCGGCCGCGATGCGCGCGTACCGGTGGTGATCTCGCACCTGAAATGCGCCGGCGTGGCCAACTGGGGCCGCAGCACCGAAGTGCTGGACGCGCTCGACGGCGCGCAGCGCTGGCAGCCGGTCGGCTGCGACTGCTATCCCTACACCGCCAGTTCGTCCACGCTGGACCTGAAGCAGGTCACCGGCGACTTCGACATCATGGTGACCTGGTCGGAAGGTGCGCCCGAGATGGGCGGCCGGCTGCTCGCCGACATCGCCGCCGAATGGCAGGTGGACCTGCACCAAGCCGCGCGCCGGCTGATGCCCGCCGGCGCGGTCTACCACTGCATGGAAGACGCCGATGTCGACCGCATCCTGAGCCACCCGGCCACGGTGGTGGGCTCGGACGGACTGCCCAACGACCCGCTGCCGCATCCGCGCCTGTGGGGCGCGTTCCCGCGCGTGCTCGGCCACTACGCGCGCGACCGCGAGCTGTTTCCGCTGACCGTGGCCGTCAACAAGATGACCGGCATGTCGGCCGAACGCTTCGGCCTGCACCGGCGCGGCTTCGTGCGCGAGGGCTATTGGGCCGACCTCGTGCTGTTCGACGCCGCCACGATCCGCGACGCGGCCAGCTTTACCGATCCGATGCAACCGGCCGAGGGCATTGCCTCGGTCTGGGTCAACGGCGAGCTGTCATGGCAGCAGCGCCAGAGCACCGGCGTGCGCGCCGGCCGGTTCCTGCCCCGCGGGGCGGACTGACCCGCACGCACCGCCGCTCCCTCCCCTATCCAACTCATTTCCAGGAGTACCCATGGACATCAAACGATTCGGCGTCGAAGGCGGCACCGGTACCGGCGGCCAGCACATGCCCTTTGCGCGCGCGGTCGCGGCCGATGGCTGGCTCTACGTCTCCGGCCAGGTGCCGATGGTCAACGGCGAGGTCATCGACGGCGGCATCGTGCCCCAGACCCACCAGGCCATCAAGAACGTGCTGGCGATCCTGGCCGAGGCCGGCTACGGCCCCGAGCACGTCGTGCGCTGCGGCGTGTGGCTGGACGACACGCGCGACTTCGCCTCGTTCAACAAGATCTTCAAGGAATACTTCGGCGCCAACCCGCCCGCGCGCGCCTGCGTGCAATCGAGCATGGTGGTCGATTGCAAGGTCGAGGTCGACTGCATCGCCTACAAGAAGCCGGCAGCCTGAGCCTGCTGCCTGCCTGCTTGCTTGACTAACCATTCCTGACTGTTTGCTCCCCTCTCCCGCCCGCGGGAGAGGGGCCCGGGGGAGAGGGCCGGCGTCACCACAATGTGAGCCGCCAGGGCGCTTGCCGCGCGTGCCCGCTTCCCCTCCGCCTCTCCCGCACCGCGAGAGAAACAAGAAAGCCAAAGCTCTGCTGCCGCCACAAGCGGCTCTTTTTCCACGCAAGGAGACAATATGGGTGCCGTCACCGGAACCACGCTCTTGGTGTATGCGCTGATCGCAGTGATCGCACTGGTCGTGCTGATTGCGCGCTACAAGCTCAATCCCTTCATTACCCTGGTCGTCGTTTCGGTGCTGCTCGGCTTTGCCGTCGGCATGCCGATGAGCGACATCGTCAAGTCCTTTGAGGCCGGTGTCGGCGGCACCCTTGGCCATATTGCGCTGGTGGTGGGACTGGGCACCATGCTGGGCAAGATGATGGCGGAGTCCGGCGGCGCCGAGCGCATCGCCAACACGCTGATCGATTTCTTCGGCGCGAAGAACGTGCATTGGGCCATGGCCACCATCGCGTTTATCGTCGGCCTGCCGGTGTTCTTCGAAGTGGGCTTCGTGCTGCTGGTGCCGATCGCCTTCAACGTCGCCAAGCGCACCGGCACGTCGATGGTGCTGGTCGGCATTCCGATGGTGGCCGGCCTGTCGGTGGTGCACGGCCTGATCCCGCCGCACCCGGCCGCGCTGCTGGCCGTGACCGCATACGGCGCCGACATCGGCAAGACCATCATGTACGCGCTGATTGTGGGCATCCCGACCGCGGCGCTGGCGGGTCCGCTGTTCGCCCGGCTGATGGACCGCTACGTCAAGCTGCCCGAAGTCAACCCGCTGGCCGAGCAGTTCACCGAAGAGGATGAGCGCGTCAAGGAATCGCATGAACTGCCAGGCTTCGGCATCACGGTGTTCACCATCCTGCTGCCGGTGGTGCTGATGCTGATCGGCAGCTGGGCCGACCTGTTCACCACGCCCAAGACCTTCGCCAACGATTTCCTCAAGCTGATCGGCAATTCGGTGATGGCGCTGCTGATTGCCGCGCTGGTGAGCTTCTACACCTTCGGCAAGGCGCGCGGCTTCAATCGCGAGACCATCCTCAAGTTCACCAACGAGTGCGTGGCGCCCACCGCCATCATCACGCTGGTGGTCGGTGCCGGCGGCGGCTTCGGCCGCATCCTGCGCGACTCGGGCATCTCCACCGCCATCGTCGACGTTGCCACCGGGGCCAATGTGTCGGTGCTGGTGCTGGGCTGGCTGGTCGCGGTGATGATCCGCATCGCCACCGGTTCGGCAACCGTTGCCATGACCACCGCCGCGGGCATCGTCGCGCCGATTGCCGCCAGCGTGCCCGGCACCCGCCCGGAACTGCTGGTGCTGACCACCGGCGCCGGCTCGCTGATCCTGTCGCACGTGAACGACGGTGGCTTCTGGCTGGTCAAGGAGTACTTCAACATGACCGTGGCCCAGACCTTCAAGACCTGGTCGGTCTGCGAAACCATCATTTCGGTGGTGGCGCTGCTGCTCACGCTGGGCCTGGCCACGCTGGTGTGACGGCCAACGGGGCCCACGGGGCCGCACCGCGGCGGCCCCGGCAGCATGCCTGCCATGGCCGGCCCGGAATGCGACATCTCTCATCGACGCCCTGGTACCGGCAGCCAATGCTGCATGCGTGTTGGCGGCGCTCGGCTCCGCAAGCGATCGCGCCCTTGCCCTGATTCCGTTTTTGATGCATATTGACATCAAACCTGATTCAAGGAGCCCGCGATGCGCACGACAGTCACGATCGATGACGCCCTGTATGAACAAGCCCTGGAGATGGCGGACCCCGGTATGGACAAAGCAGACCTGTTTCGCGAGGCAATCAAGACTTTCGTTCGGGTGCAGGCCGCCAAGCGCCTCGCGGCCCTCGGCGGCGCAGCGCCCGGCATGCAAGACATAGCGCGCCGCAATCCCGAACCCGACGCCAAATGAACGTGCTCGTCGACACTTCGGTATGGGTCGGCCATTTCCGGCAGCGCAATGACGCGCTGATCCGCCTGATGGAGGCGGACCAGGTGCTGACCCACCCCCTGGTGGTGGCCGAACTGGCCTGCGGCACGCCCCCGTCGCCCCGGGCACAGACGCTCGGCGACATCGGGCTGCTGCAGGCCGCCCGGCAGGCAACGCTGGGAGAAGTCATCGCACTGGTGGAGCGCGAGCAACTGTATGGGCTGGGCTGCGGACTGGTGGATGTCACCTTGCTGGCTTCGACCCTGATCACCCCCGGTGCCCGCCTCTGGACGCTGGACCAGCGCCTGAGCGCCTTGTCCGTCCGGTTCGGCGTGGGATATCGCCCTCGCCTGCACTAGGGATGCGCCGCGCACGCAACGGTTTACATGGCCGGGCCCACCGCCTAAGGTCAACCAGTCAGTGACTCGCCGGGAAACGCCTCCCATGTCGATCGACCGTCGCTCATTCCTCGCCCTGGCCGCAGGACTGGCCGCCACCGGGATCGGGCCAGCGCCGCCGGCCCATTCCGCCACCGTTGCCGCGCCCCTGCGCCGCACCATTCCCGGCACCACCGAAGCCCTGCCCGTGATCGGCATGGGCACCGCCGACACCTTCGACGTCGGCACCGGCCCCGACGAACGCAAGCCGCTGGCGGAGGTCATG
The DNA here is from genome assembly GCF_900250115.1 of Cupriavidus taiwanensis. Lineage (NCBI taxonomy): Bacteria > Pseudomonadati > Pseudomonadota > Betaproteobacteria > Burkholderiales > Burkholderiaceae > Cupriavidus > Cupriavidus taiwanensis. Next base: position 1,302,212 of record NZ_LT984804.1, on the reverse strand, counting down.
GGGCTGTTGCTGCAGACCGAAGGTTCGGTGGTCGATACCGCGCCCAGCTACGGCAGCGCCGAAGCCGTGACCGGCGATCTGCTGCGGGCGGCCAATGCGCGCAACCGGGTCTTCCTCGCCACCAAGATCTCGGCCCGATCCGGCGCGCCGGCGCAGGCGCAATGGGAACGGTCGCTGGCCGACCTGCACGTCGACCAGGTCGACCTGCTGCAGATACACAACCTGATCGACTGGCAAGGCAACCTGCGCTGGCTGCGCCAGTTGAAGGAACAGGGCCGCATCCGCTACCTGGGCATCACCCATTACCGCGACGACGCTCACGAGGCGCTGGAGAAAATCGTGCGCGCCGAGCGGGTGGACTTTGTCCAGCTCAACTACTCCGTGGGCGAGCGCAATGCCGAGCGCACCCTGCTGCCGCTGTGCGAGGCGCGCGGCGTGGCGGTGCTGGTCAACCGGCCGTTCCAGGACGGCCGCCTGTTCCGTGTAGTCAAGGACCGCCCGCTGCCGCCATGGGCCGGCGATATCGACTGCGGCTCATGGGGCCAGCTGTTCCTGAAGTTCGTCGTCAGCCATGCGGCCGTGACCGCGGCGATCCCGGCCACCTCCAAGCCGCGCAACATGGCCGACAACCTCGGCGCGGCGCTGGGCCGCATGCCCGATCCGGGCCAGCGCGAGCGCATCGCCGCGCTGCTGCGCTGAGCCACCTCACCGTGGACGAGCCCGCGCGCGATGCACCCTCCGGCGGCCTGGCCCGCCTGTGGCGCGGCTTCGGCGTCCGCGCCGGCGAAGCCGGCGCCGTGGCGGCCGGCTTCCTGTTCTTCTTCTGCCTGTTCGCCAGCTATTTCATGCTGCGCCCGGTGCGCGAGACCATGGGCATCGCCGGCGGCGTGAAGAACCTGCAATGGCTGTTCACCGCCACCTTCGTCGTGATGCTGGCGGCGATCCCGCTCTACGGCGCGGTCTGCGCCCGGCTGCCGCGGCGCCGCTTCGTGCCGTGGGTCTATGCCTTCTTCATTGCCAACCTGCTGGCCTTTGCCCTGGCCACGCGCGCCCTGCCCGACAACGTCTGGCTGGCGCGCGTGTTCTACGTGTGGCTGTCCGTATTCAACCTGTTCGTGGTGTCGGTGGCGTGGAGCCTGATGGCCGATGTGTTCCGGCCCGAGCAGGCGCGCCGCCTGTTCGCGCTGCTGGCCGCCGGCGCCAGCGCGGGCGGACTGGCCGGCCCGATGCTGGGCGGCTGGCTGGTGCCGCACATCGGCCTGACCGGCCTGATGCTGCTGTCGGCCGCCTTGCTGGCCGCCACGCTGCCGGGCGTGGGCTGGCTGTTCGGCTGGCGCCGTCGTGCCGGCGCCGGCGTGGCGCCGCCGGGCCAGGCCGTTGCCAGCGCAGCGCAGGATCCGGCCAATCCGATCGGCGGCAGTCTGCTGGCCGGGCTGTCACTGCTGCTGCGCTCGCGCTACCTGCTCGGCATCGCCCTGTTCGTGATCCTGCTGGCCACGGCCAGCACCTTTCTCTACTTCGAGCAAGCCCGGCTCGTCGCCGAGGCCTTTCCCGAGCGCACCCGCCAGACCCAGGTGTTCAGCGCACTGGATGCCGTGGTGCAGGCGCTGACCATCCTGGTGCAGCTGTTCTTCACTGGCCGCATGGCGCGCCGCTATGGCGTCACCGTGCTGCTGACCGCGGTGCCGCTGGCCGTTGCCGCAGGGTTCGTCGTGCTGGCCCTGCTGCCCACCTTCGGCGTACTCGCCGGCGTCATGATCCTGCGGCGCGTCGGTGAATACGCGCTGCTGCGCCCCGGCCGCGAGATGCTGTTCACGGTGGTCGATGCCGAGACCAAGTACAAGGCCAAGAACGTCATCGATACCGCCGTCTACCGCGCCGGCGACGCGGTCAGCGCCTGGGTCAAGACCGCGATCGATGCCTTGTCTGGCCACCCTGCCACCGTGGCGCTGGCGGGTGCCATGCTGGCGCTGGCGTGGACGGGACTGGGCTGGTGGCTGGGGCGGCGGCATGCGGGGCAGCTTGCGCCGGCAGATGCCAGCCAGGACCATGCCGCGGGCAATGTGGCGGCACGCTAGTCCCACCATCAAGGGTTTTCCCGGTTGACGCTCCCATTGCGAAGTCATACATTGGCCTCGCAGATCCAGATAGAGACCATCTGTAAGATGGTCTCTTCGCGCCTTGCGCTTGCCGCGGCCTCTTACAGAACAAGTAAAAGGAGACCGCCGTGCAATCCTCTGCCATCAAGCTTCGTGGCATCGATGATGTCATTGCCTACATCGATTCCTGCCCTGGGATACGCGGCAGGGCCGGTGTCATCTGGTGGCTCGCCCTGGGCGGGCTGTTCCTCGACGCGTTTTCCAATTCAGCGCTAAGCGCCGGCCTCGGGCCGATGACGCGCGACCTCCAGCTCGCGCCCGCCAGGGTTGCGCTGCTGACGTCGTTTGCATCGTGGGTGGCCATTGCCTTCAACCCCATCGGCGGCTGGATGGCCGACCGTTGGGGCCGGGTCCGTCCGCTGATCCTGGCCAAGATCCTGGCGGTGGCCGGCGCGCTGCTGGTGGTGTTCGCGCCCGGGTTCGAGGTGATCCTGGCCGGGCGCTTCTTTGTCGGCGCGGCTTATGGCATCGACTTTGCCATCGCCATGGCCGTGCTGGCGGAGTTCACCCCGGTAAAGCTCAAGAGCCGGCTGAACACATGGCAGGGCATGTGGTACACGGCGGTCTGCGCCAACCTGCTGCTGGCGCTGCTGTTCTACTCATGGGACGTCGGCGATGCGATCTGGCGCTACTCGGTCGCGGCCACGGCGGTGTTCGGCGTGGCCATCCTGCTGCTGCAGGCCCTGTTCCTGGTGGAAAGCCCGACCTGGCTGGCGCGCAAGGAGCGGCTCGAGGCCGCCGCCACCGCCATGACACGCATCTACGGGCGCGCCTTCGTCGCCGCGCCGCCGGCGCAGCGGATCCGCGTCCTCAACCAGGCGCGCCGCGGCCTGGCCAACGTGCTGCTGATCTTCCGCGGCACCTATCTGCCGCGCACCATGCTCGCGGCCACCGTGCAGATCGGGCAGTCGATCCAGTATTTCGCGATCGGCTGGTACCTGCCGCTGATCAGCGCCGCGTTGTTTGGCAAGGACTTCGTCTACGCGACCATCGGCGCGCTGGTGTTCAACGTATGCGGCATTGTCGGCGGCTTCTTGTCACCGCTGGTCGGCCGCACGCTGGGGCTGCGCCGTGCCTCGGCGTTCGGCTTCGCGGCGGTGTTCGCCATGCTGCTGATCCTGGGGCTGTTCAACGGCAAGATGCCGCTGTGGGTGGCCGTGGTGGTGCCGTCGCTGTTCATCCTGTTCCACTCTGCCGGGCCCGGCGCCAACGGCAAGAGCCTGTCGTCGCTGTCATTCCGCAGCGAACTGCGCGCGGGCGCCAACGGCATCATCGGCGCGCTCGGCGCCATTGGCGCGGCCCTGGGCTTGCTGGTATTCCCGCTGTTCCGCGCGCAATACGGGCTGGAAACCACCTTCCTGATCCTTTCCGTGGTCCCGCTGCTGGCCAGCCTGGCCTGCTTTTCGATCCGCTGGGACCCGACCCGCACCACCATCCATCCCGACAACGAAGCGGATGCGCCGCAGTTCAAGGGCGATGCCGCCGACGCGTCGGCCCTGATGCATCCGGTCATCGAAAAGGCCCGGCCATGACCCGGCGCAACGATGTCATCCTTGCGATCGATGAAGGCACCTCGGGCACGCGGGCCGCGGTGGTGTCTGCCGACGGCCGTGTGCAGTGCCTTCACTACGCCACGCTCGAAATCCACAGCCCCTGCCCCGGCGTAGTGGAGCAGGACGCCAACACCCTGCTCGAGCGGACCCTCGCGGTTTGCCGCGCCACGCTGGCCGAGGCAGCCCGCGAGAACCTGAACGCAGTTGCCCTCGCCGTCGCCAGCCAGCGCGCCACCGCGGTGTTGTGGGACACCCGCAGCGGGCGCGCGCTGGTGCCCGCGATGGTGTGGCAGGACACGCGCTATGCGGCCGAACTGCGCCGGCTTGCGCCGGATTGGGATCCCATCCTGCGCGCAACCGTCGGCCGTCCCGGCGGCGTTCGCTCGCCCTACCTTTGGGCCGCGCGGCACCTGCGCGACACACCGGCGGTAGCCGAAGCCTTCCGTGCGCGCAGGCTCGCCTTCGGCACCATCGACACCTGGCTCCTGTGGCACCTGTCGACCGCGCGCGCGTGCCTGACCACGCCGACCCATGCCACGTCCTGCAACGCCTACGTGCTGACGGAGCATCGCTACCAGCTCGACTGGATCGACGCGCTCGGCTTCCCGCGCGAACTGCTGCCGGAACTGCGCCAGGATGCAGACGATTTCGGCCGCACCCGGCCCGAGGTGCTCGGCATCGACGTGCCGATCCTGGCTAGTGCCGGCGACCAGCTCGCCGGCGCCATCGGCCTGGGATGCCTCGATCCCGGGCAGGCGATGTGCCTGCATGGCACCGGCAGCTTCGTCGACCTGATCGTCGGCCCGCAGCTGCCCGCCCGCACCGGCCTGTCGGACAGCACCCTGACCATGACGGCGCGCCGGCAACAGGGGGTGTCGCATTTCTCGGTCGAGACCTTTGTCGCTACCACCGGCTCGGCGCTCAACTGGGTCTGCGACAAGCTTGGCTGGTTCGACAACGCCAGGCAGATCAGCGCGCTGGCCGGCACCGTGGCGTCGGCGCGCGGCGTGACCTTCATCCCGGCCCTGACCGGCCTGCGCGTGCCGCGCATGCAACCGGAGGCACGCGCGGCGCTGAGCGGCATCTCGATGGCAACCACGCGCGCCGAAATGGCCTTTGCCATCCTGGAAGGCATTGCGCAGTCCGTGGCCTCATGCATCGACGCCAACCAGGACATTGCCGGCGTGCCGGTGTCGGCGCTGGTGGTCGGCGGCGGCCTGTCCGGCAGCGACGCCCTGCTGCAGATGCAGGCCGATCTCAGCGGCATGACCGTCCACCGCATGACGCAGACCGACCGTGCCAGCCTGCGCGGCATCGCCTACCTCGCCGGCGCTTCAGGCCTGCTGTGGGATTCGATGCAGCACGCCCGCGCCACCACGACCCCCGAGGCGGTATTCGAGCCGGCGCTCAGCACCGATCAACGTGCCCAGCGGCGCGCGCACTGGCATGCGCGCGTGGCCTCCGAACTCGACCATGCCGATGCGCTCGCCACCAGGCCGGCCGAGACGGGCCCCAAGACCCATTGACCAGGAGCAACCCCAGACATGGTGATTTTTCCCTCCCGCAGCGCGAACCGAGAGCGTGCCGCCATGACCGGCACGGAGCCGTTGCGGCTGGTGCGCCAACAACTGCTCGACCGCCTGGAGACGGATGCCTTCGACATCCTGGTGGTCGGGGGCGGCGTCACCGGCGCCTATGCCGCGCTCGATGCCAGCCTGCGCGGCTATCGCGTGGCGCTGGCCGAAAAAAGCGACTTCGCCGCGGGGACCTCGTCCAAGTCGTCGAAGATGGTGCACGGCGGCCTGCGCTATATCGAGCAGGGCAACCTTGGCCTGGTGCGCCATTCGCTGCTGGAGCGCCAGCGCCTGCGCCGCAATGCGCGCCACCTGGTGCAACGGCTGCCGTTCCTGTTCCCGGTGATGGAGCGCAACGGCGTCTTCGACAAGCGCCTGGCCAAGGCCTTCGAGAGCCTGCTGTGGACCTACGACCTGGCCGGCGGATGGCGCGAGGGCATCCTGCATCAGAAGCTGACCAAGGCAGAGGTCTTGTCCCACTGTCCGACCTTCAACGAGGAACACCTGACCGGCGGCTACCTGTACTTCGACGCGCGCGTCGACGATGCCCGCCTGACGCTGAATCTCGCGCGTACCGCCGCGTTCCACGGCGCGGCGGTGCTCAACCACGCCACCGTCACCGCGATCACCCGCGACGGGCACGGCAAGGTGGATGGCGCCATCGTCCACGCCGGCGAGCGCGAGCTGCGCGTGCGCGCCGGCGCGGTCATCATGGCCACCGGGGTCTGGCTGCGCGACTGGACCGGCCGCAATCCTGGCGAAGCCAGGCCACTGCATATACGGCCGGCCAAGGGCGTCCACGTTGCCATCCCGTGGCTGAAGATCCGCAACGACTGCACCGTGACGATCCCGGTGCCGGGCCGCAGCCGCCGCGCCACCATCACGCGTTGGGGCGACGTGTCTTACCTCGGCACCACCGACGAAGACTATGACGGCGACCTCGACAACGTGCTGTGCACGCGCCAGGAACTCGATTTCCTGCTCGAAGGCGCACGCTCCGCGCTGAAGGTCGAGCTCTCGCCGCAGGACGTGGTGGGCAGCATCGCGGGTTGCCGGCCGCTGGTGGCTCCGCCCGGCGGCAAGACCCTGGAGATCCGGCGCGACCATGAGATTCATACCGCGCACGACGGCCTCGTCACCATCGTCGGCGGCAAGCTCACGACCTCGCGCCACATGGCCGAGCAAACCATCGACGCCGCGCAGAAGGTCATCGGCAAGCGCGGCAAGTGCCGCACGCGCTCGGCCTACCTGCTCGGCGCCGCCGGCTATGACCCGCAGGCCATCGTCGCGTCCGGCGGCATGGCCGCGCACCTGGGCGAGCGCTATGGCACCGAAGCACGCTTCGTCAGCGACATCCTGCAGGCCGACCCCGCCCTCGCCAGGCCGATCGTCGAGGGCCTGCCCTATACCGAAGCCGAGATCGTCTATGCCGCGCGTCACGAACTGGCGGGCACGGTCGACGACATCCTGTCACGACGCCTGCGCGCGCGCCTGATGGCGCGCGATGCCTCCGCCCGCGCCGCGGCACGGGTGGGCCAGATCCTGCAGGCCGAACTCGGCCTGTCCGAAGCCGTCGTGGCGCGGCAGGTCAGCGAATACCTCGCCGCCGTCGCGCACGAAAAATCCGTCCTCATGGGAGACCCAGCATGATCAGCAAGGAAGCCATCAAACGCGGCTACAACCGCGGGCAGTACGTCGTCGGTGCGCATACCCCGCCCGGGTACGCGGCGCATATCCGCGACACCCCGGATGCGCCCGGCCTGCAGCGCGATGCGGTCGCGCTCAGTTCCGCGGATCTCGCGGCCCTGCGCGAAGTTGCCGACGAAGTGCTGACCGCAACGGCCGATGTGGTGGCATGGACCCGCGACTGGTGGGCCGGCTCGATGATCACCGAGACCGCCGGCAAGCCCGCCACGCCGCGCGCTGTCATCGTGCGCGTCTCCAGCATCGAACAGGTGCAGGCCGTCATGCGCATCGCCAGCGCGGGCGCCATTCCGGTCACCGTGTCGGCCGGGCGCAGCAACGTGACCGGGGCTGCCTTGCCGGTGCGCGGCGGCATCGTGCTCGACGTGTGCGCGCTCAACCGCCTGATCGGGATCGACCGGGAAAGCCAGATCGTCGAGGTCGAAGCCGGCATGTTCGGCGACATCTTCGAGCAGACCGTGCAGCGCGAGTTCGGCATGACCATGGGCCACTGGCCCTCGTCATACGCGATCAGCACGGTTGGCGGATGGGTCGCCTGCCGCGGCGCCGGGCAGCTGTCCACGCGCTACGGCAAGATCGAAGACATGGTGTTCGGCATGGACGTGGTGCTGGCCGACGGCAGCCTGATAACCGTGGGCGGCTATTCGCGCGCGGCCGTGGGACCTGACCTGCAGCAGCTGTTCATCGGCTCCGAGGGCATGCTGGGCGTGATCGTGCGCGTGCGCCTGAAGCTGCATCGCCTGCCCGACTACGGGCGCGCCATCGCCTATGGCTTCAGCAGCTTCGCGAGCGGCCTGGACGCCTGCCGCGAGATCATGCAGCGCGGCGCCAACCCGGCCGCGCTGCGGCTCTATGACGCGCTCGAAAGCGGGGTCCAGTTCGGCCTGCCCGACACCAATGTGCTGCTGGTGGCCGACGAGGGCGCGCGCGAGATGGTCGATGCCGTCATGACCATCAGCGAGCGCGTGTGCCGCGAACTCGGCGAGGAACTCGACGGCGCCGCCATCTTCGAGCGCTGGCTCGACACGCGCTACCTGACCGGCAAGAGCGCCGAGGGCTTCAAGCGCAGCCCGGGCTTCGTCGCCGACACGCTGGAAATGTCCGGCCCCTGGCGCGACCTGGCCGCGATCTATGCCGACGTGGTCAAGGCGATCAACGCCGTGCCGGGCACCCTTGCCGGCTCGGCGCACCAGTCGCATGCCTACGTCGACGGTGCCTGCCTGTACTTCTCCCTGCGCGGCGAGGTGGCGGTGGAGGACCGCCGGAAATGGTATCGCCAGGCATGGGATGCGGCCAATGCGGTGCTGATCCAATACAATGCGGCACTGAGCCACCATCATGGAATCGGGTTGCTGCGCGCGCCGTACCTGGCGTCGTCGCTGGACACGGCGTTCCCGCTGCTGGCGGCGGTCAAGCAGGCGCTTGACCCGCAGCATCTCCTGAACCCTGGCAAGCTGGGTCTCGGCGACCGGCTCGCCCATGAAGCGAAGTAATCCGCATGGACAGGTCCCTCGGTGCGCGCCTGACGCGGCATCCCGTCATCGGCACGCTCTACGGTGTCGACCAGATCGACGCCATCCTCGCAAGCGTCGCCGAAGTCTGTATCGTCGCCAACGTCGAATTGCGCAAGCTGCAGCGCGTGATCGCGACGCTGGCCGGCGCCGGCAAGTATGTCATCGTCAATATCGACAGCTGCGAAGGCCTGTCGCAGGACAAGGGCGGCGTCGACTACCTGGCGGAGATCGGAGTGACCAGCCTGGTCTCCACCCGCGTGGCCACCATCCAGCGCGCCAATCGCGCCGGCATGGTGACGATGCAGAAGGTCTTCGTCACCGACCGCTCCACCTGGCCGCGCAGCGTCAAGGCGCTCGAGCAGAGCGACCCGAACCTGGTGCAGCTGATGCCGGCGCCGATGCTGTCGCACCTGCCGGAAGCGGACCGCAAGGCGCTGCCGCCGATCGTGACCTCGGGCTTTGTCTGCAACCGCGACGACATCCGCGACGCGCTGACACATGGCGCCGTCGCGGTGTCGACCAGCGATCGCAAGCTTTGGAGCCTGGATGCGAAGGTGCTCAAGCCGTGATACCGCCGCCGGGAAACGGCCGGCGGGGTTTCGCTGACCGCTGATCGGCCAAAGCTGGCCTGCCACCGCAGGAAGATCGTATAGTCATGTCCTCGGACCGGGCTTGCCGGCCGGCGCGGCGTGCTGCGTCGCGTCACCCGCAAGCCGTCCCCCTTATTCGTGATTCCGGAGGACTCCCCATGAAAACCAAAGCCGCCATCGCCTGGAAAGCCGGCGCCCCGCTGACCATCGAAGACGTCGACCTCGACGGCCCGCGCGGCGGCGAAGTGCTGGTGGAAGTGAAGGCCACCGGCATCTGCCACACCGACTACTACACGCTGTCCGGCGCCGACCCCGAAGGCATCTTCCCGGCAATCCTGGGCCATGAGGGCGCGGGCATCGTCACCGACGTCGGCCCGGGCGTGACCTCGCTCAGGCCGGGCGACCATGTGATCCCCCTGTACACGCCGGAATGCCGCCAGTGCAAGTTCTGCCTGTCGCGCAAGACCAACCTGTGCCAGGCGATCCGCGCCACCCAGGGCAAGGGCCTGATGCCGGACGGCACTTCGCGCTTTTCGATCGACGGCAAGCCGATCTTCCACTACATGGGCACCTCGACCTTTGCCAACCACATCGTGGTGCCGGAGATCGCGCTGGCGAAGATCCGCCCGGATGCGCCGTTCGACAAGGTCTGCTACATCGGCTGCGGCGTCACCACCGGCGTGGGCGCGGTGCTGTTCACCGCCAAGGTCGAGGCCGGCGCCAACGTGGTGGTGTTCGGCCTGGGCGGCATCGGCCTGAACGTGATCCAGGCAGCGAAGATGGTGGGCGCGGACAAGATCATCGGCGTCGACCTGAACCCGGCGCGCGAGGCGATGGCGCGCAAGTTCGGCATGACCCATTTCATCAACCCGAAGCAGGTCGAGAACGTGGTCGACCACATCATCCAGCTGACCGACGGCGGCGCCGACTACTCGTTCGAATGCATCGGCAACACGCAGGTCATGCGCCAGGCGCTGGAGTGCTGCCACAAGGGCTGGGGCAAGTCGATCATCATCGGCGTGGCCGAGGCCGGCGCCGAGATCTCGACGCGCCCGTTCCAGCTGGTGACCGGGCGCGAGTGGAAAGGCTCGGCCTTCGGCGGCGCGCGCGGCCGCACCGACGTGCCCAGGATCGTCGACTGGTACATGGAAGGCAAGCTCAACATCGACGACCTGATCACCCACACGCTGCCGCTGGAGCGCATCAACGAAGGCTTCGACCTCATGAAGCGCGGCGAGTCGATCCGCTCGGTGGTGCTGTACTGAGGACGGCGCCGACATGGAACTGATTTCTCAACATGGCTGCCACGGCGGCGCGCAGCGCTTCTATCGCCATGACTCGGCGGCGATCGGACTGCCGATGCGTTTCTCGGTCTACCTGCCGCCGCAGGCGCAGGCTGGCGCACGGGTGCCGGTGCTGTTCTGCCTGGCCGGCCTGACCTGCACCGAAGAGACCTTCATGACCAAGGCCGGCGCGCAGCGTTTTGCCGCCGAGCACGGCCTGATGCTGGTGGCCCCCGACACCAGCCCGCGCGGCGCCGGGCTGCCGGGCGAGGCGGATGCGTGGGACTTCGGCGTGGGCGCGGGCTTCTATGTCGATGCCACCGAGGCGCCGTGGCACAAGCACTGGCGCATGGAAAGCTACGTCGCCGAAGAACTGTTCGAACTGGTGACCAGCGCCTTGCCGGGCGATGCCGCGCGCGTCGGCATCTGCGGGCATTCGATGGGCGGACACGGCGCGCTGGTGCTGGCGCAGCGCCATCCGCAGCGCTTCCGCTCGGTGTCGGCGTTCGCGCCGATCGCCGCGCCGTCGCGCTGCCCGTGGGGCGAGAAGGCCTTTACCGGCTACCTCGGCAGCGACCGCGCCGCCTGGGCGCAGCATGACGCGAGCGAGCTGATGGCGCGCCAGCAGGGGGCGCCGTTCCCGGCCGGCATCCTGGTCGACCAGGGGCTGGACGACCAGTTCCTGCAAAGCCAGCTGCATCCGGACGCATTCGCCGCGGCCTGCCAGGCGGTCGGCCAGCCGCTGACGCTACGCCGGCACAGCGGCTACGACCACGGCTACTACTTCATCACCAGCTTTATCGCCGACCACATCCGGCACCACGCCACGCGGCTGTAGCCGCGGGCTCAGCCTTCCGCCACGCGGCGGTAGGCCCCCGGGCGCGATCCGGTCCAGCGCCGGAACGCCCGGTGGAACGCGCCGGGCTCGGCAAAGCCGAGCTCGGCCGCGATATCCGCGACCGGGCGTCCGGAATGGCTGAGCGCCTCGATCGCCAGGTCGCGCCGCAGCGCATCCTTCAGGTCCTGGTAGCTGACGCCCTCCTCCATCAGCCGGCGCCGCAGCGATGACGCGGACAGGTTCAGGCTGACCGCCAGGTCCTCGAAAGTCGGCCATTGATCCGGACGCTGGTTGCGCAGCAGCCTGCGCACGCGCGCCCCCATGCTGCTGCGGTCCGAATACTTGACCACCACGTTGTGCGGCGCATCGCGCAGGAAGGCCTTCAGGCTGCGCTCGTCCTGGCGCACCGGCTGCGCCAGCAGCGCCGCGTCGAACACCAGCGCGGTGGCCGGCTGGCCGAACGCCAGCTGGCGCGAATACATGACGCGATATTCCGCGCTGTAGGGCGGCTCGGCATAGTCGAACGCCGCCAGCCGCACCGGCACGCGCCGCCGCAGCAGCCAGCTCATCAGGCCGTGCAGCATGATCAGCATGGTTTCCTGCGCGAACACGCCCGGCTGGCGGCCCAGGTGCGCGCTGGGCGCGGTCAGCACCAACGCGGCCTCGTCGCCATGGCGCTCCAGCCGCACGCCGATATCGTCGAGCAGCAGCCGGAAGTACCGCGTGATGCGCTCCAGCGCCTGCGCCAGGGTGCGGCTGCCCGCCACCGCATGGCACAGCATGGCAAAGCTGCCGCACTTCATGCTGCGCGAATCCTGGCCGAAGAATTCATCGTCCAGCGCCGCCGCCACGGCCAGCCACAGCTCGCTGTAGCTGGCCGCCGAAACCCGCGCCTGCGGCACCGCCAGCAGCGCCGGCGCAATGCCGGCGCTGCGCAGCACCGGATCCGGGTCGATGCCGCGCGCGCGCAGTCCCGCAATGGCGTGGTGGACGAAACAGATGGCGACACTGCCTTTTTCCATGGTGCTGAGGGTGGCAAGCGATGGTGGCAAACGAGTTCACGAAGATTGGCGGATTTTGGCATAGGAGCCGGCCCCGGGCGTTCCTACACTGCCCGCAGGTCAAACGCCGAGCGCGCATTCTGCCTGAGTTGCAGCGCAGCTCCAAACGCCACTCCAACTGCCATGCACAGCGACTACACCGAAGAGCAAACCATGATCCGCGACAGCGCGCGCGCCTTTGCCACCGAGCGGCTGGCCGGTGGCGCGGCGCAATGGGACCGCGACGGCCGCCTTCCCGACGAGATCGTCGCCGAAATGGGCGCGCTCGGGCTGCTGGGCATGATCGTGCCCGAGGAATGGGGCGGCACCTATACCGACTACGTCGCCTATGCGCTGGCCATCGAAGAGATCGCCGCCGGCTGCGCCGCTTGTGCCACCATGATGAGCGTGCACAACTCGGTCGGCTGCGGGCCGATCCTGCACTACGGCACCGATGCGCAGAAAGAACGCTACCTCGCCCGGCTGGCCAGTGGCGAGCTGATCGGCGCGTTCTGCCTGACCGAACCGCAGGCCGGCTCCGAGGCGCACAACCTGCGCACCCGCGCCCGCTTTACCGACAACGGCTGGGTGCTCAACGGCAGCAAGCAGTTCGTCACCAACGGCCAGCGCGCGGGCGTGGCGGTGGTGTTTGCCGCCACCGAACCGGAGCGCGGCAAGAAAGGCATCTCGGCCTTCCTGGTGCCCACCGACACCCCCGGCTTTATCGTCCACGCCCCGGAAAAGAAGCTGGGCATCCGCGCCTCGGACACCTGCGCCATCACGCTGGAAGACTGCGTGGTCCCGCATGACGCGTTGCTGGGCGAGCCCGGCGAGGGTCTGCGCATCGCGCTGTCCAACCTGGAGGGCGGACGCATCGGCATCGCCGCGCAGGCGATCGGCATCGCCCGCTCGGCATTCGAGGCCGCCTGCCGCTACGCCTCCGAACGCATCCAGTTCGGCCGTGCGCTGCGCGAGCATCCTCCCATCGCCAACATGCTGGCCGACATGGCCACCGAACTCAATGCCGCGCGGCTGCTGGTGCATCGCGCCGCGCGCATGCGCAGCGAGGGCGTGCCGTGCCTGTCCGAGGCCTCGCAGGCCAAGCTGTATGCGTCGGAGCTGGCCGAGCGCGTGTGCTCCAAGGCGCTGCAGATCCACGGCGGCTATGGCTACCTTGAAGACTACCCGGTCGAGCGCCATTACCGCGACGCCCGCATTACCCAGATCTACGAAGGCACCAGCGAGATCCAGCGCATGCTGATCGCGCGCAGCCTCTGATTCCTCTTCCCCTGCAGAACAACACCCTCCGGAGACAACCATGACTGCCGTGCCCAACACCGCCACTGCCGTGCCGACCGTACCGCTGCTGATCAACGGCGAATGGGTGGACTCGTCCGCCACCGAATTCCGCAACGTAGTCAACCCGGCCACGCAGGAAGTGCTGGCCCGCGTGCCGCTGGCCACCGCCAGCGAAGTCGCCGCGGCCGTGGGCGCCGCGCACCGCGCCTTTGCCACGTGGCGTCATACCCCGATCGGCGCGCGGCTGCGCGTCATGCTGCGCTTCCAGGCGCTGATCCGCGAGCACAGCAAGCGCATCGCCGCAATCCTGACCGCCGAGCAAGGCAAGACCCTGGCCGATGCCGAAGGCGATATCTTCCGCGGGCTGGAGGTGGTCGAGCACGCCTGCTCGATCGGCACGCTGCAGCAAGGCGGCTTTGCCGAGAACGTGGCCGCCACCGTCGATACCTACACGCTGCAGCAGCCGATCGGCGTCTGCGCCGGCATCACCCCCTTCAACTTCCCGGCGATGATCCCGCTGTGGATGTTCCCGATGGCGATCGTATGCGGCAATACCTTCGTGCTCAAGCCGTCGGAGCAGGATCCGCTGTCGACCATGGAGCTGGTCAAGCTCGCGCTGGAAGCCGGCGTTCCGCCGGGCGTGCTGAACGTGGTGCACGGTGCCAAGGACGTGGTCGATGCGCTCTGCACCCACCCGGACATCAAGGCGGTATCGTTCGTCGGCTCCACCGCCGTCGGCACCCATGTCTACAACCTCGCCGGCGCGCACGGCAAGCGCGTGCAGTCGATGATGGGCGCCAAGAACCACGCGGTGGTGCTGCCCGACGCGCACAAGGAGCAGACCCTGAATGCGCTGGCGGGCGCGGGCTTCGGCGCGGCGGGCCAGCGCTGCATGGCCACCTCGGTGGTGGTGCTGGTGGGCGCGGCACGTGACTGGGTGCCCGACCTGGTGGCGCGCGCCAGGACGCTCAAGGTGGGCGCCGGCGCCGAGCCGGGCACCGATGTCGGCCCGGTGGTTTCGGTGGCGGCAAAGGAGCGCATCCTCGGCCTGATCGCCGCCGGCGAGCGTGAAGGCGCAACGCTGGTGCTGGACGGGCGCGGCGTGGAAGTCCCGGGATATCCGCAGGGCAACTTCATCGGCCCGACCATCTTCACCGACGTGAAGACCGACATGTCGATCTACACGGAAGAGATCTTCGGACCGGTGCTGGTGGTGATCGGCGTGGACACGCTGGACGACGCCGTCGCGCTGGTCAACCGCAACCCGTTCGGCAACGGCACCGGCGTGTTCACGCAAAGCGGCGCCGCGGCGCGCAAGTTCCAGAGCGAGATCGACGTCGGCCAGGTCGGCATCAACATCCCCATCCCGGTGCCGGTGCCCTACTTCAGCTTCACCGGCTCGCGCGGCTCCAAGCTGGGCGACCTGGGGCCGTATGGCAAGCAGGTGGTGCAGTTCTACACCCAGACCAAGACGGTGACGGCGCGCTGGTTTGATGATGCCACGGTGAATGACGGGGTGAATACGACGATCAGTTTGAAGTAAGCGACGCGCCGAAATCCCAATGCCGGACGCGAACCGCTTGTGTGCTCCCCTCTCCCGCTCGCGGGAGAGGGGTTGGGGGTGAGGGCCGGCGCCGGCAGTACCACAACCTCACCGCCAGCCACCGGGTTGTGGATGCCAACTGTCATTGAAGCGAAGCCATTGCCAATTGACACTCCCGCCCTCACCCCCGCCCCTCTCCCGCTCGCGGGAGAGGGGAGAAAACAAGCGGGATACTGACACCTGAAACGAAGGAGACACCCCATGCATATCGCCTTCATCGGCCTGGGCAACATGGGCGCGCCCATGGCGCGCAACCTGCTCAAGGCCGGTCACACGCTGACCGTATTCGACCTGAACGCCGCCGCGGTGGCATCGCTGTGCGCCGAGGGCGCGGGCAGCGCCGACTCGGCGCGCAAGGCAGTGGCCGAGGCCGATTTCGTCATCACCATGCTGCCGGCAGCCGCCCATGTGCGCAGCGCCTACCTCGGCGACGACGGCGTGCTGGCCGGAGTGCGGCCGGGCGTGCCGCTGGTCGACTCCAGCACCATCGACCCCGCCACCGTGCGTGAACTGGCCGCCGCGGCCGAGGCACGCGGCAATGCCCTGGCCGATGCGCCGGTCTCGGGCGGCACCGTCGGCGCGCAGGCCGGCACGCTGACCTTCATGGTCGGCGCCAGCGAGGCGCTGTTCGCGCAGGTGCGCCCGGTGCTGGCCGGCATGGGCCGCAACCTGGTCCATTGCGGCGGAACCGGCACCGGCCAGGTCGCCAAGATCTGCAACAACCTGATCCTGGGCATCTCGATGATCGGCGTATCCGAGGCGATGGCGCTGGGCGTCAGGCTCGGCATCGATGCCAAGGTGCTGGCCGGCATCGTCAATACCTCCACCGGCCGCTGCTGGGCTTCCGATACCTGCAACCCGTGGCCCGGCGTGATCGAGACCGCGCCGGCGGGCCGCGGCTACAGCGGCGGCTTTGGCGCCGAGCTGATGCTCAAGGACCTCGGCCTCGCTGCCGACGCCGCGCGCAGCGTGAAGCAGCCGCTGTTCCTCGGCGCGCTGGCGCAGCAGGTCTACCAGGCCGTGAGCCATGCCGGCGACGGCCATCTCGACTTCTCCGGCGTGATCCGCCAGTACCTGTCCGCCGCGGACAAGGAGCACCAGCAATGATCGAGTTCGCCCTGCACGGCCATGTCGCCACGCTGACGCTGAGCCGCCCGCCCGCCAACGCCTTCACCGCCGAAGGCCTGCAACAGCTGCGCGAGCTGGTGGCAAGGATCGACGCCAACCCTGAAGTCCGCGCCGTGGTCGTCACCGGAGCCGGCGAAAAGTTCTTCAGCGCCGGCGCCGACCTGAACGGCTTTGCCGACGGCGACCGCGCCCACGCGCGGGCGATGGCGCAGCAGTTCGGCAGCGCCTTCGAAGCGCTGCAGCAAGCGCGTCCGGTGGTCATCGCCGCGATCAACGGCTATGCCATGGGCGGCGGGCTGGAATGCGCGCTCGCCTGCGATATCCGCATCGCCGAGGAACAGGCGCAGATGGCGCTGCCCGAGGCCGCCGTGGGCCTGCTGCCGTGCGGCTGCGGCACGCAGACGCTGCCCTGGCTGGTGGGCGAAGGCTGGGCCAAGCGCATGATCCTGACCAACGAGCGCGTCGACGCGGCCACCGCGCTGCGCATCGGCCTGGTGGAAGACGTCGTGCCGCGCGGCCAGGCCCTTGCCACGGCGCTGGCGATGGCCGAACGCGCCGGCAAGGTCAGCCCGCGTGCCGCCGCGCACAGCAAGCGGCTGGTGCACCTGGCGCGCCAGGGCGTGCCGCGCCAGGCGGCGCTGGCGCTGGAGCGCGAGCGCTTTGTCGACCTGTTCGACGATGCCGACCAGCGCGAAGGCGTCCACGCCTTCCTCGAGAAACGCGCGCCGCAATGGCGCAACGCCTAGGAGCGCGCCATGCGCCTGACCGAAGAGACCAAGGCCGCCAACCTCGATGTGGCCGGGCCGGAGGTGCTGTTCCAGGTGGTCAACGGCGTCGGCATTGCCACGCTGAACCGGCCGCGCCAGCTCAATGCCCTGTCGTACCCGATGGTGGTCGCGCTGGGCGCGCAGATGGAAGCCTGGTCGCGCGACCATGCCATCCGCGCGGTGGTGCTGCGCGGCGCGGGTCCGAAGGCCTTCTGCGCCGGCGGCGATATCCGCGCGCTGACCGACAGCTACCGCGACGGCACGCCGCTGCACCGGCGCTTCTTTATCGACGAATACACGCTGGACTACCGCCTGCACCGCTATCCCAAGCCGCTGGTGGCGCTGATGGACGGCATCGTCATGGGCGGCGGCATGGGCCTGGCTCAGGGCGCGCACCTGCGCCTGGTCACCGAACGCTCGCGCGTGGCCATGCCCGAGACCGGCATCGGCCTGGTGCCCGATGTGGGGGCCAGCCACTTCCTGTCGAAGCTGCCGGTGCCGCTGGCGCTCTACCTGGGCCTGACCGGCGTGAGCATCGGCGCGGCCGATGCCTTGCTGTGCGGACTGGCCGATGCGGCGGTGGACAGCGCCACGCTGGCCGGGCTTGAGCCAACCCTGGCCGGCATCGACTGGGGCCCTGACACGCTCGCGGACCTGCGCCGCGCGCTGGTCCGCGAACAGGTTGTCAGCGCCGCCGAGGCGCCGCTGCTGCAAGTGCTGCCGGCGCTGCTGCAGCATTTCCCGGCCCACGCCACCCTGCCGGAGATCCTGGCCGGACTGGCTTGCCAGGACGATCCCGCCTGCACCGCATGGGCCACCCGCACCATCGACGTGCTGCGCACCCGCTCGCCGCTGTCCGCGTGCGCCACGCGCGAACTGCTGCTGCGCGGGCGCAGGATGGACCTGGCCGACTGCTTCCGCATGGAACTGGCGGTGGTGGTCAACACTTTCACGCAAGGCGATTTCGTCGAGGGTGTGCGCGCGCTGATCGTCGACAAGGACAACGCTCCGCGCTGGCGCGCCGCCAGCTATGACGCGGTGGACCCTGTCCAGGTCCAGGCGCTGTTCCGGCCGTGGTGGGCGCCGGGCGAGCAGCCGCTGCCCCTGGCCCTGCACCACTGAGCGGATGCGCTGCCGTGAGCCTCGACGCGCTGCTGGCGCGCAGCCCATGGGCCGCGGCACTGACGCCGGCGCAACGCGACCGCGTGCGCGCCGAACTGCGCGAGCGCGCGGTGCCGCAAGGCGCCTATGTGATCCGCAAGGGCGACCGGGCCGACAGCTGGCTGGGCGTCGCCGACGGGCTGGTCAAGGTGCATTGCGCCTCGCCCTCCGGCAAGCGCGCCACGCTCACCGGCGTGCCGGCCGGAGGCTGGCTCGGCGAAGGCTCGCTGCTCAAGCGCGAGGCGCTGCGCTATGACGTGGTGGCGCTGCGCGATTCCCGCATCGCCTGCATGCCCGGTGCCACCTTCCGCTGGCTGCAGGAGACCAGCCTGCCCTTCAACCGCTACCTGCTCGACCAGCTCAACGAACGGCTTGGACTGTTTATCGCCACCGTCGAGCATGAGCGGCTGCATGGCATCGAGGGCCGCGTGGCGCGGGCGCTGGCGACGCTATTCAATCCGGTGCTGTGCCCTGGCCTGGGTCCGGCGCTGCATCTGACGCAGGAGGAGGTCGGCCTGCTGGCGGGGATTTCGCGCCAGCGTGCCAATGCCGCGCTCAAGGTGCTGGAAAGCGAAGGCCTGCTGGCGGTCGAGCACGGCGCCGTGCACGTGCTCGACCTGGAGGCGCTGCGCCGCTACTGAATGCGGCGCACGTTCAGGCTTGTGCCGGCGATGACGACGGCTTCACCAGCCCGTCCGCCCGGAACATCGCCTTGATGCCGCGCACCGCCTGCCGGATGCGCGATTCATTCTCGATCAGCGCAAAGCGTACGTACTCGTCGCCATAGTCGCCGAAGCCGATGCCGGGAGACACCGAGACCCTGGCCTTGGCCAGCAATTGCTTCGAGAATTCCAGCGAGCCCAGCGCCCGGTACGGCTCGGGAATCCGCGCCCAGATATACATCGAGGCCTTGGGGATTTCCACCGGCCAGCCCGCTTCGGTCAGCCCGCGCGCCAGCACGTCGCGGCGCGACTGGTATTGCGCGGCGATCTCGCTCACGCATTGCTGGTCGCCTTCGAGCGCGGCAATGGCGGCAATCTGCAGCGGCGTGAAGGTGCCGTAGTCGTGATAGCTCTTGATGCGCGTCAGCGCCGCCACCAGGTCCGGATTGCCGACCATGAAGCCCACGCGCCACCCTGCCATGTTATAGCTCTTGGACAGCGTGAAGAACTCGACCGCAATGTCCTTGGCGCCCGGCACCTGCATGATCGACGGTGCCTTCCAGCCGTCGAAGACGATGTCGGCGTAGGCCAGGTCGTGCACCACGAAGATATCGTGCTTGCGCGCCAGCGCGATCACGCGCTCGAAGAAGTCCAGCTCCACGCATTGCGCGGTCGGGTTGGACGGGAACCCCAGCACGATCATCTTGGGCTTGGGATAGCTGCCGCGGATGGCGCGCTCCAGTTCGGCAAAGAAGTCGATGCCCGGCACCAGCGGCACCGAGCGGATATCGGCCCCGGCGATCACCGCGCCATAGATGTGGATCGGATAGCTGGGATCGGGCACCAGCACGGTGTCGCCACGATCGAGCGTGGCGAGCATCAGGTGCGCCAGGCCTTCCTTGGAGCCGATGGTGACGATGGCCTCGGTATCCGCATCGATGTCGACGTCATAGCGCTGGCGGTACCAGTGCGAGATCGCGCGCCGCAGCCGCGGAATGCCCTTGGATGCCGAATAGCCGTGCGTATCGGGCCGCTGCGCCGCCTCGGTGAGCTTGGCCACGATATGCGCCGGCGTGGCGCCATCGGGGTTGCCCATGCTCATGTCGATGATGTCCTCGCCACGGCGGCGGGCGGCCATCTTCAGCTCGGCGGTGATATTGAAAACGTACGGGGGAAGGCGATCGATGCGCGCGAAGCGGCGCTTGCCGGAGGAAGCGGCAGTCATGAAGAGTCCTTTACGTAAGCGCCCGGAACCGTCCGAGCGACGTCGGCAGCTTTTGTCTCGGCTGCCGGGGACTCATGTTAGCGGGGAAGCGGCCGTTGCACAACCGGCGTGCGCGGAGGCCTAAAGCCTGCCACCCGGAATACCTGTCGGCCGCTTCGCCGGCAGATGGCGCACGATGCAGTCCAGCGCGGGAGAATCGGAACGCCCGCCCAGCGCCGCGCTGACCGAATCGCGGTACTGCTGCGCAGAGATGCGCTGGTAGTACAGGCGCGAGGTCTGGTCCAGCCAGTAGACGTAGTCGTCGTCGCTGCGGCTGCCGCTGGTGCGCAGCCACTCGCTGATATTGTTGGTCCCCACCATCATGTTCGGGCACGCCGCCGGCAGCGAATCGAGATAGGCATTGAAGTCGGTGGCCTGGCGGCTGCGCACGGCGTCCGGCGCACAGGCTGCCAGCATGGCAACGGATGCCGCGGCAGCGGCGATGATGCGCAACGGCTTGGATGCAGGCAGCACGGCAGTCCTCCCGGCGGTGACCTTGCCTGCCATCTTATGGCAACGCCGCGCCCGAGTACACCGTGCCGCCGCGGCGCCTCAGTCATCGAGCGTCTGGTGCACCGCCGCGTCGCCGCGCTTCCAGTAGGCCGATGCGCGGATGCGCTTCTTGTCGATGCCACGCTCGCCGACCAGGTACTGGCGCACCGCCTTCATCGCGGCCGCTTCTCCCGCCGCCCAGACATAGCCTTCGCCCTGCGGCAGCGTGACCTGGCGCAGCGCCGCTTCCAGCAGGCTGCCCTCCGGCGCATCGCCGCGATGCAGCCAGTGCACCTCGACCTTGGCCCGGCTCGGCAACGCGATCTGCGCGGTCGCATCGCCCACTTCCATGACGACGACGGCGCGCGACTCCTCGCCCAGCTCTTCCAGCCGGCGCCCGATCGCCGGCAGCGCGGTATCGTCGCCGATCAGCAGGTGCCAGTCGAACGCCGTCGGCACCACGAACGAGCCGCGCGGCCCGCCCACGCCCAGGTACTGGCCCGGCCGCGCCTGCGCCGCCCACGTCGACGCGGGGCCATCGCCATGCAGCACGAATTCGAGGTCCAGTTCCTGCGCGGCAGCGTCGTAGCGGCGCGGCGTGTAGTCGCGCGCGGCCGGGCGCGGCTGCCCCTCGGGGAACACGATGCCGTCTGCCGTGACCTGCGGCAGCACCGGCTTGTCATCGCCGGCAGCCGGGAAAAATACCTTGACGTGATCGTCGAACGACGCCGAGACAAAATCCTGCAGATCCGCGCCGCCCAGCGTCACGCGCAACAGTTGCGGCGAGACCTGCGTGGTGCGCAGCACCTGCAGCAGGCGCATCTTCAGCGGATGCCGCACGCGCTCGACGGCCAGGTTGCGTGCGGGTTCAGTAGCGTTTTCAGTCATATCGGAATTCCTTGTAGGCGTGCCCTGCGCCTGCCGGGCACGATGGCTGAAGGCCGATGCCAGGGTCAGCGCCATGGTTCAGGCCTGCGGGCCCGCTTCGATCTCGGCCGCCGCACGCGCCAGGATCGCGGCAATGCGACGCTGCTCGTCGGCATTCGCTTCGCTGCGCATCACCAGCGCCTGCTTCAGCGCGGCACGCGCCTGCATCAGCTCCGGCAGCCAGCCGCCCTGCTCCGGCTCGGGCTGCTGCTCGCCACGCATTGCCCGGCGCATCCACTCCATCTTGCGCGCCACGTGGCGCAGCCGCGCCACCATCACGTCGACCCGCTCGCGATTGGCCGCCAGATGGGCCTTGCCGGTCTGCGACAACTGGTAGCGCTTCTTGTTGCCTTCGGTATCGACGGTGGCATAGCCGACTTCTTCCAGGTACGTCAGCGCGGGATAGACCACGCCCGGGCTGGGCTTGTAGAAGCCGTTGGTGCGCGTCTCGAGCGCCTTGATCAGCTCGTAGCCGTGGCTGGGCTTTTCGTCGAGGAGGCTCAGCAGCAGTAGCTGGAGGTCGTCGGCGCTGAACTTGCGGCCGCGGCGCCAGCCTTCGTTGTCGAAGCCGCCGGGGCCGTCGCCGCCGAAGCCGTCGTCGTCACGGTTGCCCCAGAAGCCGGTGCCACCTCGGACCATGGCGTGACGCATGAAGTGCGGAGCGAGTCGCATGAAAACGTTTCGAGCCTTGCCATGAGAGGCGTGGGGATGGCTTGGATGGTGATGTTGGTGGCGCATACGCCCTCCGATGCATCGCTAGATAGATCGTACGATATATATCGTACGATCTAAAGTCAACCCGGGATACGGCCGCATTCGTGCGCCAGATGCGTGCCTTACCGCACGAAGCCAGGTTGTTTATCCCCGCTCCACTTTCCAACATTCATTTAACGCCAAGCAGCGCGACAGACGCTGCGGTGCCCGCACAGAGATGCATTCAAGAACAACAAGTCCTACCGGGGAAACAACATGGTCGCCAACACGCAGCGCAGGCTCACTGCAATCTGTATCGGCGCCATGATGCTGGCGCCATGGGGAATGGCGCACGGTGCCATGGAGGATGCACTGCTGAGCGCGGAACCGGTGGTTCCATCAGCGCGGGGGTTCTTCGCGGAAGCGGCCTATGATGGAGGCGGCCATTACCAGGGCGGGCATTTCCGCACGGGCTACAAGTTATCGCCCGCGTGGTCGCTGGAGGCAGGATACTGGCGCCGGCACGTCACCTATGGCGACGATTCCGCCGGCATCGACAGCTGGCTGGCGTCCACCAGCTATGGCCTGGTCACGACGCCCGATGCAGGCCGGAAGCTGACCTTGCGCCTGTCCGCCTGGGGCAACTACACCGGCAACCTCAGCAAGAGCGGCTCCGCCTCATCCGGCAAGTTCAGCGATTTCACCATCGCGCACCCGAACGATACGCAAGTGCAGGCCGACGTGATCTACACAGGCCAGCCCTGGACCAACCACTTCCTGACAGGCTTCCTCAGCGCCGGCTACAGCTGGGTTCGCGCCGGCGATATCCAGGGCACGCTGAAACAGGGCTCATGCCTGTACAACGTCAGGGTCGGCTCCGACAACATGGCCCTCGGCACCCTGGCGGCGCCGTGCCGGGTCGGCCGTGCCACCATCTCCAGTGGCGGCTTCCGCATGAACGCCGGGCAGATCGGACTGGACGCGGGCGATGGCTTCAATGACGACGGCGCATTCATCGGCGCCGGCGGTTCGTGGCGGTGGCGCTATGGAGCGTGGAGCCTGGTGGCCGGCTACCACGCGCAGTACTTCTTCCGCGAGCTGGACGACCGCTATACCGCCTACGGCGCGCCCAAGTCGCAGTTCAACCAGACCATCGTGCTGCAGGCGTCGTACGCGATCAACCGCTACGTAGACGTATTCGTGCGTGGCCAGGGCGCGCAGAACAGCCTGATGGGATATGTGCCGATGCTCTACAACCCGGTCACGGCCAGCAAGCTGGACCGGTCGTTTGCATTGTTCTCGATCGGGTTGCGCATCAGCGGGTTCTAGTGGCAGGCGCTGGAGGCGCGCCGGTCAGCGGCGATGCAGGCGAACCCGGACGCCGTTGCCGGATCGGATCGTCACGCGCCCCACCACCTTCGGCACATGACCAGGGTCCGCTTCGACACGATAGCGGCGCACGATGCTGGCGAGGATCAGCACCGCTTCCTGCGTGGCGTAGGCAGCGCCGATGCACACCCGCGGCCCCTTGCTGAACGGGATATACGCGCACTTCGACGACTCCTTGCCGGCCTGCGTGTCGAAGCGGTCGGGATCGAACTCGTCCGGCCGCTCCCACAGCGTACGATGCCGATGCAGCAGCCAGGGCGAAATCAGGATCGGCGAGCCCTCCTTCACCGACTTGTCGCGGATGCACTGCGCCTGCGCGGCCTCGCGCACGAAGAACCCCACGGGAGGGTACAGGCGCAGCGTTTCGCGGAACACATTGCCCACGGTCGGCAGGCTCTTGATGTCGCTCAGTTCGAAATCCCGGTCTCCGACCGCGGCCTGGATCTCCGCCCGCATCTGCTCCTGCAGGTGCGGGCATTGCGACATCAGGTAAAGCGCCCACGTCAGCGCGCTCGCGGAAGTCTCGTGGCCGGCC
This sequence comes from Cupriavidus taiwanensis, assembly GCF_900250115.1. Taxonomy (NCBI): domain Bacteria; kingdom Pseudomonadati; phylum Pseudomonadota; class Betaproteobacteria; order Burkholderiales; family Burkholderiaceae; genus Cupriavidus; species Cupriavidus taiwanensis. The sequence continues at coordinate 1,278,037 of NZ_LT984804.1, read as the reverse complement.
AGGAACAGCATGCAGACCTGGTCCACCAGGTCTTCATAGGTGAAGCGGTCGCCGCTGACTGGGTCGACAGCGTCCATCATGGCAGCCAGGATGTCCTGCCTTGCGCTGCCCTGCCCGCTGTCGCGCTCCGCCATCCGTCGCGCGATGATCCCGGACAGGATGGTCCGGATTTTCTTCGCCGCGCGCTTGCTCGCCCAAGCCGAAAACACCGGCGGCAAACGGTAGATCATCAGGATCATCGCCCGTTGAGCGTGATGCTGGAAATCCAGGAAGGCGTCGTAGATCTCCTTCGCCGCGGACTCCTCCAGGTTTTCCGACAGAATGGTGCGAAAGATGATGTCCGCCGTCACGTAGGTCATCTCGCCGTCGACCTCGTACGAACGCCCGTCCGCCACCTCATCCAGGCGCCGGATCATGCCCGCGACCGAATCGGCCATCAGCGCGAACACCAGCCTGAGCCGCGCCTGCGCGAACGCCGGCTCCACCAGGCGGCGCTGCCGCTCCCACAGGTCACCGTTGGTGGTGAAGATACTGGTGCCTAGCAGCGGCTCCAGCATCCGGTGCATCAGCTTGTGCTTGGGGTACGCATGCGCATCGCCCAGGATCCGGCGCACCCAGTCGGCATCGTTCACCATGAAGATGTCCATGCCGGGCTGCGAGATCTTGCCCATCTTCATCGAATAGCTGCGCTCGAACAGCACATCGATCCACGAATTCCAGCCACGCAGGAAGCGCAACAGGAACGAACTCTTGCGCACATGCGGCTTGGGATATGGGGGCTGAAAATTCATGGGGGCGAACGGCGGATATCAGAAAGGCTGGACGCGGCGCGGGCCCGCCGTCAACCGGAAATAGTCGTACTCGTTAGGCAAGGCGCTTGCCATCAGGTACTGGAAGTGGAGGCGCTGCTTGCTGCGTTTGATTCGCAGAAACTCCTGCTGGCTGAACATGCGGAACGGGCGCACGACTTGCGCAACCGGACGCGCAACCTTGGCGCCTGCAATGCCGGAGATATCGAGCGGATTGGCCTGCGAGAAGCACAACGAATCGGCGCGCGCGTTCATGTCGAGCCACTGAAGGTCACGCGCATCGGCCAAGCGCTGCAGATCGCGGCGAAAGCCCTTGGCCGACGGTATCAGGCTCAGCAAGGGGATGCACTGGCCCAGCGTGACCAGCGTTACACGGCGCCGCTGAGCCGGCGTCAGTACCTGCGCCAGCCGCGCCGCCAGCGAAACCGCTACGATCGACCCGACACTATGGCCGACCACCAGTGCCTCATCGCATGGCGAGTTGTCCAGGTCTTGGCGGACCCAGTCTGCCAACGCATCGATGCGCGCAATGACGTCCTCCGGCTCCCGCTCGCCCCATCCCTGCACGAAGCGGTAGATTTGCAGCAGCCAGAACACCGCCAGCCGGTTCGCCAGCGCCATGCCGCCACCGAACAGCGCGGCGCCGGCGGCCATGCCACCGGCCCGCACCACCCAGGCACTGGCGCCCGCGGCCCCAAGCATTGCCTTGACACCCACGCCGCAGCCGACTGCCAGCATCAACAGCAAAAGCAGGTACATCAGTGGATATAGCGCACTGTAGAACGGTCCGCGGAACGACTTGCTGAGCCGGCCGAACGCCCCGCAGACGATGTAACGCCCGTAGCTGGCGAGCGAGGAGACAACCAGCCTGGCCAGGCTGGGCTCCCAATGCCGGCGCACCAGATCGTCCCAGTGCAGGAACTGGTAGTGCGTCGACACGGCGTGTCCGCCCCACTCTCCGTCCACGTTCCAGGCACTCACATGCTCCGCAAGCCTTGCCCGGGCGCTTACGGTCACCACCCCGCCATGATGAACCGCCTGCTTTGCCGATTCTTCGCGATACAGACGGTGGTAGTAGGCCGCACCGCGCGGATCGAAACCACTGACGTAATAGACCTTGCGGTGCTTCACCTGGCCCGCCACGACCTGCGCAGCCTCTTCCTGAACCATGGTGTCCATCATTGCGTCCGGTGATGCAGCTTCTTCTTCAGCACCAAGTCCACCACCGGCTGCTCTCGCTTGTTCGCACGGCGGCAATGGTCCTTCTGAAACTTGTCGGTGAACCAGATGATGAAGCGCGCCCACCAGCGGTGCTGCTCACGCCAGGCATGGGAGGAAACGGACTCCCAGGCATAGCCGTTGAGCAGCGTGGCGTTGACAAAGTGGTCCAGCGCACGAACGCCAGCGCGGCCACGTTCGGTATTGCCGAAAAAGCCGATGTAGACAATCAAAAGGTATCCGAGGACGGCCAACGGGACGATGAAGACCATCAGCAGGAAGCCGGCAATGCGTTCTCTCATGGCTGCGGGGGCGAGGTTAATGAGTGAGGGCGGGGGGGGGGGGCGCTAGAGGCAGGTCAGCCAACCTGCTGCGTCGAAAGGAAAGCAGGTGCGCTGGCAAGCCAGCGCCCGGTAGTATAACGAGAGACGGCCTCTATATCGGTGTGTCAGCCAGCGGCGCAATCACGCGAGACGGAGTTACGGTTTGCATTGTTGTAGTTTTGAAACACAGGGGTCGCTCCAACTCGCATGCGGCAGCGTCCGGTTCGGTGCAATCCTTAATTCCGGATAATTGAGCATATGCGGGTTTTCTCCTATTTGTACTAGGGTCCTATCGGCCGTTGAATAACCCATAGCCGGTGCCGGCTCCATAAAGGACTAGCATGGTGACGATCAGTCTTTTTTTGCTGTCTGTTGTTTTCTTGGCCATAGTCGTCATTGAATCCGCTGCCGAGGATTTTAACGATGAGCATATTTAAGCGAGACGCCGTCAGGGAGAGCAGACTACCTACCCGAGCAGTGCGGCCAGAATATTTACTGTGGCGGTGAAGTCCCACACTCTTCCGCTGTAGGCGTCTGCTGTGACCAGCCCAACAACAAAGAGCGAGCGGGCCAGCCGCCGCCGTTGCAACCTCCCGCGTTGCCGTTCCGGGACTTGCGCCAGCATGTCATCGGCATAAAACGACGAATTGATCTGCGAAACCCGGATCAGGTAATTCCGGAATCGCGTAAAGGTGTTCATGTCCACGGCGCCAGGATCGTTCCAGAAGGCATCCAGCGGCCCCTGGTACGTCAATCCTGGTTTGGCGTAGAAGCAGCGGCCAAGCGCAATCACCGGTACACGGTGGAACAAGGCTTGCAGCCCGGTGGTCGAGTTAACGGTCACCAGCCCCATGCAACGATGCAGCAGCGATGGCAGGTGCGCGTCGTGAATATAAAGAATGCGCCCGCTTGCGCCAAAACGTGCTGCGCATGCCTCAATGGTCGCAGAGTAGTCCGTATGCCCGCGATCCATCGGGTGATGCTTGAACACTAGTACGCTGTCGGCCGGCGCATGAGCGGCGAACGAAAAAATCGTCCACTCGATAAAATCCTCGATACGCCGCCATGGGCTATGCACGCGGATCTGGCTGTCATTGTAGACCTGCAGCGGCGCCAGGAAAAAATGGGGATGCTCGCTTGCCAGTAGCAGCTCGCGAAGATCTCGTTCCTGCCAGCGATAGACCTGCTTGCGGAATGCAGCCCGAATCCACCGGCCGAGTTCATGCAAGCCGATCTGTTTGTGATGCCGGTAATGCGGATAGCGGCGTGCGTTAGCCATACCGCCGGCAAAGTACCAGAACGATTGCAGCGCCATCTTCCGGAATGAGTGCCGGAACTTGCGGGGCCTGGCAGGCCCAGCCAACTTTGGGACGTCTCCCGTCGCCAACGGTGCGATCGGAGAATCGGCATTGACACCACCACGCTCCAGCGTGATGTAGTCCGGCCGCACATAGCCCTCCTCGAAGGCCCAGAATGCGATGCCCAGCGCTGCAGCCACACGAGCGGCAATCCGATGCTGACGCCGGCTGGTTCCGAACACGACGACCGCATCGATACGACGCCGCGCCAGCAGGTCCCGCAGGAACGACTCCCACAGCACCATCGGCTGCGTGAAGCGGACAACAGCGCCCGCCCGGTAGAAGAAATCGTCCCCACCGTTGAAATTGACTTTGGTGACCTGGCTACCTTTGGCAACAAGCAGGTCGCGGAGACGTGAGAAGAACGGTCCGTTCGGTCCTTGCAGTAGAAGGATGCGCCGATGCCTGGCAATCTGGCCGATGCTTGCCTGCTCGGTCCCGACCGGCGCTGCAACATCTTGTGAAGCCGTATCCCGGCTGACTCTCGTCAGATTCGGTATATCAACGCTTCCAGCTGTCTTCCTGAACGACAACATTTCCCGACCCTCACGCTGCACTTGTTTTCCGCCAATGCCTTCTTTGTTTCTTGCCCGTTGCCGCCCTATTGTTCTGGCGCAGCTACAGGCCGGTGCCGTCCGCCACTATCGCCCTGGGCCTGCCCGGCTCCGCCGTGACTTCTGCTCCGCCGCGTTTCGCCCACCCGCGGCCGCATCGCGCCAGCGGGTCCATGGCTTGAGCACGGGCTGCATCCAGCGTTGCAACAATCGCTCACCCGTCGTTGGCGCCTCATTGCGCCACGTCAACATGTGGTCAACCGCCTGCTCGGGAGTGGCAAAGCTGTCCCGCGCATTGCGCAAAACGTAGCGCGGATACAGGATCAGCGTTCCCGCTACGAGCATATCGAGCGAAAGCTGGCGGCACCGACGAGGTATTTCGCATCTGTCGTCGGTCAAGCCCCAGCCAGCGTAGAACGGCGCACCGTGCGTCGTGACGGGCTTGCCACGCAACAGGGCCTCGAAACCCGCCAAGGACGTCAGCACGTGCACGCTGTCGACAGCCGCAATCAAACGATCCATGGGGCAATCGGACACGACTTCGTCGCACAGCGCCGCAAGCTCCGTCTCGGCATCGCGGTCTCCACGCAAACCGGTCATGACATCCGGATGCGGCTTGTAGACGATGTAGGCATCTGGCGCTTCTGCTCGTACAGCCGCAAGCAGCGCGCGATTGGTGCGGATGCCGGGGGCTCCGAACCGGAGAGAAGCATCCGCTTCCACCTGACCTACGGCCAGGATGACTTTGCGGACCGCCGCCGGACGGCTCCAGGTTCCCGCACCAACGTTGTACTTTGTCAGGCCAGCATTGATGATCGATTGCCGGAGGCGGGCAGCGCGGGAGCGCGTCTCGGCATCGAATTCCGCACTTGCCAACAGCTGTTCCAGGTCGGACTCCCTGGTTGCGTCGTAGTAAATGCCGGTGCGGTCGAACACCCACGAGAGTGGCCGGATCAGCTGTGCGCCCAATCCGACAGAACGAAGGAAGCCATCCTCCACGGTAATCACGGAAAGGTCGGGGCGAGCTGACGTGTCGATCGCCCGGCCCCAACGCACAACGGTCGTGCCGTGGGGAACCGCGCCCAGGTTCCGATGAAAGACAATCTCGTTTCCTTGCAGGAAATCCCGCAAGATCGGGCGCTTCCAGCGCGAAAATCCGACCGCATGCAGTTGCTCAGGGAACTGCTGGCGCATCTGGCGTTGCAACGCCAGATAGTCGATCGCATCTTCCGCCTCGCAGCACTTGCCGGAATGTGGCAGGACATAGCGCGTGTACCGGACCAGCGCAGCAAATGCCAGTTGCTCCAGCGATACCGGATGACGCCTGGACGGCCCCGGCAGATCGTCGTTGGTCAGTCCCCAGCCAGCGTAGAACGGCATACCGAAGGTATGTACGGTCTTGCCGTGAAGGAGAGCTTCGAAGCCCACTTGCGATGTGACAACAAACACCACCCGCGCCTGCCGAATCAGCGGAACGACGTGTATGTCCTCCTGCAACCGCACCACGCGCGGATAATTGCCCGCGTCGAGAATGCTGCCAAGATAGCCCCGCTTGCGTCCGAGTGCGACCTCGGGGTGTTCCTTGACAACGATCTGGCAGTCCGGGTAATTCAACAGCGCAGACTCCAGCATGCGCCGGAAGCTGCTGCCACCAGCCATGCCAAACTGGACAGAGGCATCGTTGGCGGTCTGGTCGATAACCAGGACGTACGGCTCCGCCGGCAACTTTGCAGACGCTGGCGCATAGTTGTACTTGGAAATTCCGCCCGCACGCCAACGCTCGATCAGACGTTGCGCCCTTGCCCGCTCCATTTGCGTGACGGGCATGGAGACCATGGCCTCAAGCCGGGACGGCCCCGATGCATCGTAATAGATGCCAAGGTCATCCACAACCAGCGAGCAAGTCTGCGACGACGCCCCCGGATGCAGCGATCGCAGGAATCCATCCTCCAGGCACAGGAAGCGCTTGATGCCGCGCGAGCGAGCGAACGCTTGCGCCTTGCGTGCGGTCGGCCGCCGCCCCCAGGCAGCAATGCCTGTGAGCGGCGCACGTTCACCCCGCAGCGGATGCACCGCAATCACCGCTTCGCCAAGAAAGGCGGAGAGGTGTTCAATGCGGCGAATGCCGTGGGAAAGAATGCCGATGGCACCCTCAGACGGAAGGCTCATCGGTCCCCAGGTCATGAATCTGCAGGATGCCGACTACGCGCCCCGAATCATCCTTGACTACCAGTGCCCCAATCCGCGCTGCATGGATCCGCGCTTCCGCGTCGGCAAAGCGCTCATCGGGGGAAGCCAGCTTCGGGTCGGTCGACATGATTTGCCTGGCGCGGATCGCCTTGTAGTCGTAATCCGAATCGAACGCGCGGCGGACATCTCCGTCCGTGACGACGCCATGGAGCGTGTCGCCCTCCATCACCAATGCCATACCAAGACGGCTCCGGTTGATGACATGCACAACATCGCGGAAAGAAGCTTCCGGCTTGCAGATCGGCAGATTTTCCTTGTGCATCACGTCTGCGACCCGAGTCAGCAGCCTCCGGCCGAGACTTCCACCGGGGTGAAAACGCGCGAAATCCTCCGGCTGGAAATCGCGGTTCACGGAAAGCACCACCGCAAGGGCATCACCCATTACCAGCGTTGCAGTTGTCGAACTGGTGGGCGCCAGGTTGTTGTTGCACGCTTCCCGCTCGACCGAGATATCCAGCACAACATCACTATGCCTGGCCAACGTTGAATTGACCTTCCCGGTCATCGCGATCACCGGGTTCTGCTGATGCTTCAGGAACGGCAGAATACGGATCAGCTCTTCCGTTTCTCCGCTGTTGGAGATCATCAGCACCACATCGATGGGCTTGATCATGCCCAAGTCGCCGTGGAATGCTTCGCCCGGGTGCACGGAAAATGCCGGCGTCCCGGTCGATGCCATGGTGGCAGCGATCTTCTTTCCGATCAGGCCCGACTTGCCCATGCCGACGACAACCACCCGGCCGCGGGCACCCAGGATAGTGTCGATCGCCTTTTCAAAGGCTGCGTCGATACGGCTCGACATGCGATCCAGTGCCTGCATTTCCGCGGCAACGACATTGCGTGCCAATGTAATGACCCCAGTCATTTCTCTCATTCCCCGCTTGTTATTGTTGCTGTTCGTTCTACTTGTCAGTCGGGCTCGACTATTGCGCGACGCCAGACATCACCGTGGCAAAACCCTCAGCCGTACCAAAGACCTGCGCCTTCCCTTGCGCAAGCAGAATGGCATCAGCCAGTTCACGGAACGCACCCTCTCCACCACGGGTCGACAGCGCACCCGTCGCGCGCGCCTTCACATAGCTGGCCGAATCCGCGACGGCGTACGACAGACCGCATGCCGCAAAGGCGGGCAGGTCGATGCTGTCATCGCCGATACAAACGGTTTGCTCAGGCGTTGCGTCCGCTTGGGCCATCAGCGCGCGACAAGCAGCAAATTTGTCCCTGACACCAAACTGGAAAATCGTGACGCCAAGGTCGGCCACACGCTTACGCAGTGTTTCCGAGTCGCGGCCGGACAGGACTGCCACGCGCACGCCGTTCTCTTCCAGCAGACGGATACCGAGGCCGTCGCGCACATGGAAGCGCTTCAGGCACTCACCGGTGGCGTCGTAGTAGATGCCACCGTCGGTCAGAACGCCATCCACGTCGGTGATCACAAGACGAACATCGGCCAGCGACGGCGGCAACGCGGATTGCTCGCCCGCCATTAGCGCCCGCACGCGCGCAAGGCACTCCGGCGTATCCACGCCCGGGCCGGTAGGGGCAACCTCGAACGCACGAATACGCATGCCTGCTGCCAGCAATCGCAGTTGCTCGAGCTTCTCTGCCTGCTCGACCATGGGCTGGGGCAACTCCGCGTACGCCGCCAGCACCTCGCGGCGATATGCGTACACGCCAACGTGCTTGAGGTAGGTGGCCGCCTCCGCATCACGCGGGTACGGGATCGGTGACCGGCTGAAATACAGCGCATCGCCGTTCGAGGCCAGGACAACTTTCACCGAGTTCGGGTTGAGCGCCTCGTCTCCATCGATGCCGTGGCAGAGCGTACCGACTTGCACCGATGCGTCGTCTAGCATGCCCGCGGCCAGCCTGGCAATGTCCTCAGGCCGAACCAGCGGCTCATCGCCCTGCAGATTGATGTAGATATCCGCAGCCACGTGCGCCATCACTTCCGCGAGACGATCCGTGCCCGAGGGATGGTCAGGGGAGGTCATGACACACTGGCCGCCAAAGCCTTTCACCACCTCTGCCACACGTGCATCGTCGGTGGCTACCAAGACGGCGTGAACGCCCGACACCTGGCACGCACGTTCGTAGACGTGCTGAACCATAGGCTTGCCCAGAATATCCGCAAGCGGCTTTCCCGGCAGGCGCGTTGATCCATAGCGTGCCGGAATAACGATGGCGACTCGAACCTTTTCCCCGTTCAACACGAGATCAGCTCCATCAATCGATGTTCAACGGGGGCAGCGACTTCACAAGGTCGTCGATCGCCTTTACTTGCGCGAGAAACGGCTCCAACTTGTCGAGCGGCAAGGCGCTGGGCCCATCGCACCTGGCATTGGCCGGATCGGGGTGCGCTTCGAGGAACAGGCCGGCCAGGCCAACGGCCATACCCGAACGCGCCAGTTCCGCAACTTGCTGCCGGCGTCCACCCGACGCCGCGCCACCGGGATCGCGCTGTTGGAGGGCGTGGGTCACGTCGAAGATGATCGGCATATCGTTCGTGACTTTCTTCATCACGCCAAAGCCAAGCATGTCGACGACGAGGTTGTCGTAGCCAAAGCAGGTACCACGGTCGCACAGGATCAGCTGGTCGTTGCCGGCTTCCTTGAACTTCTCGACGATGTTTACGACCTGCGTGGGGCTCAGGAATTGCGGCTTCTTGATGTTGACCGGCTTGCCGGTCTTGGCAAGGGCGACAACGAGATCTGTTTGGCGGGCCAGGAAGGCGGGTAGTTGCAGTACGTCTGCAACTTCTGCAACTGGCTCGGCTTGCCATGGCTCGTGGACATCGGTGATTACGGGTACGCCGAACGTAGCCTTCACCGCTTCGAAGATCCTCATCCCCTCTTCGAGGCCTGGGCCGCGGTAGGAGTGAATGGAAGAACGGTTGGCTTTGTCGAAACTCGCTTTGAATACGTATGGAATGCCAAGCTTCTGGGTGACGCGAACGTACTCGGCACAAGCGCGCTGCGCCAGGTCTTGCGATTCCAGAACGTTGACTCCGCCAAATAATACGAACGGGGCATCGTTCCCTACGTTTATATTTCCGAAAATCATGTTCATTATTATCACTCAATTAATCAACGATATTTATTACGACATCACTTTTGAATATCGAGATCCCTTCCAAATCATTCGAAGCAGTTCGTGCCGCGAATCCAAATAAAATCTATTCTTATCGCGCAGGTACTTTCTCCTACGACGATCATCAACCATGATTCCTGCCGGAACAATAAAAAGGTCCATCGCTCGGACAGCGAGGTCACACCCAAGTTGTCGCATTCGGCCTGTATGAGCTGGAGTCTGCGCCTCCTTCCTTACGGGATCTTCAGCCTTATTCTGCGCCTTCAATATCTGAACCCCCTCTCTCCACAGCGCAATCGCACCCAGGTTATCCAATGGCGGGACAATATATCGCACATCTCTTCCCGAAAAATAATTTTCCAGGACAACTCCAGAAAAAATGCTCGCATCGCGCCAATCCGGCTTTTTAAATAAATTAAATAGCCGCTCGACGGATCCGATCGTCGCCAATTTGGAAATCCAATCGAATGACATCGGCAGAACTTTTGCCGCCTCATTACAAAAATCGATCGAATAGGCCACAACGCCCTTATGAAGATCGACAGCTAACCCCTTACGTTTTTGCTCGCCGTCAATTTTTAAGTAGACCGGCTCGAGTACATTTTCACTCGAACGATTGAAGCATACAAAACTATCATCCGAACTCAAAAATATTGTTTCGATCAAAAGTGCATATTTGATGTAATCTTCGCTTCTGTCGGATGGCGCCAGTCTATCGCGATAATACCCGAAGCCCTTATGCGAGCCCGGAACCATACCGAGAACATCATCGATTTTCGTGTATGTGCAGAAATAGTAGCCAATAGTGTTCTGCAGCCTAAGCAATTTTGCCAGACTGCTCTGCAAAGTCCCATTATGACCAATATCAACAAAGGCAACTCTGTCATCAGAGTCCACGGAAAGCCCATGCTCCTTACAATACGAAAGATAAGATTCCCTCTCACGCTGCGCATTTTCTAGCACGCCCTGCACAAAGAGAACCGATGCGAGAAACTCTCGTAGAGCTAACATGCCCTTACCGCTTTCAACCTCGAAATGTATAGGCAGTCCAATCTCCGCGAGCTTCGTAGCAGGCAAACCGAACCTTGACGATAGATGGGTGGCCAAATCCACTCGATGGCGAATTTTTGAAATCTCGCTCAGAAACACATCCACCTCATCGCGCACGTCTTGCTCTGATTGGAGTGAAGCAACGCGCAAGGCACGGCGTGAAGCCAAAAGGTAATGCGCCGGCGGCACCAGATCGGGGGCCATCTTCTTCAAGACGTTGTAGATTCGGTAAGCAATTTTCCCGTCACGCGCGAGGAAATAGATTTTAGATACCTTATCCACTCTCGCCCGATCGACAATCCAACTGACATATCCCAGCAGTACATCGCCGATTACGTTATAACCTAAATTGTATGCCTTGCCTTGCGAGTAGCCGGGGTTATTGGCAATAACCGGATACTTTGCGAGATTACGCTGAATAACCCCATTCCTCAAACTCGAACATTTACCATCCAGCTCCTTGAAACCAAGGATTGACGATTTGATCTGATCGAAGTTTGATTTCAACCATACTGCAGAAATACCAGCCTTTTTTGCACTATGATAATCGGACCGCAAGCTATCCCCTATATGGAGAATTCTCGCATCATTCTCTTTGAGCTTCACGGTAGCATACAACTTACCGCTCTCTTTTGTTTCATCGAAGTCCGAAGACACGTAAACGCAATCCACTGAAATCTTCAAGTTTTCGATTATTTCGCTAACGAATTGAAGATTAAAATACGTGTCGGATACAACGATCACTCGCTTGCCTTTTGATCGTGCAAATTTCACCAACTCAATACCAATGGTACGCGGGTGCAGCAGAGCACGTTCGACCTCAAGTTCCTTTTCATACAAGTCCGTCTTAGCTTCTACGGGAAGCAAAAGATTGCGACAAAGTATCTCGTATCTGTCTACGAGTGGAGTCTCTTCTTGAAATGCGCTGTACTGTTTTGCCGATTGCCTCGCCTTCACAAATGCGTCCGCATCGACGCCATACTTCGCGCAGGCATGCTCGCCGACAATTCGTAGAACATCTGAAGGTCGGCCGACACTCCGCTCCACCAATGTATCGAAAAGGTCGAAGGAGATTACATCGAATCCGTCAATCTGCTTTTTTATCCTATCCAGCGCAATGGAATTTGAATACAAACCCGATACGGGAAGACCTTCTTTTTTTGCTGCGGCTGGCTCTTTCTTTAGCGCGCCTGCATCGAGCTTCGAATATACGTATTGAGACCTATCAAAAACGTGATTGTTGTAATACAGAGAAAGCATATCCCTATAGGTATTCTCCCCTCGCAGAAAATCATACTGCGGCACATTCTTCCGTGTTTGGATAATACCAAGAAATAATTGCTCCCAAAAATCAGGTCTGTGGAGTTTATGATAAAGGGAAAAATAGCCACCATCACCTTCCAATTCGTTAACTGGAACTATTGGCCTATAAAAATACTCGGTTTGCTTCGAAAAATAGCTCGCCTCATAGACCAACGAAGAAGAGATCGCCGCAACCTTCTCTATCGCATCCACGCACAGTAGTTTGTAGCCCGGTTCGGACACAAGCGAGACATTTTTAAACTCCTTCAAAAATGCCAACTGGTCCTCGTCGCCGCCCTTAAGCAGCGGGTGTCTCGAAAAATAGACATGCCTATGGTTTTTTGTCAGCCCGGCAAATTCTTCCTTGAAATCTAAAACGTTGAGCATTTTGCCACGTTTGCACACAGCCTTATCTGTAAGCGTTTGCCCCACAAAAAGGCAAGAGCCATCAACGAGCTTATTCTCAAGGGATTTTTTAAACTTATTCCACCCCATGACGGATTGAATCCTTAGCTTATCAGCGTAAAGACCAAATACCCGAGTATCGAGCGATGATTTTTGCAGTCTTGAATTTATCTCGGGTGAATTTGATTTAAATGCAAAAAAGTTGTCATCCATGAACCTTATGGGATGCAACCAAATATCAACATATATCAAACCAGCACGAGCAATGATATTCCGCGTCTCTTCAGATATTTCGTAACCAACGATCAGACTACCCTCAAGATTGCTTTTCAAGTAATCTACGGACTCATCAGTAATGCTATTAGGGTCGAAATAAAAATGGGTTGAATCCACATTCAGCTCAATACCACTCCGACGAAAAAACTCCTTCCGAGCGACAGCACCCGATTCATTTTCACAAATGAATTCTCCGATGGAACAATCTAGCGCTGACGACAGAGCACGGGAGAGAAGTCGCATGAACCAGGAGTGATGGTATCGTTGCGTCTCAGGGCGGGTCATCAGAAAATCGCAACAAATAACGACCGCTTTGAAGTTATTAGAGTTCATGAAATAGTTTTGCCCGTGTGTTGTCAACGTACTGCTGCCCAAACTTATCGAGGAACTGAAATTTATATAGCTTTCTCAAATCATCCCCAGGCCTAACGCACTGAAAAAATCTATGCGCAGTCCTCAGGGAACTAGGTGCTGCAAAGAATGCGCGGGTTATCCACTCAGCACTCTCTTTTCCATCTTCGGTGCAGCGACTCAGCCAGTACAGGATATTGGGGTAGTAGCTGGTGCTGGGAGGAGTCCGTTCGACATATGCCAGCAGATCCTTTCGTAATAAAGCAGCCCCTGGAGAGCGCCAAGATTTATACGCTCTCCAAAGAACGCTGCAAGCACCTGGATGCATCGAAACGTCTCCAAAAGATAGTACTTTTGGATTAGGTGCCTTCGCAGACAAGAGCCCATCTAAAACCGAGTGCAATCCCTCAGTGAGATAAATAGCCTCCACGACCCCGTGCCCTTCGTTCGCTATCGTACGAATATTTCCAAAACCACGGTCGAGTTGAAGTCGTATTTGACGAAGATCCGGCTCACATTCCTCACCATAGAATATGGTCAGATTACGGAACGATTTCAGCTCCCCAAAATAGTCCTTTTTGGATTGAAATCGGCCGTGGAAATACTTTGAACTAAATGTATGTTCGCCAAACAACTCTATTTCTGGGCAGAAGGCGAATGCTCCCTCCAGTTCTACATTATGTAGCATACCTATGAGTCCGGCTGCCCCCATAGATGACCCTAACGCATATACTTTGCATTTTGGAAACTCGCTGCGAATAACGTCGCGGAGAGCAGCGGCGGCATCCTCCAACGTATCTCCCAATCCCGGAACCCCATCCAGATACCAACTATTATTTTCACAATTCAGGTAAATAACATTAACACCCCTTTCCTCGAGTTGGCGGCTAAAGCGAAACTTTCCAGGTGGTGTATTAATGGAACTAAACGCAACAACAAGACTATCTGAATCGCGCCGTGAAATTTTAAAATATGGCGTATTGTTAATTTTCATTGACCCACCTTTATAACCCCAGCACTACCTTCGCACTAATGGCGATTTGGTAAAGAATTTGGAAGACATCCTTCGCAAACTGACGCGTCTTGAAGTCCACCTTCGGCAACACCATGATCTCGTCGCCTGCTCGAACCGCGCCATCCTTCTTGCCGTCAGAGAAGCTACCGTCGCGGTGCGCGATGATTACGCGCGACGTGTCAGCGTTCTGTGAAAAGCCTCCGGCCTGCTGGATGAATTCATCCAGGTCCATGCTCTTGTCATAGGCAACGGCGTTGGGAAAGAGCACCTCGCCGCTGACCAGCACAAGACCATCCTTCACCGGCACGCGAAGAATGTCGCCATTTTCAAGAAGCAGACCATTGCGGGCCTCGGATTTCGCAATCAATGTCTGGCCGGTGGGCTCAATCTTCTTTGCGCGTTCCACCCACTGCAGCATCAGTGCGGCTTCCTCCTTGCGCAGCTGAGCTTCCTCCGCCGTCCCAGAGCGAGCGGTCAATACGCTGGACTCTAGGGTCTTCAGCGTGGCACCAAGCAATGCCTTCTGTCGTGCCTTCACACTCTGGCGGAACAGTTGGATGCTCTCAGAATCCGATTCCGGCGTGAACTGGACCTGACTGAGCAGGTGGCCCATGCGGGTGCCATAGGGCAGAACAAATTCCTGGGGGCCGGTGTGCTCGCCTTCAACGCGGACCGTGATCGTCCCCGGCCGCTTGTCAGCCGTGAATTCGATCTCGTCGCCATCCCGCAGGTCGATCTGGTTGCCTTGCGAGATGGGGAAGTATTCGACGTTCCGTACAGTTCCGCTGTTGCGCACCACCCGCACGTTGGTGGCTTCAGGCAGCGGCTTGGCCAGGCGGACGAACTGGTCGAGGCGGGCCTGGTCGCCCATGAACTCGAATCGCTTTGCGTTTTCTGCCAGACCGCTGACCTTAACGGTCTTCTTGCGGGACTGGACGAAAATGACGTCGCCGTTGTTCAGTTGCCGGGAAGTCAGATCGCCTTTCAGCAGGAAGTCATAAAGGTTCACGACTTCCAGCGTCTGGTTGCCACGCTTGATCGCGACATCCAGGAACGATCCGCGGTCCGGATCGATACCGCCGGCCTGGTCGAGATAGCGGAGCACGCTGTCGCTCGACGTGCCGTCGTACATGCCGGGCCGGCGAACAGCGCCGGTCACATACACGCGCACCGGTTGGGCTGCCAGCAGGCTGGCATAGATCGACACCTTGCTGGCAAACACCCGGCGCAGCGCATTGCTGATTGCCGTCTGCAGGTTGCCGTTGGTGATGCCCTGCACCCGGAACGGGCCGATTTCGGGCAACAGGATGGTGCCGCCCGCGTCTACGGTCAGCACTGTGTCGACGTTGTAGCCATTCCAGATCCTCAGCTGAATCCGGTCACCGACGGAGATGACGTGGCTGGGATTGAAGATGGATGCGCTGTCGCGGCTGAACGCGCCGGTGAAGAGCTGCGCGCCAAAGGCGTCGCTCGCCATGTTGGCGGTGTAGTCGTTGTTCTGCGGAGCGCTCTCAGGCAGAGACGTTTCGGCTCGAGCGGGGACCATGGGCGCGGCAGCGGTGCCCGTGCTGAACGTGGTGCCAGCAGGTGACGTGCCGCCCTGCGCCGCAATGACCGCATAATCCATTTGCCCGATGGCTGGCGACTGCGCCATGCGCGTTCCGGCCTGCGCAAGCGCACTATTGACGGCCGCGAGTCCTGCGGCGGCCACTGCAAGGGTGATGATTCTTCTAAGCATTTCTAGTCCCGGTGGTCGCGGATGATGGCGCTCATCAGTTGCACGACGCCAGCAAGCATCAACGTCATCAGGACAAAGACCACGATGTTGTAAATGCGCCTGGGTTGAAGCGGATATTCCGGGCGCGTCGGGCTTTGCACGACGGCCACGTTCTTGAGCTTGCGCGTTGCCTCGATCCGCGCTTTTTCCAGCGCGCCGATAGCGGTCTTGTAGATATCGAAGGCGAATTCCGCTGCAGCTTGCAGGCGGTCGTGCTCTTCCACGACGCGGTTCAGGCCACGGCCTTTCGTGGAGACCATCCGGCCGCGCTGCTCTGCCATCTGGCGCTCGACTGCGGCGATCTGGGCGTCGATCTGCTGGATTGCCGGGGACTGGGGCGTAAAGACGTCCTTCAGGGAATTCCGCTTGACATGCAGTTCGGCAAGGGTTGCCTCGGCGTTTGCCACCACGGTCGAGAGGCTCTCGACTTCGCCGCGCGGCGATACCAGGCCATTGGCGTTCTGGTAGGCAACCAGCGCCTGACGTGCCGCCTTCAGGCGTTCGCCCTGGTCGTGTACCTGTTTCTCGATATAGACCACCTGCTCGCTGGCGATGCGGTGAGTCATTTCGTTCATGAAGCGTTCGCCGTCCCGGACCAGTTCGGTGCTGATGGCGTGGGCCATTTCCGAGGTGTACGCCTGGACCTTGATCACTAAAACGCGGGCGAAGTCATCGTATTCGACGCTCACGCGTTTCAGATAGTAATCATGGAAACGCTCAAGCGACGCATCCTCGAACCAAAGCCGGGACAACGGGTCCCGGCCGCTGTCCGCGTAGTGCTTGCGCAGGCCCAGGCGCTCGTCCAGTTTCTTGAGCATGTCCGCAGAGAGCAGGTATTCCCGCAGCAGCAGCAGGTCCTGTGGCGCGGTGTTGCCGACCAGCAGCGAAGTGAAGTCGCTCGCGCTGGCACCCACGCCATCGCTGCGCTCGATAACGACGCGCGCTTCCGACACGAAGAGGTCGGAGGCAATCACACTCCAGTACACAACGGCGACAAGGCAGGCGGCGATAGCCACCTGCCAGATGCGGTTCAGGCGGTTCAGGCTGTTCATGCGTGTCAGGCGGCCAATCTGCCCTGCGGCGCCCGACGTGATCGTCTTCATCATGCTGTGATGCTTTCCCTGTACTCGCGCAGGGCTTCCTCGACGGAATCGAACCAATGCGCGCGGCCCTGATGCAGCCAGACCGCCGCCTGGCAAAAATTTTTCAGTGTGGATTCGCTGTGCGAGACCATCACCAGGCCTGCGCGGCCGGCGAGATCTTCGAAGGCTTTCTGGGACTTGCGCTTGAACGCCGCATCACCGACCGCCGTCAGCTCGTCCACCAGGTAGGTATCGAAATCAAAGGCAAGCGACATGGCGAAGGCCAGACGCGATCGCATGCCGGACGAATAGGTCTTTACCGGGTCATCGAAGGCGTCGTTCAGTTCAGAGAACTCGCGCACGAATTCGAGCTTGTCGGCAAGGCCGTCGCTGATGCCATGGATGCGGCAGACGAACTTGGTGTTCTGCCGGCCACTGAGCGAGCCCTGGAATCCACCGGACAGCCCGAGCGGCCACGAGACCCTGCAGTTGCGCTCGATGCGCCCGCTGTTGGGCTGGTCGATCCCACCGACCAGCCGCAACAGCGTGGACTTGCCTGCGCCGTTCGCGCCAATCAGCGCCACGCGGCTCTTGGGCGGGATACACAGCGATACGCCTTTCAGCACCCACTTGGAGCCATGGGCGGTGCGATAGCGCTTGTGGACGTCGGTGATTTCAATCATTGCGCCGTCAGCCTGGTTGCGTATCGCATATGCAGGGCCAGGCCGAGGAATACCGTGACCAGTGCCCAGAAGGCCAGGAATCCGAGGCTGATATGTGCTTCGCCGCGGTATGCAGCGAACCAGCCGCTGCGCATGGCTTCGAGCCCGTGCGTGATCGGGTTCACCAGCACGGCATTGCGCATGCCCAGCGGCAGGCTGGACACCGAATACATGACGGCGGACAGGAAGTAGAGCGGCGTGAAAGCGATCTTGATGAGCTTGCCCAGCCCCGGCAGGAGCGTGCCGATCACCGAAAGCATCAGGCCGAGACCGAGCCCGAAGGCCCACAGAAGGAACGCCGACCACATGACGAGCAAGGGGTCGGCCGGGCGTATGTCGATGTCGAGCAGTGCAAGCGCGGCCAGCAGCACCGCGCCGACGATGACGTACAGGAATGCTTCGACTGCGGCACGAACCAGTACGGTATCGACTGGCTGTACTTGCCGGTAAGAGAACAACGCCTGGTTCGCAGAGATGGCTTCCATGCCGCGTTGGGCAATGTTCCGGACCAGGAAAAATCCCCACACGCCGACAAGGATGAAGACTTCAATATTTGCGTCTTGCCTCACCTGATGCCGGATCACGCCGAAGACCACCATCAGGAAGACGATGTGGGCCGACGGCTCCAGCAGGATCCAGAGCCAGGCCGCACGCCCTCCCGCCAGGCGACCAGTGGCCTCGCGCAAGAAAAGCGCCTTCCAGACGGAAACCGCGACGGAGACGTCCGACCGGACCGAGGCCCGGTTCATTGCTGGATGTCGCTCAGGGTGAAGGCATAAAAGGCCCGGCCACAAAACGTGCGTTTTAATGCACATACACCAGCCTCGCACGATGGGACGATCTCGGCCCACTGAGGCCTCGCCAGCCGCGAGGTGCGAGGCGGCTGGCCAGCCAATGACCGACAGGCCACGAGCATGCTGCCGGCGACCGGTTCCCGATTTGCTCCACGCATTATTCGTTTGTGTTTTTTTTGACCGGGTGGCGCTTTACGCCACGGCTACTTTTGCAGCGCGCAATATTACGGGCCAGTCGCAACGCTGGCAACATCTGGTAACAATTTTCCACACGCACCCCCCAGAAGGGTGATGACAGCACATTTTGCCTGCGGCGAGATGCATTTCGGTCCACTCAGAGACGGATGAGTGGACCAATCAGCACTACCGAGATCCGCGCCGGGCTTGGGTCTTGCGGCCGGATACCACAGTTTTGCTGCACTGCAAAATCAGATTAATCCTATCCTCAGCCAGAGATGCAGGATAATCGCCGGATCAATCAACAACTCAAAATATTTGGAGCCCGTAAAATAGGAGAGAAAATACCCAGACAAATCAAACAAAGGGAAAATAGTTAATCCGTGTAGTCCATCAGCCATAAATGATGACGGGATTAAGTCACGTGGCGAAATTCCGATGACACCAGCCCGGATTGCCAGGCGAAACCCCTATGGGCCCCGCCCTGCCTATCGTCTGTGCGGCGTCGCACCGACACAGACTTCTCGGAATTTGTCACTGAGAAGTAGGCGGAAACCCCGGCTTATTTCTACGGATGAAGAAAAGGCGAGCCTGCTTTGTGGGGAAGTGGATCGCAGATGGATTAGGACGCGTGCGGGTACGCCTTACTTTCTGGTCGCCGCGTTGTCTGCTCCGCGCTGAACCCTTGAAAGCCGCGCAGCGATTCGGAATTTTCTCAATTCGTCTTCCGCGTTGAAGCCGGTCCGATCGGCTCGATCCGCGAAAAAAAAGCGGCAAACATTGCCGCCATCCTGTAGACAATTGCGTGCTTCAGCGAGGGCCGGGGAGTCGATGGTCGTTGTACGTCAGCAACACCATCGGGCACAACAAGCCTCCCGCCCCGTCGCCAGCTACCCCAACCGATACCAATAGCACCCATCTGCCGCCATCTCCCGCACCGCTTCCCCACGATGCAGCAGATAGTTCAAATGCGCAATACTCTCCCCCGTCGCCATCCCCAGCAGCCCCCCACTCCCCGTAATCGGCCGCGAAAACAATTCCCCGAACACATCCACCGCCCGCCTCGGTTCGGCCAGCGCCCCGCGCAGCCGGTCCAGCGCCTGCATCTGGCTGGCGCGCAGATAGTCGATCCGTGCGTGCAGCCCGCGGAACGGTTCGTTGTGCGCGGGCAGCACCAGCACATCGTCCGGCACGGCGGCACGGACCTTGTCGAGCGAGGCCAGCCAGTCGGCCATCGGATCGGCGTCGGGCTCGGTCGGGAACACGGATACGTTGGAAGAGATGCGCGGCAGCACCTGGTCGCCCGATACCAGCAGCTTCAGCGCCGGGCAGTACAGGCAGGCATGTTCGGGGGAATGGCCGGTGCCGACGATGACCTGCCAGTCGTGCGCGCCGATGCGGACGGTATCGCCGTCGGAGAGACGGCGGAAGCTTTCCGGCAGGGCGTGCACGTATTTGCCGAAGCCGCCGAAGCGGGTGCGGTACACCTCGATCGCTTCGTCATCCCATCCGGCCTTGCGATAGAACGCGATCGCGTCGTCCGGCGCGGCGCGTCCGGTATCGGCGGCGAGCACGCGGCACATCAGGTATTCGAGCCGCGTCATCCAGAGTTGGCAGTCGAACTTGCCGGTGAGCCAGCCGGCCATGCCGATGTGGTCCGGATGCATATGGGTCACGAACAGGCGGCTCAGGCCACCTTCCAGCGCGCCGCCGGCGGCGAACAGCGCGCGCCAGGCCTGCGCGGTTTCCGGGGTCTGCAGGCCGGCATCGACCGCGGCCCAGCCGCTGCCGTCGCGGATTGCCCACAGGTTGATATGGTTCAGCCCGAGCGGCATCGGCATGCGCAGCCACAGGACGCCGGGTGCGACTTCCCGCGCGCGCCCCGGTTCAGGGGCGTCGCCGCAGGGGTAGTCGAGTTCGGGCTTTTGAAGGGAGATGGGGACAGCTGCGAGCGCGATGTCGGGGGATTGGGCGGTCATCGGTGTCTGGGCCGGTGGGGCCGGCCATGCTGTGCGCCATGGTAGGGAGCAGCGATGCCCCGCCCCGGCGCGTTATGGATAGCTGACACCTTAGCCCAGATGGGCGATTCCTGCCACGCGCGCCCTGCCCGCGTGCCGGCCGCTGGAAACGACAGCCCGCTAGCGCGTCGGTGCCGGCAGCACCTTGCCCGGATTGAGCAGGTTCAGCGGATCCAGCGCCTGCTTCACCTGCCACATCAGTTCCAGCTCCACCGGCGACTTGTAGCGCGTCAGGTCATCGCGCTTGGCCACGCCGATGCCATGCTCCGCCGAGATCGAGCCGTTCTCCGCGTGGGCCATGCCGTCGACCAGCACGGAGACCCGCTCGTACCATTGCGCCAGGAATTCCCTGGTGGGCTGGTCCTTGGGCCGCAGCGGGTTGAAATGCACATTGCCGTCGCCCATATGGCCGTAGATCACCATGCGCGCATCGGGCACCAGTTCGAGCACCCGGGCCGACGCCTCTTCCACGAACGCGGCGATGCGCGACAGCGGCACCGAGACATCGCACTTGATGCTGCCGCCGGTGCGGGTCTGCGCGTCGGAGATCTCTTCGCGGATGCGCCAGAAGGTCTGCGCATCCGACAGGCTCGCGGCCACGGCAGCGTCCAGCACCAAGCCCTGGCTGAAGCCGGATTCGAGGATCTCCATCAACGTCGCGTTGAGGCTGTCGGCGTCGGTGCCGGAAGTCAGTTCGACCAGCACCATCCAGTCGTGCCGGTCCTGCAGCGGCGACGCGACATTGCCAAGGTATTCCAGCACGAGCTCCAGCGCGGGCCGCGAGACCAGCTCGAATGCGGTCACGGCCTGGCCGGACAGGCGCTTGGCTTCGCCGAGCAAGGCCACGGCAGCGGCGGGGTCCCGCACCGCGACGAAGGCCACGGCGCTGCTGCGCGGCTGGGGCATCAGCTTGAGCACGGCGCCGGTAATGATGCCGAGCGTGCCTTCCGCGCCGACGAACAGCTGCTTGAGGTCGTAGCCGGTGTTGTCCTTGCGCAGGCCGCGCAGCGACGAGTAGATGCGGCCATCGGGCAGCACCACCTCGAGGCCCAGCACCAGGTCGCGCATATTGCCGTAGCGCAGCACCGCCGTGCCGCCGGCATTGGTCGACAGGTTGCCGCCGATCTGGCACGAGCCCTCCGAGCCAATACGCAGCGGAAACAGGCGCTGCTGCGCTTCGGCGGCGCTGCGAGCCGCGCTCAGCGTGACGCCGGCCTGCACGGTCATGGTGTCGTTGACGGGATCGATGGCCAGCACGCGGTTCATGCGGCTCAGGTTGACGACCACGGCAGTGCCGCTGTCATCGGGCACGGCGCCGCCCATCAGCGAGGTATTGCCGCCCTGCGGCACCACTGGCACGCGCTGCGCATGGCACCACTGCAGCACGCGGCTGACTTCTTCCGTCGATGCTGGCAGCACCACCACCTGGGCCCGCCCGCGATAGATGCCGCGGTAGTCAGTGACGTAGGCCTGCGTGTCGGCGTCGCCGCTGCGGCAGGCGTTGGCGCCGACGATGGCCTGCATCGCGCGCAAAGTGGTATCTGGGTTCGGTAGCTCGGCGGTCATGGAGACAAGGCGAAGGAGATGCGGATCAATATGCGGCGGACGGCTTGTCCGCGGCGGCGCCTGCATGCGGCTCACGGAACGAAGCGGCAAGCTTGCGCGCGGCATTGGCATACAACATCACGTCCACGCCCGTGGCGACGAAGGTGCAGCCCAGGTCGAGGTAGCGGCGCGCGAGCGCGGGGTCCGACGTCAGCGTGCCGGCGGCCTTGCCGCTGGCGATGATGGTGCGCATTGCGTCCTCGATGGCGGCCTGCACGTCCGGATGGCCGGGGCGGCCGCGGTAGCCCATCGAGGCGGCCAGGTCGGCCGGGCCGATGAAGACGCCGTCGACGCCGTCCACCGCGCAGATCGCTTCCAGGTTCTGCAGCGCGGTGACGGTTTCGGCCTGCACCAGCAGGCAGATTTCGTCGTCGGCCACGTCAAGGTAATCGGTGCGCGCGCTCCACTGCGACGCGCGCGCGATGGCGCTGCCCACGCCGCGGATGCCAGTCGGCGGGTAGCGCGTGGCGCTGACCAGCGCGCGCGCCTGCTCCGCGGTATCTACCATCGGCACCAGCAGGCTGCGCGCGCCGATATCCAGCAACTGCTTGATCAGCGGCACTTCGCCGGCCACGGCGCGCACCACCGGTTGCACCGGATACGGCGCCACGGCCTGCAGCGCGTGCAGGGTCGAGCGCAGGTCGTTGGGCGCGTGCTCGCCGTCTATCAGCAGCCATTCGAAGCCTGCGGTGGCCGAGACTTCGGCCAGGTACGGCGTCGCCATCGACAGCCACAGGCCGATCTGCGCCTGGCGCGCGGCCAGTGCGGTCTTGAAGGGGTTGTTTGCGGGCATGGGGATTTCCTGGAGCGAAGGGATGGCGCGTGGCGCTTCAGCCGAGCTGGCCCTGGCAAAGGTACTTGCTATGCATGTAGTCGTCCAGCCCGTGGCGCGAGCCTTCGCGCCCGTAGCCGGATTCCTTGACGCCGCCGAACGGCGCCGCCTCGGCCGCGATCGCGCCTTCGTTGATGCCGACCATGCCGGTTTCCAGCGCCTGCGCCACGCGCCAGATGCGGCGGATATCGTTGGAGTAGAAATATGCGGCCAGGCCGAACGGGGTGTCGTTGGCGTCGCGGATCACCTCGGCTTCGTCGCGGAAGCGGAAGATCGGCGCGACCGGGCCGAAGGTCTCTTCGCATGACAACTGCATCGCCGGCGTGGCATCGACCAGCACCGTCGGCGCGTAATAATGCGGGCCGTCGGCGCTGCGCACGCGCTTGCCGCCGGTGACCACGCGCGCGCCCCGTGCCACCGCATCTTCGACATGGCGCGCGATCTTGTCGACGGCGCGGGCATTGATCATCGGCCCGATCTGTGCGGCGTCTTCGGTGGCGGGGCCGACATGGAGCGCGCCCACGCGCTGCGCCACGCGCTCTACAAACGCGTCGTGCACGGCGTCATGCACATAGACCCGGTTCGGGCACACGCAGGTCTGCCCGCCGTTGCGGAACTTGGATGCCATCAGGCCATCGACCGCGGCATCGAGGTCGGCATCGTCGAAGACGATGAACGGCGCATTGCCGCCCAGCTCGAGCGAGAGCTTCTTCAGCGTCGCCGCCGATTCGCGCGCCAGGTGCTTGCCGACCGGCGTCGAGCCGGTGAACGTGACCTTGCGCACGCGGCTGTCTGCCAGCCAGGCATCGACCACCCCGGGCGTGTGTTCGCGCGACGCCGTAACGATGTTGACGACGCCCGCCGGCATGCCGGCCTGCTGCGCCAGCCACGCCAGTGCCAGCGCCGTCAACGGCGTGTCCTCGGCGGGCTTGGCCACCACCGTGCAGCCCGCGGCCAGCGCCGGCGCGATCTTGCGGGCGATCATCGCCAGCGGGAAGTTCCATGGCGTAATGGCCGCGACCACGCCCACCGGCTCTTTCAGCACCAGCAGCTTGCGGCCGGGCACGGCCTCGGCCACGATGTCGCCGCAGATGCGCGTGGCTTCCTCGGCAAACCATTCCACGTACGACGCGCCGTACTGCACCTCGCCGCGCGCCTCCTTCAGCGGCTTGCCCTGTTCGGTCGAGATGATGCGCGCCAGGTCTTCCTGGTGGGCAAGGATCAGCGCATGCCAGCGCTTGAGCAGCTGCGCGCGTTCGCGGGCGGGCCGGCGGCTCCATGCCGGGAAGGCCGCGGCCGCGGCGTCGACGGCAAGGCGCGCATCGCCGGCATCGCTGTCGGCCACCTTGGCGAAGGCCTCGCCGGTGGCCGGGTCGGTAACGGGAAATCGCGCAGCCAGGCCGGCTTCGCGCCATTGGCCATCGACCAGGTTCTGGCTGCGCAGCAGCGTGGGCTCGGAAAGCGTCAGCATCGATATGTGTGGAGAGAGATGGGTAACGCGCGCCTCAGCTGACGATGCCGAGGTGCCACGGCACGAACTCGTTGTCGCCCAGCCCGAGCAATTCGCTCTTGGTGGGCTCGCCCGAGGCCGCGCGCAGGATATGGTCGAAGATGCGCTGGCCCATCTGCGGCACGCTCAGCTCGCCGTCGAGCACCAGGCCGCAGTTGATGTCCATGTCTTCTTCGAGACGGTGATACATCGCCGAGTTCGACGCCAGCTTGATCGTCGGCGCCGGCTTGGAGCCGAACATCGAGCCACGTCCGGTGGTAAAGCAGATCAGGTTGGCGCCGCTGGCGATCTGGCCGGTGACGGCCACCGGGTCATAGCCGGGCGAGTCCATGAACACAAAGCCGGCCTGGTCGATCGGCTCGGCGTACTCATAGACCGCCTGCAGCGGCGTGGTGCCGCCCTTCATGGCCGAGCCCAGCGACTTCTCGAAGATATTGGCGAGGCCGCCCTGCTGGTTGCCATGGCCGACCACGCCGTTGAACTGCGCGTTGTGGCCGGCGGTGTAGCGCTCCCACCAGGCGAGGCGGTCCAGCAGCTTCTGCCCCACTTCCGGCGTGACCGCGCGGCGCGTCAGCATGAACTCGACGCCATGGATCTCCGGGGTCTCCGACAGGATCGCCGTGCCGCCATGACGCACCAGGATATCCATTGCCGCGCCCAGCGCGGGGTTGGCGCTGATTCCGGAAAAACCGTCGGAGCCGCCGCACTCCAGCCCGATCTTCAGATGGCTGGCAGGCACCGGCTGGCGCAGCGCGGCATTGGCCGCCGGCAGCATCGATTCGATCGCGCGGATTCCGGCCGCGATGGTGGCGCGCGTGCCGCCGGCATCCTGCATCACCAGCGTATGCACCGCGGGCCCCGGCTCCAGCCCTTGCGACTCCACCAGCGCCGCGACCTGGTTGCGCTCGCAGCCCAGCCCGACGATCAGCACCCCGGCCAGGTTGGGATGGCGCGCATAGCCGGCCAGCGTGCGGCGCAGCACGTCGAAATGCTCGCTCGGCGATGACATGCCGCAGCCGCTGGTCTGCGCAAAGGCGACCACGCCATCGACATTGGGATAACCGGCGAGCCGCTGCGGCGTGAAATGCGCCGCGATCTGGCGGATCACGGTGGACGAGCAATTGACCGACGACAGGATGCCGATGAAGTTGCGCGTGCCGACGCGGCCGTCCGCGCGCACAAAGCCGTTGAAGGTGGCGCGCTGCGCCTCCGGCACGTAATCCACCGGACGCACATCCTGGCAGAAGGCCGGATCGCGGTAGAAATCGACCAGCGTCAGGTTGTGCGCATGCACGTGCTCGCCCTGCGCGATATCGCGCAGGGCCATGCCGATGACGGTATCGAACTTGCGCACCGGGGTGCCGGCCGCGATGGCGCAGGCCGCGATCTTGTGGCCGGCCGGGACCTGCGCTCGCACGCGCACGGCCGGATCGGCCAGCTGCTGGCCCAGGGCGAGGTCGCTGCGCGCGACCAGCACGTTGTCGTTGGGGTGCAGCCGGATGACGGGATTGGGATTCACTGGGTCTTGGCCTTCGCGTGCCGTCAGCTTTGCTGCAGCAGTTCTTTCAGCTTGAGGCGCTGGATCAGCTGGGTTTCCTGTTCATAGACGCTGGCAACGTACTTCTTGTAGTCGGGCCCGTCCAGGTACATCACGGGCGCGTCCAGCCGCGCCGCGACCTGTCTGAACTCGTTGCTGGCGACCGCGGCGCGGAAGGTGTCGCGCAGCTTCTTTTCCACGGCAGGCGGCAGGCCCCTGGGCGCGCCGATGCCGTTGGGCGCTTCCACCACCACGTTGTAGCCCAGCTCCTTGAGCGTGGGCGTGTCCTTGAAGCGGGTCGCGCGCTGTTCGCCCCACGTTGCCAGCAGGCGCAGCTTGCCGGCTTCGACATGCGGCGCCCATGAGCTGGAATCGGCCAGCAGTTCCACCTGCCCGGCCAGCACGTCCTGCAGCGCGGCGGCGCCGCCCTTGTAGGCGATGGCATTGAACTGGATGCCGGCGGCCAGCGCGAACTGTTCCATGCCGACATGGGTGGCGCCGCCGATGCCGGCGTGCGCATAGGTGAGCTTGCCGGGGCTGGCCTTGGCGGCGGCCACCACGTCCTGCAGCGTCTTGTAGCGCGAGCTGGCCGGCACCGCGATGCCGAAGGTCTGGCCCGAGGTGCGCGCCAGGTAGGTCAGCTCGGTGCGAGGGTCCAGCTGCAGCATGCCGAGCTGCGCGAAGCGCGTCACCGAGATCGGGATCTGGCCGATGGTATAGCCATCGGGATTGGCGCGCGCCAGCGCCTTGGTGCCGATCATGCCGGACGCGCCGGCGCGGTTCTCCACCACGATCGACTGCTTCAGGATGCCGCCGGCCACCTGGCACAGCGCGCGCATCGACTGGTCGGCGGTGCCGCCCACCGGCCACGGGCAGATGAAGGTGATGGGACGCTCCGGGTACTGGTCGGCCAACGCGCGCGTGGCCGGCAACAGCACGCCGGTGGCACCCGCGGCGGCTCCGATGAGCAGGCGGCGGCGCTTGGCATCGATGGGAAATGCTTGAGTCATTTGCAGGTGTCTCCGATGTTCTGATTATCGGCGGGACCGGCGCTGCCAGCCTCGTCATGCCCGCATTCTGTTGTCTCCGTCCATAACAATCCAATCGAAAATTGGCATTGCTTCATAACCTCGAGGTTAGATAGACTGCGGGCGTGGTACAGATCGACCGCGCGCTGCGCTCCAATATCAAGCTGCGCCACCTGCAACTGCTGGTGGCGCTGGACGAGTTTCGCCATCTCGGCCGCACCGCGGAATTCCTGTCGGTGAGCCAGCCGGCGGTGTCCAAGGTGCTGACCGAGGTCGAGAAAATGATGGGGCTGACGCTGTTCACGCGCTCTACCCGCGGCACCGAGCCGACTCCCGCGGGCGAGTCGCTGGTGCGCTTTGCGCGCTCGGTGCTGGCGCAGTACGAACAGACCCGCGACGAGATTGCCGCGGTGCAGAGCGGCGCGTCCGGGCGCATCCGCGTGGGCTCGATGGGCGCGGCCTTGCCGGTGCTGCTGGCGCAGGCCGTCGGCACACTCAAGCAGCGCCACGCGCACGCCACCGTACTGGTGGAGGAAGGCGACCTGACCCACCTGCTGCCCAAGCTGCGCCTGCGCGAACTCGACCTGATCGTGGGCCGGCTCGAGCCCGGCTATGCCGCGCCCGACCTGCTGACCGAAGCGCTTTATGAAGAGCCGATGGTGGTCGTGGTGCGGCGTGGCCACAAGCTGGCGCGCAAGGCCCGGCCGGGCTGGGCCGACCTGGCCGCGATGCCGTGCGTGCTGCCGCCGCCGTGGGCTTCGCTGCGGGTGAAGATCGAGCAAGCCTTCTTCCGCCACGGCCTGCATCCGCCGCAGGACGTGATCGAGACCTCCTCGTACCTGGCCCAGGCCGCCTTCGTCGATCAGCGCGGGGCCGCCGCCTTCATGGCCGCATCGGTTGCCATGGCGATGCAGCAGGAAGGCCGGCTGCAGGTGCTGAAGATGGAGGTGCCGGTCGAGCTGCCACCCGTGGGCATCATCACGCTGCGCGAACGCGCGCCGTCGATCGGCACCGACCAGCTGGTGGCGTGCCTGCGGCAAGAGGCGGCGGCGCGGCAATAGGTTGCGCGTGCGGGCCGGCGCGCTTGCGCCATCGCTGTTAGGATCATGCTCCGGGGAGCCCCGCGCACGCCAGGCGGGGCACCAAGCCAGGAGACATCCATGCCCGAAAAGAAGGCCGTCCTCGTCGTCGGGGCTGGCGACGCCACCGGCGGCGCCATTGCAAGGCGCTTTGCCCGCGAGGGCTACGTTGCCTGCGTGACGCGCCGCCATGCCGACAAGCTGCAGCCGCTGGTGCAGCAGATCCGCGCCGATGGCGGCGAAGCCCATGCCTTTGGCTGCGACGCGCGCAAGGAAGACCAGACCGTCGAGCTGATCGCGCGCATCGAGCGCGAGATCGCGCCGCTGGAGGTGGCGGTCTTCAATATCGGCGCCAACGTGCAGTTTCCCATCACCGAGACCAGCGCGCGCGTGTACTACAAGGTCTGGGAGATGGCGTGCTTCGGCGGCTTCCTGATGGGCCGCGAGGCCGCGCGCGCGATGCTGCCGCGCCAACGGGGCTCGATCTTCTTTACCGGCGCCACCGCCAGCCTGCGCGGGCGCGAGAACATGGCCGCCTTTGCCGGCGCCAAGCACGCGCTGCGGGCGCTGGCGCAAAGCATGGCGCGCGAACTGGGGCCAAAGAACATCCACGTCGCGCACCTGGTGATCGATGCTGCCATCGACACCGAGTGGATTTGCGAGAACTTCCCGGAGCGCTACGCGGCCAAGGCCCAGGACGGCATCGTCAATCCCGACCATATCGCCGATACCTACTGGATGCTGCACCAGCAGCCACGCGACGCGTGGACGCATGAGCTTGACCTCCGTCCCTGGATGGAACGCTGGTAGGCAAGGCGCGCCGCCAGCGCACGCACAACGCACAACACGCAGCGCATACAGACCACCACAACAGGAGACCGGCCGTGACCAGGCAAGTGGAATTCTTCTTTGATTTCGGCAGCCCCTACTCATACCTGGCATGGAAGGAATTGCCGCGCGTGGCGCAGCGCACCGGCGCCACCATCGTCTGGCGTCCGATTCTGCTCGGTGGCGTGTTCAAGGCCACCGGCAACCACAGTCCCGCCGAGGTGCCCGCCAAGCTGGGCTGGCTGCATGCCGACACCGCGCGCTGGGCCGGGCGCTATGGCGTGCCGTTCCGGCAGAATCCGCATTTCCCGGTGAATACGCTGATGCTGATGCGCGGCGCCACCGGCTACCTGCGCCAGGACGACGCCACCTTCCTGCGCTATGCCGACGCCATGTTCAGCGCAATGTGGGAACAGGGCCGTAACCTCAACGACCCGGCCGAGATCGGCGCGGTGCTGGCCGCCGCGGGCTTCGATCCACGGGCCGCGCTGACGCTGGTGGACGACCCGGAAGTCAAGCAGGCGCTCAAGCGCGACACCGAGCACGCGGTCACGCGCGGCGTGTTCGGCGCGCCCAGCTTTATCGTCGGCGACGAGCTGTTCTGGGGCAACGACCGTCTCTTGTTCGTGGAAGACGCGCTGGCGCGGCCCTAGCCAGCGCCGCGCGCGACCAGCACCGGCACGGAAGTGGCGAGCAGCGCCATCCCTGACGCCGTCAGCAGCGACAGCACGATCTTGCGGAAGGTTGCCTCGCTGATGCCCAGGTAAAGCCGGGTGCCCAGCAGCGTGGGCACCAGCATCGCCGGCGCCACCACCAGGAACATGGGCAGCATCTCGCGCGTGACGATGCCCTGGCCGACATAGGCGGCCATGGTCATGGCCAGCGTGGCGAGGTTGAAGTTCTGGATTACGGCGCGCTGCTCGTCCTTGTCGAAGCCGCGCAGGGTGCACCACAGCGTGGGAATTACGCCGGTAAAGCCGCCGATGCCACCCATCACGCCGCCGGCGGCGCCGGCCACGCCGTCGGCCACGCGCCCGCCCACGCCGATATGCGGCAGCCGCCGCGCCATCAGCATCACCGGGCACCACAGCGTCAGGAAGGCGCCCAGCACCGCCTTGAACCACTGCGCGTCGAGCAGCGGCAGCACCGCCACGCCCAGCGGGATGCCGGCCACGCCGCCGGCAACGAAGGGCCACAGGCGCCGCCACGACAGGCCGCGGCGCACCGACGCGGCCGCCAGCAACTGGCCGGTGAGCGCGCCGAACACCGTCATCGCCGCCGCCAGGCGCGGTTCGATCGCCCAGGCCCAGAACGACATCGCCACCATGCCGAAGGCAAAGCCGGACAAGCCCTGGACGAAGCCCGCCACGGCGGCGCCGGCAATGACGATCAGCAAGGTGGAATCGAAGGGCACGGGGAAGGACGCAAGAGAGCGGCGAGACAGGGCGCATAACTATGCACTTCCCTGCCCGCGTTGTCAGCCCTCATCCCTGATGCAATGCGCAAATCTGATACGGTTTTTTTCTCCGGACTTGATTCTGTTCCGCCTCGCGCGGGTCCGCTACGATCTGTTCATCGGCAATGGCCTGCGCGGCGCAACGACGGCCGCGCGTGCCCGAAGGTGCGGCGATATGTCGCCCGGCTGCCACCGGGCATCACGCTGCCCTTTGCGGTCCGCGCGGCGTACACTACGCTTACCGCACGCGCCTGCGCCCCCGCGCCCCCGGCGCGCTCCTGCCCACGGATCCGACTGCCAGAGTTTGTTCAAAGGCGGTCCGCGCCCGTCCAAGGCATGCGCCAGGCCAGCGCCCCGGAGAACACGACATGTTTGGTTTGACCGCGCTCGACCTCGCCCGCATCCAGTTTGGCTTCACCATTTCCTTCCACATCGTCTTTCCCGCCATCACCATTGGCCTGGCCGCCTATCTGGCCGTGCTCGAGGGCTGCTGGCTGCGCACGCAACGGCCGCTGTACCGCGACCTCTACCACTTCTGGTCCAAGATCTTTGCCGTCAACTTCGGCATGGGGGTGGTTTCCGGCCTGGTGATGGCTTACCAGTTCGGCACCAACTGGAGTTTTTTCTCCGAGTTTGCCGGCAGCATCACCGGGCCGCTGCTGACCTATGAAGTGCTGACCGCCTTCTTCCTGGAAGCCGGCTTTCTTGGCGTGATGCTGTTCGGCTGGAACCGGGTCGGCCCGGGGCTGCATTTCTTCTCCACCGTGATGGTGGCGCTGGGCACGCTGATCTCGGCGACGTGGATCCTGGCGTCGAACAGCTGGATGCAGACGCCGGCGGGCTTCGAGATCATCGACGGCCGCGTGGTGCCCACCAACTGGTTCGAAGTCATCTTCAATCCGTCGTTCCCGTATCGCCTGGTGCATATGAGCGTGGCGGCCTTCCTGGCCACTGCGCTGTTTGTCGGCGCCTCCGCCGCCTGGCACCTGCTGCGCGGACGGGACAATCCCGCCATCCGCAAGATGCTGTCGATGGCGATGTGGATGCTGCTGATCGTCGCGCCGATCCAGGCGGTGATCGGCGACTTCCACGGCCTCAATACGCTCAAGCACCAGCCCGCCAAGATCGCCGCGCTGGAGGGGCATTGGGAAAACAAGGGCAACGAGGCCCTGCCGCTGCTGCTGTTCGGCTGGCCCGACATGGAGCGCGAGGAAACCCGCTTCGCGGTCGAAGTGCCGCACCTGGGCAGCCTGATCCTGACCCACAGCTGGGACGGGCAGATCCAGGGCCTGAAGGAGTTCCCGCCGGAAGACCGGCCCAATGCGGCAATCCTGTTCTGGTCGTTCCGGGTGATGGTGGGGCTGGGGCTCCTGATGATCCTGCTGGGCGTGTGGAGCCTGGTCTTGCGGCGCCGCGACCGGATCTATCGCGTCCGTCCGTTCCTGCATATGGCCTTGTGGATGGGACCCGCAGGCGTGATCGCGATCCTGGCCGGCTGGTACACCACCGAGATCGGGCGCCAGCCGTGGGTGGTGTATGGGCTGCAGCGCACCGCGGACGCGGTGTCGCCGCACGGCGTGCCGGAACTGGCGGTGACGCTGGCGATCTTCGTGGTTGCGTATTGCTTCGTGTTCGGCGTCGGCATCGCCTACATGATGCGTCTGGTGCGCAAGGGTCCGCTGCTGGAAGAGCCCAAGCCGCATGGCGGCCCCGGTCGCGAGCATACGCCGGCGCGGCCCCTGTCGGCCGTGGACGACGATGAAGCGCTCGCCCCCACCCCCACCGCACGCACCCGGAGCTGACACATGGGCATCGATCTCTCGCTTCTCTGGATCGTCATCATCTTCTTTGGCGTGATGATGTATGTGGTGATGGACGGCTTCGACCTGGGCATCGGCATGCTGTACCCGTTCGTGCCTGACCGGCATGACCGCGACGTGATGATGAACACCGTGGCGCCGGTGTGGGACGGCAACGAGACCTGGCTGGTGCTGGGCGGCGCCGGGCTGCTGGCGGCGTTCCCGCTGGCGTATTCGGTGGTGCTGAGCGCGCTCTACCTGCCGCTGATGCTGATGCTGCTGGGCCTGATCTTCCGCGGCGTGGCGTTCGAGTTCCGCTTCAAGGCCAATGACCGCGAACGCCCGGTGTGGGACGCCGCCTTCATCCTCGGCTCGGCCACGGCCACCTTCTTCCAGGGTGTGGCGCTGGGCGCCTATATCGACGGCATCAAGCTGGAAGGCCACCGTTTTGCCGGCGGCCCGCTGGACTGGCTGGCGCCGTTCCCGCTGTTCTGCGGCGTGGGCCTGATCGTGGCCTACACCGTGCTGGGCAGCACCTGGCTGATCATGAAGACCGAGGGCGACCTGCAGCAGCGCATGATCCGCCTGACCGGCACGCTGGCATGGCTGCTGCTGGCGGTGATCGCCGTGATCAGCCTGTGGACGCCGCTGACCCATCCCGAAATTGCGGATCGGTGGTTCAGCCTGCCCAACCTGTTCTGGTTCTCGCCGGTGCCGATCCTGGTGGCGCTGTGCATGTTCATGCTGATGCGAGCGCTGCGCCGCGAGCCCGATATCTCGCCCTTCCTGTATGCGCTGGCACTGGTGTTCCTGGGCTACAGCGGGCTGGCGATCAGCGTCTGGCCCAATATCATCCCGCCCGGGATCTCGATCTGGGAGGCCGCGGGGCCGCCGCAAAGCCAGGGCTTTGCGCTGGTGGGCGCGCTCTTCATCGTGCCCTTCATCCTGATGTACACGGTGTGGGCCTACTACGTGTTCCGCGGCAAGGTGCGCCACGGCGAGGGCTATCACTGATGGGTGCGCCGCACCCGGACAGCGGCGGCACCGGCGCCGGCACCTGGCTGCGCCGCGTCGGCTGGCTGGTGCTGATCTGGGCCGCGAGCGTGGCGGCACTGGGCGTGGCCGCGTGGGTGCTGCGGCTGATCATGCGGGGCGTGGGCTTCCACAGCTGACGCCCCGCGCTTCGGGGCCTGCGCCTCAAAGCTGGACCGAGGCCTCGCCGATGCCTTCGAACGCCACCGTCACCAGGTCGCCCGCGGCGGCATCGAGGATGCCGACCCAGGTACCGGTGGTGACCACCGTGCCGGCCTCGACGCGGGCTCCGTCGCGCGTCGCATGGCGCAGCCAGGCAACCAGTCCATAGGCCGGATCGCCCAGCGCGTGGGTGCCGCGGCGCTCGAAAGTCTGCGCGCCGATCTGCACCACGCAGCGCTGGCTGGCCCAGTCGCGCGCGGCATAGTCGCGCCACGCCCCCAGTACCAATGCGCCATGCGCCTGAAGATCCGCCAGCTTCAGCAAGGCGGGTGCCTTCACGTACTGCTGCCAGCGCGAATCGACGATCTCGATGGACACCGCCATCGCCTCGACCAGTGCCGCTGCATCGGCATAGTCGAGGCTGGCCGCTTGCGCCGCATTCACGCCCTGCCCCAGCCGCAGCGCGATCTCCGCCTCGATGCCGCGCCACGTAAAGGGCCAGTCGCCGGCATGCGCAGGACTGTTCCAGACCCCGGCCGCCGGCAGCCGCGCATGGGTCATCGTGGCGTCGCGAGAAGGCCCGCCGGATTTCCAGTACGCGGCGCCGGCCTCTTGCCAGCCCAGTGACTGCGCGACGATGGCTTGCACCGCGTAGGCCTGCCCGGCGTTGGCGAGCGCCGTGGCGAATGCTTGCGCATCGGCGCAGCGGCGTTCGCGCCGCGCGCTGAGCAGGGCCTGGGCGACGCGGTCGATATCGGTAGTTGTCATGACTTGGTTGAGTCCTTGTGGATCAAGAATATTGCCCTGCAAGCCGCGCCCGCACGCTGGCGGGCGCGTCCACGCTTTATGAAGCGCTGGCGTTGGCCGTTTCGCCGCGGACCTCGCGCTGGCCTTCGGCGTCATCGTCGGTCTCGCCCATGGCGCGGCCGAAGGTTTCAGGCGCGAACTGCACCGCCAGCGCAAAGACGCCATACATGGCCGCCAGCATGCTGAACATGCCGCCAACGCCGTAGCTCTCGAACACGCGCCCGCTGACCAGCGGCGTCAGCGCCCCTGCCAAGGTGCCAAGCGCCAGGATCAGCGAGGTGCCGAAGGCGCGCACATGGGTAGGATACTGTTCCGGCGCGAAGATCCAGATCGAGGTATTCAGCAACACCACGCAGAACGTAAAGGCCGCGCCGAACAGCAGCACCAGCGCAACGTTATACGTCAGGAAGCCGAAGCACAGCCCCGCTGCGCAGGCCAGGCCCGCGCCGACGGTCAGCACCCGCTTGCGCGGGATGTGATAGCCGCAGTACGACGCGGCCAGCGCGCCGAACAGGCTGCCGCTCTGCATCACCATGGTGAAGAGAAAGCTCTTGGAGATGGTATATCCCTGCGCCATCAGGATGGTCGGCATCAGCGTCAGCACCGAGATCTGCGCGCCATAAGTCATCGACACCGCAATGCCCAGCGCGATGGTGCGCCGTCCCAGCCGGCCCTTGAAGATATCGCTCAACCGCACTTTGGCGCGCGGCGCTTCGTCCTGAATCGCCGCCTTGATATAGGGCGTGGGCTCGCCGTCGAGCTTGCCGAGCCGGCCCGATGCCAGCACCGACAGCACCCGGTTGGCCTCGTCCACCCGGCCCTTGGACAGCAGGAAGCGCGGCGTCTCCGGGATAAAGCGCCGATAGAAGATGACGAAGAACGCCGGCAGCACCAGGCAGGCAAAGAGCCAGCGCCAGCTGTCCGGTCCCGGGAACAAGGCGAACACCGCCAGGCCGAATGCCGGCGCCAGCATATTGCCCAGGCCGCCGCTGCCGACACTGACCAGGCCCACCGCCGTGCCGCGGAAGCGGGTCGAACACAGTTCCGCCAGCATGGTCACGGCGATCGAGATCTCGCCGCCCAGGCCGATGCCGACGATAAAGCGGCCCGCCGCCAGCACCCAGTAGTTCGGCGCCAGCGCGCAGATGATGGCCCCCAGCGTGAACAGCAGCAGGTTGGCGCTCAGCATCGCGCGCCGGCCGTAGCGGTCGGCGATATAGCCCGAGCCGATGCGCCCCAGCGCGGCGGCGCTGAACGTCAGCGTGTTGAGAAAGCCGATTTCCGCCACCGAAATCCCCCACTGCTCGCGCAGCATGGGACCGATCAGGCCGACGGCGTTCTGCTCGAACACGTCGAACATCACGCCCAGCATGATCATGAAGATGATCTTCTTGTGCGAGGCGGTCACCCCGATGCCGTCCATGGCCCGGTCCAGCTCCTGCTGCTGGGGGGAATTCGGCGATTGAACTACAGTTTCTGCGCCCATCTTTGTCTCCTCCTCGTCTAGAGGTCGCCGCGGTGTGTCCGCGAGCCTGGTGCCGCCGTGAGCGGCGGGCATTTGTCGAGCAGCGATAAAACTTCGTTCCGGCGCGCCGTTACTCCAGGGCCGGCGTCGAGTGCGGCGGCCGGCGGGCAAGCAAGGCCTGCTCGGCCGCGAACGCCAGGCGCAACAGCACGGGCTCGGTGAAGGGCAGGCCGAAGAATTCCAGCCCCACCGGCACGCCTTGCGGCGCATTGCGCTGCGGCGCGGAAAACCCGGCCGGGATGACGATGGCGGGAAAGCCGGTGGCCGACGCGAGCACGCCGTTGCGCTCGGCCTGGGTCTCCCCGATCGGAACCACCAGCCGCCGCTGGTGCGGAAACACCAGCGCGTCAAGCCGGTGCCGCGCCATCAGGTCCCGCAGCCATTGGCGCAGGGTGTGCTGGCGCTGCATGCGCTCGCGGTATTCGGCCTGCTGCTCGCTCAGCGCGACCGCGGTGGCCAGCGTTCCGGCCACGCTGGGATGCACGCCGCCCGCGGCGATGATGTCCTGCATGGACCGTACCGGCACGCCGGGCGGCAACTGCGACAGGTAGGCGTCGAGATCGCGCTCCATCTCGTAGTGGTGCACCAGCGTGGAAGCCAGCAGCGCGTCGGGGCTGATCGCGTCCTCGATGTCGACCAGTTCGGCGCCCTGCGCGGCGATGACGGCCAGCGCCTGCTGCATCACGGCGTTGACCGGTCGATGCACATCCTGGCTGCCGAAAAAGCTGCGCAGCACGCCGATGCGCGCGCCCCTGAGTCCGTCGCGGTCGAGGCTCGCCGCATAGCTCGCCGGGACATGGCCGGGACCTTCGCTGGTGACCGGGTCGGCGGGGTCATAACCGGCGATGACATCGAGCATCAGCGCGGTATCGGCAACGGTGCGCGTGATCGGACCGATGGTGTCCTGCGTCAGCCCGCACGGGACCAGTCCGGCCCGGCTGATCAGACCCATGGTCGGCCGCAGTCCGACCAGGCTATTGGCCGAAGCCGGAGAGCGGATCGAATTGACCCCGTCGGTGCCGATACCAAGCACGCCGAAGCTCGCGGCGATGCCGGCGGCGGTGCCGCCGCTGGAGCCGCCGGGCGTGCGTCCCAGGTCATAGGGATTCAACGTCTGCCCGCCCAGCGTGCTGACGGTCTCGCCACCGGACGCAAGCTCATGCAGGTTGGTCTTGGCCAGCACCACCGCGCCCGCCTCGCGCAACCTCTGGATGACGAAGGCATCGTTGGCTGACAGGTTGTCGCGCAGGCATTCGGCGCCCGCGGTGGTAGCCATGCCGGCGCATTCGATGTTGTCCTTGACCAGCACCGGGATGCCCTGCAGCGGCGCCAGCGCCTGCGAGGGATTGCGCGCAGCGGTGGCGTCGATGCGGTCCGCTTCTTCCAGTGCCTGCGGATTGACCTGAAGGATGCTGCGCAGCGCTGGGCCGCGCTGGTCATAGGTGGCAATGCGGTCCAGGCAGCGGCTGGCCAGCTGGCGCGCCGTCAGCGTGCCGTCGCGCATCGCGGCATGCGCACCGGCAACGGTGGCTTCCACCACGCTGAACGGCGCGTGCTGGCCCGGGCCGTGCGGCGCCGGTTGGTACGAGGTTTTCATGAGGGGACTTCCATGCGCCGCACGGGCGCGTAGGGTTGGGGGGAGTGCGGCGGGGCCGCGGCAAGGTGGCCGCGCCCCGCCTGGCCCGGCTATCGGTTGACCAGCCTGGCGGGAATGGTCCAGATCGCGAAGGCGCCGAGGACCAGCATGCCGGCGATCATGTAGTAGGCGCTGCTGCCGCTCTGGGTCACGTCGCGCAGGTAGCCGATCATGTAGCCGCTGGTGAAGCCGGCCAGATTGCCGATCGAATTGCTCATGGCGATGGCCGTGGCCGCCGCCGCACCGCTGAGGAACGCCGTCGGCAGCGACCAGAACAGCGGGGTGCAGGTCAGGATGCCGGCGGCGGCGATCGACAGGAACACCAGCGACAGCGCGGTGTTGTGCATCACCCATGGCAGCGCCAGGAAACCGATCGCGCCCATCATGCAAGGGATGATCAGGTGCCAGCGCCGTTCGCGGTGCTTGTCGGCGCTACGGCCGAAGAAATACATCGCGACAATGGCGGCCATGTACGGGATCGCGCTCAGCAGGCCGATATGCAGCGGATCGCTGACACCGGTCGACTTGATGAAGGTCGGCAGCCACAGCGTGATGCCGTACTGGCCCGTGACATAGCAGAAGCAGATCAGGCTGATCAGCCAGACGCGCGGATCGGTAAACACCCTGCCGACGCGGGCCTGCGGGTCCGCCGCCTTGATGTCCTCCGCCTTGGCCTGCTCGAGCACGCGCTTCTCGTCGCTGGTGAGCCACTTGGCCCTGGCGATCGAGTTGTCGAGGTAGTAGAAGCAGAAGCAACCCAGCAGCACCGCCGGCACCGCCTCGATGATGAACATCCATTGCCAGCCGCCCCACCCTCCGACGCCGGCCATGCTGCCCATCAGGAAGCCGGACAGCGGATTGCCGATGATGCCGGACAGCGGCGAACCCATGCAATAGATGGCCATGATCTTGGCGCGCCGGTGCGACGGATACCAGCACGACAGGTAATACACGATGCCGGGCGTGAAGCCCGCCTCCGCCAGCCCCAGCAGGAAGCGCAGCGTGTAGAACTGGGCAGGCGTCTCCACGAAGGCAAAGCAGGCGGACAGTATCCCCCACGTGATCATGATCCGGCCGATCCATACCTTGGCGCCGAACTTGTGCAAGGCCAGGTTGCTCGGCACTTCGAACAGGAAGTAGCCGATAAAGAAAATCCCGGCGCCCAGCCCATAGACGGTTTCGCTGAAGCCCAGTTGCTGCGACATCTGGAGCTTGGCAAAACCTACGTTGACACGGTCGAGATAGGCGATCAGGAAGCAGACCATCAGGAATGGCACCAGCCTCCAGCTCACCTTGCGATAGGTCGCATCCTCGAACGTCCTGATCCTTGCTCCCGCCTGCAGAGTCGTATCCACAGCGTCTCCTCTGTTTTTATGTCAGGTACGGCAGTGCTGCGCTGATCCGTTGGGATCAGTATCCGGCCGGGGCGGCGCGTGCGCCCGTCCCCGTACCAGATGGAAAGGGCTGCGTCAGGCGGCAGCCTTGAGCGACAGCGGCACGGTATGCGCGGCGAGATAGTCCATGGCGGCAACGGTGCCGCTGGCGGCGACCGGCACGCCCGAGATCTTCAGCCCCATCTCGCAGCCCGCCAGCGTGGCCATCAACGTAAGGTCGTTGCAGTCGCCCAGATGGCCGATGCGGAACATGCGGCCCTTGACCTTGCCCAGGCCGGCGCCCAGCGACATGTTGAAGCGCTCGTAGATATGCCTGCGCACCACGTCCGCGTCGACGCCGTCGGGCATCATCACGCCGGTCAGCACCGGGCTGTACACCGCAGGATCCGCGCACTGGATCTCCAGGCCCCAGGCCCTGACCGCGCGGCGGCAGGCCTCGGCCAGGCGCTGGTGGCGGGCAAAGACGTTGTCCAGCCCTTCCTCCAGGATCATGTCGAGCGCTTCCGACAGCCCGTACAGCAGGTTGGTGCTGGGGGTGTAGGGCCAGTAGCCGGTCCGGTTCATCTCGATGATCTCGTTCCAGCCCCAGAAGCTGCGCGGCAGCCGAGCCGAGCGCGAAGCCTCGATGGCCTTGGGCGATACCGCGTTGAAACTGATGCCCGGCGGCAGCATCAGGCCCTTCTGCGAGCCCGACACGGTCACGTCGACGCCCCATTCGTCATGGCGATAGTCGGCGGAGGCCAGCCCGGAAATGGTGTCGACCAGCAGCAGCGCCGGGTGCCCGGCCGCATCGATGGCGCGGCGCACCGCGGCGATATCGGAGGTCACGCCGGTCGAGGTTTCGTTGTGCACCACGCATACGGCCTTGATGGCATGCGTGGCATCGGCGCGCAGGCGGGCCTCGATCATGTCGGCCTGCACCCCGTTGCGCCAGCCTTCGACGCCCGGCAGGCCGAGGAACTCAGGGCGGATGCCCAGGTTCTCGGCCATCTTCTTCCACAGCGTGGCGAAGTGTCCGGTTTCAAACATCAGCACGGTGTCGCCGGGGCTCAGGGTGTTCGACAAGGCGGCTTCCCACGCGCCGGTGCCCGAGGCCGGATAGATCACCACCGGGTGTTCGGTCTTGAAGATCTGCCTGATCCCATCCAGCACCTTCAGGCCGAGCGCGCCGAATTCCGGGCCGCGATGGTCGATGGTCGGGTAGCTGATGGCGCGCAGGATCCGGTCCGGCACCGGGCTCGGACCGGGAATCTGCAGGAAGTGGCGGCCGGCGGGGTGAAAGTTGAGATTCTGCATGGAACTCCTCCGTTTGAGTTTTGAATGCAAAATACTCTACCAAAGGAGTGGTGAAAAAACAGAGCCGATAGGAGTCTTTTTCGCTAGCGTTTACCCGATAACCTCCGATGAAACTTGGGTTTACCATCAATCTGGCGTTCCTGTTAAGCGGCTGCTAAACTTGCATTCAATCTGTCCACCGGGCGAATTGAATGCAAATCCAAGCCGATTCAAACCCTGACGTGACGCGCCAGCTCCCTCCGGTGGAACGCCAGCGCCTGCACGACACCGTGGTCACGCATCTGCGCACCCTGATCGTCGAGGGCGCGCTGGAGCCCGGGCGCAAGCTCAACGAGCGCGAGTTGTCCGAGACCCTGGGCATCTCCCGCACGCCGCTGCGCGAAGCGCTGAAGGTGCTGGCGGCGGAAGGGCTGATCGAGATCTCGCCCAACCGCGGCGCCAGCGTCGCGCGCCTGTCCGCGACGGAAATCCGCGATACTTTCGAGCTGTTGAGCAACCTGGAGGCGTTTTCCGGCGAACTGGCGTGCCAGCGCATCACCGCCGTGGAGCTGGCCGAGCTCAAGGCCTTGCACTACGCCATGCTGGCGTGCCGCGCCCACGAAGACCTGCCCGGCTATTACCGCCTGAACCACCAGATCCATGACCGCATCAACCTGGCGGCCCGCAATGCGGCGCTGCGCCAGACCTACCTGTCGGTGAACCGGCGGCTGCAGGCGCTGCGCTTTCGCTCCAACTACCGCAAGCCAAAATGGGACAGCGCCATCCATGACCATGAGGAGATGCTGGCGGCACTCGAAGCCCGCGACGGCAAGCGCATGGCCGAGATCCTGCGCCAGCACCTGCTGGACAAGCGCGACGCCGTGCTGTTGATGCAGGCGGGCGTGGGGGGCGAAGCCGGCGGCACCCCGCAGGCCTAGCCCTCGCTTGCCAGGTCCGCCCCAAGAATCCAAATAGCCCCATCAGCATTCTTTGCCCCGCTGTCACCACGGTGACAACCCCGCTTCTTACTCTGCGAGCGCATTGCGGCACACGCAATCCGCCGCGCGGCCCTTGCCGCCGGCGCACAACAACGCAGATGAACAGGGGAATGAACGATGGCAGGGAACCTTGCACCGGCCCGGTCGGCGGGGAAGGCGCGTGCGCGCGCGCTGGCCGGCACCGTCGCAGTCATGCTGGCCGCGACGCTGGCAGGCTGCGGCGGCGGCGACAGCGCGCCATCAGGCGCGCCCAGCGATACCGACACCAGCAAGCCCGCGCCGGAGCCTGAGCGCGCAAGCGGCCCGCGCGTGCTGCTGGTCGGCGTCGACGGCGCCACCTATGCACAGGTGCAAAGTGCGGTGCTGCGGCGCGAACTGCCCAACCTGGCCAGCCTGAACCTGGTGCCGACCGCCACCGGCGGCATGCCCGGCACCATCACGTCGCAGCCGCCGCTCGACGCGCCCAGCTGGGCCACGGTGCTGACCGGCGCCTGGGCCAATCGCCATGGCATCGTCGACGACACCGGCGCCACCCCGCCGCGCGCGCCGACCGTGTTCCACTATCTGCGCGCAGCCGGCAAACCCGGCAGGCAGCAAGGCGCCGTGGTCAGTGCGCCAGCCCTACCGGTGCTGCTCAAGACGGACCAGGACGCGGGCGCGCTCGATACCCTGGTCGATTGCGCCGGGGTCGACCGCTGCGTCACGCAGGATGCCGTGCGCCAGGTGCAGTCCGGCTATGGCGTGGTGTTCGCGCAGTACAGCGCGCCGGCGCAGGCCGCGCAAGCCGGCGGCTTCGGCAATGGCGCCTATGCCGCCGCGCTGGCCGAGACCGACCGGGCGCTGGGCGAACTGTTGGCCGCCGTGGCCGCGCGCCGCCAGGCGCAGCCGGGCGAGGACTGGCTGGTGCTGGTCACCACCAGCCACGGCCTGGATGCCACCGG
This sequence comes from Cupriavidus taiwanensis, assembly GCF_900250115.1. NCBI lineage: Bacteria > Pseudomonadati > Pseudomonadota > Betaproteobacteria > Burkholderiales > Burkholderiaceae > Cupriavidus > Cupriavidus taiwanensis. Next base: position 1,236,022 of record NZ_LT984804.1, on the reverse strand, counting down.
CGCCACCACCACGGTGCCGACGGTGGAAAACCGCACCGCGTTCCTCGCCACCAACAAGGCCCTGAACAGCGCGCTGGCCCGTCCAGGCGCGCTGGCGCCCGACACTCCGGCGGACCTGTCCGCGCTGCCGAGCGAGGCCGATATCGTGCCGACCGTGCTGGCCCATGCCGGCGTTGCGCCTGACAGCGCGACAACGCGCCTCGACGGCTCCGCGCTGACCACCACCACCGCCGGCGTGCGCGCCATCGGCGCCAGCATCAGTCAGTACAACGACGCCATTACGCTGACCTGGCAGAACCCGAGCCCGGCTGACGGCGTTACGCGCGTGTTGCGCGACGGCGTGCAGGTCGCCGCGCTGGGGCCGGAAGTGCGAACCTTCACCGACAAGGCGTTCGACATGCCCACGGGCCTGTACCAGTTCAACTACACTCTGGTGCGCAATGACGTGCCGGTGTCGTACCTGGCGCAGATCCACTACGTCAAGCCGGTCACACTGATGCCGTCGCTGCTCGATGGCCTGGCGTCGTATTTCAGCCTCGACGGCAAGCCCTTCGCCGACGCGAAGAACGCGGCCACGCTGGGGCCGTGGGTGGCAAGCCTTGACGGCGGCACGCTCGCCGCCGACAACTTCGGCGGCCAGTCGCTGCAGCTGGACTCGCGCATCGACAGCTACCAGCTCAGGCACAATGCGGCCGATATCGCGCAAAGCCCGCAGTTCACCATCGGCCTCTGGTTCCGCACCGACTGCACCCAGGGCAACAGCACCGGCGAGCCGATCCTGTCGAACAAGAACTACATCTCGGGCGGCAATGCCGGCCTTGCCATCGCCCTGTTCGGCAGCTGCGAGATCCGTTTCAACCTGGGCAGCGGCAGCGGCAAGCGCGACGACATCAACGGCATGAAGGTCTCGGCCAACCAGTGGGCGTACCTCGCGCTGTCGGTCGACGCGACGGCGAAGCGCTTCAGCGCCTATGTGGTCGACCCGGTGCTGGGCCTGCAGAAGACCGAGAACAAGGCGATCGCCAACACCGACGTGACCCGGCTCTCCGGCCTTGGCACCGGCTGGGGCGTCAACGACGACGCCACCCACAACTACGTCGGCAACAACCCGGGCGCGCTCAAGGGCGTGATAGGGCTGAACGAGCTGGCGCTGTGGACGCGCGTGCTGACGCTCGACGAGCTGAAGGCCATCACGGGCGCACGCCAGCCGCTGTCGACGCTGAATCCCTGAACCCAAGAATCCGGCGGCGCACCCGTTTCGTGAGGGAACGGGTGCCGGCCGGCCCCTCCCCCTCCCCGCATCCCGATCCCCCTGCAGGAGATTGACACCATGACCTTCCGACCTTCCATCCTGGCCCGGCCGCACTGGCTGGCCGCCCTGCTGCTGAGCGCGGCGCTCGCCGGCTGCGGCGGCGACTCCGGCGAGGGCACCAGCGGCACCCCGGCCGCGGCGCCGATCACGCCCGGCGCGCCCGGCACCGGCGGCAACCCCGGCCAGGGGACCGGCAGCGACCGGCCCGGCGAGACTCCGGCGGTCAAGCCGCAGCTGCGCTGCGCGCCCTGAAGCCGGCCCGGCCGTTCCACCCTCCCCGCAACCATCCGGCACCGAATCCAATGAATTCCCAAAGCAGACGCAACTTCCTCAAGCTTGCCAGCGGCAGCGCCGCCGCCACCGCCGCGCTGGCGGCCTTTCCGCCGTCGATCCGCCGCGCGCTGGCGATCCCCGCCAACAATGCCACCGGCACCATCCGCGATGTCGAGCACGTGGTCATCCTGATGCAGGAGAACCGCTCGTTCGACAACTACTTCGGCACCCTGCGCGGCGTGCGCGGCTTTGGCGACCGCTTCCCGATCCCGCTGGCGGGCGGCCTGAACGTCTGGCAGCAGACCTATGCCAACGGCAGCACCACCCGCACCGTGCTGCCCTACCACCTCGACAGCAGCGCCGGCAACGCGCAGCGCGTCAGCGGCACCCCGCACTCGTATCCCGACGCACAGAACGCCTGGGACCTGGGCCGCATGAACAAGTGGCCGACTTACAAGCAGACCCAGTCGATGGGCTTCTACACCGAGGCCGAACTGGATTTCCAGGTGGCGCTGGCCAACGCCTTCACGCTGTGCGACGCCTATCACTGCAGCTTCCATGGCGGCACCAACCCCAACCGCCTGTTCCACTGGACCGGCACCAACGATCCGGCCGGCGCCTCTGGCGGCCCGGTGATCGACAACAGCGGCGACTCGTTCACCGGCTCGGCCGCGCCCTACACCTGGAAGACCTATCCGGAGCGCCTGGAAACCGCCGGCGTGAGCTGGAAGGTCTACCAGAACCTGCCGGACAACTTCACCGACAACCCCCTCGCGGGTTTCAAGCAATACCGCGACGCCAATGCCGCGCGCGGCAACCAGGCCAACGGCAGTCCCTATCCGCCGTACACCAGTGCCGACGACGCTATCAGCCCGCTGCTCAAGGGCGTGGCCAACACCATGCCCGACGGCGGCTTCCTGCAGGCGCTGCGCGACGACGTCGCCGCGGGCAAGCTGCCGCAGGTGTCGTGGATCGTTGCGCCGGCGACGTACTCGGAGCACCCCGGGCCGTCCAGCCCGGTGCAGGGCGCCTGGTACACGCAGGAGGTGCTCGATGCCCTGACCGCCAATCCCGCGGTCTGGAGCAAGACCGTGCTGCTGATCAACTTCGACGAGAACGACGGCTATTTCGACCACCTGCCGCCGCCGTGCGCGCCGGCCTACGACGGCGACACGCTGGCCGGCGCCACCACGCTCGACCCGGAACAGGTCAAGCCGGAGTACCACGTCGACAAGCGTCCCTACGGCCCCGGCCCGCGGGTGCCGATGTACGTGGTCTCGCCGTGGAGCCGCGGCGGCTGGGTCAACTCGCAGGTGTTCGACCACACCTCGGTGCTGCGTTTCCTGGAAGCACGCTTCGGCGTGGCGGAGCCCAATATCAGCGGCTTCCGCCGCGCGGTGGCGGGCGACCTGACCTCGGCCTTCAACTTCGTCAGCCCCAATACCAACCCGCTGCCGCAGCTGCCCAGCCGCGACAAGGCCAGCGCCGACGCCATCCGCACCGCGCAAGGCGTGCTGCCGCAGGTGCCGCTGCCCCCGGCGGGCAGCCAGCAGATGCCGCGGCAGGACCCGGGCACGCGCCCGTCGCGCGCCCTGCCCTATGAACTGCACGTCAGCGCGCGCGAAGACGCCCGCGACCAGCGCGCGCTGTGGCTGCTGTTCAGCAACACCGGCACCGCGGCCGCGGTGTTCCACGTCTACGACCGCCTGCACCTGGACCGTGTGCCGCGCCGCTATATGGTCGAGCCGGGCAAGGAGCTGCATGGCAGCTGGGATGTCTTTGCCAGCGACGGCGGCAAGTACGACCTGTGGGTGCTGGGCCCGAACGGCTTTCACCGCGCCTTCCGCGGCGACGTCGCGGCGGTGACCGCGGCCGGAGCCAGTGCGCCGGAAATCCGCGTCTGCTATGACATCGCCAACGCCGCGGTGTACGTCGACATGATCAACACCGGCAGCGCCCCCTGTACCTTCACGGTCCAGCCCAACGCCTACCGCGCCGACGGCCCGTGGACCTACGAGGTGCCCGCCGGCATGCAGCTGCAGCAGCACTGGCCGGTGGCGCGCCAGGGCAACTGGTACGACTTCACCGTCACCACCGCGCAAGGCGGCTTTGCCCGCCGCTTTGCCGGGCGCATCGAAACCGGCACGGACGGCGTGTCCGACCCGGCGATGGGCGCGGCGGGCTGACGCAACCCGCCGACCCGGCGCCACGCCAGTCCCGCCCCGGCCGGTCCCATGCGGATCGGCCCGGGCGGGCGTCGCCGTTTTGTCATATTGGGCCGCTAGACTGCGCGGTCGTCCGGCCCGGTCCGGACTCTTCCCCAAAACTCCGCGCGGATGACCATGCTAGGCGACCTGCTGATGACCTTTTTCGAAGTGGCGCGCCAGGGCAGCATCACCATGGCGGCGCGGCAGCTGCGCGTGAGCCAGCCCACGGTAACGGGACGCATCCGACAGCTGGAGGAAAGCTACGGCGTGGAACTGTTCCATCGCCGTGCCAGCCGCGTCGACCTGAGCGATGTGGGCGTGGCGCTGATGCCGGTGGTCGAGCAGCTGATGCAGCAGGAAGGCAATGCCGATTACCTGCTGCGCAACGCGGGCAACCTGCGCTTTGGCAACCTGCGCATCGGCGCCACCGGGCCGTACTACATCCTGCGCGCGGTGGCGGCGTTCCGGCAGCGCTACCCCGCGATCGACGTGAGCCTGGATATCGGCAACTCGCAGCAGATGCTCGAAGCGCTGTTCGAATACCGCATCGACGCGGCGGTGTCCTCGCATCCGGTGGACGATGACCGCCTGGCCCGCGTCCGGCTGGCGAGCGACCCGATGGTGCTGGTGGTCCATCCCGACCATGCGCTGGCACGGCTGGGGCAGATCGACCTGCCGCAATTGCGCGGCTGCCACCTGCTGGTGCGCGAGCACGGCTCGATGACACGCAAGACCACCGAAACCGCGCTGGCCGCATGCGGGCTGGAATTGCCGCCGCATACGGTAATCGGCAGCCGCGAAGCAATCTACGAGGCGATCCGCCAGGGCCTGGGCGCCAGCGTGGTGCCGCTGGGCGAGGTGCCGCGCGACCCGCTGCTGCGCGTGGTGCCCTTTGCGTCGGGCGCGCCGGTGCTGCATGAATACCTGTACTGCCTGCGGAGCCGGCGGCAGACGCGGCTGGTCGGCGCCTTCCTCGATTGCGTGGCGCTGGACCAGCCGGCTGCCGCGGCCCAGGCTGCCTGACGCGGCGCATGCTGGTGAAAACGACGGGATATGCCGCGACGCAGGCGCCGATGCCGGCATCGGAAAACTTCGGTCCTTCATCACCGCGCGGTCACCGCGCCGCGCCAAGCTTGGCGGTTTCGCCTACGGAGCCCTCGCGCATGCCTGCCGCACCTCGCCTTGCCCTGTTCGACCTGGACCATACCCTGCTGCCACTGGACAGCGAATATGAATGGGCGCGCTACCTGGTCGCCGTCGGCGGCGCCGACGCGGCCGAGATCGACGCGCACAACGCGCGCTGGCTGGCCGCCTACCAGGCCGGCCGGCTCGACTTCGCCGCCCATGCGCGCTTTGCGCTGGGGCTGCTGGCACGCCATCCGCGCCAGCGGCTCACGCAATGGCGCGCCGGCTTCATGCGCGACGTGATCGTGCCCGCGATTCCGCCCGCCACGCGCGAACTGCTGGCGCGCCATCTCGGCGCCGGCGACCTGTGCTGCATCGTGACCGCCACCTGCCGCTTCATCACCGAGCCGATCGCGCGCGAACTGGGCGTGCCGCACCTGCTGGCGGTGGAGGCCCAGCACGATGTGCACGGCGAATTCACCGGCGCGCTGGCCGGGGTGCCCGCCTATGGGCCGGGCAAGGTGCTGCGCGTGCTGGCCTGGCTCGACACGCTTGGCCTTGCGCACACGGAGCTGGCCCACGCCACCTTCTACAGCGACTCGCGCAACGACCTGCCGCTGCTCGAAAGCGTCGGCCACCCCGTCGCCGTCAATCCCGACCCGACCCTGCGCGACGCCGCCGGGGCGCGCGGCTGGCCGGTGCTGCAGATATTTGCGGCGGCAGGCGCGCCGGCCGCCTGACCCATGCACGCGCGCGCCGACTTCCCGGAATACGACCAGTTGCTGACTTTGCTGGATGCCGGCAGCCATGTGCTCGATACCCAGGTGGTGTGCGAAACCACCGTGCAGGGCCACCGCTTCGGCGTCCATGTCGCCACGCTCGGCAGCCGCGACCCGGGCGCGCCGGCCATCGGCATCTTCGGCGGCATTCACGGGCTGGAGCGCATCGGCACGCAACTGGTGCTGGATTACCTGCGCTCGGTGCTGTCCCGCCTGGCCTGGGATGAGCTGCTGCACCGCGAGCTGCAATCGGTGCGGCTGCTGTTCATGCCGATCGTCAACCCCGGCGGCATGTGGGCCGGCACGCGCGCCAACCCCAACGGCGTCGACCTGATGCGCAACGGCCCGCAGGATGCCGACGCGCGCGTACCCTTCCTGGCCGGCGGCCAGCGCATCGGCGCCTGGCTGCCGTGGTACCGCGGCGCCGCCGGCGCGCCGATGGAGGTCGAAAGCAGCGCCCTGCTGCGCGTGGTCCGGCAGGAACTGCTGCCGCGTCCGCTCAGCTTCGCGGTGGACTGCCATTCCGGCTACGGCTGGCGCGACAGCATCTGGTTCCCGTACGCGCGCACGCGCCGGCCGATGCCGCACCTGGCCGAGATGTACCTGCTCAAGACGCTGTTCGAGCAGGCCCATCCGCACCATGGCTATACCTTCGAGCCGCAAAGCCACCAGTACCTGCTGCACGGCGACCTGTGGGACCATGCCTATGACATGGCCCCGCGCGGCAACCTGTTCCTGCCGATGACGCTGGAACTGGGCTCGTGGCTGTGGATCAAGAAAAACCCGCGCCAGCTGTTCTCGCGCGAGGGCATCTTCAACCCGATCAAGGCGCACCGCACCGCGCGCGTGCTGCGCCGGCACGTCAGCCTGTTCGACTTTCTCGGCCGCATCGCCTTTGCGTCGGACCGCTGGCTGCCGCGCGGCGCGCAGCGCGACCAACTGCTGCAACAGGCACGCGCGCACTGGCACACGGAGCCGCCATGAGCCGATGGGTATTCTTGCGGGGACTGACGCGCGAATCGCGCCACTGGGGAACGCTGCCGGCGCGCTGGGAGGCAGCCGGGCTGGGACGCCCGCTGTTGCCCGACCTGCCCGGCAATGGCGCGCTGTCGGCACAGCCAGCGCCATGGAGCGTGCGCGGCATGGTGACGGCGGTGCGGCGCCAGCTGAGCGCCGCCGGCGTGCCGGGACCGTACCGCGTACTGGCCATGTCGCTGGGGGCGATGGCCGCGACCGAGTGGGCCTGCGCGTATCCGGAAGAAGTAAGCGGCCTGGTACTGGTCAATACCAGCATGCGGCCCTTCTGCACGCCGGCGCAGCGCCTGCGTCCGCGCAACTGGGGCAGGCTGCTGCGCGTGGCGCAGCGCTGGCGGGACCGCGCGTATTGCGAACGGACCATCCACGCCATCACCTGCGCGCGCTCCGACACGCTGGCCAGCGACCTGGCCCAGTGGCAGGCCATCGCGGCGGACGCACCGGTCAGCCGGCAGGCCGCGCTGGCGCAATTGCTGGCCGCCGCGCGCTACCGCGCCCCCGCCCAGCCCCCGCGCTGTGCGGTCATGCTGCTGGCTTCCGCGGCGGACCGACTGGTCAGTCCGGCCTGTTCGGCGCGCATCGCGCAGGCCTGGGACGTGCCCTTGCTGACGCACCATTGGGCCGGCCATGACCTGCCGCACGACGACCCGCAATGGGTATGCGATGCGGTCGCACGGTCCGGATCAAGCTTCGGCTAGCGCTTCCTCGACCGGCATGGCGCTGGTCAGCAGGGCCGCCGCGGCATCGACGCGTTCCCACGTGCCGAACAGGCGCGCACTGATCAGCCCGTTCTGCAGCGCGCCGAATACCACCTGCGCCAACTGCTGCGGCGGCAGCTGCAATGGCGCCGCGCCCCGGGCGGCGGCCTGTTCGAACAGGCGCGCCAGCCACTGCTCGTTAAGGCGGGTGAAGTCCTGCATCGCCGCGCGCACGGCGTCAGGCATGGCCAGCACGTCGGCCGACAGCATGCCCACCACGCAGGCCTGGTCGATGCAGGCGCCATCGCGCAGCGGCGCCAGGTATTGCCGCGCCTGCTCGGCGCACGGCAGGCTGGTATCGATGGTCTGCAGCCTGGCCCGCTTGCGCGCGCTGTATTCGCGCACCGCCTCGAGCACCAGGTCGTCCTTGGACGGGAAGTAATAGTGGATGCTCGAGGTCTTGACGCCGACCAGTTCGGCCAGGTCGCGGTAACTGAAGCCGTTGAATCCCCGGCGGCGGATCAGCACCAGCGCGTGTTCGACCAGTTGCTCGCGTACGGTTGGGGTACTCATGGCATCCGCTCCTCGGCTTGCCGCCTGGCCCTTCAAGCCGGCAGCGTTTGTGCGATCAGCGTGATGAGGGACCCGCTCGCAAGGCAAAGTCCAACCCATCCGCCCAGGATCAGCGCAGTGTCACGCCAACGCATGATCAACTCCTGAAGCAGGGCCGCACCTTGGCAGCCCTGTGGTTTTCGGTGGCCGGCGCCAGGCCGGCCGGCTCTCAGGCGACCGCGCCGTCGGTGTAGGGATCAACCTTGCCCACGCGCGCGCCGTCGGTGTACGGGTCGAAGCTGCGGGCCGGCCCGGCCGACACGCCGCTGCGATCCAGGCCGGCTACCGTGCGGCCGCCGTCGGTGTACGGATCGGCCTTGCCCACGCGCGCACCATCGGTGAACGGATCGAACTTGCCGCTGCGGTAGTTGTAGCCGTAGCTGTCGGCGGGCACCGTGGCCGCGATCGTGCGCGCGCCGTCGGTGTACGGGTCGGGCTTGCCGACGCGTGCGCCTTCGGTGAACGGATCGAACTTGCCGCTGCGCGCGCCCTCCGTGAACGGATCGAACTTGCCGCTGCGCGCGCCCTCCGTGAACGGATCGAACTTGCCGCTGCGGGCACCGTCGGTAAAGGCATCGGCGTTGCCGACGCGATAGCTGTAGCCGTACTTGTCGCCGGCGTTGTCCTGCACGCTGGCGGCCTGCGCGACACCGCCTGCGAGCGTGGCGGCAAGGGTGGCGGCGGTGATCAGGGTCTTGGCGGTCTTGGTCATGATGGGCTCCTGGGTGCGATGGGTCGGGATCGCGTCAATTCGGTATCAGTGGCTGTTGCAGTCTTCTTCCGATTCCACATCTATCAGTAGATAGATAGCCGGCCTCAAAAAAATGACCGCTTCCGGTCGTGCAATGGGACCACCGCGTACCGCCTGGTCTTGCTTGTTGGTGGCGGTGCAGCGCTTCCATGGCCTTGATACTATCTACTACTAGGTAGAGAGTCAAGGAAAAACATTTCTATCGGACCGATAGCCATTCCCCAGGGCGGCCCTAAGCCATTGATTTTGCAACAATAGTTCGCCGGCTGACGGATGCGCGGAAGGCAAATAAAAAAACCGCCATGCGGCTTGCGCCACATGACGGCTTCAGACGCGCCACTGATATCGCGCGCAAACTCAACCGGAAACGGCAGCCATCAGCGTGTCGGCGGCGGCTTCGACGCGGTCCGACGTGCCGAACAAGCGTGCCGCGATCAGCCCGCTCTGCAGCGAGCCGAACACCACCTGCGCCAGCCTTGCCGGCGGTACCGGAAACGGCGTGCTGCGATGGGGCTGGGCACGCTCCAGCAGCCCGGCCAGCCATTGCTCGTTCAGCAGGAAGAAGCCCTGCAGCATCTTGTGGACCGATTCCGGCAGGCACAGGGTCTCGGTCGACAGCATGCCGCACAGGCAGATCTGGTCCGAGCCGCAGCTGGCGCGGAATGGTGCCAGGTAGATGGCGGCCTGCTCGGTCACCGGCAGGGTCGTATCGATGCCGTTGATGCGCTCGGCCAGGCGGGCGCTGTATTCCTTCACCGCTTCCTGGACCAGGTCTTCCTTGGTCGGGAAGTAATAGTGGATGCTGGAGGTCTTCACGCCCACCAGCTCCGCCAGGTCGCGGTAGCTGAAGCCGTTGAAGCCGCGCCGGCGGATCAGGATCAGGGTGTGCTCGAGCAACTGCTCGCGTACGGATTGGGTTTTCATGCAAGCAGTTTATCTACGCGAAGATAGACGCTCAAGTTGAAATGCCCCGGGGCTGGGGTAATTCCCTAGCCTCGGGGCACGGTGCAATACATCGGCATTAGCCAGGCAGGACCTGCGCGGCGAAGGTGATCATCGAGCCACTCGTCACGCAAAGTACCAGCCATCCGCCAAGCAACAGGATGCTGTCACGCAAACTCATGATGGACTCCATCGGACGGCGGCCACGGCCGCCATCGTAAGTTGTGGGCCGCCGGCCAGTGCCGGCAGCAATCAGGCCAGGGCGCCGTCGGTGTAGGGGTCAGCCTTGCCGACGCGCGCACCGTCCGTGTACGGGTCGAAGCTGCGGGCCGGCTCGGACGACACGCCGCTGCGGTCCAGGCCCGCGACGGTGCGGAAGCCATCCGTGAACGGGTCGGGCTTGCCGACGCGTGCGCCGTCGGTGAACGGATCGAACTTGCCGCTGCGCGCGCCCTCCGTGAACGGATCGAACTTGCCGCTGCGGGCACCGTCGGTAAAGGCATCGGCGTTGCCGACGTGATAGCTGTAGCCGTACTGGTCGCCGGCGTTGGCGTTCACGCTGGCGGCCTGCGCGACACCGCCCGCGAGCGCGGAGGCAAGGATGGCGGCGGTGATCAGGGTCTTGGCGGTCTTGGTCATGATGGGCTCCTGGGTGCGATGGGTCGGATCGCGTCAAATTCCGTGTCGGTGGCTATTCGAAGGTCGCCTCCCAGGCTCGCATCTACTAGTAGATAGATGATCGGGCCTGAAAAAAAGACCGTTCAGGTCATGCAATGGAATCGCCACATTTCCGTGCCTTCTTTCTTGCTTGCGGTGGCAGTGCAGCGGTGCCATGGACTGAATGCTATCTACTGATAGGTAGATAGTCAAGGAAAAAGATTTCTATCGAAGGAATAGCCCGCCCGCGCTGCCAGGGAAAAGCGCTTCCGAATGAGCAATTCTTCACTTGCAAAGGCCGGCCTGCTAGCCTGAAGAAGATGAATCCTGACCCCCGCCCACCTTCTCAAACCGCGCGTCACCGCTGGCTGGCTGCGGCAGCGGGCATGGCCGTGGCGGCCGGGGTCGCGCGACATCTGCTGTTTCGTGCGCTGGAGCGCAAAGCCTTTGTCACGCCAACGGATGAGACAAGGCTCGCGAAACCACCCGACAATTACACCCCTACGGTGCGGTACGACACCTTCGCCAGCGGCGACCGCATCCTGCATGCGGCCTTCATGGCGGTGGCAGACGGCGAAGCACCGGCCCTGATGGTGTGCCATGGCGACAACGAATGCCTGCCTGACTGGGCTCCGGTGCAGGCGATGCTGGCCGATGCGGGCATCGCCTCCTACGTGTTCGATTACAGCGGTTATGGGCGCAGCACCGGAAGGCCGAGCGTGCGCCGGCTGCGGCAGGATGCACTGGCTGCCTACGCGCAGTTCATCGCCGCCACGCCGCAATCGAAACGGCGCGTGGTGCTGGGACATTCGCTGGGCTCGGGCATCCTGCTCGACGTGGCGCGGCGTTTCGCGCCGCAGCCGGATGGCTATGTGATAGCCGCGGGCTTCAGCTCGGCGCGGCTGGCCGCGGTGCAGACCGGGCGCATTCCCGCATGGGCCGCGTGGCTGCTGCCGGATCCGTGGAACAACGCGGCCCGCGCGAGCAAGCTGGAACGGCCGCTGCTGGTGGTGCACAGCCGTGGCGACGTGGTCATCGTGCCGCCCCACGCGGAGCGCGTGGCCAGCGCCGCCAGGCATCTGCATGCGCTGGTGATGCACGATGCCATGCCGCATGATGCGGCCATCTTGCCGGAGCATATCGACACCTTCTGGCCGCCGATCCTGCGCTTCATGCACGCGCCCTCAACCGGCCCCGAAGCGCCATCGCAGCAAGCGCGCGATACCGGCCACATCATGGCCGATTAATCTAACGTAGAGTCCCGCAAGCGGCAATCATCCTTGTGGGCGAGGCGCCACGGCCAAGTGTCCGAGGGACGCGTTTTCGAATTCTTGTCTATATTTGTCCTCATGGCGAAAGCCCGCAAACTCGCTGTTGACAGCACTGGAGGTACTGCCATGCGTTGGCTTGCAAACTTGTTCAGTCCGCCGACCCCGGAAAAGATCGCCGAAAGGGAACTGCAAGACATGAGGCTGACGCTATTCCAGGCCGAAAGGCGCCTGCTCGAGGCACAGATGCAGGTGGCCTACTACCGCGACATGGTCGCGTTCCTTGAGGATGTCGCGGCCAAGGGCGTGGAAGACGTGGTCGACAAGCGCCGCGCCACGCCGCCGGCCATGCCCGAGTTGCCAGCGCGCACGCCGGGCCTGACCACGGTGCCGATCGTTCCGTCCGCGGCGTGACGCGGGCCCATGCCGCGGCGCTGGCCGCGGCGCGCGGCCAGGCAGGTCCGCACCTGTGCGATACTCGCGCTGCCTGACGCCCGCATGGCGCAGGCAGACCCTCCACAGGAACCGGCCCATGAGCGAACTGCTGCCCGCGATCGAAATCGAAACCGCGCCCAATCCCGGCTGCGCCGTCATCTGGATGCACGGCCTGGGCGCCGATGGCAGTGACTTCGCCCCGGTGGTGCCGGAGTTGCGGCTGCCGGCCGCGCCCGGCGTGCGCTTCATCTTTCCGCACGCTCCGGCGATACCAGTGACCTGCAATGGTGGCTATGTCATGCCGGCCTGGTATGACATCGTTTCCCTCGACCAGGCAGGCCGCCGCGCCGACGAGACCGGCATCCGCGCATCCTGCGAGGCTATTCGCGCCCTGATCGCACGAGAAAATGCACGCGGCATCCCGAGCGGCCGCATCGTGCTGGCAGGCTTCTCGCAAGGCGGCGCCATCGCCTACACCGCGGGACTGACCCATGCGGAGCCGCTGGCCGGCATCGTTGCACTATCGACCTACCTGCCCGCACCGTCGACGCTGGCGGCCGAAGCCAGCGCCGCCAACGCCAGCACCCCGGTATTCGCCGCGCACGGCACGCAGGATGAAGTCGTGCCGCTTGCGCTCGGCGTGGCGGCACGCGATTTCGTGCAGGCGCGGCCAAATCCGGTGACATGGCACACCTATCCGATGGGCCATGCGGTGTGCCTGGAAGAGATTGCCGAGATCGGCGCCTGGCTGGCTGCGCGCTTTGCGCAGGCCGGCGCCGCGCCGGCCTGATTCCTTCGACAAGACTACGATCGGCCAACGCTGCGCCGGTCCGCACCAAGCTGCAAGCATGACCCTCGCCCCACCCCGCCGGATCGATTTCAATACCCGCAAGGCGCTGCTGTTCGCGCTGGCCGCGGAGCGCCTGTCGGCCTATTACGAACACCGCAAGTGGATGACCGACGCCCAGGGCGCCACGCTGGCAGGCGAATGGCTGTCGCGCTCGAAACTGCAGTTGCCGCTGTCCGAGCGGCGCCTGCTGTCCGAGCTGAGCGACCAGTTTGCGCGCCAGCTCGCCGAGACCCTGTCGCGCGAAGCCGGCCTCTACGCCGCGCACGAGATGATGGAAGCGCTCGACCCGAAGTACCAGTCCGCATTCGCCTGCGACATGCTCGAGGAATGCGAGCGGCTGCTGCACGAGCACGGCGTTACGGAATAACGGCGACCGCCACCGAAACCTGCACGGCGGCTGCGTTTGCAAAGGTTGACAATTGCCCGGCGCACGCGCGCTTAAACTTCGCGCACTGATGACGCCCCACTGTCCGTACCATGGAACGCAAGCACTGCCTGGCCTGGATTGCGCTGAGCATGATCACAGCAGCCTTGCTGACGCTGCTGTGCCTGATCCTGAACGACCACGCCGAAACCCAGGCGCAGAAGCGCGTCGAGCAAATGGCTGTCCGCGTCAAGCCGGCAGGCGCTGGCCTGATCCAGGCCAATGCCCTTTCGCCCTCGTCGCAACGACTCCTGCCGGCCCGGCACGCCGACCGGCTGCCGCAGCCCAGCCCCCGCTGAGCTGGTTCCGGGGCGTCCCGGCCCGCAACTTCAGAACGACGACCAGGTAGTTAAGAAGGATTGCGATGCGGACCGGAGCGCGGGCTCGAGTGTAGACGCGCGCTATCCCGGCAACTGCAAAGAATTGAGAACACCCTGGCCGGTGCGGTCATGCGGCCGTTGCGGGCCATTGCAGCCCTGCAACGGCGGCCAGCGCCTGGTATGAGGTCGCCAGGTGATAGGGCGAGGTCGAGGGCATCTCCGCGCGCACCACGTCGCCGGTCGGCGCCACGCATTCATGCCAGCCTTGCGCAGACAGGAAACGGCTGCGGAATTGCCCGGCCCAGCCGGCCAGCGTGGCCAGCGACTGCGCCGATCCCTCCACCGCCAGCGCGCGCGCAAACTCGGTCTGCGCCCAGATGCGTTCGGTGCCGTCGATCCGTGCGCCGTCCGCATCCAGCGCCGCGCAGACACCCAGCGTGCCGGCGGCGACGCCGTGCCGCTGCGCGAACGCGAACGCGCGGCGCAGGGCATCCGATAGCGGCAGATCGCCGAACAGCGCCGGCCTGCCGGCCACCAGCGAAAACCATTCGAACTGGTGGCCCGGTTCGATACGGTTGTCCGCGCTGCCTTGCGGCAGCTCCGCCACGCAGCCGCTGGCGGGATCGACGAAGCGCTCGTGCACGGCCATCGCGATCTCGCGCAGGCGTTCCGCATACCACTCGTCACCGGTGGCGTCGAGCGCGGCCAGGTAGGCCTCGGTCAGGTGCATGACCGGGTTCTGCAGCACGCCCGCACCCTTGGGCCTGAAATGCCCGGTCAGCGCGGCGTGGTACAGGCCCAGTCCGTCGGCGAAGCGGTCTTCGACAATATCGACGGTTTCATCGAGCACCTCCAGCGCATCCTCGTTGCCGAAGCGCGCGTAATACGCGGCGCAGGCGAAGATCACGAAGGCATGGGTGTAGAGGTCGCGGGTGCTGTCGAGCGGCGCACCGGCCGGGTCGACGCTGTAGATCCACGCGCCTTCGCCATTGCCGAAGTAGGCCTGCAGCGAGCCGAACAGCGTATCGGCATGCGTCTGCTGCCCCGCCAGCGAAAACACGTACAGCTGGCGCGCGCACGCCATGGCGCGATAGCGCGCCGGCGGCAGCGGCGCGGCGCTGCCGCCGTCGAGCGCTTCAAAGGGCAGCAACAGGTCGGGATTCCAGCCGGAGGCGGTCCACAGCGGCAGCACGACGGCATCGTAATGCGCCGTCAGGGCGGCGATCCGTTGGTTGAACTCGGGCGAGAGAGGCATGTTCAGCGACAAAGATCCGGCGCGGCGACTGCCGCAAAGGCCGTATCTTGCCATGGCGCGCCCTTAAATCCCCCATGGCATTTGCGACGCACACTTGCTAGCATCAATGCGCCTACCTGAGAACGGGAGAGACCCATGTCGACTTTGCCTCTCACGCTGACCGACGATCACCGCACGCTGGTGCTCCATGTCCTCGAGGACGCACCGGGCCGCTTCACCTGGCGCATCGTCATGGAAGAACGCTGCGGCGCCGCCGACGAGGACTGCACGGTAGCGGCACCGGGAACCTACCGGTCCTATGCGGAAGCCGAAGCCGCGTGCTGGGCCGCCGGCAATGGCATCCTGAACGGCCCGCGCGCCGCAGGCGAACTGCGCGTCACCTGACACCGGCAGAAGATCGCGATTTACTTGCACTACGCGCCGCGTGACCTAGTCTGGAAGTGTGGCAGTGGCAACGCGGGCGATGCATTGCCCGCGATTCCTCATTCCGGCCACGTCCCGGGCACGCGCGCTGCCCGGTGCGCTTTTTTGCCACCTGCCTGTCATCTTCCTGGCCGCTACTGACCTGGTCGCCATGCCCCAAGAAATGGGTACGTTGCCAAGGCCGCAGGAGCATGCAATGGACAAGCCGGTCGTCACGCCCCAGCGTTTCGTTGAACTGATGAACGAACGCCTTACCAAGCACCCGCTGTTCCGCGAGGGCATGCGGGTCTATGCCATTCCGCAGCACAGCGACCATCCGCGCAGCCTGGTGTGCGTGGGACCGCGCGGCACCGAATGCGTATGCGCCACCATCGAGAGCATCGTGCGCGGCGAATGCGAGGTGTTCCCCGACATCGGCCCGGACTGGCACCAACCGCCCAGGACGGCAACGCCGCCCGAGATCCGGGCGCGCTGAGCGGACGCGGCGCCGGGATGGCGCCGCTTGCATTTCAGACGTCGATCGCTGAGTCCGACTTCACCTTGCGGCGCAGTTCGAATTTCTGGATCTTGCCGGTGGAGGTCTTCGGCAAGGGCCCGAAATAGACCGCCTTGGGTACCTTGAAGCCCGCCAGCAACGTGCGGCAATGCGCGATCAGTTCTTCCGCGCTGACGCTGGCCCCGTCCTTCAGTTCGACAAAGGCGCACGGCGTCTCGCCCCACTTGGCATCGGGCTGGGCCACCACCGCGGCGGCCAGCACCGCCGGATGCCGGTAGAGCGCATCTTCCACTTCCACGCTCGAGATATTCTCGCCGCCGGAAATGATGATGTCCTTGCTGCGGTCCTTGATCTTGATGTAGCCGTCGGGCATGCAGACGCCCAGGTCGCCGGTATGGAACCAGCCGCCGGCGAAGGCTGCGCGCGTGGCCTTCTCGTTCTTCAGGTAGCCCTTCATGCAGATGTTGCCGCGGAACATGATCTCGCCGATGGTCTCGCCATCGGGGGGCACCGGCTGCATGGAATCGGGATCGAGCACCGCCACCTGCGACTGCAGGTGGTAGCGCACGCCCTGGCGCGCCTTCTTGACCGCGCGGTCCTGCCCGGACAGCGTGCTCCAGTCGTCCTGCTCGGCGCACACCGCGGCCGGGCCGTAGACCTCGGTCAGGCCGTAGACATGGGTCAGCTCGAAGCCCATCGCCTCCATCTGGGCCAGCACCGCGGCCGGCGGCGGCGCGCCGGCCACCATGCCGCGCACCGGGCCGCGCACGCCCTCGCGCCACGCGGCGGGGGCATTGACCAGCGCGGTATGCACGATCGGCGCGGCGCAGTAGTGGGTCACGCCCTCTGCGCGCATCAGGTCGAACACCAGCCTGGGCTCGAACTTGCGCAGGCACACGTTGACGCCCGCGCGCGCCGCCACCGTCCACGGGAAACACCAGCCGTTGCAGTGGAACATCGGCAGCGTCCACAGGTAGACCGGGTGCTTGGGCAGGTCCCATTCGAGGATATTGGAGACCGCATTGATGGCCGCGCCGCGGTGATGGTAGACCACGCCCTTGGGATCGCCGGTGGTGCCCGAGGTGTAGTTCAGCGCGATCGCATCCCATTCGTCGGCGGGCAATTGCCAGGCGTATGCCGGGTCGCCGCCGGCGAGGAAGGCTTCGTAGTCGGTGTCGCCGAACGGGTCTGCCTGCGGGCCCAGCGCGTCGTGCACGGCAATCACCTTCAGGCCCGGCAATTCCAGCGCCATCTGCCGCGCCACATCGGCGAACTCGGTGTCGGCCAGCAGCACGCGCGCTTCGCCATGGCGCAGCATGAAGAGCAGGTTGGCGGCGTCGAGGCGGATATTCAGCGCGTTGAGCACGGCACCGGCCATCGGCACGCCGAAATGCGCTTCCACCATGGCGGGGGTATTGGGCAGCAGCGCAGCCACGGTATCGCCCCTGCCGATGCCGGCGCGTGCCAGCGCGCTGGCCAGGCGCCGCGCGCGCGCATAGGTGTCGCGCCAGTTCTGGCGCAGCGAGCCATGCACGATGGCCAGCCGATCGCCATACACCTCGGCGGCGCGGACCAGGAAATCAATGGGTGTCAGCGGCACGAAATTGGCCGCGTTGCGGGCGAGGCCGCTGTCGAAATCGGTTGGCATTGCTGGTGTCTCCGCCTTGTCGGGATCATCCCGGGTCATTCGGGCGCTGTCATTCGGGCGCCTTGCGGCGCTGTCACTTTTTCTGGCACAAGGCTATCATCGCACACGCCGGCGCACTGTCATCGAGACGACAAACTTCCCGCAAACCCGCGCCAGGCAAGGCTTACACGATTCTTACAGGATGCGGCGCGGCGCACCCGCCCCTGCCATGAGCGAACCCGCAGACCCCTCTTCCCTTGCCGCCCCGGCACCCGCCGCGATCCTTGCCAGCCATGCATGGTTCGGCGAACTCGCCCCGGCGCACCAGGCCCTGGCCGCGCGCGAAACCCTGCTGCAGTCGTTTGCCGCGGGCAGCTTCATCGCCCGGCGCGGCGAGCCCTCGCGCCACTGGATCGGCGTCGACAGCGGCCTGATCAAGCTGGCGGTGTACACGCCCGACGGCCGCGGCTGCACCTTCTCGGGCGTGCCCGCCGGCGGCTGGTGCGGCGAAGGCAGCGTGATCAAGCGCGAAGCCCGCCGCTATGACGTGATCGCGATCCGCGACTCGCAGGTGTTGCTGGTGCCCGAGCCAGTCTTCAACACACTGCTGGCGCAGAGCCTGCCCTTCGCCAGCTTTGTCGTGCGCCAGCTCAACGAGCGCATGGGCCAGTTCATCGCCACCGTGCAGAACGATCGCCTGCTCGGTGCCGACGCGCGCGTGGCGCAAGCCATCGCGCAGCTGTTCCATCCGGACCTGTATCCGCGCACCAGCCCGGTCCTGGAGCTGTCGCAGGAAGAAATCGGCCTGCTCACCGGACTGTCGCGCCAGCGCGTCAACCAGGCGCTGCGCCGGCTCGCCGATGCGGGCATGGTGCACTTGTCGTATCAGAGCATCCGCGTGACCGACCTGCCACGGCTGCGCCACTTCGGGATGTCAGAGCTGTAACGCGGCAGCCGCCGGGGCTGGAACTGGCTTTAAACGGGATCTTCACGGCCTTGCGCCGGCCGCCGAATCCTGCGACAGTTACCCGCCGCACCGCCGCCAGCTTCCGGGTAGTCTTCCGCATGCCGCTTGTCAGCCGTCACCACGTCCGCTTTGCCCGCCTGCGCTTTCCCTTTGCCGTCCATGTGCAAGCCCTGCACGGCACGGCCAGCCTGCGCGACGCCAATGCGCGGCGCGAAGTGCGCCCGGGCGACCCGTTCGTGGTGCACGCCTTCGCCCACTTCGACTGCGACCTGCCCGGTACCTGGCAGCAACCCTGCGCCATCGTCCTGACTGCGGTACCCGACAGCGACTGCCCGCGCCTGGCCGGCAAGCCCGCCGAGCGCCCGTGGTCGCGCCAGTTTGCCGGCCTGGTCTTTTCCCGCCCCGAAACCGACTGGAACGCCGAGCGCCTGGCCGCGCAATGGCAAGTGCCGGCACGCCTGGTGCGCGCGCGGCTCTTTGCCGAGGGCGAAGCGCTGCATCCGCTGCTGCGCGAACAACGTGCCGCCTTGGCACTGCATGCACTCGCCAGCGCCAGCGGCCTGGTGCCCCCGCTGGACGAGTTGGCCGCACATGCGGGCCTGCGATCCGCCAGCGCGCTGGCACGCGGCTGGCACGACTGGTTCGGCATCGATGCCGAACGGCTGGTCGAGGATTGCCGCGCCGATGACCGGGCGCCCGCATCACGGCCGATGTGGCCGGGGTTGGCCCAGGCGGCAGCCTGATCCGGATTTCCTCCCGTGGCGGCACGCCAGCCGCCACGCCTCGTGCACTTTGTCAATCACCTCAACGCGGGTTGGGCAGGTTAAGGCATATCACGCAAAATCGCGGCCGCAGGGCGGGTCAGCCTCCCTGCGGGCGGGTGTCCTGCATGAGCCAGTGTTCCACCCACGCAGCGCCCTGCCATGACAAAAACCACAGAGAACAATACAGGGATGAAAACAAAACATCTGTTTTTGACGGGTCTGGCGGCGGCCGTACTGACGGCCTGCGGAGGCGGCGGCGGAGATTCGACGCCCACCACCAACGCGCCCACCGCCACGAAAATCAGCGGTACCGCCGCCGTGGGTGCCGCGTTGGGGGGTGCCACCGTGCAGGCCAAATGCGCAGCGGGCAGCGGCACGGCCACCACCGCCGCAGACGGTACCTTCACGCTCAGCATCGAAGGTGCCACGCGCCCGTGCGTGCTCAGCGTCAAGACGCCTGACGGCACCACGCTGCATTCGGTGGTCGAGGCCGGCACCGGCACCACCGCCGTGGCCAACATCACCCCGCTGACGGAACTGGTGACCGCATCGCTGGCACAGGGCAGCACCACGGCCTTCTTCGACCAGTTCGACGCCGCCGCGCAGGCCACGCTCACTTCCGGCAACCTGACCAGCGCCACAGAGGCGGTGCGCCTGGTGCTGACCGGCGTGGTGGACCTGACCAGCGTCGACCCGCTCAAGGATCCGCTGGTTGCCGCCAACGGCGCCAACGCCGGCAATGCCCAGGACAAGCTGCTGGACCAGTTGGGCGATCGCCTGGAAGCGTCAAAGACGACGCTGGGCGAACTGTCCTCGGCAGTGGGCTCCAATGCCGGTGCGGCGGCGGTCCAGACCGCGCTGCAACCGGCGGCGGCGAGCTGCGCCGGGCTGAAGACGGGCAAGTACCATGTGATCGGACTGGGCTCCGCAGCTGCGGAAGCCGGCGACCTCGACGCCGCCGCGCTCAAGCTGCAGGTCGGCAACGAGACCGTCCCCTTCACCGCCGTTGCCAACGATGACTGCCGCTTCACCGTGCCGGGCGCGAACGGGACCACCAACACCGTGATGGTCGCCAAGTCGGGCATCGCACTGGCCGTGCCGCCCGCGGGCCCGATGAGCGATCTGCCCACCCTGCTGCTGCCCGCACAGGCCGTTGCCCTGGCCGAGCTGGCGGGCGACTGGAACGGTCTCGGCATGGAGCGCGACAACAGCGGAACTCCCTACGTATCGCGCCGCGTGAGCTTCAGCATCGATGCCGCGGGCAAGCTGACCAAGGGTGCCGACTGCTCCGGCGTGAATACCTGCGAGGCATGGCTGCCTGAAGAACTGCCGACGCTCAGCGTCAACGCCGACGGCAGCTTCAAGATCAGCGACAGCTTCGGCTCGCAGCTGGCCTATGCATTCAAGGGCACCGACGGCCAGGTGACGGTCGTCATCAGCCACGACGATGGCTTCATGCTCGCCGCCAAGCAGGTGGTACGTCCCCTGCCGGTAGTGGGTGCGACCAACTCGTACTGGGACACGGTCATGTTTGGCGGACTGGTGCCCACGCTGCAAAACGCCGGCACGTGGTCGACCGTCGTGACTGTGGTGGATGCGCAGACCGGCAGCTACACGCGCAAGCGCGTGGAAGACGGCCGCCTGGACAGCTGGAAGGTTAACAGCCCGGCCAACGGCCTGCGCTACCGTGCCGCCACCAGCGGCGCTTCCGAAATGATCTCGCTGATCCCGGGCAATACCGGGCTGAGCCTGGGCATCGCTGCCAACGGAGCGTTCTACGATATCTCGGTGAACCGCCCGTAACCGTAACACCGGGCGCCAGTTCAGGCGCCTTGCATGCGGCTTACACGAAGCCGGCACCGCCCCGCGCTGCCGGTTTTTTCATTCACGCCAGCCCCGCAGCCGCTTGCCAGCAAAAAAAATACCCACAGCCGGGTGGTAGTGGGTAACAAAAGTGGTGCGGGCACGTCGCGGAACTGCCCACGACTGGCATCTTTGCACCAGCTTTCCCGCGCGCCAATAATCTTTCCGGACTAGTTGCGCCCCCACGCCGGTTGCATGGACAAGCGCCGGCGAATCTTGTTCAATGGATCGCCCCTCGCACCGGCTATCTTCAATGCCCCACGCCCGCCTGCTGCTGATCGACGACCACACCCTGTTCCGCACCGGCCTGCGCCTGGTGCTCGCCGACAGCCCGAGCGTGGCCCATATCATCGAGGCCGGCTCGGTCATGCAGGCGGTGCAGGACCACGGCGGCACGGCGGTCGACATCGTGCTGCTCGACATCCAGATGCCGGGCCTGAACGGCATCGAGGGCGTCAAGGTGTTGCGCCGGCACTTTGGGGCGGCGCGCATCCTGATCGTGTCGGGCACGTCGGGCCTCGAAATCATCCCGGCCGAGGTGCGGCGCGAGATCGCGGGTTTCCTGCCCAAGTCCGCCGACGCGCACGAGATCGAGGAAGCCATCGCGTGCTGCCTGGCCGGCGGCACGTATTTTTCCGGCGAGGCCAAGGCCGTGGCGTCGCCCCAGGCGCCCTACGCTGCCAGCACGCTCACACCGCGCCAGCTCGAGGTGCTGCATCAGCTGACCCTGGGCCGCTCGAACAAGGTCATTGCTTACCATATGGGCCTGTCGGAGAACACCGTGCGCGTCCATGTCGCGGCCATCCTGGATCACCTCGGCGTGGTCAGCCGCGTCGAAGCCATCCTGGAGGCACAGCGGCGCGGCCTGGTGCAGGCGGTGCGATGACGACGGAGACCACCGGCCCGGCCGCCCCTGCGCGCAGGCCGCTGCGCTGGCTGCCCCGCTACGATGAGCCGCGCCTGCTTGCCGCGCAGATGAACCTGATCGACCAGAGTTTCGGCTGCGCGATGGCGGGCTGTTCGCTGGCTGCCATCATCCTGGCCGCAGGCCTGACCCTGAACGGTGACCGCCCCGGCGCACTGCCCTGGGCGGGCGCGATGGTACTGGTTTGCGCCGTGGCGTACTTTGGACGGCTGCGGTTGCCGGAGCGGCTGACCGAAGCCGGCGCCACCCGCTATGCGCACGGCATGACCGCCATGCTGGTGCTGATCGGCGCGCTGTGGGGACTGGTGGCCTGGCTCTACCTGGACGTGCGCATGCCGGCGGTAGTGATCTGCATCCTGTCGCTGATTGCCGGCATGAGCGCTGCCGCCCTCGCGGTATTCTCCGCATGCCTGCCGGTGGCCATCGGCTTCTTCGTGCCGGCGATCGTACCGGTATGGATTGCCTTCCTGGCCACCGGCGATATCGAATACCTGCCGATGTTCCTCGGCACGCCGCTGTACCTGTTCGTGCTGCTGGTGTTCGCGCGCAACTATGCGCGCGTGGCGCGGCAATCGATCGCCCTGCGCTTCGAGAACGTGGAACTGATCTCGCAGCTGCGCGAACAGACCGCGCGCGCCGAGGCCGCCCAGCACGCGGCCGAAGAAGCCAGCCGCGCCAAGTCGGTGTTCCTGGCCTCCGCCAGCCATGACCTGCGGCAGCCGCTGCACGCGATGGGGCTATTCCTGGTATCGCTGGGCCGCACCTGGCTGGATGAACGCCAGCGCCAGTTGCTGGCGCATATCGAAGCCTCTTCCGGCGCCGCGCGCGAGATGCTGAACTCGCTGCTGGACTTCTCCAAGCTCGAGGCCGGCGTGATCACGCCGCGCGCGCGTGCGTTCCGCCTGCAGCCGCTGCTGCACAAGCTGGAGAACGAATTCGCGCCGCAGGCCGAGGCGCGCGGGCTGGTGTACCGCACGCGGGATACCACCGTCACGCTGCATGGCGATCCCACCCTGGCCGAGCTGGTGCTGCGCAACCTGATTGCCAATGCCATCCGCTATACGCAACGCGGCGGCGTGCTGGTGGCCTGCCGCAAGCGTGGCGCGCGCGCGACGATCGAAGTCTGGGACACCGGCATCGGCATCCCCGCCGCCCAGCACCGCGCCATCTTTCGGGAATTCCACCAACTCGGCAATCCAGAGCGAGACCAGCGCAAAGGACTCGGGCTGGGCCTGGCCATTGTCGAGGGCCTGGCGCGCACCATGCAGACGCGCGTGACGCTCGTGTCCAGCCCCGCGCGGGGCTCCGTGTTCCGCTTCGACATGCCGCAGGCCTGGGAGTCGCCCGAAGAGAGCCCGTCCCCGCCGGCGGCGCGCGCACTCGACGGGCTGCGCGTGCTGGTGATCGATGATGACGAGGCCATCCGCAGCGCGATGTCCGAACTGCTGTCGGCCTGGCGCTGCGAGTGCCGCACGGTCGAATCCGAAGAACAGGCACTGGCAGCGCTGGCGGAATTCACGCCCAGGCTGGTGCTCGCGGATTACCGGCTGCGCGGCCACCATACCGGCCAGCAGGCACTGGACGCGATCCGGCAGCGGCTGGGCCGCCATGTGCCGGCCATCATCATCACGGGGGATACTGCGGCGGACCGCCTGCGCACCGCACATGCGAGCGGCACCGCATTGCTGCACAAGCCGGTGGTGCCGCAGGAACTGCAGGCGGCCATCGGCACCCTGCTGCGGGAATTCCCGGCGCAGGTCAAACCCGCTGGGAACCGCCAGGCGGCGGCCAAGTGAACGACGCCCCGGTCACGCCGGGGTCAGCGCCATCAACCGCCCGAATGCAGCGGCGACAGCGAATAGGCCAGCACCAGTCCCGCCACGATCGCCGGCGATCCGAGCCTGATCGCCGTGCTGCGAGACAGTACGCCCAGATACACATACAAACACACCAGCACCATCGCAGTCACATACAGCAGGCTGTCATAGACTTGCATGGACGTCTCCCTTGCCATTGTTCTTATTGCTTTACTTCGGTGGGCTGCCGACGGGGCGGGATGCGTGGGGTATTGCGGAACTGCGTGGGGGCGCTCCGTCGACAGCATGCTATGGCTGTCTGTTCAAAGGATAGTCCGCACTTCGGCGGCGTGTGGCAATTATGGAAATCCCTTTGCGGCACTGCACCAGCAGCGATGCAGTCGACTTAATCGGCCGACAGCATCTCGGGGTTCCAGGCGATTTCCCACAGATGCCCGTCCGGATCGTGGAAGTAGCCGGCGTATCCGCCCCAGAAGGTGTCCTGTGCCGGCTTGACCACGCTGGCGCCGGCGGCCAGTGCCTGGGCCATCACCGCATCCACCTCGCCCTTGTCGGCGACGTTATGGGCCAGCGAGAAATCGGTCAGCGCGCGCGACGTTACCTGCAGTCCGGCGTCATGCGCGAGGCTGGCGCGTGGCCATAGCGCCAGCTTGAGACCCGCCTGCAGGTCAAAGAACGCCACCGCGCCGTGCTCGAACTGTTCGCCGACAATGCCCGCGGTAGGCAAGCCAAGGCCGTCGCGATAGAAGCGCACTGCACGCTGCAAGTCATCGACACCCAGCGTGATCAGCGTAATTCTCGGTTTCATGGCTGTCCTCCACTATCATCAACCGCCTAGCGCTGGCCAAACGCCGCACCGGCGAACAGGTCCTTCAGTTCGCGCGGCTGCGAACGCCAGTATTGCTTTGGCGCCTGCACGCTCGCACCCAGCCGCGCTGCGGCATGCCAGGGCCAGCGCGGGTCATATAGCATGGCACGGGCCAGCGACACCGCGTCGGCCTCCTGGTTGGCGATGATGGCTTCGGCCTGTTCCGGCTCGGTGATCAGGCCTACTGCAATCGTCGGCAGGCCCACCTCAGCCTTCACCCGCTGCGCGTAGGGCACCTGGTATCCGGGCCCGAGCTTGATCGCCTGCTGCGGCGAGACCCCACCGGTGGTCACGTGGATCGCCGCGCAACCGCGCGCCTTCAGCGCCTTCGACAAGGCTACTGTGCCATCGATATCCCATCCTCCCGGCACCCAGTCGGTCGCCGAGATGCGCATCCACACCGGCCGCTGCGCCGGAAACGCCTCGCGCACCGCGTCGAACACTTCGATGGGAAAGCGCATGCGGTTCTCCAAGCTGCCGCCGTATTCGTCGTCCCGGTGGTTGGCCAGCGGCGACAGGTACTGATGCAGCAGATAGCCATGCGCGGCGTGGATCTCGATGCCATCCAGCCCAAGCCGCGCCGCGCGCCTTGCCGCGGCGACGAAGTCATCACGCACCTTGTCCATGCCTTCGCGATCCAGCGCCACGGGCGCGACTTCCCCAGCGCCGTGGGCCACCGCTGAAGGTGCCACCGTGTGCCAGCCACCGGGTGCATCCGGGGCGATCTGCTGGCCGCCATCCCACGGCGCCTGGCTCGATGCCTTGCGGCCGGCGTGCCCCAACTGGATCGCGATGGCGATCGGCGAATGCGCGCGCATCGCGTTCACCACGCGGCCCAGCGCCGCTTCGTTGTCATCCGAATACAAGCCCAGGTCATGCGGCGTGATCCGCCCTTTCGCCGACACCGCGGTGGCCTCGACAATCAGCATGCCCGCGCCCGACAGCGCCAGCGAACCCAGGTGGATCATGTGCCAGTCGCCCGCATTGCCGTCGTGCGCGGAATACTGGCACATCGGCGCGATGGTGATGCGGTTGGCAAGGGTGAGGCCGCCGATGGCGAGCGGCTCGAACAGATGGCTCATGCGTGGTGCTCCTTGCGGGGATCTTGCTGCCCTGGGGGGGTAAGAACCCTGATTCTAGGCCGATGAAGGGGTTGCTGCAGGCAGTGGCTTTAGGGCAGGCGCAGCGCGCGCCGGGATCCCTGCAAAATCGCTGTCGAAGGGTCTGCCCGCCGCGCCCGCGCTGGCTGCGGCGTGGGGCACCGTCCCATGGCCAACAACTCCCAGTTCAGGCACGTATTACACAGGACGGATTGCAGCACGCGCGGCAACAGGGTGCCGGCGCCCGCGATGCCCAGGCCCAGCCTGAGAAAGATGGTGTCATATCAGGGAAATGTTGGCAGAGTTCAGCCGGTGCCCTCGCCTAGCGGCGGAAACCCCAGCAAATTTGGTGGCAATTAGGTTGCTTGCCCCCCGCTATTGCGCGCCCACCAACTCCGGCATCGGCGGCGTCGTCGGCCGCAGTCTAATGCTCTTGAGCAATGCATCAAGCCGCGGCCGGGCCTGTTCATACGGTGGCGCGTCCGTCGTCAGTTTGGGGTAGGCCGCGCGCGCTGCAGACTCCATCGTTACCTCGATGGTCGGCAAGATTTGAGAGCCCGCCCATCCGCCGTATCCGGTGTACACGTGATAGCCCTCGCGCGGCGGCTGGCCAGGACGCTTGGCCTCCACCACGATGCCGCCCTGCTCCGAGGTCAATGCACCGATCTTGGCGGGACGGGGACCTAAACGTTGTTTCACCGTTGTGTTCTCAGGCAGTTGGCTCAGGATCCCTGTCGCCGAGCGGCCTGTTGCATTCAGGATCGTGGTTTCCGATGCCCCACCGCCGGGAATCGAAGCAACGCTGAGGGTGTAGATCACTGCGGGGCTGTCGGCAAAGCGGAAGGAGGTGGAAATCTTGTTGCCATAGGTGCCGTCGTCGCGCAGGAAGGCATAGGGTAGGCAGAAGCCTCGGTCCTTGGGGATCTCGTAGAGGTCTCGAGGCTGGAGTTGGCTGATCAGTTTGCGCAGGGCGTTCTCTGCGACTTGCCATTGGGCTTCGGTCGGCTCGACATAGTTCTCAAAACCTCGCAACATCGATTGGAAGGCTACAATGTGTTTGCCCACGACAATTGCCCCCCTCAGGTACGGTTTGGCGGCCTTGAGATTTGCGCGAAACGCCGCACTGTCGGGGCGGCGCAAGTCGATCGCCTTCCGATACTGGCCAGATTTTATATCTGCAAGCTCTTTTTCAAGTCTTGCTCTTTCTTCGGCTACGTGCTTCTTGATCTCCGGCTCAAGGAGTTCCGGTCGCCTCCTGTACATGTCTTCCGTTTCCTTCTGCAGCTCCAAGGCGCGCCTCAGCCCGCTGAGGGCCGCAGTGTTCATCGTCTCCCTGTACTTCAGGAACTCGTCGCGTAATTCAAGAGTTTGAGGACCATACACGGCGAATACCGTTTTCAGTTCCTGAGACTCAATTTCGAGGTGTCCTTTACCAGTGCCATTGCCAAAATGTTGAAACAATCGTTCAAACGTCCCCATTTCACTGGTTTCGGATGGAATCGCCCATTCCAGCGGCAGTTGCTCTGACGTGTCGAACATTAGTCTACCTAGGCACTCTGACTTATGACCAGTAGGCTTAATATAGGTTGGCGCTGTAACTGCCAGCCGATCTTCACGGCTTGGACTCGGTATCTCTACACGATTGCCGAAGCGATCAGTACCCATCGTGGTCTTGGGTTCGCGCGCCTGTCCGCTTTGCCCGCATGTGGCCATCGTTATGGCCGCCAGACACACTAGGCCAAAATGCCATGCATGCTTGGGCCTCAATTCTGGATCCATTGCCATTTTTGAATTTGCAACTTGGTCACCACACTACTGGATGCCGACCAACTCCGGCATCGGCGGCGTCGTTGGCCGCAGTCGAATGCTCTTGAGCAAGGCATCCAGCCGTGGCCGGGCCTGTTCATACGGTTGCGCGTCCGTCGTCAGCTTGGGATAGGCAGCTCGCGCTGCAGTCTCCATCGTCACTTCGATGGTCGGCAAGATCTGCGAGCCCGCCCAACCGGCAAATCCGGTGTACACGTGATAACCCTCCCGCGGCGGCTGGCCAGGACGCTTGGCCTCCACCACGATGCCGCCCTGCTCCGAGGTCAATGCACCGATCTTGGCGGGACGGGGACCTAAACGTTGCTTCACCGTTGTGTTCTCAGGCAGTTGGCTCAGTATGCCGGTCGCCGAGCGGCCTGTTGCATTCAGGATCGTGGCTTCCGATGCACCACCGCCAGGAATCGAAGCAACACTGAGCGTGTAGATCGCTGCCGGGCTGTCGGCAAAGCGGAAGGAGGTGGAGATCTTGTTGCCATAGGTTCCGTCGTCGCGCAGGAACGCATAGGGCAGGCAAAATCCGCGACCCTTCGGAATCTCGTAGAGATGACGTGGCTGGAGTTGGTTGATCAGATTGCGAAGGGCGCCCTCGGCGACTTGCCATTGAGCCTCAGTCGGATCCGTGAACGGCGGTATACCTCTGAGCATCGACTCAAAGGCAAGTAAATGATTGCCCAATATGATTGCCCCGCGCAGGTATGAAACTCCACCGCGCCGCTGATCATGGCGAAACGCCATACTATGAGGACGGCCGAGGTCAACCACTTTACGGTATCTATCGGCCTTGAGATCAACAATAGCCTTCTCTGTTTTGGCAATCTCCGCGGCAATATTTGCCATCGTATTGGGCCCCGGAGGATTCGGCCGAAAACGTTCCTCCTTCTCCTTCTGCGCCTTTAATGACCGCAAAGAGTTTCGCAACAAAGCTTCATTCTCCACAGCCCTATAAGTGAAAAATTCATCACTCAGTTCTCGCGAAACTGGTCCATATACTGCAAACACAGTGCGCAGCTCTTCAGTCTCGAATTGAATGTACCCCTTTCCAGTGCCATTATCGAAACGTTGAACAAAGCTATCGAATGTACCAACTTCACTAGTTCTGAATGAAACTGCCCATTCAACGGATGCTCCTTCCGGCACATCGAAAACCAGCCGCCCTAAGCATTCCATGCGCTGTCCTCCAGGAGAGACATACCCCGGTGCTGTAGCCGCCAATCTATCTTCGCGACTCGGATTTGGGATCCCAACCTGGTTTCCAAATCGATCAGTACCAATTGCCTCTTTTGGTTCTTGCGCCTGGCCACTTTGACCACATGCCGTTAGAGTCGCGGCCACTAAGAAAATGGCGCGGAGTCCGAGGACACGCTTGAACATTTTGGTCTGCATTAAACACTCATCCTAAATTTCCACTCAACTATTGGTTCTATCCGGCAGGAGCGCGTTCAATGCCGCCATTTGCTGCATGGCGTCCCCCTCACTTTCGGGCCAGATATTAGCAAGCGTAGTTAAGTTCATTCCCGAATCGTTGTTCTCCCCCCGCATCCACATGACCGGCAAGGCCACGATGAAGCCCCGGACACCAACAGGCGCACGTTCACGTAATAATAATTTAGCATCCCAAGTGAACCCCTCGTCGCGCGGTTCGGGAGCACGCCAGAATCGTTCATTGAACGGCATATAGCCACGTAGTTCGCTATTATCCTTATTCCACGTCGGCCATATAGATGTCGGCTCATCCAACTGAGGCAGGAAGGGAAACGCATTTTGGTATGCGATCGCATTGTCTCGCGCTAGCTCCTGAATCGACTCCCACGTCATTCTTGCGGCCGGCTGCTCAAGGCAGGATGCTAGCTTCCCGGAGGGTGCTGCCCCTCCCATTAACCCAAAATGCTTCCTCCACAATGCTTTGCGTAGATTGCAAGGGAACGTGCCGACAGGCTGCGGATGCCGACCGTCCAATTGCATCGGAGTCGACTTGTCATCATGAACGACTATAGCCAACTCTGAATCCCGATCACCGAGCTGACTGCGATCATTAATGTTCGCGCTGCCTAAAACAACCACACGATCATCAGCGATTAGAAGTTTGCTATGAACATAGATTTGTTCTGTCACCGGCCGACCGCCAAATTTATCCCAATTCCGTAAATTGAGTAACGTTAGATATTGCGACCATTCGTCTCGAGAAATCTCTCTGTCAAGCACCTGCGACCTTGCCGAATTTGCAACTTCCCTCGCCCTCTTCACCTCCATCTTCCGCTCACGCACATACTTCATTGCCAACAGCGCACGCCGAATTCGATTCACCAGACTGTGACTGCCAAACACCAGCGACTGCATCGTCAAATGCTGCTGCGTCATGATGTTGATCGTGTCCAGTGTCCCTTCCGGATGCACAGGCAGCACCATGTAGACATGGAACGGCTTGCCATCGTAAATGGCACGCGTAATACGATCACCCAACGCCTTGCAAATCGGATTCTTCAGGGACTTTTGAGACGGTCCCAGTGCAGCAAATCCGGCAATTTGGGCTTGCGTGGCCATGACCCGCTTCAGGTCATTGACGAAATCTGCACCGCCTCCCTTGATGTCCCGCTGGACATCGTCGAGCTGGCTCCATTTGAGGGACTTGTGAATCTGTCCGGGCGGCACGCCAAGTATGCCAAGTTGCGCTGCATATTTCCGATATCCCGGTGAGCCTTTGACGTCCATCAACGCATGCATCGGTCCTGACGCTGGGGCACCGCCGTCCGCCTCCGCGTCCCCGATCATCGTGCTGCCATAATCGGACTGAAAAAACTGACCCTCGATATAGATAAAATGTGACGCGCCTTCGATGTTCTTCAGCATTGCGCTCAGGCAGCTGCTTTCCGCAACGCTCGGCGTAGTCTTATCCGCCTCTCCCGCAGCTTCCGCCACCCGCATCTTCTTCGGGGCGCTTCGTAGGACCTGGATCCAGCATGACCCCGGAAGGGTCTTGGACCGTGCGGGCCGGTGTGCAGCCCCGATGCGGGGCGCCTTCAGACGCGCCGTGATGCCGAGTTGCCGCAGCAGCGCGTCGACCGTTCTGCCATCGCTGCGCTCATACTGCAGGGCCACGCCATTCCAGCGTCGAACAAAATTGCGGCTCAGGTCATAAACCGATGGCCCTTCGATTCGGCAATGTACGTCATGCCAAGGCATGCGGGGCTGTACGCTGCTGTCAGGGCACTTTCCGCCGGCTGGCAAAAGTTTCCCCAGTTTCTCCAGGTTTGCGTAGCACTGCTTGCGCTGGCTGCCTTCCGCCTGCAGGGCGAGCACCAGGCGCACGACAAAGGCCTGGATCGTATCGGCTGTATCTTGCAGCAGGCTGGGAGGCAAGCTGTCGAGGGTGGCGCCATTCAGCCACGCCATGAGGGCGGTGGTTGCATCGGCCAATTGCGCGCCGCCGTATTCCCGCAATTTTTCCACCTTGGTCTGCAGGGTGGCGCCCAACTGCTGATAGGCCCACTTGCTTGCATCGGCTGCGGTTTCCTGGGCCACGTCGATGACCTTGTCCTGGGCCTTTCGCACGAATTCCGGTACGACGTCGCTGGTGACCCACCAGTCAGAGATCTGCTTGTTGACGTCCTTGACCTTGTCTCTCGCCGCGGAATACACGTCCATCGCTCCCGCCAGCGGCTTCATTGGTGCGGAAAACAGGAATTGCGCCGCGCGACCGGCCTTGTTATCGAAGCAAGCCGCCACCAGTTCGGCGCGTGTCAGGTATGCCGTTTGTTCTACGCTGCTGAGGCTATGAATCGGCGGCACGCAACTGTTATAGAACTCACTGCCCTGCCGCCCGTCTGCCTTGAGCGAATACTTGCCATCGTCGCGCCTGCCGTAAGCGAGGTCGATGCCGCCCACGAACGCAAACTTGTTGTCGATGACCACCAGTTTCTGGTGATGCGAGAAGGCAATGCCCAAGGCGCCAGGCTGATCGCATTGCGACACGGCCGGCAAGACGAAGGCCCGGGGCGCCGGCAGACCGGCGTTGAGCTGGATCACCGTTAGCGCAGTTTCCAGGTCCCCGGTATCTACGCCAACCTTGGGAGACATCCATGGCATGACATAGACACTGGCCCCGTTCCTGACCGCGGTACGCAGGCATGTCCAGAGCGTTTTCTTGCCGGTCAGCACGACATCGAAGTTGACCTGCCAGCCGGTGACGAAAACACTGGACCGCGCACCCTCGATCGCCGCCGCAACGTTGTCGAAGTACTCGGTGCCCGTGACAAAGAACTGCACCGCATTGCCCTTCAAGGGCTCGGAGAAGACATCCTTGCCGTGCACGAAGCAGCCGGGCGCAGAAGTCGCCGTCTTTGCGGCCTTCTGGTCTTCACCAAGGATCTGATACACCTGCTTGTCTGGCGCACCCATAGCTTCTTATTTACTGAGTTTTTTTGTAGATCTGACTGGACGACCCGGCGGCGAGCGCATCGCGCGCGTAGCGTAGCCGTTGCTGCGTATTGTCGTCCGACATGGATTGCGGCAGTCCACCGCTGAAGTCACCGGCATTCAGTGCGTGGCGTGCTGCCTCCGCCTCAGTCCACGTCGGATCCTGCTCGGCAACGTGAACGCGTACGGTCTGGCCGGGATATACCAGCCAGGTGTTTGCCGGACTGGCGCAATAGGCGCGCGCCAGGGCCTCCTCCTGGGCCTGGCTGAGTGTCACGTTACCGTCAGCATCGGTGACGCCATGTGCTACCAACTCGTCGTCACCCACCATGCCGAGGCCCAGCGGCGCCTCCCCGACAGCAATCTTCCAGGGCGCGTGTGCCAGGGCGTGCCCGCCTTCACCCGGCGTATTTGCCAGGCGCATGCGGAACTCCATGGGCTTGTACGGCATCGGGGCCTGAGGAAACTCGGGGAGCGGGTAGGCATTATTCACCGCCCCTTCAAACTTCCTCTGCGCCGCCTTATAAGTAATCGCCCCCGGACACTCCACCGTAATATTCCCGCCCTCGATCAAGATCGAAGCCCCGCCGGCGGTGGCAATGCGGATTCGCTTCGCCGCGGCAAAATCCACGTTCATATTGGCCGAGACCACGGTCAAGTCATCACGCGCCGCTAGCTTCAGCAGATCATGCTGCGCCTGGATATCGATATCATCCTGGCCCGCCGTCAGCTGCAGGCCAATGTTGTTATCCCCCGCCCCCGACAACCCAGCGGCCACGCCTATCGCCTGACCCGCATGGACGCGGGCCTGGCCGGCAACCGCGATGTTGCTGTCGAGGCCGCTGGCAAGTGCCACGCTCTCCCCGCTGGCCATTTGCAGGTCCTGGCCGGCAACCATGGTCAGCCCGGCACGGCCGTTCAGGTGGACCATTGCGGCGGCCTGGTGCGGGACTTTGCCGCTGGTGGTGGTGTTGCCGCTGGACGCGTCGTCCTTTGCCGCTTCCAGCGCTTGCCCATCGACCATGCCCGAAGCGGCCCGGGTCTGCCTCGGCAATGGCGCTTCGTCATCCTTGCCGGTCGACAGCGCCTGGGCCTGGTGGGTGGTCGCGCCCTGGCTCAGGGTCTTGACCAGGTCGCCCGCCTGGCGCAGCAGCGCGATGCCCGCGGCGTTGTCTCCTGTGGGCAGGGCCTTGCCCGTGGCGGCGTCACGGTAGGTCGTCAGCAGCAACCCGGCCTGGCCGCGCACGGCGGCGTGGCCATCGGTGCGCAGCTCGAAGCCCTGGCCGCGGAAGCTGCCGCGGCGGTTGTCTTGCTGGTGGATAAGGTGGCCAAGGTTGAGTTGGGTCGATTGCAACGTGGTCGCCAATTGCGTGCGCAGTTGGCTGTCGCTGTCGTCCAGCACCAGTTGGTTGTAGCCCTTGCCGCCATGTTCCTGGCTCTTGAAACCGGTCAGCGCCGCGGCATTGCGGTGGCCGTCGGGCTGCGCGCCCAGGCCGTGCCAGGCGGGGCTGTTGCCTCCGGCGAGGTTACCTTGCGCGCTTGAGGCGCTGTCCGTGCCCTGCGCATACAGGGCTTGGCTGTCGCTGCCACCCGCGGCGCTCTTGCCCCCAGGCGTGGGAGCGTGCCCCGCTTCGCCTTGGCCGTTGTACAGCGCACCGATGACGAAAGGCTGGTCGATGTCGTCGTCGGCGAACTTGATCAGCACTTCCTGGCCGATGCGCGGCAGCCACTGCCAGCCCATTCCTGCGCCGGCCTGGCGTTGTGCCACGCGGATCCAGCGGCTGCTGCGATCGTCGGCACGCTCGCCGCGCTGCCAGTGGAAGCGCACGCGGATTTCGCCGGCGGGGCTGGCGTGGTGTTCGGCGTTGCCTTCAGGCTGGGACTGGCCGTCGGGACCGACGACGATGGCGCTATGCACGCCCAGCGGGCTGGACCGGCTGTAAAGACGTGGACAATTGACGTCGAGGACGCAGGCGCGCCAGGGACGGCGAGCGTCGATCGCGCGGAAGATGGCGGCGTAGCCCTGTTCGCGTGCCGCGCTCTGCAGCGCTTGCGTGGGAGTCAGGCGCACTGGCGCGTGATCGGGCAGCACGCCCAGCAGGCCGGCGGTTGCCTCCGCGGCGTCGGATGCCGGCGGCGGTGCGTCGAAGCACAAGGCTGCCTCGAGTGGACCCATGCGATCGGCCAGCGCGGCGCGCGTGTCGGCGGCCAGGTTGTTGAAGCCGCTGTGCTCCACCGCTGCGAGCAGCAGCGGATAGCCTGCCGCGTCATCTTCCTGCGGCGGCAGGTGCGGACAGCCGGTGACGGTCAGGCGCGTACCGCTGCGCAGCGTACGTACGGACGCACGGCCGGTGAACAGCAATGCACGGGCTTCGACGGCTTCGATTACCTGTTCGGCAATCCGTTGCGCACTGGCCGCGTCCGGCGCCAGCGACAGGCTGACAGAGAGGTACGGGTCCGGACTGGCGACGCGCGCCATGTTGCCGGCAGATCGTGCCGGGGCGTGGCCGCGGATGGCACGCTTCGCTTCCGGGTCCCATGCGGTGACCGCCACACCGCCGACCGTCGCCCGGCTCTCGCAAGCCAGTTGCTGGATGGCATCGGCCGATTCCTGGCTGTGCGCGCGATGGAA
Source organism: Cupriavidus taiwanensis (assembly GCF_900250115.1). Taxonomy (NCBI): domain Bacteria; kingdom Pseudomonadati; phylum Pseudomonadota; class Betaproteobacteria; order Burkholderiales; family Burkholderiaceae; genus Cupriavidus; species Cupriavidus taiwanensis. Next base: position 1,201,357 of record NZ_LT984804.1, on the reverse strand, counting down.
GCGGATGCCGCCACCAGCCGCAGACTCTGCGTCTTCCGGCAACTGCGCGCTGTCGGCAAAGATCACCACCGCATGCCCGCCCGGTGCTTTCTTGTCTTCCACGACGGTATAGCCCAGGCCGGCCTCGGCCAGCAGGCGCGTGAGGAAGTGATAGTCGGTCTCGCGGAACTGCGCGACATGGTCGCGCTCGCCGAACGCCGCGATGCGCGCTTCTGCGCCCGCCGCGTAGCGCCATTGCGCGTGCGGCGCATACGGTTGCAGGATGGTCTCGATGATGCTGTCGAGCGTGCGGTTCTGGAACACCTGGCCGTTGCGCTGCTGCGTGGTCAGCCACAGCCAGGGCACCACCGTCAGGCGATAGCGTGCCAGGCTGCCGTCGGCGCCAAGCTTCTCGGCCTGACGGATCAGGCCGGTGCGGCGCGACTGACCACCACCCGCGAGCGTGGTCAGCAGCGTGACGCGTTGGCCCAGCAGGCTCTCCAGTGCGATATCGGCGTTGGCGCTGACGGCAACGATGCGCGACTCTGCCAGCGCTGAAACGCCTTCGCGCCCGATCCAGGCTTCAACGGCGAGTTCGCCGAGCGCGCCTTCGCCTTCCAGGGCATAGAGCCGGTGCGCCGCGCTGAAAAGATGTTGGTAAAGAGTGGTTACATCCATTCGCTGTCCGTTCGTGCAGCTGCAACTGCGTCAGGGGCCGGCATGCCCGCGGGTCTGCCGTTGCTGGTGCCCGCCTTGGATTGCAAACACGAAGTGGCGCATGCCGGCCCGCCACCCCGATCCTCTAATTCAATCGAACCGTCGCGGGTGTTCAGTTGCGCGCCTTGGCGGCGGACCGCGTGCTGGCCGTCGCCGTGCTGATCGGCTTGCCCTCGGGTTGCGACAGCAGGGCCGCAAGAACTTCGGCATCGGGGTCAGCCGTCGTGGCAGAGGATTTGCGACGTGTTGTTTTCGACTTGGCCGAGGTGTTGGCCCTGGCGACGGTCTTCTTGTCTTTGCTGGTCGCAGCGGTACTGGCGGTGCCCTGTTCCACCGGCGTCGTCGTCTTCGACGTTGCTGTCTTTTTGGGATTTTTGTTGACTTCAGCCGGCTTCAGACCGGTCCCGGCTGGCTGGGTACCGGGAGATGTCAGCGCCGCCAGCGTGGTCACGCCCGCGACGGCACCCGCGGCAACCACCGCGCCATCGACCTTGCCGAGCCGATCGAGCGCAGGGTTGCTGTTTTCGGCATCGACAATGGTTGCGGCCTGCGGCTGCGAATTCTCGGCAACCGACTGGGCGGATTCCGCTGGCGCGGCGGAAGTAACGGGCGCCGATGCGGACACATTGTCGGCCAGAGCCTGCCCGCCGGGTGCCGCTGCGCCAGCGGCAGGCTGCGTAGGGACCGCCGGATTGCCCGCCTGGATCGATACGGGCGCATCGGCGCCCGGGTCCAGCCACAGCCAGCCGGCCACGGCCGTAGCGGCAACAGCGACCAGGCCTGCCCCCAGGTAGCGCCAAACCGGCTTTCTGGCCGGCGCATTGGCGGCCATCGGCACGCGCCCTTCCAGGCTGGCCAGGATGCGGGTCTGCGCGGTGGCGTCGGCGTCAGGCTCGTTGCCGAAGAGCGTTGGTGGCGCTGACGGCTTCACATCGTCGCTATTGCTCATCTGTCATCAAGAAATTTGAAATAAAATGCGCGGCGGCTGCTAACGGGCGGATTTACAATTACAAGACCGTTGTGTCATATATGGCAAATTCGTTCAATTTGGCCTTAGACTTCCGGATTCTACGGCTGGCCTCGTCGAAAGACAAACCCGATACGGGGGACATCCCCCCCGGGATTGAGATCTCATCGAATACAGATGTAAAAAATACTGAATATGCTGAGTCACCCTTGCGCCAGCCTTCACAGCAAGGGTCGCAGCCAGCCCCGGTCAAGCAGGAAAGCATGGTCTTTGTCGCACTGGTCCTCTATTTCGTGTTGATGGTTGCCGCTGCTGCCGTGCTGCTTCTTCCCGCAGTACGGCAGCGCTGCTTTGCGGTGGCGCGCACGCAGTGGCGCCGCGTGAGCACCAGTGCGGCGTCGGCGGGCTCGCAATCGGCCAGCTCGATCCGCCAGTCGGTTGGCAACGCCACCACTACGTTGGCTTCAGCCAGGGACTTCCTGGCACAGCGCCGCGCCCTGGTGCTGGCGGCCGCAGGCGTGGTAACGCTGCCGCCGGTGGTGGCGCTGGCGTTGCGTCACCGGCAAGTGTTCCAGTTCGAGGACGATGAGGGCGTGCGCGAACCGGATCCGCAGATCGCCGCGCTGCTCAATGGCGAGCGGCTGGTGCCGCCGCCGCCGCTGCCGCCAGAGGTCTTCACCACGCGCGAGGTTGAGCTGATCCGCCCGGCCATCCGCGAAGCCAGCCGCGACTGGGAGCAGCTGGACGCCGATTTCAGGCAGCGCTTGTTGCTGGTCTACAAGATCATGCGCGACGAACACGGCTATGAAATGGCGCTGCTGGAGGGCTACCGCAGCCCGGAACGGCAGGCCAAGCTGGCCGCGATGGGCAGCCACGTGACGCAGGCCGGCGCTTATCACAGCTACCACCAGTTCGGGCTGGCCGCGGACAGCGCCTTCTACCGCGGCGGCAAGCTGGTGATCAGCGAGAAGGACCCGTGGGCGATGCGCGGCTACGAGCTGTATGGCCGTGCCGCCGAGTCAGCCGGTCTGGTCTGGGGCGGCCGCTGGAAGATGATGGATCTCGGGCACGTCGAGCTGCGCCGTCCCGGTGTGCTGGGCAAGCGGCCAGCGCAGCAATAACGGCACGATCGCCCCGCTTGGCGGGGCTGGCAGGAACATGGAAACAGGACCGGCAGCAGTTGGCCGGCGCAATTTGGGGAGAGCGTAGTGGCACGTCCTTTCATTCTGCTGGGCGACAAGACCGACCACGGCGGCGTGGTGATCACCGCTTCGGGCAACACCAGCACCAACGGCAAGGGCATTGCATGCGTGGGGGATCGTGTCACCTGCCCTCGCTCCGGTCATGACGGCACCACCGTCATCGTCACCGGCGACCCCAACGTAATCATCGACGGCCGTGCCGCCGCGCGGCACGGCGACAAGACCGCTTGTGGCGCAACCTTGCTGTCGAGCCAGGGCGTGACCGGCAGCCAATGAAGTCCCGGCAGCGAACGGCCGTTTCAAACGCCCTCCCGCCGCTACTCGACACGAAACCATGTTTCCAAGACTGATCAAGTCCACGCTGATTCTGTTCGCGGTGTTCGCCGTGGTGTGGGTCGCGACCATTGCCTGGTGGCAATCGATCAACCGGATGCCGACCACCACGGACATCGTCACGCACCTGGTACTGATGCCGGCCGGCATGGTGGCCGCTTACCTGGTCATCAAGCGCGCCCTGGACGGCATCCGCACCAATGTTGCGGCCGCCAGCCAGCCGCCCGCCACTGCGGCGCCCGCAGAGGCCGGCAATGGCACGGCGGCAACGCAGGCAGAGCCCAACGATCCCACCCGTACCTGGCGCGCGGCGCTGCTTGCCACCGCGGTGCGCACGCCCGCCGGCAACGCGGCGGATGCGCTGGCGGAGGCCGCCAAGGCCGGCAACCGGCCTGGCCTGGTTGCGATGGATGGCTTGCCCGCACCTGTCTTTGCTGCCCAGGTCGAGTCGCTCGATATCGAAACCCTGCGCACGGAATTCGCCACGCGCACGCCTGATCTTGTCTGGGACGACGAGGCCCTGCGCGCGCTCGCGCTGGCGTCCGAGGTCACCGACGAGCTTGCCATGCAGGCGGCAGTCTACGCGCCAGCCGGCCACGACATGGCCGTGCCGGACAGCACCGCGCCGCTGGTGGCCACCTTGCTGCTGCCGCGCGGCTGGCCGGAAGCGCGCCAGGCCGCGGCCGGTGACTGGCTGCGCGAGCGTTTGTCCCAGTACTGGCCAGCAGCTCGGCTCACGCTCGAAGCCACGGCCGCGCGCGGCGACGGCGACGCGCTGCTGTTGCTGGATCGGGCCACCCAGGCCGTGAACTGCCCGGTCGACGGCCAGCCGGCGTTGCGCATGCTGGTCGCCGCCGATTCGCTGATCGGCGCCAATGCCGTCGAGGCGCTGGAACAGGAAGACCAGCTCTTCAGTGCGCGCTGCCCACATGGCCGAACCCCGGGCGAGGCCGCCGCCGGCGTGCTGCTGGGCGCGCACCAGCCTGCCGCGAGCGCCACCGAGACAGGTTCTGACAGCAAGGCCGACGCAGATGCCCAGAGCACGCCGATCCTGATTACACGCACGGCGATGGCCCGCCTGGACGCGCCTACGGCCGACCGCGGCCAGCCACGACTCGAGGCGCTGGCGCAGGCTGTCACGCAGGCGATCGAAACCATTGCCGGCAAGGCCGAAGCCGCGCCACAGGATGCCCCCGAAACCGCAGCGCAGCCCGGCAACGCCCCTGCGGCCGTGGCAACGATCGTCACGGACACCGGCGTCCACCCCGTCCGCACCGTCGAGATCGCCCAAGTGGTCAGCACCCGTTTCCCGACCCTGGACCCCGTCGCCGACCTGTTGGCGCTGGGCCTGCCTTGCGGCCACGCCGGCGCTGCCGGTGCGCTGCTGCCGGTGGCGGTGGCCCACCAACTGGCGCTCGATGGCGGCCGGCCCGTGCTGGCACTTAGCGCCGGCGACGCGCACCAGCGCGGCGCCGTCGCGATCCTGCCGGCGTGATCCAGCGCCAGACCTGCCGTGACCTGCCCCTGACCCGAACCGCGCCCCCAAATCCCGTATTGCTCCCGAGCCAAAGGCAACATGCATCGCATCCTTAACTTCCTGACCCACACACGCACGCTGTCGGTATTCGGCGTGGTCGTGCTGACCGTCTTCCTGTTGCTGATGGCGCAGACCTTCGAGATCGGACTGGCCTGGGTCGCCATCGTCCTGGGCGTGCTGTTGCTGGCATGGCTGGCCACCTACCTGTGGAAGCGCTGGCGCGCGCGCCGGGCCAGCGGCAAGCTCGAGGGCATTCTCGGGCAGCAGGCCGACATGGCCGCCAAGGCCGCGCCGCCCGACAAGCGCGACGAGGTCGAGGCACTGCGCACGCGCCTGGCCAGCGCCGTGAAGACCATCAAGACCTCGAAGCTGGGCCAGATGTCGGGCAGCGAGGCGCTCTACGAGCTGCCCTGGTACATCGTCATCGGCAACCCCGCGGCCGGCAAGAGCACGGCCGTACTGAACTCGGGCCTGCAATTTCCGTTTGCCGACAAGAACAGCGCCGTGATCCACGGCATCGGCGGCACGCGCAACTGCGACTGGTTCTTCACCACCGAGGGCATCCTGCTTGACACTGCCGGCCGCTATGCCGTGCACGAGGAAGACCGGCGCGAATGGCTGGGCTTCCTGGATCTGCTCAAGCGTTATCGGCCCAAGGCACCGATCAACGGCATCGTGGTCACGGTCAGCATTTCGGAGCTGACCCAGAACCGACCGGAATTCGCCCTCAACCTCGCCAAGAACCTGCGCCAGCGCGTGCAGGAACTGACCGAGCGTCTGGAGGTATTCGCGCCGGTCTACGTAATGTTCACCAAGGCCGACCTGATCACCGGCTTTACCGAGTTCTTCGGCGACAACGAGAAGCAGGAGCGCGACCGGGTCTGGGGCGCCACCCTGCCCTTCGCCCCCGAAGAACGCCGCGATGTCGCGGCCGTGTTCGACCAGCGCTTCGACGAGCTGTGCGACGGCTTGAAGGAAATCAGCGTGGCGCAGATTGCGCAACATCGCAACGGCAAGCTGTCGCCGGGACTACTGAGCTTTCCGCTGGAGTTTGCCTCGGTCAAGCCGACGCTGCGGGCCTTCCTGGTCACGCTGTTTGACGAGAACCCGTTCCAGTACAAGCCCGTGTTCCGCGGCTTCTACTTCACCAGCGCGGTACAGGAGGCCAGCACTACCAGCGTGTCGGCCGAGCGCATCGCGCGCCGTTTCGGGCTGAAGCTGGAAGGCGTGACCGGCAACCGGGAGGTGTTCTCGAAGAACGGCTTCTTCCTGCGCGACCTGTTTTCCAAGGTGATCTTTGCCGACCGCCGCACCGTGCGCCAGTTTGCCAGCCCCGCCAAGACACGGCTGCGCTTCGCCACGTTCTTCGGGCTGGTGCTGGTGCTGGGCCTGCTGCTGGGCGGCTGGACCTGGTCGTTCCTGGGCAACCGGCAGCTGACCGCCAATGTGCAGGCCGATCTGGACAAGATCGTCAAGATGCAGCAGAACCGCGTGGACCTGCAGGCGCGGCTGGAAGCGCTGGACATCCTCCAGGACCGCATCGAACAGCTCGAGCGCTTCCGCGCCGATCATCCGCTGGCGCTGTCGCTGGGCCTGTACCAGGGCGATACGCTGCAGCACAAGTTGCTGGACGAGTACTACAACGGCTTGCGCCAGGTCATGCTGAAACCGGTCGGCGGCGCCATCGAGACCTTCCTGGCAGAGGTCAACGCGCATCCCGACCAGCTCGCACCGATGGTGCGACCGCCTGAAACCGGCGCCGTGACCTCGACCACGCTGGCATCGGCGGCGCCGGCGCCGGCCCCGGCCCCCGCCGCCACGGCAGCCACGGCCACCGCCACGCCCGCCGCAGGCAAACGCTACACCGACGCCTCGCCCACCAACGTGGAAGATGCGTACAACGCGCTCAAGACCTACCTGATGCTGGCGGACAAGCGACATGTCGAGGTGGCACACCTGACTGACCAGATGACCCGCTTCTGGCGCAGCTGGCTCGAAGACAACCGCGGTAACATGCCGCGCGAGCAGTTGATCCGCTCGGCCGAGCGCAACCTGTCGTTCTACCTGGCTCGCGTCAACGACGACAACTGGCCGCTGCTGGAAGGCAACCTGTCGCTGATCGACCAGTCGCGCGAGAACCTGCGCCGCGTGGTACGGGGCATGCCCGCGCGCGAGCGCGCCTACGCCGAGATCAAGGCCCGCGCCTCGACCCGCTTTGCGCCGATGACCGTGGCCCGCATCGTGGGCGACGGCGGTGCTTCCGTGGTCGCCGGCAGCTACGCCGTGCCCGGCACCTTCACGCGCGAAGCGTGGCTCGGCTATGTGCAGCCCGCCATCCGCGAAGCCGCCAGCAAGGAACTGCAGACCAAGGACTGGGTGCTCAATGTCGCCGCGCGCGATGACCTGACCCTGGAAGGCAGCCCCGAGCAGATCCAGAAGATGCTGGTCACGATGTACAAGACCGAATACGCGCGCGAATGGCAGCGCTTTATGCAGGGCGTGACCATCCAGGATTTCGGTGGTTTCGAGCAGGCCGTGACCAGCATGAACCTGCTGGGCGACCCGGCCAGCTCGCCGATCCGCAAGGTGCTGGACACCGCGTATGAGCAGACCTCGTGGGACAACCCCTCGCTGCTCAATGCCGGCCTGAAGCAAGCCACGTCCGGCATGCTGGACTGGTTCAAGCGGCTGATCTCGCGCGGCACGCCCTCGCAGGTCAGCGTCAATGTCGATGTCAGCGGCGCCAACAGCGCGGCGGGCACGATCCCGATGGGTCCGGTCGGCAAGGAGTTCTCGGGCCTGGCGCGCATCGTCGTGATGCATGACAACAACTCGATGCTGCACGGCTATATGGAGTCGCTGTCCAGGGTGCGTACGCGCTTCAACCAGCTCAAGAACCAGGGCGACCCGGGCCCCGGCGCGCGCCAGCTGATGCAGCAGACGCTTGACGGCAACGGCTCGGAGCTGTCGGATGCGCTCAAATACGTCGACGAGCAGATGATGACCGGCCTCACCGACAGCCAGCGCCAGGCGCTGCGGCCCCTGCTGGTGCGCCCGCTGCTGCAGTCTTACGCCGTGGTGATCCGCCCGGCCAGCGTCGAGATCAACAAGGTCTGGAACGCACAGGTTTACCAGCCGTTCAGCCAGACCCTGGCCACCAAGTATCCGTTTGCATCGGATGCCAAGATCGAAGCCAGCGCGGCCGAGATCGGCCAGATCTTCGGGCCGGAGGGCGCCATCGCCAAGTTCACCACCGCCACCATCGGCCCGCTGTCGGTGCGCCGCGGCGACATGCTGGCAGCGCGCACCTGGGGCGACCTGGGCCTGACGCTGGCGCCGGAGTTCACCACCAACTTCACGCGCTGGGTGGCGCCGCTGACGGGCGGTGCCGCAGGCGGCGGTGGCGGCGCCACGGCCGCGGCGGCCCAGCAGACGGTGTTCCAGATCCTGCCGACGCCCGCGACCGGCACCACCGAGTACACCATCGAGATCGACGGCCAGCAACTGCGCTATCGCAATACGCCGGCGCAGTGGGCCAACTTTGTCTGGCCTAACCCGCAGGGTTCGCCCGGCGCCAGGATCACGGCGACGACGTTCGATGGGCGCTCCGTCGAGCTGCTCAACGAACCCGGCCGCTTCGGCCTGGAGCGCCTGATCGCCACGGCCGCGCGCAAGCGCCGCCCGGATGGCGCCTTCGACCTGACCTGGAGCCGCGACAACATCGCGGTCAGCGTGGCATTGCGCATCATCAGCAGCCCGCAGACCGCCGGCAACGCCAGCGCATCCGACTCGCCGCAAAGCCAGGGCCTGCGCGGCCTGCGCCTGCCGACCGCGATCGCCGACGCCAATGCGCCGCTCAACACCGCGACGCCGCCGGCCGCTTCGCCTTCGACGTCTCCCGCGGCGCCGCCTTCCGCACCCTCTGCCCCGAACCCGCAGGCCAGCACGCCGGGCAGCGCGCAGGCCTCGGCCCAAGTCAACCAAGGAGGTACGGCGCAATGAGCCAGCCGACCCAACTGCAGCTGTCCTATTTCGGCAAGATCCCGTCCCGGGGCGACTTCGTCAAAAGTGCCAATAACACCCAGTTGCTCGATACGCTGGACCGCTGGCTGGCGCAGGGCATGGAGCTGCTGGCCGAGGACCCGGCCTGGAAGTCCAGCTATGACGCCTGGAAGCCGATGCACTTCGCCATTCTGGGCTCGCAGAGCAAGCTGGCCATCGCCGGTGCGCTGATGGCCAGCAGCGACCTGTCCTCGCGCCGCTTTCCGTTCCTGACCGCCGCGGCGATGGAAGTGGAGCGGCCCCTGCAATTCATCGCCCGCAGCCCGCTGGCGCTGGCCCGCCTGTGGACGCGCGCGGGGCAGCAGATGCATGCGCTGGCACAGGCTTCCGACGCCACCGCAGGCCTGCAGCAGCTCGCCCAGGCTCAGCTTGGCGTGGAAACCGGCGCCGGCGCGCAGTCACATGACGCAAGCTTTGCCGACTTCATCGACTTCCAGACCGTGGCCGGCCTGGAGCACATGCTGGCGGGCCAGGGCCAGCAGGTACGCCTGCGCCGCACGCTGCTGGCGCTGGGCATCCTGCTGCAGCCGCTGATGTCGTCCGGCTCCTCGCATCTTGAGAAAGGCCTGACCCTGCCGCTGCCCGCCGACCCGCTCTACCGCAGCCTGGCAGCAAGCTTCTGGCTGGAGCTGGTATCGCGCTTCCTGCACCGGGCCGACTTTGAACTGTCGATCTTCCTCGGGCAGATCGGCGGCAACGAGCGGCTGGTGATCGGCTTCAACGGCGCCTCGTCACGCACGCTGCACGGCGTGATCTCGCCACTGGCCTATGCCGAGCAGAACATCAATATCGATGACCCCGAATGGGTCGAGCAACACGTCAACGGAGACTACGGCATGGCCAAGTTCGTCAGTTACATGGACCAGCCGCAACTGTCGCTGCGCCTCGCGCTGGATACCTTCCGTGAAGTCTTTGCCGGGGAATGAGCATGGGTTTCGATGCAGTACGCAACCGGGCAGCTGCTTTCAAGACTGCCTCCATCGCCGTGAAAGCGCGCATGCCAGCGTTGGCAGCTGGATTGCTGGCCGCCCTGACGATGCTATCCGGCCACGCCGCGCCGGGCGATCCTGGTACCACCGGCATCGCTGCGCCTGCTGCCGCCGCAGCCGCTGCTTCGGGCCGCGTCGTTGCAGGCGGCGCCGTTCCTGACGAGGCCACCAAGGCCAGCGTGCTGGCGCGCCTGCGCGAGTTGTATGGCAGCGCCAACGTGGTGGATCAGATCGAGGTCGGCAATGTGGTCTCGCCCCCGAACTGGTCGGCCAACGTGCAGAAGATCCTCTCGCCGCAAATCAAGCAGGTCAGCCGCGGCCAGCTCAGCATCGACGGCACGCAGGTATCCGTGCACGGCGACGTGCGCAACGAAGCCCAGCGCCAGCAGATCGCCAGCGACATGGCCACCGGCCTCGGTCAGACCTATACGGTGAAAAACGGCCTGCGCGTGCCGGCTTCCGAACAGAACCTGCTGGACCAGACCCTGGCCAACCGGATCATCGAATTCGAGACCGGCGCAGCGACGCTGACGCCCAAGGGCCGCGCCATCCTCGATGAAATGGCTGCGGTGCTGCCGCGCCTGAGCGGCCGCAAGATCGAGATTGTCGGCCACACCGACAACTCCGGCAGCCGCGCGCTGAACCTGACGCTAAGCCAGGCACGCGCCGAGACGGTGAAGAACTACCTGATCGGCAAAGGCGGCGAGCCCGGCATGCTGACGGCGGTGGGTGTGGGGCCGGACCAGCCGGTGGCGCCGAATGACAAGGAGGAAGGACGGGCGAAGAACCGGAGAATCGAGTTCCGGGCGGGGCAGTAATGCGATACACCACGCGAGCCAGGGCCCTGGTCCACTGATACCCGTTGCCTGAAGATGGAACCACGCCCCGTCTACATGAGTTCCGAGGACCGGGAAGCGCCCGACCCCGTCACGGCCTATCCCATATGGCTGGAGTGGCCCTGGCGCATCTGGTGCGCCATGATCTGGCTCGCTCAACGGGCCTTGCCCGCGTCACGTGGCGACAGCAAGGTCAAGCTTGAAATGCGCGAAGGCATCCTTGATAGCGTCATCGCCGGCGATGCGGCCTTCAGCGTCCATGAGCATATGGGCTTGCCGGTTGCTGCGCTGGCAAGCCTGAAATGGGACTACCCAGAAGTCATGCCGCGTCGCGCCCATATCCGCGCGACACCCGTAATTCTGCGGCTTGTGGACGGCCAGGATATCCATTTTTTCGACTATCAGATCAACACCGTTCCTGTACCTGGCAACCTGGCCTATTTCGAGACCCTTTCCACCGGTGTCAGCTTCGAGCTGTCGGCTGGAACGATCAGGGCATCTTTTCGGCATGGGGCATCCGTGTCGGCACGGGCCAGGACGCCCTATCGCTTTATGCATCTCGCCGGCCGCAGCCCGTTGCCACGCCATGGCGGACCCTGCTGGCTCGCCGGAACAACGGCTTTCCTCAACTCGTACAAATTGCAGGTTTGTCCATGGCCGCCCTGCTCGCTACGCTGGGAACCATGCTAGTTGCAGGTGAAATCGACACCATCGAGGCCATCTGGGTGTGCGCGATGCTCACCGCTGGCTTCGCACTTACCGCACTTACCGGCTGGCTGATCATCGCAGGCATTCGTGTGATGGCAGGCCCATTGCTCCCCATCCCTGCCATGATGCCCCGCGGCTTATTTGGAGTGCTGCGAAATCAGCGCTTTACCAGCTATGACTTTGGCTGCTACGGCGTTCAGGTACGCAAGATGCTTGAGTGAGTTCCGCCTACAGCGATAGATCGGTACTGGCATCAGCCCGCGTCGTCGCTGGAGCGATTTTCGTCCACACCGAGAAGCTCCTCGATCTGCGACAGCGTGGCATCGTCCTTGACCACCGTGCGCAGCCAGGCATGCAACGGCATGTCGCCCCACTTGGCCGCCCGTGCTGCCAGGTAGGCCACCGGGCTATGTGGCTCCGTGCGTCGGAAAAAATCCGCGACCTCGCGCAACTGGGCCAGCGCCTGGGCACGCGTGCGGATGGGGCCGGAGTGCGTATCGGCAGCGCCAGCCGGCCCGCTTGTTTGTGCGTCGTGTGCAGGCGCAGAAGATCCCGGGTTCTCCCCAGCGCCAGCCGGCCGATCCACCGGCTTGCCGACAAAACGCTCCACCAGCATACGCACTGCCTCCAGCGCCTCGCGCGCCTGGCGGAAGCTTGGTGCATGCTCGCCTGCCCGCTCGTCCAGCACGTCGCCGAGCAGCTTCAGCGCTGCCTCGCAGGACACCAGGTCCGCATGCAGCGCCGTATAGAATGCCGCCGGCGTCTTCTTGCGCGCCGCCTCGAATTGCTCCTGGCTGACCTTGCCCTGCGACAGCTCGTCCGCCTGTTCAGGATCGCGGCGAATAGCTTCCGCGAGATGCGTCGCCACCTCCCAGTCGACGTAGGCGTATCCGCCCGCCGATTCATCGACCAGCGGAATCTCGCGAATCAGCTGGCTCGACCGTCCTGCCAGCCATGTCACACTACCGGTGCGGTAGTCGACATCATCAGCTTCCATTACCGGGTGCAGGTGATCCCAATATTGGCTGCAGAGCTCCGCTGTCAGGCGGTAGCCATCGCCCAGGCCCGCAAAACCCCGCTCCTTCGAAAGCGCCTCGGTCAACCAGACCGCCACGCGAAGATCCTTGGTGCGGTCCTGCAGCAGCGAGGTGGCAATGCCGATCACCTCGCGCCAGTCCGCTTCCTTGATGTCCGTTACCCAATCGCCCTGGTCCAGCGACGGATCGTCAGCACGGCGCGCCTCCTGGATGCGGTCGAATTCAGCGGAAAATAGCAGGTCTTCGCCACAGGGTCGGGCGCCAGGAAGCGGAGCAAGCAGGCGGTCGAACTGGAGGGATGCCATGGTGGTCGGTCAGCCGTGGGAACAAGAAGCAAGTGTACCGTTGGCGGTGCGGTAAGGCCATGGGCGTGATGTCAGTGCGCGGATTTGCGACGTACACTCTGCCGGACCGAACACGTTTATCGGCGCGATTTTCCGCCCGATCCGTTCCGCATCCCCAGCGGTGGGAATGGCAGGCTCCGCGGGCCTTCTTCCATATTAGCGACGCACCTTCTCCAAATGTTCCAGTACCGCACCGCGGCTGGTGCTGCCATCCATGCCGACGGCGAAGGTATCGCGCACCATGCGTTGATCGCCCAGGACATTGCAACGCAGATCGAAGCTGTAGTGGCTCGCACTCCCAGCGGCCGGACTGGATCGGCCGATGTGAAAGCAGGCCTTGTGCCAAGGTACGGTCAGCACACCGCCCGGACCGTTGGGCCGGAACACGTAGACCATCCTGTTCTTGCGGTTCAAGCGGATTGGGTAGTGGGGAAGTCTTTGAGCCAGATGAATTTGATGACACATAGCGCAAACAGCGGCCACGCGGCTAGAAATATCCAATCTGCAGTAATGAACGACGGATCCCGCGCACATTCAAAGTTCTTATCACTGGATTTCTATTAGCGTTGACCCATGGCCGGGTTGGGCCACCTCGGCTCAGGTGCTACCTTCATCGCCACAAATTCGCAGAAACTGAGTGGAAGGAACAACCAAAACAGCGGGATAAATACCACCGCATTGTACAGTAATGCTGTTACATGGAGCTTCCTACGACGCTCCCTCCCTTCCACTGTAAAATCCAGCACAGGGTAATAGCGCAGCAGACATCGCGAAAAACTTATTCCCTTAGAACGCCGACCCACCTGCAGGCCAGCTTTTCCATTGATCATATAGCATCGAACGAATGCCCACATGCGATGCAGTGCAATCGGAAAAATCTCGTCAGCTTTGAGGACAATGCGTTGTTTCACCTTATCAGTACCAGGATGACATTCAGCAATAATTAGCGAATATCGCACCGAGTACACCTTACCAGTGTAGCCAACCATCTTCGCCATCTCTGCCGACAAATTGTGCCAATCCAATTCCCTTTGAACAACCTCCCATTTCGCAAAAGGATTAAATTTAGGGACATATTCTAAAGACATGATGCGCCCAGTGTTTCGATAGAAACGAATCGGCAGATCGCGCGGCGTACAAAGGTCCTTCTTAATTACATAAATAATTAAAATTAAAAAAGCCAACAAACCACAACCAAATATTGCCGTCAGAACAGGAGCTTCCGAGACATCTTCCGTCAGCAGCGAGAATATAAACTTCGCCGCAGATGCAATGCCAATCAGCATTCCTCCGCCAATGAGCAATCCAGCTCCGCGTTGCATGGAGCTTCCACGCGACAGTTCGAGAAAATGGCCATCCAGGTGCAGCAAATCCTCCCCGACATCCGGCACATCATTTTCGAGACAAAATGTCCGCTCAGGCAGGTCTTCGTACCAATAAGGACTTTGGGGCTCAAGTCGAGATCGCTTAGCTGTCATTTCAATCGCTTACTGTAATCAACTTCTCTGCCCATCCGTCTGTATCATTCCTGTCAGGCCAGTATCGGACGTCAATCTGAGCACGTTTGTAGACACGCGTGTTTACCTCTACACTCTCCTCGACAACATATGCTCCGTTCTCGGTCCGTCCTGTACCCTGGCGGTTCCGGAACTTCAACGACGTGTCAGTGGCTGTGGATGAAGCCGCGCGCAATTCCGGCATTACCTGGGCATCGCGCCCACCGGCCATCACCAATTGCGATTGCCCTCGCCCATCAATCGCTTTCACCTTCCACTCATAGACGGAGCGCATCCCATCGAAGTTTGCGAAACTCAATTTCACTCTGAGTGTATCAAAGCCACTCGTAGTTTCGAACCAATCGTCGTTGAATCCCAGTTCGACACCTAGCCCCAACACAAGCGCGTTTAGATCCGCCAGTTCTTCGTTCAACTGCCCGTCTATCCATTTCCCTTCCGCTCTCTTCCCATAGCCCCAATAGCATCTGTCAAGCCAAATCTCCACCGGCGTAGACTCCAAGGACGTTGCCCACCAATAAAGCATGACACCAGCCGCGGTCAATAGGAGGACCCATCCCAAAGGCCCGATTCCGAGAAGCCCACCAACAAGTGCCGTAGAAAATCCAGAAGCAAAGCCGACAACAGCACCAGCGCCAAATGCCACGGCGGCTACTCCATATGCCCTTGCCGCGCTCTTATCGCCTTGTTCCCAAGCACGGAATCCTGTGCAGCCGGCCTGTATTGCATCCAAGCTTAGCGAGATGGCGCCAAGAAACGCACCGGCTTTCATAAAGGACTCCGCCCGAACGCTCCCCATGGCCTTAAGCCCCAGACCACCAAGCTCTGACATCGCGCCTAAGATCCCAAGGGTTGCTGATGCCACAGGCAACTTGGCTTCGATGCCCCCTTGCGGGCCGACAGCCGCATCCATGGTCTTCTTCGAGTCCCGGAATGACCAACACTGGAGCAGCAGAGATCCCAAGGCCAACAGTGGCTCACCGCTTCCCGCAACGATCTTCAAGCTCTTCGCCACAACATCCCGCGCCACAAGCTTTGCAGCGCCTGGCAACAGCCTTACTGAATGCTCCAGCGGCCGAAGAATCTGTACGGCCTCCCTGCTCAGCGTCACGCCTGCAATCTTCAGAGCGCTTGCCGTCCCCGCACCGATCTCGACCATCTGCTGCCTGGCCTTCGCAACCGAAGCCTCAATGGTCGTTTTCAGCTGCTCCGCTTCCTCGAAGGACCAAAGGGTGACTTCGATGACCGTGTTCCTCACCTTGTCATTAGGGATGGTAAGAATCCCCCCGAGCAGAACGCTGCGTGCCTTCCGGCCGGCGACATCTGTCAGCTTCTTGGCGGCATCAGATCCTTTACGCGACAGCTGATTCAGCATATCCACGTATTGCCCGACAGTCATCCTGACCTGGAGAAATATTGGAGTCGCGTTGCGATACAACTTCAGTGCTGCCTGCGTTGCCCTGCGGACACAGACATCAATTGCGTCCGTCGTCTTGTCGGACATCTGCGATGCAGCGCCTTCGATGGCCCCAAGCAAATGGGCTGCCGCCTGCTGGACTTTGTCGTCCATGAAGTTTTTGAACTTCTCAGGGGCCTTGAGTTCGTCGGAACCAAGTATGCCTTTGACGGTGTCATATAGCTTGTCCCCCTTGTTCAGCTCATCCTCCTTCCATGGCTTGGCGCCACTCGGGAACAAGTACTTCAGTAAGTCCTTGCGGCCGCCCATGATCGCGGCATAGGGAATGGTATAGCCGGCCGGGTTAGTGGCATCCTTCTCGTTGGTAAGCCAGTCCTCCCAAAGCTTGACCCCAGCTTTGCCCTGTGGCCCGCCCGCGAGACAGGGGGCGCACATAACCATCAGCCTGACGTTCTCATGGAGTCTTTCTAGATCATAGTCGCCGAGCCAGACCTTCCATTCGTTCGAGCGGGCCCAGACTTCCCAATCGGCATCCGCGTCGCCTATGCCATTCGTCAGCGTCGTCATCTGCTGGACGTATTGCTCTTCGAACTTGACTCGCTCCGCTTCGTTGTACCGCTCCTGAAGCCTGTTCCAGCCCTCCTTACTCTTTGATTCAATGCGCTCCTTTCGTGTCGTCGTCACTGTCTGGACCGCGTCGGGGGTATAGTTCGGATTTCCGACGACATACGACGTGGTGACCCGATCGCCTACCCCACGAGCTTTCTCATCGGTTTCGATTGCCTGAGAAGTCGCCACGGCAATTTGCTTCTTCAGGCCAACAATGGCTTGGGAGATCAGCAGCGGACGCGCTACGGCACCGCAGTATGCCTGACGCCATTGGATGCGATCATGAGTCTGGCCGTTCAACTCCTTGACTATCCCGACAGCATCGTAGAGAGCAAAAGCCGCAACTTTCCCCGGCTTTCCGCTCTTGCTTCTCCTCTCCATCGCTGACGCGGCGAATTTTGCCAGGGCGGGGCCTTGTCCCGCCCTCGGAAAATTTCCATGGAGGCTCTGCCAATGACGGCCCTTTTGTTTCTGTTGCCTGCCTTTGTCATTCCAATAGCCTCCCTCGTAGGAGCAGCGACTAGTGTACTGGGGCTCTTCATCAACGTACTCAAACACCAGGTCATTCAGCCCAGATTGTCCTTGCCCAATTTCAAAAGCATGTTTTGCCTTCCCGGGCGTCGAGGCCAGCGCGCTGACCTGACAAGATTGCATCCGTTTATCGGGGGCTTTCTCGTAAGTGGCACGGACGGAGGATGACCAGACGTCTTCCGCAAATGCCAGCCAAACCTTCTCATATCCAGGTGGGATAGTGATGAAGCTGGCCGGAATATTGTGTCCGTCTCGCTTGCATGCGGTAGTCATCGGCCGGTCGACCTTCCAGTCAGGATCGTCAGGATCCGCCAGCAGACGAAGATAGCCATCTGTCGTCACTACGTACGATTGCCATACGCCGGGGGTGCCCAAATACACATGAACGAAGCCTTTTCGCAACGTGCGCAAGACATACTTACTCAATCGAAGCCGCTTCTTTTCGAATGAATCAAGTGTCGTAACGGCGCTGAGCGGCAGCGTCCCTGTGTTCTGCAGGTAGCTGGGCACGACAGCGTAGCGCACCGGAAGAATCGGATACCCTTCCCGATCACAAAATCCGCACTTTCCGCTCTTATTTCCCGGCGCACATTTCTTGGCCGCATCTGCATTGGCACGCAGCGCTGAAGCGCCTGCGGAAGGTTTCTGTTGCGCCTGACTGACGGTGGCCATATTTGCGGGTCCGGAGCTTGTAGTCTTCGACATCGTTGCCTCGTATCTTTCTCACCTTGGCGCACTGCCGGTGGTTTCATATAGTGCAATTTCGTCCAACACCGCGTCTGATTGTCCGGCGAGAATGTCCGCCAACGTCAAATCATCCGATCCGGCCAGCGTCTCCAGCGCAGCTTGCACCACCGGATGCTGGAACCAATCCTTACTGAGCGTGAGGCTGTTCATTGCGAAGAAGACCACATCTTGTTCGCCGTGCAGACCGCATTCATGGGCCTGGCCAACAGCCTTATCCATAGCCAGCTCCGGGAATGCCGGCAATGGAAGGCCTGCCTTTCGCATCGCCATGCCAACCAACCTCCCTTCTCGGATGCGCTCCTGACCGTCCCAGACAGCGCTAATCTGCCGGCCGGACAACGGGAGCAGCGAGCGTGGCGGGTCGACGATGTCATTTCGTATACCTTCCGGTGGTGACACAACTCGAAGTTGTTTCGCCATGTCTACAAACCACCAACTCGATATGTTAGTTAGTCGTGACAAGGCGAAAGATGGATGCCGATCCACAAGCAACGCTAGTCGATGGGGTTCAAACCATGGAAGCACTTTTCGTCCAGATAGCGGATGCGTAATGACAGTGGACATGGCGATTTTCTTGGCGAAGTCTTCACCGCTCAAGGTAGTGGCTATCCACCCACATACATAGGATCCGTTGACGCTTGTGCACCGGGATACCGCATTGTCGGCGGTTTCCTGCAACAATTCTTCGTCTCTATAACCACGATCACCGGGGGAAAACAATGTCACCACAATGGGGCAAAGCGCCGGCTGGTGTTGAAAATCGGTACGCATCGATCGATGAGACTTTACCGAAGGAACGCGTTCTTTCAGATGGTCCGGGTGGAGAGAGTCGAATGGCGCAACGGGATGATTCGGATCCAACACCACATGAATATAGATTTCGGCATTGAATTCTCTCGCTTGAAAAAACGCACGCCGTAGTTGATTGGAAACGTCGTTGGAGGCGTTTCCCACAGCATCGGTAGTCATGATTTCCACTCACATTGAGCAAGCGAACCCGGCGTCAACTCGGCAGTGGCTTCCACTCCCCCCGGCCGCACAAACAAATGCTGCGCCCCCTTGAACGTAGTCATCCCCGGCGCATGCACCTCGATCGTGTTCCCCAGCACCCGGATCTGCGCCCCGGCCGCATTCAACAGCACATGCTCCTTGGCTTGCACAGTGACCGCCCCCTGAGACGAGGAAACCGTCACCAGCTTTTCGGCTGCAATGCGTCCCTCGCCCTGCAAGCTGGCAACACCCACCTTCCCGCTCGCCGCATGCATGGCAATCCCCCCACCGGCCTCACCCCCAGCCTTGCCATGGGTGAACAAACTCAGCCCGTCAGCGACTGCCACCGACAAATTCCCGCCCGCCGCCACATTGGCATCCTTCTGCGCCGCCATCGTCAGTTGCGTACCCGCGACCAGCACCGCATCGGCGGGCGTCGTTGCGGCGATGCCTTGGGGCGCAGAGACCTGGAGGTGGGGCTCGTTGTAGGCAGTGGCGCTGGCCTTGCCATCGGCCCCCGCTTCCGTATGGCGCAGCACTTCGGAGGTGTGCTTCAGTTGAGCGATGGCCGGCAGTTCGGCGGGAGCCGGCTCTTCCGGTAAATCCGCCTTCTGCTTGCGCGCGACATCGGCCAGCGAGGTCAGCAGTTCGGTGCTGCTTTCCACCTGCGTTGCAGCCCCCTCGCTATCCAGCAACGGCACGCTGGTGCCCGCGCCATGGGCGGTCAGCAACATGCCGGAGCCGCCGCGCAGGGCGCCGCTATCGGCCGTTTCCAGCGCGGCACCGTGGCCGAGTGCTGCCTGGCGGGCGTTGTCGCGCTGTTCCAGGTGATGGCCCAGGGTCAGTGCGGAGGCCGCTTGCGTGGTCGATAGCAAGGTACGGCTTTGTCCCGAGGTATCGTCGAAGACTAGCTGGTTATAGCCGCCCGTACCGTCCTGGCTGTTGCCCAGTGCCTGAGTCTTGACGCCGGACAGCACCGCATTGTGGGCGTGGCCTTGCTGGCCATCGGGCCGGCTGTTGCCGTCCTGCTTGCCATCGGCGGCCTCATTGCTGCCGGCAAACCATGCGGGTGCGTTGCCGGTGGCGTTGGCGGCGCCGGTCTGGTTCTGGTTGTACTGGGCGCTGGCCTGGCCGCGGCCGTTGTAGGCGGCGCCGATGACCACCGGGCGGTCGATGTCGCCATGCTGGAACTCCACCACCACTTCCTGACCGGCTCGCGGCAGTGCCACACCGCCCCAGTTGGCGCCGGCAACCGGGGTCGATACCCGCACCCAACTGCCCAAACCGGCTTCGGCGCGGGCGTTGTCGTCGCCGGCGGGATGGGACAGCCGGCTGGCCGAGCGGGCGCCGCGCTGCCAGTGGAACTGGACCTTTACCCGATGGTCGCGGTCCGTATGCACGGGACCGTCCGTGCCGATGACGACGGCGGTCTGGGCGCCGATGACGGTGGGGCGGAGGTGCAGTTGCCGGCCCTGTCCGTCAAGCTGCTGCGGGCGGTATGGGATCTTTGCCGGGACTACCGTAAATTGGTTGCGGTAGAACGGCACGTCCGCGTCGGCCGAAGTCTCTTCGGCAGGCCCGGCGGTAGTTTGGCCTACTCCGAGCAATTGATCGATGACGCCGCGGAAGCGCTCGTTCAGGTTGTTGCGGGCCGCGTGCGCCACCGCCAGCACGACAAAGCGGCGCTCCTCGTCCCCCTGCACGCGCTCGTAGTCATAATGGCCGGTCAGCATGAAGCGGCTGGCGGGCGCCAGCGTGCGTACGCTGCCCTCGCCAGAGAACGACAAGCGCCGTACTTCGAGCGCCTCCACCAGTTGCCGCGCATGGCGCTGTGCCTGGTCGCCGTCCTCGAACCAGTATTGGCCGGGATAATCTGTGTCCTGCAGGGCCGGCGCGGCTGAATTGCCCTCTGCCGGCGCACCGGCCTCGGCACTGCGCACCGCCTTGGCACGATAGTCCCAGCTGGCCACGGCCACGGCATTGGTCTGCAGCCTGCGCACGCCTTGCCAGCGGTCGATCACGTCTTCGGCAGCGGTGGCATCGGCGCGGCCGAAGCGGATGCTGGACTGTTCGTTGTCCTGGAAGACATCGTTGGCATCGGCGATCACCATGCGGTGCGTGCCAAGTGCGTCGCCATCGGCGGCTTCATGCTCGAAGTAGTAGAACAAGCCTTCTTCGGCGAGCAGGCGCGTCACGAAATCGAAGTCGCTTTCTTCGTACTGCGTGACGATGCTGCGGCGCGGATATGCCGAGGCGTCGCGCAGCGCCCAGCGCCACGCCGGCACCAGCTTGCCCTGGCCGTTGTAGTCGCCAAACACGCTGTCCACCACGTCGATCACTGAAATGTCCTGGAACAGGAAGCTGTCGCGGCGGTGGCGCAGGAAGGACAGCCATGGCTCGACCACCATCCGGTAGCGCGCCAGCCCGCCGTTGGCGCCCACGCGCTCAAAACGTGTGACGTGGCCATGGAAAGGCCGCAGCGTGGTGCGGCTGCGCTGGGTCAGCAGGTCGACGCGCACGGCCTGGCCCAGCAGGCTTTGCGCTTCGATGCCAGCGTTATCCGACACCGCTGTCAGCTCGATGCGGAACCCGCCGCCATCGAGTTGCTCTGCCACCCGCAACTGCTCCGGCATCAGCGCGTCTTGCCCAAGGGGCGTCTGCAGGCGCAGCAAGCGGTTGGCCTGCGAGAAAGCGGCGCCAAGCAATTTGGCCAGGTCGGTCGCTGAAACCATGAATTACTCCCGCGATGTCACGAGTCTACGCATGCCGATATCAGCTGATGCGGTACTTGAACTCACCGTTCCTTCCGGTGGTGACCTTGATCTTGTCGACGCCGCCGCCCTCGGCCATGCGCACCAGCACGGTCTGCGCGATCTCCGGAAGCAGCGTGCCGTTCAGGATATGGTCGACGGCACGCGCGCCGGCGTCCACTTCGGTGCAGCGAGCCAGCACCGCCTCGATAAGGGCGCTGTCCCACTGGAATTCCGCCTTGTGGTTGGCTGCCACGCGGTCGCGGATGCGGCCCAGCTTGAGCGTGATGATCTCGACCAGCACGTCGTCCGGGATCGGGTAGTACGGCACTACCTTGGTACGCCCCAGGAAGGCGGGCTTGAAAGCCTTGTACAGCGTCGGCCGCAACATCTCGGCCAGGGCGTCCGCGTCAGGCAGTTCCTCGGCCGGCTTGTTCAGGCAGGCTTGCATGATGGCCGACGAGCCGACGTTCGACGTCAGGATGATGATGGTGTTGCGGAAGTCGATAGGCCGCCCTTCGGCATCGTCCATCTCGCCCTTGTCGAATACCTGGAAGAACATCTCCAGCACGTCCGGGTGGGCCTTCTCTATCTCGTCCAGCAGCACCACGCTGTAGGGGTTGCGGCGCAAGGCCTCGGTCAGCACGCCGCCTTCGCCATAACCGACATAGCCCGGCGGCGATCCCTTCAGCCCCGACACGCTGTGCGCTTCCTGGTACTCGCTCATGTTGATGGTGATGAGCTTGCGTTCGCCACCGTAGAGGATGTCTGCCAGCGCCAGCGCGGTTTCGGTCTTGCCAACGCCGGACGGGCCGGCGAACAGGAACACGCCACGCGGCTTGTTGGGATCTTCCAGGTTGGCGGTGGCGGTGCGTACGCGCTGGGCGATTGCATCCAGCGCATGGTCCTGGCCGATCACGCGCGCGGCCAGCAAGGGCTTCAGGTTCAGCACCGTGCGCAGCTCATCCTTGACCATGCGGCCAAGGGGAATCCCGGTCCATGCCGATACGATCTCCGAAACCACGTGACCGTCCACCTGCAACGGCACCATCGGTGCTTCACCCTGGAGTGCACGAAGTTGCGCCAGCAACCCGTCAAGTTCGTCGGGCTCCGGAGCCGCAGCGGCTGCCTTGCGGCTGCCCTTGCGCGGCATTGCCACCACATCGCTGTTGGCGGCCATGGGCGGCTCGGCTGCTTCGGCCTCTGCATCGTTGCCCTGCTCCCGTGCGGTGCGAAGCGCCTGGATGCGCGCCACCAGCTCGCGCTCCTGCGCCAAACGCGCATCGGCGGCGGCCACGCGCTGTTCCAGTTCGGCACGCTGCGCTTGCAGCGTTGCCAGGCGCTCCGCGTGCGCGGCGCCGGCGCGTTGCTCGCGCTGCAGCGTGGCCAGTTCTACGGCCAGGCGCTCGAGCGCCTTGCGGTCGTCCTCGATCGCGCCTGGCGTGGCGTTCTGCCCCAGCGCCACCTTGGCGCAAGCGGTATCGAGCACGCTGACCGCCTTGTCCGGCAGCTGGCGGCCGCTGATGTAGCGATGCGACAGGCGCACCGCCTCGGTTATAGCTTCGTCCAGCACGCGCACGCCGAAATGGCGCTCCATCAGCGGAACCATGCCGCGCAGCATCGCTGCCGCCAGGGTTTCGCTGGGCTCGTCTACCTCGACCACCTGGAAACGGCGTGCCAGCGCGGCGTCCTTCTCGAAGTACTTCTTGTATTCGCTCCAGGTGGTGGCCGCGATGGTCCGCAACTCGCCCCGCGCCAGCGCTGGCTTGAGCAGGTTGGCGGCATCGTTCTGCCCGGCCTGCCCGCCTGCGCCGATGATGGTATGCGCTTCGTCGATAAACAGGATGATGGGCTGCGGACTCTTGCGGACCTCCTCGATCACGTTCTTCAGGCGATTCTCGAACTCGCCCTTGACGCTGGTGCCGGCCTGCAGCAGGCCCATGTCGAGCGTACGCACGGTCACGCCCTGCAGCGGCGGCGGCACGTCGCCGGTCGCGATACGCTGCGCCAGGCCTTCCACCACTGCGGTCTTGCCGACGCCGGCTTCACCGGTCAGGATGGGGTTGTTCTGGCGGCGCCGCATCAGGATGTCGATGACCTGGCGGATCTCCGTGTCGCGCCCGATTACCGGGTCGATGCGGCCATCGCGCGCCGATTGGGTCAGATCGACGGTGAACTGGTCGAGTGCCGGTGTCGCGGTCAGCGCGGGTGCCGCCATGGCACCGTTGGCGCTTGCCGTGGCCCCACTGCCACCCGCAATGTCCACCGCCTGCTCCCGCTCTTCGGAACCGGCGGTCAGCTTGTCGAAATCATGCTTGAGGCGGTCCGCATCGAACTCGGCAAAGCGATGCGAGCCGCGTACCGCCAGCGGCGCCAGCGCCGGCTCTGTCAGCAAGGCCAGCAGCAGGTGGCCGGAGCGGATGCGAGTGGTCTGGGAGTCGAGCGATGCAATCAGCCACGCATGTTCGAACAGCTTCGGCAGATAAGGCGAAAATGCCGGCGTGCGCGTGTTGCCGTCCTTGAAGCGCGCGATTTCCGCTTCCAGGTCGCGCTGCAGCGCCGAGGCATCGATGCCGCTGGCACGCACCGCCACCGAAAAGTCGCTGCGCGCGTTCTCCAGCAAGGCCAGGAACAGGTGCTCCAGGTCGACCTCATAGTTGCCGCGCGCCATGCACAGCGACGCGGCGCGCTCGGCGGCCTGCCGGCAGCTTGCATTCAGTTTGGCGATCAACGTCTTGAGGGGAATGGCCATGGCGGCTTCGGCTCCGGTAGGTCTGAATTGCGTTAGTGGTGCGCGTTGTCGGGAAATGGGGCCCGCGCTCAGTGCACGGGCGCCAGCGTGTAGCGGGCATCGCTGCGGTCCTGGCGAGCGGGCCTGGTGCTGAGGAAGGTATCCCAGCCAAGCCGGCCGCTGCCCTGCGCGCCAAGCTCACAGCCGGATACGTCCCTTGCGCGCAGGATCAGGCCCACTTCGTACTCCAGCGTGGCGCCGCACAGCACTGTGACCATCTTGCGCAGGGCCAGCGCGCCTTCGGCGCCGGGCAGGAAGTTGCGATATTGCTCGCGCCCGAGCGGCCCCAGCCAGATCCGCACGCGCAGGTCCCGCTGCCAGACACGCGCCCCGGCCAGTGCCGTGGCACCCAGCAGATTGTTGGTGCCGCCCAGCCGCGAATACTGTGACGGCGGCACCTGATACCAGCCGCCGACGAACTGCTCCACGCGCACTTCAGCCTGGAAGTAGTCGGACAGCACCTGCTGCAAATAGGCGGCCGATACCGGCCGGTGGCGCACGGCGGTGGCATACCCGGCCAGCGCTTCGTCATGGACGACCCCGGCCGTGGCTGACAGGCCGCGCCGCATGGACTTGTCTGCCATGCCGGCCAGCGACAGCAGCAATGGCAGGTAATGCCGGTTGCGGTCGACCTCATGCTGGAACGGCAGCCGGTACTTTTTCCACGCCTGGTAGAACAGCGCCGTGGCGCGATTGGAAAAGATGTCGAAGAAGGCGCGTGCGGCGCGGTCACGGCGCAGGATTTCACGCTCCGCCACGATCTCGGTGTAGTGCAGCGGGAGCGCGCCCTGCGCGCCGAGCATCCCGAAGAAGGTGGGCGTGATCGACACCTGGTCCAGCGCACCATCGGCCAGGGCCTGGGCAAAGGCCGCATCGCTATCAAGTGCGCCATTCAACCCCGTGGCGGCCTCGATGGACTGCAGCTCGCTCGGCGGAAACGACAGCGACAGGGTATTGCGGAAGGCGACGCGCGTGGCGAGCACCTGCTCCGGCGTGCCGGCACCTTCGCGCGCATAGTGGAGCTCAAGCAACCGCACCGCCTGAAAAAACTCATAGCGGTAGGGTTGCCGCAGCAGCGTGCGGATTACACCAGGATCGATTCGCCGCTGCGGGGTGCGCATCTTGCCAGTTCCTTGCTGCCGCGGCGCGATACCGCGACCAGCTGCACAAAGCTGTTCAGGTGGACATAGAGGCCAAAGAAATGATCCATGACCCGGATAAAGCGATGCAGGCCGGTGCCGACGAAGGCATCTTCGTCGAGCGTCAGCTGGATCTCCAGCCCGCGCACGAAGGTGGCGAACGGCTTGCCCGCCAGCCACTGCGTGGTCGGCTTGTAGTCCAGGCCGACGATGCCTTCGATCTGCCGCGCCGAGATCGCGCTGCGCGGCAGGTCATGCAGGCGCAGCATTTCCTTGAGCGTGGCCAGGCCGTTCTGCACCAGGGACAGGTGATTCAGCGCCAGCAGCGACACCAGCCGCCACTGCGACGAGCGTCCGCTGCTCAGCCGCATCGACGGCGTGGGCTTGCGCAGGAAGCTGATGCGTCGGGCGATCGAGCTGCCCTCCATGGTCAGGTCGCCATCGGGCTGGCCGAACGCCAGCAACGCGGGCAGGTCGCGGTTGGTACAGGTCACGCTCAGGCTCAGCGTTTCCGTGCGTGGGCTGGCGGGGTCGAAGTCAGAATCGACGATGGAGATCTCGGTCTCGAAGCCCGGGCTGCGTTCCGCTACCAGCGCATTGCGGCGGGCGATCCAGTAGTGAGCGGCGCTGCCCGGGTCTTCGCCGTGGTGCAGAGAGTAGAACGGCCGGAACTCCACCACGTCGTGGCTGGCGGCGGTTTCACGCACCAGTTGCACCTGGTCGATCGAATAGATCTCGAACCCGTGTGCGCGCCGGCTGTCGGCCACCACCGGATAAGCGGTGGCGGTATGTTCGATGCGGATCGGGTCGGCCTTCTGCCGGAACAGATTCACCACCGGTGTGCAGTGCAGGCGCAGGTGGGCAGCCCCAAGACCTTCAAGCAGACGCGCGGTGTTGCTGTCGCTGCGCACGTCTGTCAGTACCAGGTGCAGCGTCACGCGGCGCACGGCGCCGCCGTGCAACAGCGCCCGCTGAACCGGATCCAGGTCAAGATCGAAGAAGTTGAATTTCTCGGCAAAGCCGAAATGCTCGCTCAGCAGGCGGTATGCCGGATGCGAGCGCGAGGGGGTGTCGATCAGCGCCTCGTCCGCGCCGAAACCCACCTCGCGCAACGGCACCCGCTGCAGGCGCTTCCACACACCCGGGCGCTCTTCCACATACGCCGCGGCCACGTGCAGGAACAGTGCGTCGCCCAGCGCCGCCACGAATGACGGCTCGCCATCCAGGTACACGCGTACCGCCTGTCGGCCCAGCGCATCGAAGCCGCCCTGCTCGCCCAGGAACTCCAGCTCGATCGAGATGGCACCGGTTGCGCCCTTCGGCAAGGTCACCGTCGACGGGGCAGACATTGCCCGCTCAAAGCCTGCGGCAGCGACCCGCAACGGCAGGAAGGTCACGTCATAGGCGGTGCGGAAACGGCACTCCACCTTGCGTACCGGTCGCGTCGTCAGCAACGTGCCGCGTGGCACCTTGACCGGCGCGCTCAACTGCGCCGCCATGCCGGCCACGTCGAAATGCGCAATCGAACAGGACGGAAACGGGCTCAGGTAGTGCGGATACAGCACCTCCAGCAGCGCTTCGGTGAATTCGGGGTAATCGTCGTCGAGCTTCTTGCTGATGCGCGCGGACAGGAAGGCGAACGATTCGATCATTCGCTCGACATGGGGGTCGTCGCAGCCATCGGCCGACATTGCCAGGCGCGCCGCAATCTTGGGATAGCGCTCGGCAAAGTCGCGCGAATACCGGCGCAGGAAGGCCAGTTCGCGTTCGTAATATGGCAGCAAGTCTTCCATTCTGTGTGGCCGGTGGTGACACTAGTGAGGCAGGTACGCAGCGATGGAGGTCGGTGGCTCCGACAGCCAACCTGACGCGCCGCCGCGCGTCAGCTCCGCCCTCGCGTGACCGAATACTGCAGCGTCGATGGCTGCAGCATGGCATCGAAGCTGACCGGCTCCCGCGCGGGACCCACCAGCAGCACTGCACTGATGCCGAAGCACAGCACGCTGGTGGCCCGCTCGTTGACCGACAGCGCGACGTTGACGTTCTGCAAGCGCGGCTCATGGCGCTCGATCGCATTGCGCAACGACTGGCAGATGTACTGACGGTCATCGAAGCTGGCCAGGCTCAGCCCCGCGAAGTCATTGAGGCCATAGGTCAGCAGCGACCGGCGGCATTCGGGCAAGCCGTTGAAATCGGCATCCTCATGGACGATGCGCGTATTCAGCAGCGCCTCGATATCGCGCGCGACGGCCGCCTTCAGCTCCTCCAGCGACAATTGCCGCAGCGCGCTGGGCAGCGGCGCGTGCGGCTCGTCGTCGAAGAGCTTGTCGAGCAGGCTGGGCTCAAAGCCTTTCATGGAAGCGAACGAGCAAATGCCGCGGCAACGCTGCCGCGGCAAGGCTTGACTGCAGGAACGTCAGACCGAGTAGGTCTTGTCGTTCTTGGTCAGGCTCCAGGCGCCCTGGGAGTTGCCGCCCTGGTTGCCGCCGATCTTCTGCTGCGTGTACTTCCATTGCACGGCAGCGTACTTCAGCGTGAAGCTGTCGCTGGGGATGCCCTCGGCAACCACGTTGGCCGACACCGCACCCAGGATGGCGTTCTTCAGCTTGATCTCCAGGTACTTGACGCGCTTGCCTTCACCGTCGGCACGCAGGAAGTCGATGGTGACTTCGTCGAACGTGGTGCCGCCCGACACATGCTGGTACAGCAGCGGGCTGACCACGTCCAGATCCTTGGTGAACACCATCTCGCCGTGCTCGCAGCGCTCGGCGGTATGGCCGCCGGCGGTCGACGCGGTGGCCGAACGCGGCTGCGTGATGCTGTGCTTCCAGGTGTTGACCTCGATCCAGTCCTTGTGGTCCTTGTCTTGCGATTCGCCCTTTATTGCCGGGCTGCCGAACTTGACGTAGATATCCTTCATGGAAAGACCCTCGATGAAAATCGCTATTTAGGCTTCTTGCCAGTTTCCTGGCATTGCTAGGTACTGCGCCCGCATTCCCCCGCAGGGATCACGGTCAGGAGTTTGCCGCTTTCGGCAAATCCGCAACCAGCCGCAGCGAGATCGAAAGTTCGTCAAGCTGGAAGTGCGGGCGCAGGAAGGCGACGGAGCGGTAGGTACCCGGCTTGCCGGGTACCTCCGACACCTGGATCGAGGCCTCCCGCAAGGGGAACTGTGCCTTCTGCTCCTGGCTGGCGTTATCGTCCAGCAGAACGTATTGGGAGATCCAGCGGTTCAGGAAGCTCTCCACGTTCTGCGCTGAAGCAAAGCTACCGATCTTGTCGCGCATCATGGCCTTAAGGTAATGCGCCACGCGCGACACGGAGAAGATGTACTGCAACTGAGCCGACAGCACGGCATTGGCGTTGGCGCTGTCGGTGTTGTACTTCTTGGGCTTCTGCACCGACTGGGCGGCGAAGAACGCGGCATAGTCCGAATTCTTGCAGTGCACCAGCGGGATGAAGCCGAGGTCGCTCAGTTCCTTCTCGCGGCGATCGGTGATGGCGATCTCGGTCGGGCACTTGAGCGCGATCTCGCCGTCGTCGGTCTTGAAGGTATGCGTCGGCAGGTCTTCGACCAGGCCACCGCCTTCGACGCCGCGGATGGCTGCGCACCAGCCAAAGTCTTCGAAGGCCGCGGTCAGGCGCGCGCCGAAGGCCCAGGCGGCGTTGCACCAGAGGTATTTGCCATGGTCGGTGCCGTCCACATCCTCGACGAAGTTGAAGCCCTCCACCGTGGTGCCATCCTTCGGGTTGTACGGCAGGCGCCCCAGGAAGCGCGGCATGGTCAGGCCGACGTAGCGCGAATCCTCGGATTCGCGGAACGACTTCCACTTGGCATATTCGACGGTATCGAACACCTTGGCCAGATCGCGCGGCTTGCCAAGGTCAGCGAAGGTCTCCAGGCCAAGCAGCTCCGGCGACGCCGACGCAATGAACGGTGCGTGCGAGGCGGAAGCCACGTGCGACATCTGCTCGATGAAATAGACGTCCTCGGGCTGGCGCGTGATCTCGTAGTCGCCGATCAGCGCGCCGAACGGTGCGCCGCCGAAGGTACCGAACTCTTCCTCGTAGACCTTCTTGAACAGCGCGCTCTGGTCGAAGTCGATCGCGGTCTTGAAGTCACGCACCAGGTCGCGCTTGGTCGCGTTCAACGCCTTGATCTTGATCATCGTCCCGGTCTGCGTTTCCTTGACCAGGTACGACAGGCCGCGCCACGTACTTTCCAGCTTCTGGAACTCGGGCGCATGCATCACGGCGCTGAGCTGCGCCGAGATCAGCCGGTCCAGCTCGGCCACGCGCGCATCCAGCGTCGCCGACAGGTTGTCGGACACCACCACGGTGCCGTCCAGCACCTGGCTGACCAGCTCGCCGATGATGTCCTTGGCACGCGCATGCTCGGAATCCGACTTCGCCACCTTGCTCTGCTCGACGATCTCGTCGAGCAGGTTCAACGTGCCGACAGCCGCACCGGGCTGGGCCACTCCAGCGGACTGGTTATCAAGCATCGTCGCCCCCGTTCCTGGCATTGGCACCGAGCTTCTGCAGCGACTCGGTGTTGGTCAGGACTTCCGACAGCAGGTCTTCCAGCTTGTCGTTGCCTGCCAGCTTGTTGCGCAGGTCGGCCAGCTTGGAGCGCGCCTCGAGCAGCTTGCGCAGCGGCTCGATCTGCTCGACCACGGCTTCGGGATTGAAGTCTTCGAGGGAATGGAACTTCAGCTCCACGCCAAACTTGCCGCCTTCCTCGGAAAGCGTGTTCGGCACCTGGAACGCCGCGCGCGGCTCGATGCCGGCCATCACGTCGTCGAAGTTGTCGCGGTCGATGTTGACGAACTTGCGGTCGCGCAGCTTGGGCTGGACCACTTCGGACTGCCCCGACAGGTCAGCCACCACGCCCACGACAAAGGGCAGTTCCTTCTGCTCGATGGCATCGCCCTTCTCGACGTCGTACGTCAGTTGCACGCGCGGGGGACGCACCTTCTGCAGGCGCTTCTGGACACTTTCTTTCTTGGCCATCACTACTCTCCGATCTGGCGGAATCCGGTCTGAATATCAGCGCAGGGCGCCGAACGGGTCTGCGCTGCCGCCGCCCGACGCTGCGGGCTGGGCCGGTTGCGCCGCGGCGGCCGTCGGCTTGGCAGGCGCGGCACGGCGGCGCGGGGCCGGCTTGGCCACGGGCGCGGCATTCTTGTCGCGCGGGAACAGCACCTGCTCGCCCAGCGTGTCGCGCAGCATCTGGGCCAGCAACTGGGCGTCGGAGCGGACGTCGCCAGCCAGGGCGCTGTCGGCGCGCAGTTCCTGCAGCGAGCGGCGCGCCACGCGCAGGCCGCTTACCGCCAGCACGCTCTTGGCCTTGCGGTCGGTGGCGTCGCGCTGCAGCGCCTCTTCGGCCGCGACGATTGCTTGCGGGTAGTGCTCGGCGCCGAACTGGATCTGCGCCATGCGCGACCACGGCTCTTCGCGCGTCGGATTGTTCTTGGCGATCTGCTCGAACAGGCTGAGGGCCTGGTCGCGCTGGCCGCTGGTCAGTGCCGCCTCGGCCTCGGACATGCTTTGCATGAACGACTCATCGCTCTGCGGCCCCGGATTGAAGGTTGCGCAGCCGGCTAGCAGCACGGCGGAGCTGGCCAGCATCACCAGGGTGCGTTGGATTCCTGACTTGGGCTTGTAGTCGTTCACGGCGAGTCTCTGTGAAAGTTCGAGATTGCGGCGGGGCGATTCGGGCGTGGCCTTGGCGAGATTCGCGCTAGGAAAAATGCCAAATGCCAAGAATGCCAGAACTGTGTTGAACCAGAATTGGCCGGAATAGTACACTCTGCCGCTTACGGCTGACAACCGATCGGAAGATATTGTCAGCATTAGTACTTTTTGGTAGTTCTCTACCATTTTGTCGGATTGGTCCCAAACTGCTGAATTAGATGCTTCTAAATCCTGTCATGCGCCAAATTGAATTCGGCCGGCAACCGGGTAGCGAGCCAGCACAGCAACGCCCGTGTAGTGCCGCCGCGGCTGTTCCAGGCAGGCTGGCCGCAGGCCTGGCGGCGGTTGCCTGTACCGCGATGCTGACAGGGTGCGCGGTCGGCAGCACGCTGCTGGCGGGCGCGGCCAGCGGCGCGCTGGAGGCGGTGGGACTCAAGCCCTCCAACCTGCCGGAATCGCAGAAGCCGCCGCGCGAAGTCCCGCTCAAGCTGTACGCGGGCACCAACCTCAATGCGGCGGCCGATAACCGGCCCGCGGCCATCGTGGTGCGGCTCTACAAGCTGAAAGACCCGACCAGCTTCCTGCAGGCGCCATTCGATGCCTTCATCGACCCGCAACGAGAGCAGAAGACACTGGGCGCCGACCTGGTACAAGTTAGAGAGATGACTCTAATTCCTGGCCAGCGCTATGAAATCGTGGAAAAGGTTACGCGCGAGGCAGGCACGTTCGGCGTGGTGGCACTGTTCCGCAGCCCTGCCCCGCAGCGCTGGAAGTTCGCCTTCGACACCGCCAAGAGCGAGAAGTCCGGGGTGACCATCGGCCTGCACGCCTGCGCCATGACGCTGACCGTCGGCGATGCCATCACGCCGGCGGGCGCCGCGGCCAGCAGCAACCTCAACCTTGTATCTGCCGCGGGCTGCCGTACCTGACGCGGCACCGGGCACCAACAACGACAACCAAGGCAAACGTGAGTTATTCCGCCAAGATTCTGTGGGGCGAAGGCCTGTTTCTGCGGCCCCAGCATTTCCAGCGGCAGGACGCGTACCATGAGTCGCGCCTGCACGCCACCGCGCAGGTGATCCAACCCTATGGCTGGGGCGTGCGCAATGCCGGTTTCGACACGGATGCACTCGCCAGCGGGGTGCTGCGCGTGACCGAGCTGTCGCTGTTCTTCCCCGACGGCGAACTCTATTCCGCGCCCCAGGCCGATGAACTGCCACCGCCAGTGGTGCTGGACGCCATGCCCGCGGGCACTTCGGAACTGACCTTCTACCTCGCCCTGCAACCGCTGCACGATGCCGGCGGCAACTACCGCGACGACGTGGAAGGCTCGCTGTCATCCCGTTATATCGGCCTGCAGACCGATACGTCGGACCTGTTCACCGAAGCGGAGCCGGCCGCCATCACCTACCTGAAGAAAGCCGTGCGGCTGGTGGCTGAGACCGAGCCGCGCGACCAGTTCATCTCCCTGCCGGTCGTGCGCATCCGGCGTACCGCCACCGGCGGCTTTGAACTGGACGAGACCTTTGTCTCCCCGAGCTTGTCGATCAACGCGTCGGCGGTGCTGTACCTGCGCCTGCGGCGGCTGATCGACGCTCTTCAGGCCAAGGTCAACGCGCTGTACGGTTTCCATCGCGAACCCACCAAGAACATCATCGAGTTCCGCTCGGGCGATATCGCGTCGTTCTGGCTGCTGCACACAGCCAATGCGTCCTTCGCCGCGCTGGCGCACCTGTTCCACCATCCCGAACTGCATCCCGAGCGCCTGTTCCAGGAAATGCTGCGCCTGGCCGGCGCTCTGATGACCTTTTCCAAGAGCCACACGCTGGCCGATCTTCCCGTCTATGACCACGACAGCCCGGGCCCCGTCTTTGCCCGGCTGGACAGCATCATCCGCGACTTGCTCGATACCGTCATCTCCACGCGCTACTTTTCGATCGCGCTGGACGAGACCCGCCCCTCTTTCCATCTGGGGCGGCTGGATTCCGGCAAGATCGACGACAAGACCAGCTTCTACCTGTCGGTCAGCGCGGATATGCCCGTGGCCGAGCTGGTCGAGGCCATTCCAAGCCGCTTCAAGGTCGGCGCCCCGGATGACGTGGACAAGCTGGTGCTGTCGTCGATGCCGGGTGTGCCGCTGAGCTACACGCCGCAGGTGCCGCCTGCCATCCCGGTGCGTCCGGGTGCGTGCTATTTCGCGATCGAGTCGCGCGGCGCGCTCTACGACCGCATGCTGCAGGCCCAGACCATCACCATCTACACCCCGGCCGGCATCCGGGAACTCAAACTTGAACTCATCGCGGTGACATCATGAGCGCTACCTCCACACCCTCGCTGTTTGGTGCCTCCCCGGTCGGCCAGCCATCCCCGGCCGCCGGCGGCTCCGCCGATGGCGCCATGCACGCCCGCACCCTGCTCGATCTGCTCTACGATGGTTTTTTCATGCTGTTCCTGCTGCGCAACGGCCAGCAACCGGGCAGCGCCGAAGAGTTCCTGCAGAAGGTGCGCGAGTTCCTCGATGACTTCGAGCGTGGCGCCAAGCGGCTCAACGTCTCGGCGGAAGACATCTTCGATGCCAAGTACGCGTTCTGTGCCGCCATCGACGAAACCATCCTCGCGTCGAACTTCAGCATCCGCAGCACGTGGGAGCGGCGTCCGCTGCAACTGGTGCTGTTCGGCGAGCAACTGGCCGGCGAAGGCTTCTTCACCAAGCTGGAAGAACTGCGCGCGCAGGGCGCCCCGCGCCTGCAGGCGCTGGAAGTGTTCCATATGTGCCTGCTGCTGGGGTTCCGCGGCAAGTACATCCTGGAGGGGCCGGAGAAGCTGGCCTACCTGACCGCGCGCCTGGGCGACGAGATCTCGGCAATCAAGGGCAAGCGTGCCGCCTTCGCCCCGCAATGGCCGATCCCGGACAAGATCTCTCACGCGCTAAAGCGCGAAACCCCGCTGTGGATCTTCGGCGCGGTCTTTGCGTTGATCGCCCTGCTGGCCTTCCTTGGACTGTCGACTACGCTGCGCTCGCAGACCAGCGACACGCTGCAGGGCTACTCGCAGGTGATCAAGCTGGGCCCGCGCTATTCGCACCTGACCATCTCGCTGCCCTGATGCCGCGTTGATGCCATCGATGACGGTCTTGCCGCCTGCTTGACCGCCTACCGTCCCCTCTAGCGCGACGATGCTCCGATGAAGCCCTTGTCCTCTTACCCCTCCTCCGCGATGGCCGCGCTGTCCGGCCTTCTCGGCCAGCGCACGCGCCAGATCACCCTGGAGACGGCGCTTACCGCAGACGACCTGGTCGTGGAGCGCTTCGTCGCGCAGGAGGGGGTCTGCACGCCCTTCCAGCTGCAGATTGATTGCCTTAGCCCGTCCGCACACCTGGACACCGCGCGCCTGGCCACCGAGGAAATCACGCTGCGCCTGATGCTTGCCGACGGCACGCGCCGCGCCTGGCACGGCTATGTGCAGACCTGCGCGGCCATCGGCGGCGACGGCGGCCTGGCCCGCTACCGCCTGACGGTGGGCACCTGGTTCGATCACCTGTGCGCACGCACGGATTGCTACGTCTACCAGGACAAGACTGCACTGGAGATCATCGAAGACGTCCTGGCGGATTACCCGCTCGCTCAATTCCGCATGGCAGTTGGCCAGCCGATGCGCAAGCGCTCCATCTGCTGCCAGTATCGCGAGACGGACCTGGCCTTTGTCACGCGCCTGCTGGCCGAGGAAGGCCTGTCCTACCGCTTCGAGCATCAGCAGGACGACGCCGAAACGTCGGCCCAGGACGACAAGCCCCAGTCCCGCCATTGCCTGGTGATCTTCGACACCCAGGCCGAACGCCCCGCCTGCGCGCAGGCCAGCATCCGCTTCCACCGCAGCGCCGCGACCGAGCGCGAAGACGCCATCGACCACTGGTCGCTGCAGGCAGCCACCGGCACCAATGCCGTCACGGTTGCCTCGTGGGACTATAAGTTCCTGGCCGCGACAGCGGGCGATGGCAGCAGCGAGAGCCTGGGCGAATGGCCGACGCTGGAATCTTTCGAGACCCGCGGCACCTATCGCTTTCCTGACGCCGACGCGGCCCGGCGCGCCGCGCAGTTGCAGGCGCAAGCGCATGAAAGCCGCTACCTGCGCTATGCGGGCGAAGGCAGCGTGCGCGCCCTGGGTGCCGGCGAACGCTTCACCCTCACCGGGCACTTCGATACCGCCGCGAACGAGTTCGTCACCCTGGCCGTGCGCCATGAGGCCGCCAACAATCTGGGTGCCGAAGTAGCATTGCTGCTGGGCCTGTCCGACATCGAAGCCGGCAGCTACCGCAACCGCTTCGAAGCCGTGCGCGCCGATGCGCCGACCGTGCCGGTGTACTCGCCCAAGCCCACCGCTCCGGAAGGCCAGCCTGCCGTCGTCATCGCCGAAGGCGGCGCCCCGCTGACCACCGAGCGCGACCATCGCGTACGCGTGCGCCTGCCCTGGCTGCGCGCACCGATGGCTGACCCCCGTGCCGACACCGCCGCCGACCCGGCCCAGGACGACCTGACCCAGGTCACCGCCTGGGTGCGCGTGGCCACCGCCGCGGCCGGCCCCAACTGGGGCGCGCATCACCTGCCCCGCGCCGGCACCGAGGTCATGCTGACCTACCTCGATGGCGACATCGACCGTCCGATGGTGGTGGCGCAGCTGCACAACGAACAGGACGCCCTGCCCTGGCCCGCCAGCGAGGCGCCGCTGAACACGGCGCTGTCCGGCTGGCATTCGCACAACCTCGCCGACGGCGGCTACAACCAGTGGGTGGTCGACGACAACACCGGCCAGTTGCGCATGCGCCTGGCCAGTTCCGCCGCCGATACCCAGCTCAACCTTGGCTACGTAATCGCGCAGCCGCCAGCGAGCGGTGAACGCGGCGCCTGGCGCGGCACCGGCGCTGAACTGCGCACCGACGCCTGGGCCATCGTGCGCGCCGGCAACGGCCTGCTGCTGTCGACCACCGTCCAGGCGAGGGCCGGCGGCACCATGCTCGACATCCGCGAGGCGCGCGGGCAGATCACTGCCGCAGAGCGTACCGCCCAGCGCCTGTCCGATGCCGCCACCTCGCAGCAGGCGCTGCCGCTGGGCGCCGTCGCCGCCTTCGAACCGCTGACCAAGGCCATCGACCCGCAACAGGACGGCAGTTATCCGGACCGGGTCAACGAGCAGGACGCCAAGCGCCCGGATACGGGCACCGCCGCCGAGCGCTTCGGGCAACCGTGGCTCCTCGCGGAATCGCCCAGTTCGATCGCACTGGCCACGCAGGCCACCACCAGCATCTTTGCCGGACGGCACCTGCTGGGCCTGGCACAGGCTGACTGGCATGTCGGCGCCGGCAACACCGTCGCCGCGGCGGCAGCCAAGGGCGTGAGCCTGTTCAGCCAGCACCATGGCATTCGCGCGATTGCGGCCGGCGGACCGGTTTCCATCCAGGCGCATACCGATGCGCTGGCTGTCATGGCGGACAAGGCCGTGACGGTGACGTCATCGACCGACGGCATCGAGGTGCTGGCGCAGAAGAAGGTGGTGCTGCACGGCGGCTCGTCGCGGATCGTGCTGGACGGGAATGCGATTACGTTTGAGACGCCGGGGTTGTTGTCGGTGAAGGGGGCTGGGCATCCGTTGGTGGGGGCTGGGGGGAGTCCGGCGGAGTTAGCGGCGCTGCCGGTGGGAGCGATGTCGCCCTCGACGCTAATGCTTGATCACCGCTATCACGACGACGAAGGCCTTGCGGGCGCCCAGTACTTTGCGAAGTTCGCTGATGGTTCTCAACGTCAGGGAACGCTCGATGCGCAGGGTCGCGCCGTCATTGAAGGCATTCCTCCTGGGCCCGTGCAAGTCAGCTTCGGCCCGATGCCGGGCGCGTTTGAACGCAAAGACAAGACACCGACGCCGGGGCACGACCCTAATCCGACGGAAACGAAGTTAGCCAGCCTGGTGGACAAATACCTGTCCACTTCCACGGATGCGGAAGCAAAGTCCGCCTAGCCTATTGCCAGAAGCAAGAGAACATGCCTTCAGTTGCAAACACAACGCCACCGGGTGGCCTGACCTGGAGTCGCTTCCGTGCCATCTGCGCCGACGTCGGCAGTTGGACGTGGGGTACGGTCCAGGGCGCCTTCAATGAGAAGGCAAATTTCTCGCAGATCATCGTAGACGCCGTAATCGGCATGATCCCACTTGTTGGCGACGTGACCGCCGTTCGCGATATTATCGCCGTCGTTATCGGTTTGGTCGACAAACCGGAAAAGCGGGAAAGCGTCTGGGAGTGGGTGCTGCTCGTTGTGCTTGTCGTTGCCTTGATTCCTGTATTCGGTGGCGTCGTCAAGGGCGTGGGCCGCATTCTGATCAAAGTTTGCAAGGAAGCCGCTGCGCTGAAGGGCGCTGCGCGGGCCGCGAAGCTGCTTGAAGGTGCCAATGAAATCATCGCCTTCCTGAATCGCATAGGTGTCAAGAATGCTGAACGGTGGCTACTGAAGCTGCGTTTTGCAGATCATCAGGCAGCGATCATGGAGCGATTCGCGGCATTGATGAACAATCTGTATACGGTACTCGGGCAAATCAAGAGCAAGACTGGTGCTGCGATTCCATCCGCCTTGCTGCGGCGGATCGATGGCCTGCGTAGTGGATTGCTACAACTCAAAGCTAAGGGGAATGAAATGATCCCCAAGGCGATCAAGGAATTGGATCAATATCTGAGGGAGGTCCAAGCCTACATTCGGTCTGGCGGCGAGTCGACAAGTCGGAAGACGATGCATCAGGTGGCCACAGGGCAGCGGGTCGTTACTCGGGCCGATGAGGCGAGGTTGATTGAAGACGGCGCATTGCCTGTGCGCACTGCCAGGGGTGGCTGGAAGCAGAATGAAGCTCTCGTTCGAGCTCCGGAAACTTGGAAGAGCAAGTATCGACCGGCTCCTGGATATCCTGACCTTACCGCCCGAGCGTCATCGGACGGAAAATTTTATCCCGCCATTCGCGCTTATAGCGGAAGGTTGGTCAATCGTGAACTGAAGCAGGGCGAGAGAATATTTCGATTCTTTGGACCTGAAGGAACAACTCACGGTAAGAAAATAAATGAAACGTTCCCTGGTGGCGCTTGGTGGGGCCTTGGCGCACCGCCGAAGTCCGCAAAGGAATGGCGCGAAGGAGCAGCCGTATTGGATGAATTCAACCGCGATGGCTTCTTCGTCACTGGAAGCGTGAATGGGAAAACCGGACCCAAGGCGGTAGTCGGGACTGTCGCAGAGCAACGTGGCAAGATGCTACCAGGGCAATACCTTCCCGGAGGGGCAACTCAGGCGTTCTTCTTCCTTGATAAGAGAGTTTCCGACGCGCTTGAAACATTTGGAAAGAAAGTTCTTGCGTCCGGAAAAGCGATGACGTGGACAGATGAGGTCAGTGGTCTGACTTTTCGCATCGCTCCCACGGGATGGACTGATGCAAACGGTATCTGGGGATACAAGTCGCCGTTTGGAAATGGCACTATTCAAACTCTACGGCTTGGTGCGCGCGAAAGAGCGACGAAAGAAAACCAACAAGTATTGGTAAAACCATGAAACCAAGCCAAATTAACAATCTCCATCTCCCCAACGACGATGAACGGCGAAAACTCTTTCATTGGCTCAAGCGAATCAGTTCGTACACAGCATGGAAACGCATTCTTGGATACTACGAGATCTGGACGCTCGCTATCGAAAACTGCAGGAAACTGGCAAGCAAACTAAATAAAGAACACTCTTCTCAAATCAGCGAATCTCACTATATCGATGTGCTGAAAGGACTCGCACATTTCGAGGATGCAATACTTCGACTTAAACGCGGTGACAAGCGAGTTTTCAAATATGACGTAAACGGCCTGTTTTCAATGGCAGATCGGCCTCGCTCATATTGGGGAAATTACCTGGTTCGTATAGAGTGGAGAGAACATCCAGCAGTCGAAGAAGCCAGTACTCCTGGAGCAATGAAATTTCTCGATGCCTTTAATGATCTCTCTCAGGCTTGGGGAGAATGTTCCGACATACTTGAAAGCGAGTGGCTTGATGACGCCGCCCCGCTTAGCTTTGGCAACTGGCTGCAAGATCAACTTGCGAGTATGCATTTCCCCAGCTTTTTGTCCGATGTACCCGACCCCAAGGTCGCGGCGCTCGTCTCAACTGGGCACACCATTCCTTGCTTCGGCATTTGGGAACCTGTCGAGGTTACGAAATCAGGCAAGTTCTCGCTATTCAAGAAAAAAGAAGAGCCCAAAGGGCCATTTCCGATCATCGGATGCATGAATTACTTGCACGCCGGCTCGCCGGCACCAGCGGCAAGGTATGAGGATGAGGATGAAAGTTACTCCGAACCTGTGACGTGGCGTCTCCTATGGAAGGATACGCGTTACGAGGATGGCTCCATCCCCGCGGAGGAAGAGGAGTATGTCTTCCAGAAACCAACTGGAGCCAAAAATAATCCTGCCCCGCCAAGTGGAACGGATAGCCCCATGATTTGGTTTGAAACGGGGCAACCTGCCCCCAAAGCGGGACGTTGGCTTCCAGAAGATGACCTCTCCGCTAGCATCGTCGTGCAAGCCGGTGAAAAATTTCCGATGCATCGAGGCCGCTCTACTCGGTGGGTCTTCTCGTCCAAATAGGGGCACCGAGGGGGATGGCTTTGAAAAATCCTCTCCCCGCTGACCACCGAGCGCGACCATCGCGTACGCGTGCGCCTGCCCTGGCTGCGCGCACCGATGGCTGACCCCCGTGCCGACACCGCCGCCGACCCGGCCCAGGACGACCTGACCCAGGTCACCGCCTGGGTGCGCGTGGCCACCGCCGCGGCCGGCCCCAACTGGGGCGCGCATCACCTGCCCCGCGCCGGCACCGAGGTCATGCTGACCTACCTCGATGGCAACATCGACCGCCCGATGGTGGTGGCGCAGCTGCACAACGAGCAGGACGCCCTGCCCTGGCCCGCCAGCGAGGCGCCGCTGAACACTGCGCTGTCCGGCTGGCATTCGCACAACTTCGCCGACGGCGGCTACAACCAGTGGGTGGTCGACGACAACACCGGCCAGCTGCGCATGCGCCTGGCCAGCTCGGCCGCCGACACCCAGCTCAATCTTGGCTACGTGATTGCCCAAGCCCCCGCCAGCGGTGAACGCGGCGCCTGGCGCGGCACCGGCGCCGAACTGCGCACCGACGCCTGGGCCATCGTGCGCGCCGGCAACGGCCTGCTGCTGTCGACCACCGTCCAGGCCAGGGCCGCCGGCACCATGCTCGACATCCGCGAAGCCCGCGGGCAAATCACCGCCGCCGAACGTACCGCCCGGCGCCTCTCGGATGCCGCCACCTCGCAGCAGGCGCTGCCGCTGGGCGCCACCGCCGCCTTCGAACCGCTGACCCAGGCCATCGACCCGCAGCAGGACGGCAGCTATCCGGACCGCGTCAACGAGCAGGACGCCAAGCGCCCGGATACGGGCACCGCCGCCGAGCGCTTCGGGCAACCGTGGCTCGTCGCGGAATCGCCCAGTTCGATCGCACTGGCCACGCAGGCCACTACCAGCATCTTTGCCGGACGGCATCTGCTGGGCCTGGCGCAGGCTGACTGGCATGTCGGCGCCGGCAACACCGTCGCCGCGGCGGCGGCCAAGGGCGTGAGCCTGTTCAGCCAGCACCATGGCATTCGCGCGATTGCGGCCGGCGGACCGGTTTCCATCCAGGCGCATACCGATGCGCTGGCTGTCATGGCGGACAAGGCCGTGACGGTGACGTCATCGACCGACGGCATCGAGGTGCTGGCGCAGAAGAAGGTGGTGCTGCACGGCGGCTCGTCGCGGATCGTGCTGGACGGGAATGCGATTACTTTCGAGACGCCAGGGTTGTTGTCGGTGAAGGGGGCGGGGCATCCGTTGGTGGGGGCTGGGGGGAGCGCCGCAGCGTTGCCGGCGCTGCCAATTGCAGCAAGCCAGCCCAACTGGATCGAGATGAGCCTGCTGGGCTATGAAGGTCACCCTATGCGCAACGTCGAATACGAACTCACGTTTGCCGACGGCACCAAGCGTACGGGCAAGCTGAATGGCGTTGCCGAGCAGCGGGAAGAAGCCGTGCCGTGGGGTCAGGGCCACGCTCACATACAAGAACAACCCCGCCGCAAAGGACGTGCCCCGGCCCTCTCTGGATGACCTGCTGGTGGCCACTGAACCGCTCATCCGTGAAGAGGGAGCACGGCTAAACCAGGATCAGACGAATACGACCGCATGAGCACCCAACAACAGACAGAAGAGGCATGGGGCCTTGTCCACGGCCAAGCCAAGCCCGAAGACAAAGGGGTCGGCCTTTGGCTATGGGAAGCGATTCAGGGCGACTTCAATGAAGACCGTTCCGCCGGCCAGATTGCGGCCGACATGGTCATCTCCCTGATTCCGATCGTCGATACGATCTGCGACATCCGCGTCCTGTGTGCGAATATTCGTGCGTATCGGAAGGACCCCGGCAACAAGCTGATCCTGTTCTTCATCGCGCTGACGATTATCGGCTTCTTCCCGGAGGTCGGCTCGGTTATCAAGGGCGTCATCAAGATCGCCTTTGTCTACATTCGCAAGTACTTGCGGCGGGTCGATGAAATTTTCGACGCAACCAAGCTCGGCCGCG
Source organism: Cupriavidus taiwanensis (assembly GCF_900250115.1). Classification (NCBI taxonomy): domain Bacteria; kingdom Pseudomonadati; phylum Pseudomonadota; class Betaproteobacteria; order Burkholderiales; family Burkholderiaceae; genus Cupriavidus; species Cupriavidus taiwanensis. Next base: position 1,159,809 of record NZ_LT984804.1, on the reverse strand, counting down.
CCACCAACCAGGCACTGGATGCCGCCCTGCCCAAGATCACCGAGTTTCTCAGCAGTTCCAGGGTCGTGAAATGGGCCACCAAGGAAGGCGTGGCTGACATCTACCGCTTCTGTTCGAAGAAGATAACTGAGCTAGCCGGCTTGGTCAACGGTGCCAAATTGAATGCGCAGTTCCTGACCGCGGCGGACAAGACCGAGAAGTTTCTCGGACGCCTGAAGTATATTGTTCCGGGATCAACGCGGGAGAAGTTGAACGATTTCCTCGATTTCCTTGGCAAGAACAAGCAAAAGATGGCAAATGGGCTCGAGCGGTTTACCGGGCCGATTCGGACGATTTTGAAGATTACAGCGAAACGGCTAGACGACCATGCGTGGATCGCCTATACGCAAACGCATAACAAGGGCTGGGATCGCACCGATTAGCCGAGAGGGAGCAGCGGGACTAATTAACAGACGGCCGCCCTCTTGGGTAAGCAGGGCACCAAAACTCCCCCACCCTGCACCGAATATCTTGCAAGCCCAATCAACCCAGAAAAAACTGGAGAAAAAATCGCGGATCGAGCTGCAAAAGGACTGAGCAGCCCGCCGATGCTCGATTTGGAGCTAATCCAAACTTTTGAACACAAGAAGATATCCATAGAGGTTATTCAAGGTCCTGCAAAGCTCTACCGCATCGTAGACCCTACCAGTGCAGCCGGTAGAATTTTTTGGGTCGACGAAAGAACTTTTCATAGCCTGAAAAATGGTTCGGATTGGCGCGAGCAACTGGCGGTCAAGCCGGATTGGAACCAGAATGGTCAGTATGTTGTATACGAGATCTCGGCTGGGGAAGGGCTCCCAGTATGGAAAGGCCCTGCCGCCTCGCAGGAGCTTGATGGAACTCCTTATCACCTCCCTGGCGGTGCCGAACAGCTTGTATTCTTCCCACCTGCCGATACGCTCGCACCAACTCGGCCACGCATCGATCCCAGCACTGGCAAGGCGTTTCCCGGCCGTAAGCCCGATCAGATAGATAGCCGCATTGACTGGCAGGACGTAACCGGACGTACGGCGCCGGCTGTCCTACGTGGAAAGGTCAATGATAAGCATGTGCGCGGCCCTTTTGAAACTGGTTGGGGGTTCTCTGACTGGAAGCACTCCGAAGCAAAAGGCATCATGCTCGCATTACCGGACAGCAAGAAATGAGCAAAACCAACCTTCGCCCCTACAACATCACCCGCAACCTGGACCAGGACGCATGGTTTCTTTATCAGACTACATCTTTCGGTTTTTACGAATTGTGTGCAACGCTATGCGAAGAATTTGCCAACCTGTATAACGGATTCATCACCGATCATGGGCTCCATCGCCAAGCTCGGCTGGACTATTGGGTGTCGCGCTATCTGCAGCATGCCGACAATATTCGCCGCGGAGTCAAATTCATCCAAGACGGAGGCGACTATATGCCTATGGTCGATTTTTTGAATTCACCCACCACAGACTATCGCGGTCTTATCGAACAGCCACTCGGTTGGATGAACGAGGAACAATCCAAGCAGTGGAAAACATCACACGAAAAGCTTAGTGCTGCTTGTGGGACCGGGCATGTCACACTTAATAACCTTCGACCAGGAGGTTTGGAATGGCTCAGACGCGACGCAGCGGAAACTGATTCTCCTTTTCTTGACCGAGACGATAGCCATGTCGGTGACATGGCTCAATCAATAAAGTTTATTGAAAAACATGGCATACTCAATTCATTAGAGACTTACCCGAGACACACAATCAATGACGATTTTGCAGTATTCCCCGGGCAGACGTGTCCTCGCACCGGCGTTTGGGTTCCGTCTCAATGGATCGAAGGTGCCAGTAATTTCAGCTTGGCATTCTGTGTTGAAGGCCTATCGATGCAGCCTGCATACCAAATTATTGGGCTTGATATGTGGCATCTCGATGATGAGGATGGAGGCACGCTTGAGCCAGATTGGGAACTCGAAGGAGATCCCGTAACGAAAGCCACTAATACAACGTGGCATTTTGTTGAAAACGGCTCAATGGATCAAAAGTCCCCAATTGGGGAATATCGCCTACGCTGCGAAGGAGGGCAACCTTGCCCCAAGAGCGGCTATTGGATAACGCCGCCCAAGAGCCTGTCGCGGCGATATTTCAAGCGAGGTGACACCATGCCCGAAGTGGCCTCAGACTATGGCACTACCATCTGGCAATGGGACATTAACCAATCCGATCCGAAGCTCTGAAACACGCAGGATGTTTCGTTTGGAATGATCCACCAACACGAACAAGTCCCCAGGGTACACAAGCTGCAGTATCCATTGCTGCTCACTGGAGGCAGCTCAGACAGCCCTGCCGCCATCCTGCCCCGGGGCACATCTCTGTATCTTGATCGCGCTTTCCCCGAGGGTTTTGCCCGATACAAGCTCTACATCAATGTAGAGGGCACAAAGCTGGACACTCGGGAAGCAACGGAGAAATTCTGGCTGGATCCGCTGACTGCTACGCCCTTGGACAAAGAGAGCCTTCACTCGCTGCTCGCGCGCTTTCCGCTGGGGAAGGATGATTTTTCGGCTGCGCTCGCCTCTGGCCAGTTGACCAAAGAAGAGATACGTGACTTGCTCCGGGCCTACAGCGACTAGCGGCGTTCAACTTTCGCGCCGAGCGATTCCCCCCTTTTATCACCGCCCCTTCTCCCTCTCCATCTTCTCAATCACCCCCACCCGCTGCCCACAATCCCCCGCCACCGCCTTGCACAACACCTTGTCATCCACCCCAAGCTGGCGCTGCAAAGCACGAAATTCCCGCAGATAGACCCGCGCCGCCGCCTCGGCTCCAGGCAACGACAAGCGCGCCGAACTATTGGCCCCGACCCACGCATAGTAGTAATGCCCGAGCAACCGCGCCGTCGTATCCTTCCGCCCGCGCGGAATCTCGCGGGCGACGGCGTCGATGCAGGCACGGTATTCGTCGGCATCGCCATGCATGAATTCCTGGCAAGCCGCCATGGCATGCCGGCTTGCCAGCGTCACGGCTGGCGGCAGTTCGGTGGCGCGGGCGTGGGCCATGCCCGCGCAAGCAGCGAGCGTGCAGGCGATCAGGTAGCGATGCATTGGCTTAGGTGCATGGCATTGATGGCGTTTCAGCTTAGCGCCATGGCATGACATCCCCGCGTCATGAAGCAGTCACGATGGGCCCATAGAGTGGCTGCCTGCAGCCGCTTCCCAGTGGTACAGGATCCGGCCAACCCGGCTGGCACCCGCGTTTCGGCGGGCGGTGCCGCGTATCTGGCCTCGCTGATCCAGAACCTGAAAGCGAAGAACCCGAACAACGTAGTGGTGGCGGCGGGGGACATGGTCGGCGCTTCGCCGCTGGTTTCCGGGGCCTTCCATGAGGAGCCGGCGATCGATGTGCTGGGCCAGATGGGCCTGGAGATTTCGTCGGTGGGCAATCACGAGTTCGACAAGGGCCGCGATGAGCTGCTGCGGCTACAGCACGGCGGCTGCTTTCCCCGGTCTGCCGACGGCCGCCGCGGCATTGTCGGCGTGGATACGTGCATGACCAACGACGCATACGCCGGGGCGAAGTTCCAGTACCTGGCTGCCAATGTCATCGACCAGGCGACGGGCAAGCCGCTGCTGCCGGCCTACCGGATAAAGACCTTCGACTGGGCCAAGGTGGCCTTTATCGGCATGACGCTGAAGGATACGCCGTCGGTGGTGACACCTGCGGGCACGGCGGGACTGTCCTTCGAGGCCGAGGCCGACACGGTCAACAAGCTGATTCCTGAACTGCGGCAGCAGAACGTCAATGCCATCGTGGTGTTGCTCCATGAAGGCGGGTCGACCACGGCGGGCACGGTGAACGACAAGAGCTGCCCGGGACTGAACGGTGCTGTCGTCTCGATCGTCGACAAGCTGGATCCCGCCGTGGATATCGTGGTCAGCGGCCATACCCACCAGGACTATGTCTGCACCCGGCCGGACGGCAAGCTGCTGACGCAGACGGGCTTTTACGGCCGGCTGGCCTCGGAAATCGATATCACGATCGATCCGTCGACGCGCAAGGTCTCGTCCAAGGTGGCTAACAACCGTGTCGCGGTCAATGATCTGGTGATCAAGGACAACAACGGCAACCCGATCGCGCTGCCTGCCGGCTACACCGCGCCTGCCAAAGACGGCGCCGTCGATGCGATGGTCAGGCGCTACGTGGAACTGACCGCGCCGATCAAGAACGCAGCCGTCGGCGCCATTACCGCCACCATCGATCGCACCCAGACTGCCGCGGGCGAGTCGGCACTAGGCGACCTGGTGGCCGACGCCTACCTGGCCGGCACTTCCGATGCGTCGTTCGGGCCGGCCGTGATCGCCTTCACCAATCCAGGCGGACTGCGCCAGAACCTGGTGTACGACGCCGCCACCGGTGGCCAGGCCACGTTCGGGCAGCTCTATGCCGTGATGCCCTTCGGCAACAGCATGGTGACGATGGACCTGACCGGCGCGCAGATCCTGCGCCTGCTGGAGCAGCAATGGGAGGCGCCGCAACCTGCGGGCGGGCGTGTGCTCCAGGTTTCCAGCGGCTTCACCTATACCTGGGACGCCAGCAAGCCGGCAGGCGCTGCCGCGGGCCAGGGCAACCGTGTCGCGAGCCGGCCAAGACTTACCGCGTCACGGTGAACAACTTCATGGCTTCGGGCGGTGACAACTTCACGGTGCTGAAGCAGGGCACGAACCAGCAGGCCGGGCCGGTCGACATCGATGTCTTCGAAGACTACTTCAAGGCAAGATCGCCGGTCGGCCCGAGCGCGGCGAACCGGATCACACGCCTGAACTGAGACGCAGCCGGGCCGTACAGCCTAGGCCCGCGCGTCGGCAGCGGCCAGCCGCATCCAGCTGGCCACGGCGCCGGCGCCGGCAAACGCCGCGCCCAACGCCAGCGCCATGCCGGGGCCATGGTCGCCGGCCAGGCCAAAGCACAGCGCCACCAGGGCCGCGCCGGTGGCCTGCCCCAGCAGCCGCGCCGTGGCCACCACGCCACTGGCGCCGCCGCTGCGCTCGCGCGGGGCGCTGGTCATCAATGCCTTGAGATTGGGCGACTGGAAGAAGCCGAACCCGGCGCCGCACAGGCACATGCGCAGGCCGATATCGAGCGTGCTCGGGTTGGCCGGCAGCAGCGCCAGCGACAGCATGCCGGCACTGAGCACCGCCAGCCCCACGCCGCCAAGCACGGCCGGCGGGTAGCGGTCAGACAGGCGCCCGGCCAGCGGCCCGATCAGCGCCACCACCACCGACCATGGCGTCAGCAGGAAGCCGGTCTCCACCTGCCCTAGCCCCAGCACGTGCTGGAAGTAGAACGGCAGCGAGACAAAGGCCAGGCCCTGCGCGGCGAACGAGCACACCGCGGTCAGCGTCGACAGCGCGAACATCGGCCGCCGGAACAGGTCCACCGGCAGCATCGGCGCCGGATGGCCGCGCTCGCGCCACAGCAGCAGCGCAAACGCCACCACGAAGATGCCCGCCGCGGCCAGCGACAGGTGCAGCGGCGCGCGCTGCGCGCCCTCGCCCAGCGCCAGGATCAGGGCGGCAAAGGCAATCACGCTGAGCACCGCTGCCACGCGATCGAAACCGTGCGTGCTGCGTGCCGTCTGCGGCAGGGAACCGCGGCCGATCGCCAGCGCCAGCAGGCCGATCGGCAGGTTGACGGCAAACAGCCACGGCCATGTGCCAACGGACAGGATCACCGATGCCACCGTCGGCCCCACCGCAAACGAAACCCCGACCACCAGCGCATTCAGCCCCAGCCCGCGGCCAAGCCGGTGCGTGGGAAAGATCGCGCTGATCAGCGCCGTGTTGACGCTCATGATGGCCGCCGCGCCGATGCCCTGCAGCACCCGCGCCGCCGCCAGCGTCGGCAGCGACCACGCCAGCGCGCACACCATCGACGCGGCCGTGAACAGCAGCACGCCGCCCAGGTAGATGCGCCGGTGGCCGACCACGCCGCCCAGGGCCGCGAGCGGGAGCAGCGTCGCCACCATGGCGAGCTGGTAGGCGTTGATCACCCAGACCGAGGCCGCCGGGGTGGCGCGCAGGTCCGCCGCAATCGATGGCAGCGCCGTATTGGCGATGGCGGTATCGAGCGTGGCAAGGGCGACGGCAATCAGGATGGCGGCCATGCCGCGCCGCTCGCGCGAGGTCATGGCGTCCGCTGCGGAGGCGGTCTGGAGGGGGGCTGTGCTGGACACTGTCTTTACCGGTTGCCGCCAGACCGGGTCGGCGGCGCAGGGGCGTCGCGCTGGCTGGGGCGATCATCAGGCAAGACGATACGGGAAAACCCTTCACCTTGCTGAAGACGCATTCATATGTATGCACATTACCAGCTTGCAACGCCTATAGATGATCCTCAACATCTATTGAATAAATGATGATCATCATCTAAACTTCGCAAGAACCGGATCCCAGAGGCTGCAGATGGCACGCGCATCACGTGAGCAAACCAACAAGAACCGCGAGGCGATCGAACAGGCATCGTCGCGGCTGTTCCGCGAGCGCGGCCTCAACGGCGTCAGCGTGGCGGAGTTGATGGCCGGCGCCGGCCTGACCCATGGCGGCTTCTATGGCCACTTTGCCTCGAAGGACGCGCTGGCGGCGCAGGCTTGCAAGCGTGCGTTCGAGGAATCGACCGCGCGCTGGGAGCGCCGCCTCGCGCGCGCCGGCGGCGACCGCAAGGCGATGCTCGCCAATCTGGTCGAGCCCTACCTGACCGCCGCGCATTGCGCCCACCCGGGCGTCGGCTGCGCGGCCGCCGCGCTGGCGGTCGATGTCGCCCGCGAGCCCGCCGGCAAGCCCGTGCGCCAGGCCTATGCGGAAGGGCTGCGAACCATGATCGATGACATGGCGCAGACCGTGGCGTCTGACGATCCACAGCAACGCCACGACCAGGCGCTGGTGCGCATGGCGTTGCTGGTCGGCGCCCTCACGCTGGCGCGCGCCACCGAAGGCGATCCGCTCTCCGACGAGATGCTGAACGCGGTGCGGGCGCACCTGCTGGGCAGCACCGGCTAGTACCGAGCTTTTCCCCCGAACACTGACCGACCGCCCGCGGCGGAGTGCAGCGGGGATGCCCTTCCTTTGCCCTTTTCGAACCGCAATAACCGACACACGAGAGCCCCATGTTCGCGCAAGCCCTTTCCAGCCGGCTCGACCGGCGCGGCATCCACTACGCGTGGCTGATTGCCGCCCTGACCTTCCTGGTGATGCTGACCACCTCGGCCGCGCTGGGCCTGCCCGGGGCCTTCCTGCAGCCGCTGACCAGGGAGATGGGCTGGAACACCGACCAGATCTCGTCGATCCTGGCGTTCCGCTTCGCGCTGTTCGGGCTGATGGCGCCGTTCTCGGCGCTGCTGATGGACCGCTTCGGCGTGCGCAACGTGGTCTGCGCCGCGCTGGCGCTGATTGCCGGCGGCATGGCGCTGGCCACCGTGTCGACCGAGCTGTGGCAGCTCTTTGTGGCATGGGGCCTGATGCTTGGCGTCGGCTCCGGGCTGACCGCGCTGGTGCTGGCGGCCGTGGTGGCGAACCGCTGGTTCAGCGCGCGGCGCGGCCTGGTGATCGGCATCCTGACGGCCAGCGCGGCCACCGGGCAGCTGGCGTTCCTGCCGGTGGCGGCCTGGCTGATCGAGCATATGGGCTGGCGCGTGGCTGTGCTGCCGGTGCTCGCGGCGTGCGCGGTGCTGGCATTGCTGGTATTCGGCCTGATGCGCAGCCGGCCCGCCGAAGTCGGCCTGGCCGCGTTCGGCGAAGTGCCGGCCACCACGCCAGTGCCACCGGCACCGGTGGTCGCCGTGCCGTTCACGCTGAGCGGCCCGTTCCGTGTGCTGCGCGACGCGGCACGTACCCAGACCTTCTGGATCCTGGCGGGCACGTTCTTTATCTGTGGCCTCAGCACCAACGGCCTGATCCAGACGCATTTCATCGCCCTGTGCGGCGACTTCGGCATGGGTCCGGTGCCGGCGGCGTCGGCGCTGGCCATGATGGGCGCGTTCGATTTCGTCGGCACCATCCTGTCGGGCTGGCTCTCCGACCGCTACGACAGCCGCAAGCTGCTGTTCTGGTACTACGCGCTGCGCGGCCTGTCGCTGTTCTGGCTGCCGCATTCCACCTTCACGCTGTACGGGCTGTCGATCTTTGCGATGTTCTACGGCCTCGACTGGATCGCCACCGTGCCGCCCACGGTCAAGCTGGCGGCCACGGCGTTCGGGCGCGAGCGCGCGCCGATGGTGTTCGGCTGGATCTTCGCGGCCCACCAGATCGGCGCGGCCGTGGCGGCGTTCGGCGCGGGGCTGAGCCGCACGCTGCTGCTGACCTATACGCCGGCGCTGTACGCGGCGGGGGCAGCGTGCCTGGTGGCCGCGCTGATGGCGTTGATGGTCAGCCGCACGCGTACGGCCGAGCGAACGGAGCCTGCAACCGCCTGATGGCGGGCGCCTTCAGAACTTCGGGATGCGCAGCGTCTTGCTGACCATCAGCGTGCCCGACAGCGCGAACAGCAGCACCAGCGGATGCAGCACGGCCGGACCCAGCACCCATGCGCCGCCAGGCAGTTCGCCGCCCAGCAGGCCCTGCGAGGCGCACCATGCCAGCACCGCGGTCAGCAGCACGCTGGTGGGGATGGGCGTGCCTTCGAAGTACGCAACCTTGCCGCTGTCGCTGCCCGCCGCCAGCGATTCGGCGGTGACGTTGAAGCGCGCCAGCCGGCTGACGCCACAGCAGACAAAGTAGATCAGCACCGCCAGGTCCCAGCCGCCGCGCATGCCGGCGGCAAAGGCCAGCGTGGCGGGGCCGACGCCGAACGAGATCACGTCGGCCAGTGAGTCCAGCTCGCGCCCCAATGCCGAATGCGCATGGCGCCAGCGCGCGATGCGCCCGTCCAGCACGTCGAAGATAAACGCCAGCGGCGCCAGCGCCGCCGCCGTGTAGAAATGCGACAGCCGCTGGTCCGCGACGAAGAACATCGCGAAGAACACCGAGCCCATGCCGCAGGCCGCGTTGCCGAGCGTGAAGACATCGGCCAGCTGCAGTTCGCGCAGCATCGAGAAATGGCGGGGACGTTCGGGCCGGGTGTTCATGGCGCGGGCTTACAGGACCTTGGACTCGTGGTGCACGTCGGGCGGCGCGGCAAAGGTCTCCGCCACCAGGCCGCGCCATTGCTGGAACTCGGGCGATTCGCGGAACAGGACCATATGGTCGTCCACGGTTTCCCAGTCCACCACCAGCGTGTACTGGTCGGGCTGCTCGATCGAGCGGAACAACTGCACGCCGTGGCAGCCGTGCGAGCGCAGGAACAGCGGCGTGGCCTGGCTCACGCCATGCTCGAACTGCTTGTCCATGCCGGGCTTGATGGTGATTTGTGCGATTTCCTTGATCATGTCGTCGTGGCGATGAAGTGGATGCCGGCGCCGGTCGGGTACCGGCGGGTCTCTACTACCTTAGCACGATCGCGGCGTCACATGCCCGCGGCAAGCATTCCGTTACACGCGGGGGTTAGCATCGTTCACCTTGCCATGACCTGCCGAAACCGCCATGCGCCTGCCTCTGCCTGAACGCAGCATTGCCCTGAATGCGCTGCCCGCCCTTTTCCTGGCCTGCCTGCTGGCCCTGCCGTCCGGCGCCGATGCTGCGATGCAGCCATGCGGCAGCCCCGCAACCGCGCTGGCCGACGTGCGCGCCCCCGGCCAGGCCTCGGCGCAGGCGGGAAGGATGGTCGAATTGCAGGCCATCGTCACGGCAGATTTCAGCGGCGACGAGGGACTGCGCGGCTTCTTCCTGCAAACAGCGGACGCGCAGCGCGTGCATCGGCCAGGTGGTTCGGAGGGACTCTTCGTCTATGCGCCACGCACCCGCGCCAACGTGGGCGACATGGTTCGCGTGTCCGGAAAGATCGAGGAAAAATTCGGACAAACGCAGCTGGTGCTGGCTGGCTCGCTGCTGGTCTGCACCCAGGGCCTGTCCGTCACGCCGCGGACGCTGACGCTGCCACTGGCCGACGAGTCCGACCTGGCAGCGCTGGAAGGCATGCTGGTGCGCCTGCCGCAGACTCTGACCGTCAGCGATACCCACGAACTGGGCCGGTATGGCACGGTGGTGCTGAGCCATGGGCGTCCGATCGCGCCTACGCAACAGGCCCTGCCGGGACCGCAGGCGCGCCAGGCAGCGGCAGACAATGCCCGCAACCGGTTGTTGCTCGACGATGGCTCGACACGCCAGTTTCCTGCCGTGGTGCCGTACCCGCCCCCGCGCCTGTCGACAGACCATCCGCTACGCGCCGGCGATACCGTCACCGGCGTGCAGGGCGTGCTGGAGCGGCGCCACGGACAGTGGCGGCTGCAGCCGGTGCGCGCTGCCGGCGCACCGCTCTACCGGCGCGCCAACCCGCGCCCCGCAGCGCCGCCGCGGCATCCCGCCACCGCGCTGCGCGTGGCAGCCTTCAACCTGCAGAACTACTTCAATGGCGACGGCGTGGGCGGTGGCCTCGATGCGCCCGGCAACCGCGGCGCGCAGGACGCGGCCGCGCTGGCGCGACAGCAGGCCAAGCTGGTGGCCGCGCTGCGCGCCCTCGATGCCGACGTGATCGGCCTGATGGAGGTCCAGAACAACGGCTACGGCCCCACCGGCGCGATCCGCCAGCTGGCCGCGCTGCTGGGACCGGACTGGCGCGTAGCCGATCCCGGCACGCCTGCGCTGGGCACCGATGCCATCGCGGTCGGGCTGCTGTACAACGCCCGCACCGCGTTACCCGCCGGCCGGGTGGCCAGCACATGGCTGGGCGAGCGCAGCCGCCAGCCGCTCGCCGCGACTTTCCGCGCCGCGGCGGGCGGCGCGCCGGTGACGGTGGTGGTCAACCATTTCAAGTCCAAGAACTGTGTCGAAGCCGCCGGCGCGCACGCCGACCAGCGCGACGGCCAGGGCTGCTGGAACCCCGCGCGCGTGCAGGCCGCCGACACCCTGGCCCGCTGGCTGGGCATGGCGCCGACCGGCGTCGCCGACGCCGGCGTGCTGGTGATCGGCGACCTGAACAGCTATGCGATGGAGGACCCGCTACGCCTGCTGGCGCGGCGCGGCTATGCCGACATGGTCGCGCGGTTTGCCGGGCCGCAGGCCTACAGCTACGTCTACGAGGCCCAGGCGGGATACCTCGACCATGTGCTGGCCGATGCCGCGGCCGCGGCGCATGTCGTGGCCGTCCACGCCTGGCACATCAATGCCGACGAGCCGGCGGCTTTCTCCTATGTCCCGGTCCCTCGCGCCAATGGCACGCCCGCCCTCTATGCGCCCGGTCCGTACCGGTCTTCGGATCACGACCCTTTGGTGGTCGACCTGGCCAGCAGCCCGCGCGCCAGATAGAGCACCACCAGCAGGTTGGCCGCGGCCAGCGCGCCATGCAGCCAGCTGGGATGGACCAGTGCCTCGTACAGTTCCAGCGGGATATAGATGCCGCCCGACCACACCCCGATCCAGTTGCCCCAGGCCAGCCCGCGCCACAGCCCGTAGGCCTCGGCAAAGCGCATCAGCGCATAGACCGCGGCGGATCCGCCGATGGCCCACAGGCGCGCATTGTCGGGATGCTGCAGCAGCGACAGGAAGATGGTGGGATAGCGGCTGGCCGGGTTGACATGCCAGCGCTGGATGATGGCTTCGGCCAGCGCCTGGGCATCGCGATGCAGCAGTGCGGCCAGGCCCAGCCCCGCCACGATCACCAGCAGCCCCTTGGCGGCCTCGAACAACGCAATGCTCCTGAGTCCCAGTGCGCCCTGCTTTGCCATGCGGTATCTCCGGTCGATGCAAGCCTGCAAAGCCGGTATTGTGCAATATCGGGAGCGGGCCCAGGACGCGCTAGGGTGCAGGCTGGGCCTCCAGCAGCGACTTGAGCCGGCGCACGGCTTCGGTGGACTCGGCCTGCAGCTGGTCGCGCAGCGTCAGTCGGTTGATCAGTGCGAACAGAAGCGTGGGCGAGCGGTAGCGAAACTCCCGCTCGAAGCGCGTGCGTTCGGCCGATGGTGTCAGCGACGGTGACATCGTCGGCGTCAGCCGGTAGGTGATGGTGCCGACGCGGCGCCCTCCGGCCAGCCCTTCGATCGACCACGTGCGCGGCGGCTGGCTTTCGATCACCGTCCAGACCACCACCCCGCCGCGCCGGGCCAGCACGAAGGTTTCGGCGACGCGTTCGCCGTGCCCGAGCGGATGGTCGGTCGCGCCCGCCACCGCCAGCGACGCCGGATGCCAGGCGGGCCAGTGGCGCGGCGTTGCAACAAAATCGAAGACCTGCGCCGGCGGGCGCGCGATCACCACCTCGTCATGGATGGCGGTGCGGTCCAGCCCCGGCAGCGGCGCCACCAGCGCGCCCACGGTGAGCGCGGCAAAGACGAAGCCCCAGAGCGGTTTCCTGTGTCGGACAAGCATGGCGGCGGGACCGGACGCAAGCGGGACGCACCCGTGCATCCCTTGCGCATGGCGCGATGCTTACAGTGTAGTGACTGCCCGGCATCGCGCCAGTCCCGTGCGTGGCTTAGCGCGCCACCGGAGCGGCCGCGCCCTCGGCCGCAGCTGCCGGCGCCGCGGCCACCGTTGCCGGCAGCGGACCCCAGCCGCCGCCCAGCCGGCGCACCAGCGATACCGTGGCGGCCGCGCGCAGTCCGGCAACCTGGTTGGCCTCGCGCTGCGACTGCAGCACGGTGCGGTCGGCATCGATCACCGTCAGGTAGTCGACCGCGCCCGCGTCATAGCGGCTGCGCGAGATGCGCGCCGCCCGCCTGGCGCCGCCGAGTGCGCTGTCCAGCGCGCCGGCCTGCTGGCTGAGCCAGCGCACGTCCGCGAGGCTGTCCTCCACCTCGCGGAAGGCCACCAGCACGGTCTGGCGGTAGCTTGCCACCGTTTCCTCGTGGGCGGCGCGGGCGCCGGCCAGGTTGGCGCTGTTGCGGCCGCCGTCGAACACGGTCTGCGCGATGCTGGAGCCGAGCAGCGGCCCCAGCATCCAGGTGCGCGAGGACCACTTGAACAGGTTGGAGAGATCGGCCGATTCAAAGCCGAACAGCCCGGTCAGCGTGATGCGCGGGAAAAACGCCGCCTTGGCCACGCCGATGCGCGCATTGGCCGCCGCCATCTGGCGTTCCGCCGCGGCGATGTCCGGGCGCCGCTCCAGCAGCTCCGAAGGCAGCCCGGCGGGAATCGCCACCGGCGCGGCATCGAACGGCCGGGACGGCAGCGAGAACGCCGCCGGCGGCACGCCGGTCAGCACCGCCAGCGCATGCTCCTGGTTGGCGCGGCGGCGCTCGATGCCGGCCAGGTCCGCGCGCGCGGTACCCAGTTCCGCTTCGGCGCGGGCCGGATCGAGATCGGTGGTTTCGCCGGCGTCATAGCGCTTCTTCAGCAGCGACAGCGCATCCTCGCGCAGCCGGATGGTGGCGTTGAGCAAGTCGCGCTCGCTGTCCAGCGTGCGCAGCGCGAAATACGCCTGCGCCACGTCGGCCTGCAGCGCCAGCTGCACCGAGCGGTACAGGTCTTCCGCGGCCTCGCCTTCGGCGCGCGCGGCGTTGACGCTGGACGCGACGCGGCCGAACAGGTCCAGTTCATAGCTGGCGAAGGCGCGCGCCTTCAGCACCGTCTGCGGCGGCACGCGGGTGCCGTCGGGCAGGCCCTGCGACGCCGCCGACGGCTGCGAGCGGGTCGGGTCCAGCCCCACGCTCAGCTGCGGGTAGAGGTCGGCCTCGGTGGCACCGGTGAAGGCGCGCGCCTGCTTCAGGCGGGCCGCGGCGATGGCGAGATCCTGGTTGGATTCGCCGGCTGCGGCGATCAGGCGGTCCAGTTCGGCGTCGCCGAAGATCTTCCACCATTCGCCGCGATGCTGGCCCTCGGCCGGCGTCGCGGTCTTCCATTGCGCGCCTTCGGCCTGGGCGGCCTCGGCTTCCTTGAAGGCCGGCACGGTGGCCGTCTCCGGCACCTTGTAGGTCGGTGCCAGCGAGCAGCCGGCCAGCACCAGCGCGGCGGCCAGCGTGGCGATTCGGGGCAACTGCCTTGTGATGTGGGCAATCATTTTGGGATTTCCTTGACTGTTCTGTGCTCTGGGGGTTCAACGCCACCGAGGTAGCTCCCCGCTCCCGCTCGCGGGAGAGGGGTTGGGGAGAGGGCCGGCGCATGCGCGAAGTGAAGCGCCACAGTACTGCCAGCGCTGCCCTCTCCCCCGCCCCTCTCCCTGAGGGAGAGGGGAGCAAACAAGCGCTATTCAGCGGACGCCATCGCCTGATGTTCCACCGACGCCGACGACTTACGCCGCTGGCCCCGCGTAGCCAGCAGCCTCAGCGCCACGTAGAACACCGGCGTCAGGAACAGCCCGAAGAAGGTCACGCCAAGCATCCCCGCGAACACCGCCACGCCCATCGCATGGCGCATCTCGGCGCCGGCGCCGGTGGAGACCACCAGCGGCACCACGCCCATGATGAACGCGAACGACGTCATCAGGATCGGGCGCAGGCGCAGGCGGCTTGCCTCAATCGCGGCCTGCACCACGGTGCGGCCGTGATGCTCCAGCTCGCGCGCGAACTCGACGATCAGGATCGCGTTTTTCGCTGACAAGCCCACCAGCACGATAAAGCCGATCTGCGTGAAGATGTTGTTGTCGCCCTGCGTCAGCCACACCCCGGTCATCGCCGCCAGCAGGCTCATCGGCACGATCAGGATCACCGCCAGCGGCAGCGTCAGGCTTTCGTACTGGGCAGCCAGCACCAGGAACACCAGCAGCACGCACAGCGGGAAGATCCAGATCCCCGCATTGCCGGCCAGGATGTCCTGGTAGGTCAGCTCGGTCCATTCGAACTTGATGCCCTTCGGCAGCGTTTCCGCGGCGATGCGCTCGGCGGCGGCCTGCGCCTGGCCCGACGAGAAGCCCGGCGCGGGCCCGCCGTTCATGTCGGCGGCGGTAAAGCCGTTGTAGCGCACCACGCTGTCGGGACCGAAGCCCTGCTTCACCTGCACCAGCGACGACAGCGGCACCATGTCGCCGGCGGCGTTGCGCGTCTTCAGCTGCAGGATGTCCTCGGCATGGGCGCGGAACGGCGCGTCGGCCTGCACCTTGACCTGGTAGGTCCGGCCGAACTTGTTGAAGTCATTGACATAGGCCGAGCCCAGGTAGGTCTGCAGCGTGTCGAACACATCCGTCACCGGCACGCCAAGCTGCTTGGCCTTGACGCGGTCCAGCCTGACGTCGAGCTGCGGCACGTTGACCTGGTAGTTGCTGAAGATGCCGGTCAGCTCGGGCGTGGCGCGCGCCTTGTTGGCGAACGCGTTGGTGGCCTCGAACAGCGCGTCATAGCCCAGCGCCGCACGGTCCTCGATCATCAGCTTGAAGCCGCCGATGGTGCCCAGGCCCTGCACGGGCGGCGGCGGGAACACCGCGATAAAGGCATCCTGGATCGCCGCGTACTTCTGGTTCAGCTCGGCCGCGATGGCCGCGCCGCCCAGCTCGGCGCTCTTGCGCTCCTCGAACGGCTTGAGCGTGGCGAACACGATGCCGGCGCTCGGGCTGTTGGTGAAGCCGTTGATCGACAGGCCCGGGAAGGCCACCGCCGATTCCACGCCCGGATGCTTGAGCGCGATCTCGCTCATCTTGCGGATCACGTCTTCGGTGCGGTCCAGCGTGGCACCGTCAGGCAGCTTGGCAAAGCCCACCAGGTACTGCTTGTCCTGCGCCGGCACGAAGCCCTTGGGCACCAGCTGGAACACCCCCCAGGTCAGCGCCAGCATCACCGCATAGACGCCGAACACCGAACCCTTGCGGCGGATCACGCCCTTCACGCCGCGGCCATAGCTCTCGGCGCTGCGGCCGAAGAACCTGTTGAAGCGCTTGAAGAAGCCGCCGAAGACGCGGTCCATCCAGCGCGACAGCCAGTCCTTGGGGGCGTCGTGGCTCTTCAGCAGCAGCGCCGACAGCGCCGGCGACAGCGTCAGCGAGTTGAACGCGGAGATGATGGTCGAGATCGAGATCGTCAGCGCGAACTGCTTGTAGAACTGCCCGGTCAGGCCGGTCATGAAGGCCAGCGGCACGAACACCGCGATCAGCGTCAGCGCGATCGCGATGATGGGGCCGCTGACTTCGCGCATGGCCTTGTAGGTGGCCTCCTTCGGCGTCAGCCCTTCCTCGATATTGCGCTCGACGTTCTCCACCACCACGATCGCGTCGTCGACCACGATGCCGATCGCCAGCACCAGCCCGAACAGCGACAGCGCGTTGATCGAGAAGCCGAACAGATGCATCAGCCCGAAGGTACCGACGATCGACACCGGCACCGCCAGCAGCGGGATGATCGACGCACGCCAGGTCTGCAGGAACAGGATCACCACCAGGACCACCAGCGCAATCGCCTCGAACAGCGTGTGCGTCACCGCCTCGATCGAGTGGCGCACGAACTGCGTGGGGTCGTAGACGATGCTGTAGTCGATGCCGTCCGGGAAGTTCTGCTTCAGCTCCTCCATGGTCTTGCGCACGTCATCCGAGATCTGGATGGCGTTGGAGCCCGGCGCCTGGAAGATGGGAATCGCCACCGCGGGCTTGTTGTCGAGCAGCGAGCGCAATGCGTATTCCGATGCGCCCAGCTCGATGCGGGCGACGTCCTTCAGGTAGGTCACGGCGCCATCGGCGGAGGTGCGCACGACGATATCGCCGAACTCTTCCACCGTGCTCAGGCGGCCCTGGGCATTGACCGAGAGCTGCAGGTCGGCGCCCGGCAGCGACGGCGACTGGCCGATCACGCCGGCCGCCACCTGCACGTTCTGCTCGCGGATAGCCTTGATCACGTCGCCGGTGGCGAGCTGGCGCTCGGCCATCTTTTCCGGGTTGAGCCACACGCGCATGGCGTAGTCGCCCGAGCCGAACAGCTGCACCTGGCCCACGCCCTGCAGCCGCGCCAGCCGGTCCTTGACGTTGATCACCGCGTAGTTGCGCAGGTAGGTCATGTCATAGCGGTCGTTGGGCGAGACCAGGTGGACCACCATGGTCAGGTCCGGCGAGCTCTTGACGGTGGTGATGCCCAGCCGGCGTACGTCCTCAGGCAGGCGCGGCTCGGCCTGCGAGACGCGGTTCTGCACCAGCTGCTGCGCCTTGTCCGGGTCGGTGCCCAGCTTGAAGGTCACGGTCAGCGTGAGCAGGCCGTCGCTGTTGGACTGCGACGACATGTACAGCATGTCCTCGACGCCATTGATCTGCTCTTCGAGCGGCGACGCGACGGTCTCGGCGATGACCTTGGGGTTGGCGCCCGGATACTGCGCGCGCACCACCACCGACGGCGGCACCACTTCCGGGTACTCCGAGATCGGCAGCTTGAACATCGAGATGGCGCCGATCAGGAAGATCAGCACCGACAGCACCCCCGCGAAGATGGGGCGGTCGATAAAGAATTTTGAGAGATTCATGTTGGTCTCTGCTAAAAGCGCTCCCCTGGCGGCCTGCTTGTGGCGGGCACCATCAACATCTGGGGGCAATACAAAGTCGGGGTGCTGGCAAGGCACCACATCAAGCAAGCCGACAGTTCTGGATGCTGCAAAACCGCCAGCGCTTGTCTGGGCCTTCTGCTCCCTCTCCCCTCATTCGGGAGAGGGCCGGGGTGAGGGGTGGTTTAACCGGAGCCAGCGGTTTAAACCCACCGGCCTGGGCCTTTGACGCGCCCGCCCTCACCCCCTGCCCCTCTCCCGCAAGCGGGAGAGGGGAGCAACCCTCAGCAAGCTTTCATGGCGCTCAACTCACCGGCTTCACGTCGGCGTCGCCCTTCTCGCTCGCAGCCTGCTTGCGGTCAGGCGCCGCCGGGCGCGGCTCCAGTTCGCTGCGGTAGGCCATGGCCACCGCCTTGGGCTGCACCGTGTCGCCCGGCCGCACGCGCTGCAGCCCGTTGACGACGATGTTCTCTCCCGGCTTCAGCCCCTTGCGGATGACACGCAGGCCTTCATAGTTGGGCCCGAGCTCGACTTCGCGGTAGACCAGCTTGTTGGCCTTGTCGACCACCAGCACGAACTTCTTGCCCTGGTCGGTGCCGACCGCCCGGTCGTTGACCAGCACCGCCGCATGCGGCGCGCCGCCACCCATCTTGACCTTGGCGTACAGGCCCGGCAGCAGGCGGCCGTCGTCGTTGTCGAACACCGCGCGCACGCGGATGGTGCCGCTGCGGGTATCGAGCCGGTTGTCGACCGACTGGATCTTGCCCTGGTGCGGATGGCCGTCCTCATTGGCCAGGCCAAGGTAGACCGGCAGGTTGGCCTGTCCGCCGCCGGCGCCGGGAGCGGTGTAGCGCAGGTAGCTCTGCTCGTCGATCTCGAAGCTGGCGTAGATCGGCGACACCGATACCACCGTGGTGAGCGGCGGCGTCGCCACGCCGGGCGCCACCAGGTTGCCCACCGTGATCTCGGCGCGCGACACGCGGCCGGACACCGGCGCGGTGATGCGGGTGTAGGCCAGGTTCAGGCGCGCGGTTTCCAGCTGCGCCTGCGCGGCGCGCACGTTGGCGCCGGTTTCGCGCGCGGCATGGATGCGCTCGTCGAACTCGCGCTTCGAGATGGCGTTGTCGTCCAGCAGGCGCTGCGCGCGTTCGCCCTCGCCCTTGGCGTGGGCGGCGCGCACCTGCGCCGCGCCCAGCGCGGCCTCGGCGCGTGCCACCTCCGCGGCATAAGGCCGCGGGTCGATGGTGAAGAGCGGATCGCCCTTTTTCACCAGCGCGCCTTCGCGGAAGTGCACGGCATCGATGGTGCCGCCCACGCGCGGGCGGATCTCGACCCGGTCCACCGCTTCCAGGCGGCCGGAGAATTCATCCCACTCGGTGATGGTCTGCCCGACCACCGCGGCCACCTCGATGGCGGGCGCCGGCGGCGGCGTGTTGGCGTGCGCTTCGCCGCTGTGCCAAGGGCGCAGGATCGAACCGGCCACGCCGGCACCGAGCACCACGACGATGGCGAGGGCAATCAGGGTACGTCGCTTCTGCTGCTGCATTTCTCAAACTCCTGGATCGGGTTTTCTTCAACCGGAAAAGCAAATGGCCGAACGCCGCCTGCCGGTCCGCGCGGGCGGATCGGAACCATGGTCAAACTGATGGTCGGACTTGGGACCGCGCGCATCACGGCGCGCGCTGCGGTCCTGGCTCTGGCCGAAACAGAGCCGGCTGGCGGTTGTCTGGAGCGGCTCAGCCGGCGGGCTTGGCTCCAGGCCGGCTGGCGTTGGCGCCAGCGCGGCGTTCAGTCAGGGTGAGGTAGCGTCGGCCACGGCCAGACATCGCCGCAGGAACCGCGCACCTTCGTCGACCCATGCCTGACAGCTGTCATGGGCCTCTTCCACGCCGTCGCCGCAGGCGCCGGGCATGATCATGGCTTGGGCCGGCACACCGGCCTTGCCCAGGCGCCCGGCGAAGGCTTCGCCTTCGGCACGCAGCGCGTCGTGTTCGGCCACCTGCACCAGCGTGGGCGGCAGCCCGGCCAGGCGCGAGGCCAGCGCCGGGGCGGCATACGGATGCACCGTATCGGCCGGCGTCGGCAGGTAGTCGCGATAGTTCTCGGCCAGGCGCTTCAGGGTTTCCATCGGCACCTGCCCGCCGTCGAAGCCCGCGCAAGAGGCGTGCTGCAGGCACGGGTCGGTCACCGGCCGGATCAGCCACTGGCCGCGCGGCTGGGCGGTGCCGCGGTCGCGCAGCATCTGCGCCAGGGCGATCGCCAGGTTGCCGCCGGCTTCCTCGCCCACCAGCGCAAAGCGGGTCTTGTCCACCTTCAGGCGCCGGGCATTGCGCAACACCCATTGCACCGTGCTGTGCGCGTCCTCGGGCGCCGCCGGGAACGGGTGGTCGGGTGCCAGCGAATACGCCGGAGTCACCACCACCGCGGGCACCGTCGTGGCCAGGTCCTGCACCAGGTGGCAGGCGTGCTCCAGGCCGCCGTCGACGAAGCCGCCGGCATGCAGGTACACCAGCCAGGGCAGCAGCGCGGCGCTGTCGAGGCCCGGTGCCGGGTAGCCCGGCGGATAGCACACGCGCACCAGGACCTCGCGGCCGTCGCTGGTCACCGTGTGCTCGGCCACGCGCGCCTGTCCCGGCCCGGCTGCCGCGGGGGCAGTGGCGGCGCTGGCGGCTGCGGAGCGTTGGCCTGGCTTCTGTGACATGGCATAGGCGCACGGCATGGACAATGCGCTTGAGTGTTGCGATGCAACGGATTATGGTGATTGACGAGGATGGGATAAAGCGAGAGATCGCCAATGCACTGTTCCGGGATTGGAATAATCGCAACCCGGCCTGCCATGCGTCTGAAAACCGAAATCCCCACGCATGACAAGGTCTTGGATTTTGTGATTCACTCCCGCTCTCGGCACGCGCGGCGGTTGGCCAGGCCGTTGCGCGCCCGGCCCGCGGGTGGGACTGTCGCGGCGCCGGACGCCTGACTTGAACCCATGCCGGCATCGCGCCCAGCCAGCGCGCATCCAGTACCAGCAGCCGGCAGACTCCCCGTCACAACAACAAGACAGGCCGCGTGCGCTACGAGCGCGGGCGGTGCGCCGTTCGGAGCTATCGTCGGAACCACATCATGGACCGTCTCGTATCAATGCAGGCATTCACCCGGGTCGTCGACGTCGGCAGCTTTGCGCGTGCCGCCGAGTCGATGGACCTGCCCAAGGCCACGCTGACCCGCCTGATCCAGAACCTGGAAACCCATCTCGGCGTGAAGCTGCTGCACCGGACCACGCGCCGCATCAGCGTGACCAACGACGGCGCCGCGTACTACGAGCGCTGCGTGCGCATCCTGGCCGATGTCGAGGAGGCCGAGCAGTCGCTGACGCGCCAGAACAATTCGCCGCGCGGCACGCTCTCGGTCGACACCACGGCCGGGCTGGCGCAACTGGTGCTGGTGCCTCACCTGCATGAATTCTTCCAGGCCTATCCGGACCTGAAGCTGGAGCTGACCATCAACGGCAAGCCGATCGACCTGCTGCAGGAAGGCGTCGACGTGGTGCTGCGCGTCGGCATACCGCTGGACGAAGCCATGGTGGCCCGCCGTATCGGCCATGTGCAACTGGCGTTCTACGCCTCGCCGATCTACCTGAACCGCAGCGGCACCCCGCGCGACCTGGCCGAGCTGGCGCAGCACAAGGCGGTCAACTTCCTGTCCAACCGTAACGGCCGGGAGATGCCCTGGCCGCTGGCGCGCGGCGCGGAGCGCGGCGAGGTGCTGCTGCCCTCAGCCATTTCCACCAACGACGCGGATGTCTACCTTGGCTGCGCGCTGGAGGGCCACGGCATCGCCCGCATCTCGCGCGCCATGGCCGAGCCCTATGTGGCCAGCGGCAGGCTGGTGGAAATCATGGCCGACTGGCAGACCGATGAACTGCCGATCTCGGCGATGTATCCGCAGAACCGGCACCTGTCGGCCAAGGTGCGGGTGTTCGTGAACTGGGCCGCCGAGCTGTTCTCGCGCCATCCGCATTTTGGTGCGGCACAGCAGCCGCTGCCCGTGGCAGCCTGAGCGGCCGGTCCGCTGGCGCGATCCGCCAGCGGCGCGCATGCCCGGCCGCATGTAGGACAAAACCGGAAATCGGTTCAGCGGCCGCCGACCTATACTGTTTCATCCGAAATCACGACAACAAGAGGATTCCGATGAAACAAGTGCTTCTCCCGCTGGCGGCGTGGATTGCCGCAACCATGGCACTGGCCGGCTGCGCCGGCTCCGGCATGCCCTCTTCGTCCGCGGCCCAGCCGTCCGCCACCGGCGCCACCAGCGGCGCCAGGGCGTCGGCCACGCTGCAGCCCAAGAGCGGCTCCAACACCGCCGGCACCGTCACCTTCCAGCAGCAGCCCGGCGGCGTGATGATGACGGCCGCGATTACCGGGCTGCCGCCCAATTCGGTCCACGGCTTCCACGTCCACGAGAAAGGCGACTGTTCCGCGCCCGACGCGATGAGCGCGGGCGGCCATTTCAACCCGGCCGGCAAGCCGCACGGGCAGATGACCATGGCGGACCACCATGCCGGCGACATGAACAACGTCACCGCCGATGCCAACGGCAACGTGCGCGTCAGCATGCTGCTGCCGTCGCTGTCGGTGGGTACCGGCGCCAACAGCGTGATCGGGCGCGCGGTGGTGGTGCACAAGGATCCGGACGACTACAAGACCCAGCCCACCGGCAATGCCGGCGGCCGCATTGCCTGCGGCGTGGTGGCGGCGTCCTGACCGCCGCGCGCGGCCGGCTGGCATTGGCGCCGGCCTGCGCGAATCGCGACGCCCGCGGCGCGGCATGGCAACATGGCACCATTGCCGCAATCACGGAGCCCCGCCACGGGGCGACCCCGCCCACCGATGCCATTGCCGACCGACGCCGCGTTCCCCCATCGCCGCCTGCGCGCCAGTTCGCTGATGCTGTGCTGCGCCACCCTGCTCGGCGGCTGCGCGCTGCCGCCGCTGAATCCCCGCACCGAATCCTTTGCACTGACGCCGGCCGAAGCCGAGTCCACGCCGCTGGGCCGGGCGCTGGCCGGCGAAGTGGCGCGCCACCCGGGGCTGAGCGGCATCCATCCGCTGGAGAACGCCTACGCCGCCTTTGCCGCGCGCGTGCATCTGGCCCGCACCGCCCAGCGCACGCTCGACGTGCAGTACTACATCTGGCGCGATGACCTGACCGGCACGCTGCTGCTCGAGACCCTGCACGAAGCCGCCGAGCGTGGCGTGCGCGTGCGCCTGCTGCTCGACGACAACGGCATTGCCGGCATGGACGAACGGCTGGCCGCGATGGACGCGCACCCGCATGTCGAAGTGCGCATCTTCAACCCGTTCGTGATCCGCCAGCCCAAGGCGCTCAATTTCCTGACGGATTTCCGGCGCCTGAACCGGCGCATGCACAACAAGTCGTTCACCGCCGACGGCGTCGCCACCATCATCGGCGGGCGCAATGTCGGCGACGAATACTTCGGCGCCACCGACGGCGTGCTGTTCGCCGACCTCGACGTGATCGCGGTCGGCCCCGCAGCCGGCGAGGTGGCGCAGGATTTCGACCGCTACTGGTCCAGCGCCTCGGCGTATCCGGTGGACCGGCTGCTGCCGCCGGTCAGCGTGGAACGGCTGCAGGCGCTGGTCGGGCAGGCCCGCGAGGTCGAGCGCAACCCGGCCGCCGCGGCCTACCTGGCCGCGGTGCGCGAACTGCCTGACGTGCGGCGGATGCTGGACGGCACGCTGCAATTCCAGTGGGCAAGCACGCGCATGGTCAGCGACAACCCCGCCAAGGCCCTGGGCGAAGCCTCGCGCAGCACGCTGGTGGCGCACCAGCTGCGCGAGATCCTGGGCGAGCCGCAGCGCACGCTCGACCTGGTCTCGCCCTACTTCGTGCCCTCGACCGGCGGCACGTCCTTTTTTACCGACATGGCACAGCGCGGGGTCGCGGTGCGCGTGCTGACCAATGCGCTGGAGGCCACCGACGTGGCCGCCGTGCATTCCGGCTATGCCAAGCGGCGCAAGCAGCTGCTCGAGGCCGGCGTGGACCTGTACGAACTGCGGCGCGCGGCCGAGCCCCGCAAGAAGGAGGAACGCGCCGGCCCCTTCGGCAGTTCCGGTTCCAGCCTGCACGCCAAGACCTTCGCGGTCGACGGCAACCGGGTGTTCGTGGGTTCGTTCAATTTCGATCCGCGTTCGGCCATGATCAACACCGAACTCGGCTTTATCATCGACAGCCCCGCGCTGGCGGGCCGGATCGAATCCACCTTCGCCAGCGTGGTTCCACAAGCGGCCTACCAGGTCCGGCTGGACGAGACCGGCCGGCTCTACTGGCTGGAACGGCGCGACGGCGAAGTGATCCGCCACGACACCGAGCCCAACACCAGCTGGTGGCGCCGGCTTGGCATCTGGTTCCTGTCGATCCTGCCGATCGAATCGATGCTGTAGCCGCGCGGTCGCCCGCCCCCCCCGGGTACTCAGATCTGGTCGATCAGGCTGCGAACCACGTCGGCCAGCCGGCCGGCGCGCTGGCGCCCCTTCGCGTCGAGTCCCATGCCGCTGCCGCCGGCCAGCGCCTTCAGGCCGAACAGCGCATCGCCCACGTCGCGCCACGCCGGGAAATCGGCATGGATCTTCTCCAGGGCGGCGGCGCCTGCCGCGACCTGGGCAGGCGCGGGCGTGTTGCCGGCCGCCAGGTCTTCCAGCGCCAGGGCGGCGTCGACCAGGCCTTTGCGATTCATCTGCTGTCTCCCCGAAAGCTCTTTTGTCATGGCCGCCGGACTGGCGGCCATGACACTGTAGCAGGCCTGCGCATGGCCTTTGCCGGGACGGGGAAAAGCCCCCGGGCGGGCCCGGTTGCGACGACTCAGTTGCGGCCGATATCCTGCAGGATCCGGGTCATCAGGTACAGGCGCGGCACGATCGAATCCAGTTCGATGTATTCGTCGCGCGCGTGGTAGCCGAAGCCCGCCAGCCCGAAGCTTTCCACCACCGCAGGCTTGCCCGAGCGGGCGGCGTAGCTGGCGTCGGTGGCGCCGCCGGTGCCTTCTGCCAGCGCCAGCGTGCGGCCGTCCAGTTCGGCATAGATTTCCTGCGCGCGCTTGGCGAGCGCGCGGCCGCGCGCGTCGGCGACGAACGGCGGACGGCCCTCTTCCATCGTCACCGTGGTGTGGGTGTCGGGCACCAGCTGGCTGGACTTGACCTTGTCCTGCAGCGCCACCTTCAGCTTTTCGGCGGCACCGGCGGCCGTGGTGCGCACGTCGCCATAGGCCACGGCGCTTTCCGGGATCTGGTTGCGCACCGTGCCGGCCTGGGCCTGGGTCCAGTTCAGCTGCGAGCCCGGCACCAGGCTGGCCGTGTCGCGCGTCTGCTGCAGCTGGTGCGCCAGCTCGAGCAGCGCATTGCGACCACGCTCCGGCGCGGCGCCGGCGTGAGCGGCGCGGCCCTTGACCTGCATGGTGGCGGTGGCGGTGCCGGAGGCACCCAGCAGCAGCGCCTCGGCCTTGACCACATCCTTGGCCGCGGTGGGCTCGCACGACAGCACCACGTCATGCTGCGCGGCCAGCGTGGCGATGGTTTCGGCCGAACCGACCGAGCCCACCTCCTCGTCCGGGTTGAACAGCACCGTGATCTGGGCGTAGTCGCGCCAGCCCTGCTGCTTCAGGATCTCGAGCGAATGCAGGATCACGGCGATGCCGCCCTTGTCGTCGGCGATGCCCGGGCCATAGAGCCGATTGCCCTCCTCGCGGATCGGTTGCGTCGCCAGCGTGTTGTCGGGGTACACCGTGTCCAGGTGGGCAATCAGCATGACGCGGCGCTTGCCGGTGCCGGTGAAGGTGGCCTTGACCATGGTGCCCGGGCCCTTGGTCACGGGCAGGCGTTCGACCTTTGCGCCCAGCGCCTGCAGGCGCTTCTCGGTATAGCTGGCCATCTGCGCCAGCCCCTTGGCATTGGCGCTGCCGGATTCGATCGACACCATCTCCTTGAGCGACTGCACGACCTTGGGCTGGGCCGCCTGCGCGGCCGACAGCAGCGCGGCATCGGGCTGCGCGGCACTGGCCGGCATGCCGGCCCCGGCAAGCGTCAGGGCAGCGGCAATGGCAACGTGGCGAACGGAAAACGGCATGGAATCTCCTCGGTCTGGTCTTGTTGGCGGTGCCGCGGTCATGGCCTTTCGCCGCGGCACAACGGCACGATGCTAGCCCTTGCCAGTCACTATGGGGAGGTTCAATATCGCCAATCCGGATGCCGATCCCGCCACGGCGTTCCGCGCCCCCCGGGCCACCAGCAACCATTCGAACCGCCTCAAGGCATGCCAGCCCCCACTACCGCCATCGCGCCCTCATCCCACAACGTCCCGCTGCACGTGCGCCTGCTGTGGCTGACGCAAGCCATGCCCGGCAGCCTGTTCACCACGCTCGACGTGCTGCGCACGGTGGCGGGCGTGGCCAGCCTGCAGCGCCCCGGCGCCGCGCCCACGCTGAGCTGGCAACTGTGCCGCACCAACGGCCGCACGCTGGCCACCGAGCTGCCGGGACTGGTATCGTCGACCCGGCGCGCGCGCGCGCCGGGCAGCCGCACGCTGCTGGTCATTCCCGCGCTGATGGCCAGCAACGCGCCGCACCTGGGCGAGCTGGCGCTGCGCGATGCCGCGGCGCTGCGGCTGGTGGAGCGCCATGCGCGCGCCGGCGGCTGGATCGCCGCGTGCGCGTCGGGGATGGTGCTGCCGCTGCAGCTGGGCCTGCTGGATGGCGCCAGCGTGGGAGCACCATGGATGTTCCAGAGCTGGATGGCGCGCCAGTACCCGCATTGCGACCTGGCCAGCGACGCGGCCATGAGCGTGCACGGGCAAGTGTTTTCCTGCGTGGCGCCCGCGCTGCAGGTGGAGTTCATGCTGCGCGTGCTGGGCCATCTGCACGATCCCGACCTGGCGCAGGCGGCGTCGCAACTGATGCTGTTCCAGCCCGAGCGCCAGCGCAGCGTGCCGGCGCTGGTGTCGCAACGCTGGCTCGGCCGCACCGCCGACAGCCCGGTCTACCGCGCCATCCAGTGGCTGCGCGACCATGTCTCGGAGCCCTACCGGCTGGCCGCGGTGGCGCAGGCGGCGGCGGTCAGCGAACGCACGCTGCTGCGGCATTTCGGCCAGGTCACCGGCATGACGCCGCTGGACTACCTGCACACGCTGCGTGTCGAGCGTGCCCGCATGCTGCTGGAAGTCACGCTGCACGGCATCCATGCCATTGCCGAAGCCTGCGGCTACAGCGACGCCGCGGCGTTCCGCCGGCTGTTCCAGCGCGCCACCGGCATGTCGATGTCGGACTACCGCGCCCGCTTTGCGCTGCGGGCGCGGCGGCGCTACTGGCGCATGGAAGATACCGCTGCAAAGCGCGCCCCGCGGCGCGGCGCGCGCCGGTAGCCGGTTCCGTGCCCGCGCTCAGGGGCGCAGCGAGATGTGGTTGACCACGTCTTCCACGCCCTGCACGTACCATGCATCGCGCTCGGCCTGGCGGCGCGTGCGCTCATTATTGACGCAGCCCTCGAGCGTCACCACGCGGTCCTGGGTATGCGCGCTGACCTGGGCGGCATCGACGAAGGGATCGGTCTCCAGCACCAGCATCAGCGCCTCGGTGATCTCATCGTCGCGGTCGGTCTCGGCGGGCGCCACCACCAGTTCGTTGACGACGCAGCGGCAACCGCGCGACCACCACGCCAGCACGCCGGCCAGGCGCATGTGCGACAGGCTGATCACCTGCCCCCACAGCGTCACCACGCCGTCCTGCACCGCGACCTCGATCCAGCCGCTGCGCTCGCTCACCGGCTCGCGCATGGCCTCGGGCTTGCCCTTGACGCGCGCGCAAATCTTGCAACTGTGGAATTCGACGGCACTGAGCAGGCGCTCGCACACGGCGTCGCGCAGTTCGCCGTCGCCCACCGGGGCGCCGCCGTTGGCCACGCGCAGGTGGTCGATCACGCTGGTGACGCCGTCCACGCGCCGCAGCGTCGCCGCGGCCCGGGTCTTGTCGACAATATCGGCTACCTCGCCCTCGAGGATCAGGGCGCCGTCCGAGAGCCGCAGCTGGATGGTGGGATGGAGGACATGGCCCTGATAGGGCACATGGGCCAGGGCTGCGCGCGCCTGCGTCAGCACCGCTTCGCTACTCTGCATGTTGTCGCCTCGCCGGTTGGTCTGGAGATGGAGGGATGCGCGCCCCTGCCTGCGGACGCGCGGGAGCGGCGCCGCGGCCTCCTTCAACCCCCGGGGCCCCGGCAACCGCTTCCTCATTATAGGAAGCGGTCCGCCACCGGCCTGCCGCCGCCCAGCCCGCCAGCGGGCAGGGCCGGGCTCAGGCGCCGGCCGCCATGCGCACGCGGGCGACTTCCTGGTTGCGCAGGATAAAGCGCTGGACCTTGCCGCTGGGGGTCTTGGGCAGTTCGGCGACGAACTCGATCTCGCGCGGATAGGCATGCGCGGCCAGGCGCTGGCGCACGTGCAGGCGCAGGGTCTCCGCCAGTTCGGGCGAGGCCGCGTGCTGCGGATCCAGCACCACGAAGGCCTTGATCAGCTCGGTGCGCTCGGGGTCGGGCTTGCCGATCACCGCGGCCTCGACCACGGCCGGGTGCTCGATCAGCGCGCTTTCGACGTCGAACGGGCCCACCCGGTAGCCCGAGGTGGTGATGACGTCGTCGGCGCGCCCGATAAAGCTGATGCTGCCGTCGTGGTTGAGTTCGGCGGAATCGCCGGTCAGGTAATAGTCGCCGGCAAAGGCGCTGGTGGGCGTGCCGTGGTAGCCGCCGAACCAGCACATCGGCGAGCGCTTCAGGTCCAGCGCCAGCGTGCCCGGCTGGCCAGCCGGCAGCTCGCGCAGCGCCTCGTCGACCACCACCACGCGATGCCCGGGACTGGCAAAGCCGGCCGCACCCATGCGCACCGGGTGGGCCAGGGCGTGGTGGTTGCACAGCACCATGCCCAGCTCGGTCTGGCCATAGTGGTCATGGATGGCGACGCCCAGCTCGCTGGCGAACCAGCGGATCACTTCCGGGTTGAGCGGCTCGCCGGCGCTGCTGACGGCACGCAGCTGCCCGCGCAGCGGGCCGGACACGGCGTCGCCGGCCGCGATCAGCATGCGGTAGGCGGTGGGCGAGCCGGCCAGGTTGGTGATGCCGTATTTGCGGATCACGCGGCAGGTGCTGTCGACGCTGAACGGGCCGTCGTAGAACGTGGTGGCATGGCCCAGCGACAGCGGGCCGGTGACGGCGTAGTACAGGCCATAGGCCCAGCCCGGATCGGCCAGGTTCCAGAACGCGTCCTCGTCGCGCAGGTCGACCGCGTCACGCATATAGCCGGCAAATGCGGCAATGGCCTTGAGCGGCACCAGCAGCGGCTTGGCCGGGCCGGTGGTGCCGGAGGTGAACATCATCAGGAAGGGATCTTCGCCGCGCCGCATCACGGGCGCGAACGACGCCGGCTGGCGTGCCAGCTCGGCCCAGAAGCTGAAATCGCCGGCGCTCACGGCGTGTTGCTCCGTGCCGCCCTGGGTGCCGGCCACGGTAACGATGGCAGGACAGCCCGAGACCTCGTCCAGCTTGGCCCGGTTGGCGGTATCGGTAACCACCACCCTGGCGCCCGACGCATTGAGCCGGTGCTCGATGGCCTTGGGCCCGAAGGCGGTAAACAGCGGCTGGTACACGGCCCCGGCGCGCCAGGTGCCGAGGATCGTCACCAGCAGTTCGGCGTTGCGCGGCAGCAGGCCGGCGACACGGTCGCCCGGCTGTACTCCCTGTGCCTGCAGGAAGCCCGCGAACTGTGCGGACAGCGCCTGCAATTCGGCAAAGGTCCAGCTGCGCGCGTCGCCGTTGCGCCCTTCCCAGTTCAGCGCAATCCGCCCTGGCTGTGCGTGCCGGTCGCAGCATTCGACGCAGGCGTTCATCGCCGCCAGGCTGCCGTGCAGTTGCCTGGATACGGCGTCGTCATAGGAAAATCCGTCGAAAGCTTGGGCGTAGTCGCGCATGGGGTCTCCTGAGTCCGGCTGATGCCTTGTAGTCGGTTGCCGTGCGCGTTTTGCCGCGCCACGGCTGCCGCAAGAGTGTGCGCCACGGCGCGCCGATCCGGCAATAACCGATTCCGCCAGCGCGGCTGACGGTTTTTGCCATCCTTGCCATGTGCACTGACGGGCGGCGCAGCGGCGGCCTTGACGCGGCGCCAGCGGGCCCACACGATACGGGCATCGCCCCGAGGAGACAGCGCATGTGCACCAACTATGCCCCGGTCCAGCGCCGCATCCTGCGCGAAATCTTCGGCGTGGAGCCACCCGCGGGCGTGTACAAGGCCGAGACCTACCCCGACTATGCGGCGCCGATCGTGCGCGCCGATGACCACGGTAGCCACAGTGCCGCGCTGGCCTCGTTCGGCATGGTGCCGCGCGCGCGCATTCCACCCGGCGCACGGCGCTACGACACCACCAATGCGCGCAGCGAAACCGTGGGCGAGCGCCCCGCCTTTGCGCGCTGCTGGCGCCAGGGCCAGCTCTGCCTGATACCGGCCACGGCGTTCTATGAGTTCGCGTATCCCGACCAGGGGACGGACGGTGCGGCGCCAGCCGGCTCGCCGGGCAAGCCGGTGCGCTGGCGCGTCTGGCTGCCCGGCGAGCCGGCCTTCGGCATTGCCGGGCTGTGGCGCGACTGGCCGGACCAGGCGCTGTCGTTCACCATGCTGACCGTCAACTCGGCGCAGCACCCGCTGATGCAGCGCTTCCACAAGCCGGGCGACGAGAAGCGCTCGGTGGTCATCGTGCCGCGCGCGCAGTGGCACGACTGGCTGACGTGCCGGGACCCGGAGATCGCGCGCACCTTCCTGCGGCTGTTGCCGGCCGATGCGCTGCAGGCCGAGCCGGCGCCGAAAGTGCAGGGAGCGCCCATTCCCGACGCGGATTAAGCCCCCGGTTCTTTGCGCGGCCCCGCTCAGAAGCGATAGGTGACCGTGCCCACCACCGTGCGGCGCGCGCCGAAGTAGCAGTCGCCGCGCGCGAGGCAGGTGGTCAGGAACTGCTTGTCGAACAGGTTGTTGGCGTTCAGCGCGACCCGCAGCGGGCCGTGGTCATAGGCGATCATGGCGTCGTACAGCGTCACGCCGCCCACGCGGTTCTGGTCGGCGCCGTCATAGCTGGGACCGACATAGCGCAGGCCGCCGCCGGCCACGAAGCCCGGCATCCCGAACAGCTTGAAGCGATAGTTGGCCCACAGCGATGCCATGTTCGACGGCGTGCTCGCCAGCTTCTTGCCGACCTCGGCCGGAGTGCCTTCGACCACGCGCGCATCGAGGTAGGTGTAGGTCGCGATCAGGTCGAGCCGGTTCGTCAGCGATGCCAGCGCCTCCACCTCGATGCCGCGCGTGCGCGCTTCCCCCACCTGCACCGAATCGGGAATGCCGTTGACCACGCCCGCGGTCTTGCGGCTTTTCTCGCGCATGTCGAAGGCAGCGATGGTCAGCGAGGCATTCTTGCCCGGCGGCTGGTACTTGATGCCCGCCTCCCACTGCGAGCCGCGCAGCGGTTTGAACGCCTGGTTGGCCTTGTTGAAGCCGGCCAGCCCCTGGAATGACTCGGAGTAGCTGAGGTACGGGTTCAGGCCGACGTCCGAGCGGTACATCAGCCCGGCGCGCTTGGTCAGCTCGCTGTCGTCGCGGCTGGCCGTGGGCGTGTTGTCCTGCGCGGCACGCGACCAGTCATAGCGCAGCCCCAGCATCAGCAGCCACTTGTTCCAGGCCAGCTGGTCCTGCACGTACAGGCCCGTTTGCGCCTGCGTGGCGGGATTCAGCGAGCGCGTGCCCGGGAGCGTGAAATTGCCGTAGACCGGGTTGAACACATCGAGCGGCGCGGCGGAGCCGCCCACGCCGGTGGTCCCAGTGATTTCAGCGTGCTGGTAGTCAACGCCGGTCAGCAGGGTGTGCTGGACCGGGCCGGTGCGGAAATTGGTCTGTGCCTGGGTGTCGACGGCAAACGAATTCAGCGTCGGCTGGTTGACGTACACCGTGCGGCGCAGCAGCGAATTGCTGCCCGGCACCCAGCCATGACCGGCACCGTTGAAGCCGGCGGCGTAGATGCTGCGATAGTCCACCGAGCTGTGCGAATAACGCAGGTTCTGCCGCACTGTCACGGTGTCGTTGAACTTGTGCTGGAACTCGTAGCCGACCGACTGCTGTTCCGCGGTGTAGCGGTCGAAGCCGGGTTCGCTGATAAACAGGTGGTCGGGAATCTGCCCGCCCGGGTTCGGATACAGCGTGCCGCGCCACGGGAAGAAGCCGACCGAGGTCCCGCTCACGTCGCGCTGGAAATTGGCCAGCAGCGTCAGCGAGGTGTCCTGGGTCGGCCGCCATGTCAGCGAGGGCGCGAGCAGGTAGCGATTGTCCTGGACGTAGTCCACCTGCGTGTCGCTGTCGCGCGCCAGCGCCACCAGGCGGTACAGCCACTTGCCGTCCGCATCGAGCGGGCCGGTCAGGTCGGCCTGCACCTGCTTGCGGTTGTAGTTGCCGAACTGCACCCCAATCTCGCGCGCGGCCTCCGCTTGCGGGCGCTTGCTGACCAGATTCAGGATGCCACCGACCGCGCCCTGCCCGAACAGCATCGACGACGGGCCGCGCAGCACATCGATGCGCTCCAGCGCGTAAACGTCGGGACGCACGTTGTTGTAGAAACCGACCTGGTTCAGCAAGCCATCGCGATACTGCGTGAAGTCCGTGCCACGGAACTTGCCCCAGTCACCGCGCGCATCATTGCCGTAGGGACCGGCGTAGACGCCGGCGCTGTAGCCGATGGCCTGCTGCACGCTCTGCGCGCCCTGGGCTTCCATGCGGTCGCGCGTGATGACGGTGATCGACTGGGGCGTCTCCATCACCGGCGTGTCGGTCTTGGTGGCAGTGGCGCTGCGTTTCGCCACAAAGCCATGGACCGGGCCGGTGGCGGTTTCATCGTCGCTGCTGGCGCGCACCGTGACCGCCGGCAACTCCGCCGCGGCTGTGGCCACCGGCGCGGCAGGTACCGGGTTCGCGCCGGACTGCGCGAACACGCCGCCGGCTTGCAGGCTCAGGACAAGGGTAGTAAGGGAAAGGCGGCAAGGGGTGACAAGCGCGGAGCGGGCAAAGCGCGGGGTCGCCCGACGGTTCGGGTGCAGAGGCATCACTCAGGGTAGGAAGGTGGCGATGCCGGCAAGGCGGCACCACCAGTGAACAATTCTGATTACGAATAGGAATGATTCGTGATTACAACAGAATTGTAGCCTCAATGTGTCAGAGACGATACATAGGAGGGGATTTTTCGTGCAGTGTGTTCGCGCGAGTGACCGATTTTCCGGCAGAGGACGCCGCCATCTCGTGAGGTATCGCGGTTGACTTCGATGCGGTGGCAGTGCCGACAGACCAGTTCAAGAAGATGCGCCCGGCACGGGAGCTGCTCGGCAACGACAAAGCCGATGCACTGGCAAAACGTCGCGGTAGGCCGGCTAAACCGGTCGGCGAGCGCAAGGTCAATCAGACCCTACGCATCGATCCCGACGTGCCGGCGGCCTACAAGGCAACCGGGCAGCGGCTGGCAAACGCTGATGAATGATGCGCTGCGTGACTATGCGGCAGCGCGCCGGATGCTGCCCCGGCGCTAGGCCGGACGATCCTTCATTCGCCTTGCAGGCGGCCAAGCAACCGCCTGCCCGCCTCGACCACCGCGCGGTCCGGCTGCACCTGGTAGCGCACGATCATGCCCTCGATGCACAGCATCGCCTCGGCAGCTACCGCCTGTGGGTCGCGCAGTCCCAGGCGGGCCGCGATATCCGCGACGAAGGCCTCCAGCCCGGCCTTGTGGGCCGCCGCCTGCTGGTGCGCCTCGGCGTCGCCCGCCTCGGCCACCACGTTGATAAAGGCGCAGCCGCGAAAGTCGCGCTCGAACCAGTCGGCCAGCGCGTCGGCGATCACGTCAAGGCGGGGCCGCTCGGCGAGGCGGGTTTCCACCTGCTGGCGGAACCACGCCATCCATTCGTCATGCCGGCGCGCCAGGAACGCCGCGATCAGCGCGTTCTTGGAGGCGAAATGCCGGTAGAGCGACATCTTGGCCACGCCCGATTCGGCAATGATCCGGTCGATGCCGGTGGCGCGATAGCCTTCCTGGTAGAACAGGCGGGCGGCGGTGTCGAGGATGCGGTCGCGGGCGGAAGGCGTGGCCATGTGGTGCAAGCGGAGTAACGAAAACAGGAATCCGCCCGGGGCAGCGCCAAGCGCCGCCCCGGGCCTGTGCTTCGATACTATGACAGACAGACCTGTCTAGCAATCATCGCGATTTCAGGCCTCGAGCGGCGGCCGCATCGCGCAGCGCGGTGCGCAGGCCTTCTTCCACCACCGGGTGGTAGAACGGCATCGTCAGCATCTGCGCGATGGTCAGGCCCTGCTGGTACGACCACGCCAGCAGGTGGGCGATATTCTCGGCGCGCGGGCCGGTCCATTCCGCGCCCAGGAAGCGGCCCGTGGCCTTGTCGGCATAGATGTGCATCAGCCCTCGGTTCTTCAGCATGACGCGGCTGCGGCCCTGGTCTTCGAAGCTGACCTCACCAGTGACGAAGCTGTCTTCACCCCGTGCCGCCAGTTCGGCGTAGCGCTGGCCGACCATCGCGATCTGCGGGTCCGTGAATACCACCGCGATCGGCGCGCGGCGCGCCAGCGGCTTCACCTGCGGATAGCTGGCGGCGTTCTCGCCGGCGGCCTTGCCCTCGTCGGCGGCCTCGTGCAGCAGCGGCAGGATGTTGTTGGCATCGCCGGCGATAAAGACCGGCGCGTTGCCGCACTGGAGCGTGTGCGCATCGAACAGCGGCACGCCGCGCGCATCCAGCGTCAGGCCGGTGTTCTCTAGGGCCAGGCCGCGCACGTTGGGCGCGCGCCCGGTGGCTGCCAGCGCGTAGTCGAAGCGTTCGGTCACGCTGCGGCCTTCGCGATCGAGGTAGGTCACCACCACCTGGTCGCCATCGCGGCCCATGTCGGTCACCTGGGCGTCGGGATCGAGATAGAACTCCTGGTTGAAAGTGCGGGCCGCGTCGGCGCGGATGACCGGATCGGTCAGCGGCCCGAGCGAGCCGCTGACGCCGAACACCCGCACCCGCACGCCCAGCCGCGACAGCGCCTGGCCCAGCTCCAGCCCGATCACGCCGGGGCCGAACACCACCACGCTGCCGGGCAGGTCCTGCCACGAGAACACGTCGTCATTGACGATCAGGCGGTCGCCGAACACCTGGAACGGTGCCGGCAGCACCGGCGTGGAACCGGTGGCGATGACCACGCGGCTGGCGCGCACGGTGGTGTGCCCGTCCACTTCCAGCGTGGTGGTGTCGATAAAGCGGGCATAACCGCGAATGCGGTCGGCCGGCGCGATGTTCTCCACGCCGCGCACCACGAAACCGACAAAGCGGTCGCGCTCGCTGCGCACGCGCGCCATCACCTCGCGCCCGTCGATGCGGACCTGGCCGTCGACATGCACGCCGAACGGCGCGGTGTGGCGCAGCTCGTGCGCGGCCTCGGCGGCGGCGATCAGCAGCTTGGACGGCATGCAGCCCACGCGGGCACAGGTGGTGCCGTAGGGGCCGCCTTCGATGATCACGGCGCGCTTGCCCGCCGCAATCGCGGCGCGGTAGGCGGCAAGGCCGGCGGTGCCTGCGCCGATCACGGCGACGTCGGTCTGGATGGTGGTCATGGCGGTGGTTCCTTTGTGTTCTGAAGCGTCAGGCTGGGTCAATCAGCGGGCTGGATGGCGCTGCCCGGCGCGGTTCGGGCAAGGCAGCGCCATCGGGTCCGGCGACTGCCGGCCCCGTGGCTCGGGGCAAGAGTGGGAAACGGCTGATTGCGGCTCAGGCGGCCAGGTACTGCTGCAGCGCTTCGGCGCCGCCGACCAGCCTGCCGTTGATAAACACCTGCGGTGCGGTCATCTCGCCCGACACGGCGCCCAGCACCTTGCCGCGCACCTTGTTGTCGAGCGGCACGTCGATGTAGTCGAAACCGTTGTCGTCCAGCAGCTGCTTGGCCTTGGCGCAGAACGAGCAACCCACCTTGGAGAACACCACGACCTGGTCAGGCTTGCGCGCGCCGGGGGCGATGTAGGCCAGCATGGTGTCGGCATCGGACACCTTGAACGGGTCGCCCGGCTCTTCCGGCTCGATGAACATCTTCTGCACCACGCCGTCCTTGACCAGCATCGCATAGCGCCAGCTGCGCTTGCCGAAGCCCAGGTCGGCCTTGTCCACCAGCATGCCCATGCCTTCGGTGAATTCACCATTGCCGTCGGGGATCATGGTGATGTTTTCGGATTCCTGGTCCTTGGCCCATTCGTTCATCACGAAGGTGTCGTTCACCGACACGCACAGGATGTCGTCGACGCCATGCCTGGCGAACACCGGCGCCAGTTCGTTGTAGCGCGGCAGGTGCGTCGACGAACAGGTCGGGGTGAAAGCGCCCGGCAGCGAGAACACCACCACGGTCTTGCCGTCGAACAGCTCGCCGGTGGTGACAGTCTTCCACTCGTTGTCTTCACGCACACGGAAAGCGACATTGGGAACGCGTTGGCCTTCGCGGGATTGCAGCATCAGTTCACTCCTGGTTCTGGATCGGGTTGGTTCGGCTGCGGGTTGCAGCGAAGGCCCCATTCTGGAGACCGGGAAGTGATTTGTACAATTCATCGTATCAAATAAAATGATTGCCAAAAACTATGATCTGCGCATAGGCAATGTCTACTGCCCTGCAAACTGCGCGGGCGCGCGCGGACTAAAAAGCATTTTTTTTCGGGAAAATCCCGGGAGTGCCCTATCATGCGGCATCTGCTCCGACTCCCTTCTTTGCAATGATCCGACCTTGCCGCCCGCCGCACCGCCATCGATGGGCATCCCTGCTCGCGTTGTCGCTCGCGCTGGCCCTTCCCGCGCACGCCCAGACGCTGAAAAAGCCGGCGCTGGAAGCCCTGACCGGCAACGGCCCGGTCGCGGCCAAGGCGACCCAGGCCGACCTGCCGGCCTTCATGGCGGCGGCGGCCAAGGCCGAGCCGCTGGTCGCGCCGGCGGTGGCGGCGTGGCAGTCGAAGGCGCCGCTGTCGGGCGACAACCTGGTCAATGTCGCGCGGCTGCTCGGGGTTTACAACCGGCTGCGCAACGAGGCCGCCGCCATCGATGCGCTCGGCAGGATGGTGGCGCTGCGCACCGTGCGTGAGGAAAAGATCGCGCAGCACGAGCATCCCGCCATCGTCGAGTTCGGCAAGATGATCGAAGGCATGGCGCGCGAGTTCGGGCTGGCCTATCGCAATGTCGACAACCGCGTCTTCGAGGTGACCTTGCCCGGCGGCGGCAAGGACACCTTCGGCATCCTGACCCACGCGGACGTGGTGCCGGCGGTAGCCGAGGAATGGGTTCTGGACGACGGCACCAGGCTGGACCCGTTCCGGATGACGCGCATCGGCGACCTGCTGTATGGGCGCGGCACCATCGACGACAAGGGCTCGATCGCCGCGGTGCTGTATGCGATGAAGACCGTCAAGGAAAGCGGCGTGCCGCTCGAGCGCAGCATCCGGCTGATGATCGAAACTACCGAGGAAACCGGCGGCGACGGCATGAAGTACTACCGCCAGCACACCACGCTGCCGGAGTACAACATCGTGCTCGACAGCAAGTATCCGGCCGTGGTGGCCGAGAAAGGCGCGGGCACGCTGACGGTCTCGTTCGGCATCAAGGCGGCCGACGACAAGCGCGCCCCCAGCCAGGCCGAGAGCAAGGGCCCGGCCATTGTCGCGATGCGCGGCGCGGCCTCGGCCAACGCCATTCCCGAGACCGCCACCGCGCGCATTGCCGGCGGCGATCCTGCTGCGGTGGCCGCCGCGCTGGAACAGGCGCGCGCGGATTTCCTGCGCCGCTACACGCCGCGCGGCAAGTTCTCGATCGAGGTCAAGCGCACCGGCAACGATGTCGAAGTCAAGGTCACCGGCGCCTCGGCGCACGGCTCGCGGCCGGAAGAAGGCGTGAACCCGCTGCCGCGGCTGGCGCTGTTCCTGCAGGCCAGCGGCGTGCGCCTTGCCGAAAACCACTACCTGAACGCGGTCCGCTACCTGAACGACCTGTACGGCCTGGACTACCTGGGCAATCGCATGGACGTGGCCTACCGCGATCCGTTCATGGGCCCGCTCACCATGTCGCCCACGCTGGTGCGCGAGCGCGGCGAGTACGTCGACGTGGTCACCAATGTGCGCATGCCGCGCGGGCGCACCCCGGACGAGCTGGGCGGCAAGATCACCAAGCGCATTTTCGGCTGGGCCGCCACCCATGGGCCGGTCGAGATCAAGTACGACCAGGGCAACTGGATGGCGCGCGATCCGAAGGGCGCGTGGCTGTCGACGCTGCTGAACATCTTCGGCGATACCACCGGGCTGGAGGCCAAGCCGGTCGCCACCGCCGGCAGCACCACCGCCAAGCTGATGCCGAACGCCATCAACTTCGGGCCGGCCATGCCGGGCAAGAAGTACACCGCGCACAACGCGCGCGAGTACAAGGAAGTGGCCGACCTCGATCTCGATATGCAGATGTTCACCGAGATGCTGGTGCGGATCGGCAACCTGGACAAGATGCAGTAAGCCGGCCTTCTGATTTTTGACCTCTCCCGCGCGCGGGAGAGGTCGCCACAACACCCCTCACAAGCCCAGCTCGCTCAAGCCCGGATGCCCGTCCGGGCGCCGGCCCAGCGGCCAGTGGAACTTGCGCTCCGCTGCCTGGATCGGCGCATCGTTGATGCACGCAAAGCGCTTGCGCATCAGCCCTGCTTCATCGAATTCCCAGTTCTCGTTGCCGTATGACCGGTACCAGTTGCCGGAATCGTCGTGCCATTCATAGGCAAAGCGCACCGCGATG
Organism: Cupriavidus taiwanensis; assembly: GCF_900250115.1. Taxonomy (NCBI): domain Bacteria; kingdom Pseudomonadati; phylum Pseudomonadota; class Betaproteobacteria; order Burkholderiales; family Burkholderiaceae; genus Cupriavidus; species Cupriavidus taiwanensis. Next base: position 1,121,424 of record NZ_LT984804.1, on the reverse strand, counting down.
CGGTTCTGCTCGTGCACCCAAAGCTCCTTGATCAGGCGGTAATCCAGCTCCTTCTGCCATTTGCGCTGCAGGAAAGCGACGATATCGGCGCGACCGTTGGCGAACTCGGCGCGGTTGCGCCACGCGCTATCGACGGTATAGGCCAGCGCCACGCGTTGCGGGTCGCGGCTGTTCCAGCCATCCTCGGCGGCGCGGACCTTGGCAAGGGCCGTTTCGCGGGTAAACGGAGGCAGCGGCGGACGGGTTTCAATGGGTGCAGACATGAAAGCTCCTTTGAGAGACAGGCATTGAAGTGACGAGAACCACAGTGTGATACAGCTCTGTCTCATTATTGGTAGACAGGTCTGTCTTGTCAAGGCAGTATGGCGACAGAGTTTGAAAGCAAGGGCCGGAGTGTGCCGCGCAGGGGCTCGCCCTAAAGTTGGCACCATGCATGCACAGGACAGGAGATTCACAGTGGGCAACAGCCAGATTCAGCAGCCGGCAATGGCGGTCGCAGGGCCGCGGCGGCCGGTTTCGCAGGCACGCGGCGCAGCGGTTCGGCGTGGGCATGACGCGAACGTGGCGACCCGGGTCGATGGCACCGACTGGGCCGCTGTCGCGCGCGCACTCGATGACTACGGCTGCGCCGCCATCCCCGGCCTGTTGTCCGCCGACGAATGCGAGGCGCTGGCGGCCGGCTATGGCAACGACGCGCAGTACCGTTCGCGCATCGAGATGCGCCGGCACGGCTTCGGCCAGGGCGAATACAAATACTTCGGCTACCCCCTGCCCGACCTGGTCGCCGGGCTGCGCACGGCGCTCTATCCGCACCTGGTGCCGGTGGCCAACCGCTGGAATGCCGCGATGGGCATCGAGGTCCGTTACCCCGCCGCGCATCCGGATTTCATCGCGCGCTGCCATCACGCCGGCCAGTCGCGGCCGACGCCCTTGCTGCTGCGCTACGGCCCGGGCGACTACAACTGCCTGCACCAGGACCTCTACGGCGAGCACGTGTTTCCGCTGCAGGTCGCGATCCTGCTCTCCGAGCCCGGCCGCGACTTCACCGGCGGCGAGTTCGTGCTGACCGAGCAGCGCCCGCGCATGCAGTCGCGGGCCGAGGTGGTGGCGCTGCGCCAGGGCGATGCCGTGGTGTTCGCGGTCAGCCAGCGGCCGGTGCAAGGCAGCCGCGGCAGCTATCGCGTCAACCTGCGGCATGGCGTCAGCCGGCTGCATGCCGGCCAGCGCTACACCCTCGGCATCATCTTCCACGACGCTACGTGAGGCCTCCATGACCCGATCCATCCGCCGTGCCGCGCAAGCGGCCGAAGCCACCCTGGTCGAACACGATCCGCGCTGGGCGCGCGTGCTGGCGCGCGACCCCGGCGCCGACCGTGACTTCGTCTATGCGGTCAGGACCACCGGCGTGTATTGCCTGCCGAGCAGCCCGTCGCGCCTGCCGCATCCGGCCAATGTCGAGTTCTTCGACAACGCTGCCGCGGCCGAAGCCGCCGGCTACCGGCCCAGCCGCCGTGCAGCGCCGCCCGCGCTGGCGGCACGGCACGCGGCCATGGTGGCGGAGGCCTGCCGCCGCATCGAGGCCGCCGACGCCGTGCCCACGCTGCCGGAACTGGCCAGCGCCGCGGGCGTCAGCCCCTATCACTTCCACCGCCTGTTCAGGAGCGCCACCGGCCTGACCCCGCGCGCGTATGCCGCCGCGCACCGCGCCAGGAAACTGCGCGAGCAGCTCGGCACCAGCAGCTCCGTGACCGAGGCCATCTACGATGCCGGGTTCGGCTCCAACAGCCGCTTCTACGAGACCGCCGACGCCGTGCTCGGCATGACCCCGTCGCGCTACCGCGCCGGCGGCGCCGACATCGATATCCGCTTTGCCGTCGGCCAGTGCTCGCTGGGCGCGATCCTGGTGGCGCAGAGCCTGCGCGGCGTCTGCGCGATCCTGCTGGGCGACGACCCGCAAGCGCTGTTGCAAGACCTGCAGGACCGCTTCCCGCGCGCCAACCTGCTCGGCGGCGATGCGCAGTTCGAGCAGCTGGTGGCCAAGGTGGTAGGCATGATCGAAGCGCCTTCGATCGGCCTGGCGCTGCCGCTGGACGTGCGCGGCACCGCGTTCCAGCAGCGCGTCTGGCAAGCCTTGCGCGAGATCCCCGCCGGCAGCACCGCCAGCTACGCCGAGATTGCGGCCCGCATCGGCGCGCCGCGCGCGGTGCGCGCAGTGGCGCAGGCCTGCGCCGCCAACCACCTGGCCGTCGCGATTCCCTGCCATCGCGGGGTGCGCAGCGACGGCGACCTGTCGGGCTATCGCTGGGGCGTGGCGCGCAAGCGCGAGCTGCTGGAGCGCGAGGCGCAAGGCTGAGCCGCCTGCGCCTCAGCGGGAGGCAGGCACCTCGATCTTTGCCAGGTAATCGTGGATCTGCGCCACCACCGCCGCGCCTTCGCCGACCGCCGCGGCAACGCGCTTGGTCGATCCGGCGCGCACGTCGCCGATGGCAAACACGCCCGGCACGCTGGTCTGCAGCGGATACGGCACCGCCGACGCGCAGCCCAGCGCGCCGCCGCCGGTTCGCACGAAGCCCTTGTCATCGACCTCGACATGGCAGGTGCGCAGCCACGCCGCATTGGGGTCGGCGCCGATGAACAGGAACAGGTGCCGCACTGCCATGGTGACCGGCGCCGGATGCTCGGCGCGGCAATCGTAGTGCACCGCGCTGAGCCAGCCGTCGCCGTCGAGCGCGCTGATCTGGGCGTGGGTATGCAGCGTGATATTCGGCAGCGCGGCGATGCGGTCGATCAGGTAGCGCGACATGGTGGCGGCCAGGCCCGGACCGCGCACCAGCATGTGCACGTGCGCCGCGTGCGAGGCCAGGAACACCGCCGCCTGCCCGGCCGAATTGCCGCCGCCCACCAGCATCGCCGGCTCGTTCTTGCACAGCTTGGCCTCCACCGGGGAGGCCCAGTAGTAGACCCCGCGGCCTTCGAAATGCTCGAGCGCGGCGATGCCGGGGCGGCGGTACTGCGCGCCGGTGGCGATCACCACGGTGTGGGTCGGCACCATGCGGCCGTCGGCCAGCTCCAGCCGGATCGGATCGTCGCCGCAGTGCAGTGCCTTCACCTCCAGCGGGATGGCGATATGCGCGCCGAACTTGAGCGCCTGCACGAACGCGCGCCCGGCCAGCGCCTGTCCGGAGATGCCGGTCGGAAAGCCGAGGTAGTTCTCGATGCGTGCGCTGGCGCCCGCCTGCCCGCCCGGCGAGCGGCAATCGATCACCGCCACCGACAGGCCCTCGGACGCGGCATAGACCGCCGTCGCCAGCCCTGCCGGCCCGGCCCCGACCACCACCACGTCATAGACGTGGTCCGGATCGAACTCCGGCAGCAGGCCGAGGCACGACGCCAGCTGCCCCTCGTCCGGGGCTCGCAGCACGCGGCCGTCGGCGCAGATCACCAGCGGAAAGTCGCTGGCGGGCGCGTTGGCGTAGTCGAGCAGCAGCGAGCAGTCGCGGTCCGCGTCGATATCGATGACGGTATGCGGATAGCCGTTGCGCCGCAGGAAGGCCTGCAGCGCCAGCAGTTGCGGCTCGGTGCCGTGGCCCACCAGCACCGGGCCGCTGCCGAACTCGATCAGCCCGACCCGGCGCAGGATCAGCGCGCGCATAATGCGCTCGCCCAGTTCGGCCTCGGCCACCAGCAGCGCACGCAGCCGCTCCGGCAGGATCACGTAGCCGTGGGTCTCGGTGACCGCGACGCCGTCGACCAGCGCAGGCCGGCCGGACAAGGTGCCGACCTCGGCCAGGAAGTGCCCCGGCCCCTGCTCGGTGATCTGGTGCTCGCGCCCCAGCCCGTCACGCCGCATCACGCGCACGCGCCCGCTGGTGACCAGGTACATGCCGCGCCCGGCGTCGCCGATGGCAAACAGCTTCTCACCCGCGCGCCAGCTCTGCGGGGTGCCGAAGCGGCGCACGCGTTCCATCTCGTCGGCGCTCAGTTGCGGGAACATCTGGTGCCAGCGTGATTCCAGCGTGGAGTACGGTGCCTCCAGCCCCGCGCCGGCCTCCGCACCCGGCTCCGCTTCGGCTGCCATTGCATCCGCCTGCAAGTTCGCCATGCTGCCTCCCTGGTTGCATCAGTGATCGCCAGATTGCAAGTCTCCGGCTGCCGCGGCGCGACCTATGGATAGTAGACGGCGCGACGTGGAATGCGAGGCCGCGGGCGCCAACAGTTGCGCATTACGCCGGCTTGGGATTGAATGGTCGCCTCGGCGCGCCGGCAAGCCCGGCCGCGCCGCCACCGTCAGCAAAAAATCAAGCCTTGATGCAATCCACTCCTGAATCCGATCCGAACCCGCCCAGCGACCGTCCCGCGCGCCCGGCATCGCGCGCCCTCACGCCGGTCGAAGGACGCGTGCTGGGCGTGCTGGTCGAAAAGCAGCACACCGTGCCCGATACCTACCCGCTGTCGCTCAACGCGCTGGCTTCCGGCTGCAACCAGAAGACCGCGCGCGCGCCGGTGATGAACGTCAGCGAGGCCGAGATCCTGGAGGCCATCGACGGCCTCAAGGGCCTGAGCCTGGTGTTCGAAGGCAGCAGCAGCCGCGTGCCGCGCTTCGAGCACAACATGCAGCGCGCGCTCGGCGTGCCGAGCCAGTCGGTCGCGCTGCTGGCGATGCTGCTGCTGCGCGGGCCGCAGACGGCCGCGGAGTTGCGCCTGAATACCGCCCGCCTGCACGGCTTCGCCGACATCTCCTCGGTCGAGGCCTTCCTCGACGAACTGGCCAGCCAGACGCCGCCGCGCGTGGTGCGCTTGCCGCGCGCCCCCGGTGCGCGCGAAAACCGCTGGATGCATCTGCTGAGCGGCGCAGCCAGTGCCGTCTTGGCCGCCGAAGACAGCGGCCAAGACAGCGGCCGTGCCGCCGACGGCGACGCAGCACCGTCGGCCGAGGTGGAACAGCTGCGCGCCGAGCAGCAGGCCCTGACCGAAAAAGTGGCAAGGCTGCAAGACCTGGTCGAACACATGGCCGCGCAACTCGGCATCTCAGCCGACGAGTTTCTGCGCTGATCCCCGGCACCACGCCCCGCCGGAAGCGCTGCCCCGCCCTTGCTGGCCCACGTTCACGGCGGGGGGAAATTCATGGCGGTTAATTGCATTATTGCCCAAAAAAACGCGGCCGCGGCAGTGGCAGCCCGAACTGTCGGATGACCCGTACGTCGCCTATCCTTTTGCACAGGACGCCGACAAGCCAGGGGAGACCACCGCAGTCATGGACAAGACAGCCTTCGTATTCGCCGGCGGCGGCAGCCTGGGTGCGATCCAGGTCGGGATGCTGCGTGAGCTGGCGGCCTGGGGCGTGACGCCGGATATCGTGATCGGCGCGTCGGCCGGGGCCATCAACGGCGCCTACTTTGCCTGCAACCCCGGCGTGGCCGGCGCGCAGCGGCTCGACGCGCTGTGGCGCGCGATCCGGCGCACGGACATCCTGCCGTGGAGCTGGCGCAGTGTCTGGAACATGTTCGGCGGCAGCCGCGGCCATCTGGTGGAGGCGACGGGTTTGCGCAGCCTGCTGGCGCGGCATTTCGGGCCGCGCAACCTCGAGGCCGCCGAACTGCCGCTGCACGTGGTGGCGACCGACATGCAGAGCGGCGACGAAGTGGTGCTGTCCCACGGCAGCATCGTCGACGCGGTGCTGGCCAGCGCCGCCATTCCCGGCGTGTTCCCGCCGGTGCAGCTGGCGGGTCGTACCCTGATCGATGGCGGGGTGGCCAACAATACGCCGGTATCGACCGCGATCGGCCTGGGCGCCACCCGCGTGATCGTGCTGCCGGCCGGCTTTACCTGCGCCGAGCGCCGCCCGCCGCGCGGCGCGCTGGAGCATGCGTTCAACGCGCTCTCGCTGCTGGTGGCGCGCCAGCTGGTGCACGACCTGCAGCACTTCGCCAACCAGGCGCACATCAGCGTGGTGCCGCCGCTGTGCCCGCTCGATATCTCGCCCTACGACTACTCCCGCTGCGGCGAACTGATCGACCGCGCCGCGGCCACCACGGCCGAGTGGCTGCGCGGCAAGGGCCTCGACACGCCACGCATCCCCGGCGCGCTCGCCCCGCATTCGCATGACGAGACGGCAGCGAGCTGCAGTGCCGACATTCCGGCGGCAGCGCCGCACTGAAGCGCCTGTTCGCCGCCGGGGGCCACGGCGCGGAACTGCGTTTCCGGATCGGACCGAAGCGGCACGGTACCGCGGTGACGGCAAGCCGCCCCCGCGCCGTTGCTACAATCCGGCCCATGCCCAGCCAAGCCGAACGCAGCGCCAGTACCCGCCAGTCCCTGATCGACGCCGCCGCCACCTTGCTCATCGAGCAAGGCTACGCGGCCTTCTCCGAAGCGCGCGTGTGCGAGCTGGCGGGCACCAGCCGCGGCTCGCTGCGCCATCACTTTCCGGAAGGGCGCTACGACCTGCTGCCGGCCATGCTGGAATCGCTGCTGGAGCGCGAAGCGGCGCGCCTGGCAGCGCTGGGGCCGCTGAGCGCGTCGCTGCGCCTGCACCTGATGCTGCATGCGCTGGCACACCGGCCGCAGCGGCATGCCTCGCTGGCGATCCTGGAGGTGTGGATGGCGACGCGCGGCGACATCCGTCTTGCCCGCTCCGTGCATGCGCCGCTGGCGGCGGTGCCGCAGCGGCTGTTCGGCCAGCCGCCGGACGCGGCGCCCCAGCCGGAATGGCTGGCACTGCGTTGCTTCCTGCACGGCGCCACCTTGCACAGCTTTGCCGCCGACTACGACGCCCAGCAGCTGTCCGGGGCGGTGCGCTGGCTGATCGCGCAGCTGCCGCGGCCCGACGGCCTGGACGCGGTGCTGGCCCGCATGCTGGCCGCGCCGCGCTAGCGCGCCGGGCGCGCGCTCAAGGCAGACGCGCCAGCAGCCGGTCGTGCAGCGCGGGCGGCAATGCCAGCCGACCCTTGCGGCCCGGCGCGGCCGGGTCGAACACCACGGCCTGCCCGTCCCAGCTGAGCCGCACCGGCCCGGCACTGGTGAAGGTGCGATGGGCCAGCACCCGGTCGCGTTCGGCGCCGTAGATCCGCAGCAAGATCCGCTCGCCGCCCAGGTAGCAGTATTCGGCGGCGTAGCGGGCCGCGGCATCGACTGCCGGCACGCGGCGGCAGTTGTGCGCGCCGGCCCGCTCGGTGACGCCATGGCCATAGGCGATGGCGGTCCAGATGACGCCGACCGCCAGCACGCGTCCGGCGCTGACCAGCAGCATGCGGCGGGCACGCGCCGGGCGCCCGTGCGGCGACGCCATGACATAAGCCACCGCGCGGAACGCGGCCAGCCCCAGCAGCAGCAACGCCAGCGCGGCCAGATGGAAATAGACTGCCGAATCCGGCATCGACGCCATGACATGGGCCATCCCTGCCCTCCTCCCCGTCAATGCCTGAAGCCGCAGCCAGCAAGAGCCGGCAGCATCGGCATTCGACCAGTCCCGGATAAGATAACTCGGCGTGATTTATTCCTGATAATCAATAATGCACGCCTTATTTCCTTTCAAGGCACCAGAATAATCAAGCACCGGGATCGCGCCAATTCGGTGTATTCCCGCTGTGTCTATTTTCCGGGAGCGCTATCGGCGTGAGTTGCGGAAGGCAGGCTGGCCAGCAGGACAAGCAGCCGTGCCGCCGTTGTCGCCACGATCGCCGCCAGCGCCGCGGCGGTGGTCGCATCGCCATCGCGGGCGGCATGCTCGAGCCGCTGCGCCATCAGCCGCAGCGCATGGCAACCGGCATAGTGGGCCGAGGCCTTGAGCCGGTGCGCGACGCCCCGCACCACCTCCAGGTTGGCGCCAGCCTGGCGCAGTTGCGCCAGGTCGGCGCGGGTCGAGCTCACCAGCGCCTGCAACAGTTCCCTGGCGAATGCCGGATTGCCGAAGGTCTGCCTGGCAATGGCCCCGGCGATGCCGGCGGCCTCGCGCGCGGACAGCGCCACGTAGTGCTGGCCGGCCAGCATCGCCAGCAACGCCGCCTCGGTGACCGGCGCGGGCAGCGTGCTCACTGCGGCGTCTGCGCCAGCCGCCGGCGCCGCGCCCGCAGGCAACACCACGGCGCAAACCGCGCCGCGGGCACGCCATGCCTGCATCAGCGCGCAAGGCACGCCGGCAGCGGCGCTCGCCACCACCAGCGCGACCGCGGCGGAATTATCTGCCACCGGCGCGCTGACTTCGATCTGCGCCACAAAACCGAGATTACGCAGGATCGGCGCGACCTCTCCCAGCCAGTCCGGGTCGCCGGCGGGTGCCAGCAACAAGGCCCTGGGGCGCGACTGCGCTTCGGCCGCGTCCACGCTATCCCACCGCAATATGATGGCGCCGCGCAAAATCGATGACATCGACAATCGATCTTGCGCCCAGCTTTTCCATCACCCGGGTCTTGTGCGTGCTCACGGTCTTGTTCGAAATAAACAGGACCTGTCCGATTTCCTTGTTCGACATGCCCTTGGCCAGCATCTGCATGACCACCAGTTCCTTGTCCGACAGCGAGGCCAGGCGCTCGGCTTCATCAGCCAGCCCGGACGTGCCATGGTCGATCTCGGGCATCACCGTATAGCCCGCCAACACCGACTCGGTGCAGCGCACGATTTCGGCCAGTTCCTGGGTCTTGCTGACAAAGCCGTGGGCACCGGCATGGCGCGCGCGCGGCGCGAAGGCGTTCTGGTCCTGGCCCGAGATGACCAGGATGCGCACCGCGGGATGGCTGGCCTTGAGGCGCGGAATCACGTCGAGCCCATTGATCTTGGGAATATCCAGATCCAGGATGACCACGTCGGGCATGTATTGGCGCACGATCTCGATGGCGGCCTGGCCGTTGTCGGCCTCGAGCACGTGGGTGACACCCAGCACCTGGGAAAAGTGCGTCTTGAGTACGGCACGCACGGGCGGGTGGTCATCGACGATCAGGATTGTGGTCAAGCTGTACTCCGTTGCAAGGAACGCGTTTTTCCGGGCGACCGGGCCCATCATTGTGCTAAGCATTTGCCCCTTACGAAACCAGAAATTTCCGAGGCACCGGTGGTTTCTTCCGAAACGCGGCGCTTGCCATGGTGGCCGCGCCGTTCATGTGATGCACCGCAAACGTGTCGGCATTGCGGTGCCGCGGGCGTGCCTCCCATAGCGCCCGCAAGCGGGCCCAGATTGTGTTCTATATGTGGCGCGCCAGACGGTAAGGTGCCCGCGATTTCGAAATTTCCGTATCAATTTCAGATTCGTCCTAATGAGATGACGGGTCCGCGCCCCTAGAGTGAAGACAGTTCACTGACCTCGCCAACCCGCTTGCCGTTCCGTCCGCCCTCTTCTGCTGCGTCACCCGCCACCGCGCGCACGTTTCGTGCTGCTGTCGATTCCACCCAACCCGACCGGGCCCCGCCACGGGCGGGCCGGAGCGCGCGTGCGCGGCAGCCCGGGCGCGCCATGGCCATGGCCATGGCCATCGGCCTGTCGCATGGCATGATGACCGCGGCGCTGGCGCAAATCGTGCCAGTGTCCCCCCAGGTGCCTGCGCCCGCTTCGCATGCGCACCTGCTGGGCTGGTCCACCGCCGTGCTGTGCGTGCTGACTCCGTGCCTGCTGGCGTGGATCGTCGCGCTGTACCGCGAGGTGCGCCGGCGCCGGGCCGCCGAGACCGCGCTGAAAGACTGCGTCGCAATCCAGACCGCGCTGCTTGACGGCATTCCTCAGCCGGTCTATCTGCGCGATGCCCGGCTGCGGCTCGTCGCCTGCAACCGCGGCTATGAGGAACTGGTTGGCGCCACGCGCGCTACCCTGGTGGGGCAGCCGCTGGACGCCCTGCAGGCGTCACACCCCCTTGCCGTCGACATGGCGGAACTGGCGCACGACTACCGCCAGGTCATCGAAGACGGCGCGCCGCTGCGCACCGACCGGTGCCTGCGACTGGGCGACCGCACCCTGCATGTGCTGAACTGGCTGACCCCGCTGCGCGGCGCCGACGGCACCGTCAAGGGCCTGGCCGGTGGCTGCGTCGACCTGACCGAACGCCACCAGATGCTGGCCGAGCTGGCCCAGGCCAAGACCGACGCCGAAGCCGCCAACCGCGCCAAGTCCGCTTTCCTGGCGTCGGTCAGCCATGAGATCCGCACGCCGATGAATGCCATCACCGGGATGCTCGAGCTGACGCTGGCGCAAAGCCAGTTGCCGGATGAACAGCGGCTGCAGCTGGTCACCGCGCACAAGTCGGCACTGGGACTGCTGGCGCTGATCGATGACATCCTTGACCTGTCCAAGCTGGAGGCCGGCAAGTTCAGCATCCATCCGGCACCCGCCTCGCTGGCCGGGCTGGTGGACGATACCCTGCTGATCTTCGGACCCGTGGCTGCGCAAAAAGGCCTGCCCCTGACCAGCGGCGTCGGCGCCGCGCTGGCGCCGCTGCATCAGGTCGATGCGCTGCGCTTGCGGCAGATCCTGGCCAACCTGGTGTCCAATGCCGTGCGCTTTACCGACAGCGGCACGGTCCACATCCGCCTGGACGCGCAGGCGCCCTGCGACGGCGTCCAGCACGTCCTGCTGACCGTCTCCGACACCGGCGTCGGCATTCCCCTTGAGGCCCAGGCCCGGCTGTTCCAGCCGTTCGAGCAGGTGCACGGCTGCGCGCACCCCAATGCCGGCGGCACCGGGCTGGGACTGGCCATCTGCAGGCGCCTGGCCACGGCCATGGGCGGCCGCATCACGCTGACCAGCCAGCCCGGCCGCGGCACGCGCGTGGTGGTGTCGCTGCCGCTGCAGATCGCCGGCGCAGCGCCGCCGGCCGGCCTTGCCGAACCGGCGCCGCCGTTGCGCATGGCCGGTTGCCCGCGATGCGACGCCAGCATCCTGGTAGTCGACGACCACGCCCCCAACCGCCTGCTGCTGCAGCGCCAGCTGGAACACCTGGGCCACCGCGTGAGCACGGCAGGCGATGGCCGCGAAGCCCTGGCCGCGCTGGACCGCGGCAGCTTCGACGTGATCGTGTGCGACTGCGCCATGCCGGTGATGGACGGCCTCGCCTTCGCGCGCGCGGTGCGGGCCCGCGACGACGCCCACCGGTGCGTGCCCATCGTCGGCTGCACCGCCAGCGCCGCAGCCAGCGACCACGCCGCGGCCGTGGCCGCGGGCATGAACGCCGTGGTGGTCAAGCCGGTGGGCCTGCAGGCCCTGGATGCCGCCGTGTCGCGGGCGTGCGGCGACCGGCCTGCGCCGTCCGCGACGCCGCAGCCCCAACCAGCCGGCCCCGCCCAGTTGCAGGCCCTGGCGCCGTCTGCCGGCACGGCGAGCGGCGACGATTCCCGCTGCGAGGCCGCCCCCGGCGCGCGCGCATCGTGGTGTGCGGTCTGCCGCGCGATGAACGTGCAGTGCGACCGCATCGATCTGCCCGAGGACTGACCGGTCCGCTTCAGGGCTCCATCGGCACCGCGCTGGTGCACTTGATCTCGTCCAGGCACACGCTCGACTTCACGCCGCTGACCCCGGGAATGCGCATCAGCGTATCCAGCAGGAAATCCGACAGCGATTTCAGGTCGCGCGCGACCACCTTCAGCACGTAGTCGATATCGCCCGTCACCGAGAAGCACTCCTGGATCTGCGCCAGTTCGGCCACCAGGCGCTTGAAGTTGGACAGGTCGCGGATATGCCCGCGCTCCATCGTCACGTGGATAAAGGCCACCACGCCGAAGCCAAGCGCCGCGGCGTCCAGGCGCGCCTCGTAGCGCTTGACCAGCCCGGCTTCTTCCAGCCGGCGGTGGCGCCGCAGGGTCTGCGCGGGCGACAGCGCGATGGCTTCGGCCAGTTCCAGGTTGGATGCCCGCCCGTTCTCCTGCAGCACCCCGAGCAAGCGGCGATCGGTGCGGTCAAGCTCGATTGATTGCACTTCGGTTTCCTCATCTCAAGTATTCAAGCAATCAAATTTCATAATCTAGGGTTTCCCTGCCTGTTTTACGAAATCCAATTTTGCCTCCCCGAATATACACTGCATGCCAAGCAAGCGCACCGCAAACCCGTGCCACCATGGGTCCGGTGCCAAGCCGGCTGGCCCGGCGCGACTGCGCAAAGCAAGTGCTGAAGCCACAATATTATTTCCCGCCCCTACGTTCTTACCGAGAAAGCCATGGCCGACCTGTTTGACAATCCGATGCAGCTGATGGGCTTCGAATTCGTGGAATTCGCCTCGCCCACCCCCAACCTGCTTGAGCCGCTGTTCGAACAGATGGGCTTCACGCTGGTGGCAAAGCACCGTTCCAAGGACGTGGTGCTGTACCGCCAGGGCGACATCAACTTCATCGTCAACCGCGAGCCGCACAGCCACGCCGCCTACTTTGCCGCCGAGCACGGCCCGAGCGCCTGCGGCATGGCTTTCCGCGTCAAGGATTCGCACAAGGCCTACGCGCGCGCGCTGGCACTGGGCGCGCAGCCCGTCGAGATCCCGACCGGCCCGATGGAGCTGCGCCTGCCGGCGATCAAGGGCATCGGCGGCGCGCCGCTGTACCTGATCGACCGCTTCGAGGAAGGCAAGTCGATCTATGACATCGACTTCGAGTTCATCGAGGGCGTCGACCGCCACCCGGTCGGCCACGGCCTCAAGCTGATCGACCACCTGACCCACAACGTCTACCGTGGCCGCATGACTTACTGGGCCAACTTCTACGAAAAGCTGTTCAATTTCCGCGAAATCCGCTATTTCGACATCCAGGGCGAGTACACCGGCCTGGCCTCCAAGGCCATGACCGCGCCGGATGGTAAAATCCGCATTCCGCTGAACGAGGAATCGTCCAAGGGCGCCGGCCAGATCGAAGAGTTCCTGATGGCATTCAACGGCGAGGGCATCCAGCACATCGCCTTCCTGACCGACAACCTGATCGAGGTCATCGACCGCCTGCAACTGGCCGGCGTGCCGCTGATGACCGCGCCGAACGACTACTACTACGAAGCGCTCGACACCCGCCTGCCCGGCCACGGCCAGCCGGTCGAGCAACTGAAGTCGCGCGGCATCCTGCTGGACGGCACCACCGAAGGCGGCAAGCCCCGTCTGCTGCTGCAGATCTTCTCCAAGACCGCGCTCGGCCCGGTGTTCTTCGAGTTCATCCAGCGCCAGGGCGACGAAGGCTTCGGCGAAGGCAACTTCAAGGCACTGTTCGAGTCGCTGGAACGCGACCAGATCGAACGCGGCACGCTCAAGGTCGAGGCCTGACCGGCATCGGCCCTTCCTGACCGGCCGCCTTCGGCGGCGCGCCGGTCCGGCAACGCGCACGCCCCGCGCGGCAGACACCCTGCCGCGCGCGCGGCGACGACCCCCAGGCCCAAGCGTCCGACTCAGACAACAGCCAGAGACGCGGGCCCGCATTCCATGAGAATGGGTAGAGGAAACACTGCATGCATTCCAGCAACAACGACGGCTCGCTCAAGCGCGGGCTGAAGAACCGGCACATCCAGCTGATCGCCCTGGGTGGCGCCATCGGCACCGGACTTTTCCTGGGCATCGCCCAGACCATCAAGATGGCGGGGCCTTCGGTCCTGCTGGGCTATGCCATCGCCGGCATCGTGGCTTTCTTCATCATGCGCCAGCTGGGCGAGATGGTGGTGGACGAGCCCGTCGCCGGCTCGTTCAGCTATTTTGCCGACAAGTACTGCGGCCATTTCGCCGGCTTCCTGTCGGGATGGAACTACTGGGTGCTGTACATCCTGGTGAGCATGGCGGAACTGTCCGCCGTCGGCATCTACGTGCAGTACTGGTGGCCGGAGATCCCTACCTGGGTCTCGGCGCTGACGTTCTTCGTCATCATCAACGCGATCAACCTGGCGAGCGTGAAGTCCTTCGGCGAGATGGAATTCTGGTTCTCGATCATCAAGGTCGCGGCAATCATCGGCATGATCGGCTTCGGCGGCTACCTGCTGGTCTCCGGCAACGCCGGCCCGCAGGCCAGCGTGGCCAACCTGTGGCAGCACGGCGGCTTCTTCCCCAACGGCATGGGCGGCCTGGTGATGGCCATGGCGGTGATCATGTTCTCGTTCGGCGGCCTCGAGCTGGTGGGCATCACCGCGGCCGAGGCGGACGCGCCCGGCAAGACCATCCCCAAGGCCACCAACCAGGTGATCTACCGCATCCTGATCTTCTACGTGGGCGCGCTGGCGGTGCTGCTGTCGCTGTACCCGTGGGAGAACGTGGCCACCGGCGGCAGCCCGTTCGTGCTGATCTTCCACGCGCTGAACAGCAACTGGGTGGCCAACGTGCTCAACGTGGTGGTGCTGACCGCGGCGCTGTCGGTCTACAACAGCGGCGTGTACTGCAACAGCCGCATGCTGTACGGCCTGGCGCAGCAGGGCAATGCCCCCAAGGCGCTGCTCAAGGTCAACCAGCGCGGCATCCCGCTGACGGCGCTGGCGTTCTCGGCCGTGGCCACCGCGGCCTGCGTGGTGATCAACTACTTCATGCCGGGCAAGGCCTTCGAGCTGCTGATGGGCCTGGTGGTGTCGGCGCTCATCATCAACTGGGCCATGATCAGCCTGATCCACCTGAAGTTCCGCGCCGACAAGCGCAAGGCCGGCCAGGCCACGGCGTTCCAGAGCTGGGGCTATCCGCTGACCAACTACCTGTGCCTGGTGTTCCTGGCCGGCATCCTGGTGGTGATGTACCTGACCGAAGGCCTGCGCATCTCGGTGTACCTGATCCCGGTGTGGCTGGTGGTGCTCGGCGTGAGCTACCTGGTGCGCCAGAAGAAGGCCGGCGCCGCGCTGCAAGCCGGCGTGGCCGCGCAGCAGCTGCGTTGACCCGGCCCGGCGCCTGCAGACCGCGGGCGCCGCCGGTTAAAATCCCGGGCTGCGCGGCGTCTTGCGCCGCGGCAGCCGCCCCCGACCCAACTCCATCGCATCCCATGTTCGCACACATCGAGGCCTTTCCCGGCGATCCGATCCTCTCGCTCAACGAGGACTTCCAGCGCGACCCGCGCACCGACAAGGTCAACCTCAGCATCGGCATCTACTTCGACGACGACGGCCGCCTGCCGGTGATGCAGGCCGTGGCGCAGGCCGAGGCCGCGCTGCTGGCCGACATGGGTCCGCGCCCCTACCTGCCGATGTCGGGCCTGGCGGCCTACCGCAACGCGGTGCAGGCGCTGGTGTTCGGCGAGGCCTCGCCGGCGCGCGCCGCCGGCCGCATCGCCACGCTGCAGACGCTGGGCGGCTCGGGCGCGCTGCGCGTGGGCGCCGATTTCCTCAAGCGCTACTATCCGCAGGCGCAGGTGTGGATCAGCGACCCGAGCTGGGAAAACCACCGCGTGGTGTTCGAGCGCGCCGGCTTTACCGTCAACACCTACCCGTACTATGACGACGCCAGCGGCGGCCTGAAGTTCGACGCCATGGTCGACGCGCTGCGCGCCATCCCGGCCGGCAGCATCGTGCTGCTGCACGCGTGCTGCCACAACCCGACCGGCGTGGACCTGAACCAGGACCAGTGGCGCCAGCTGATCGCGCTGCTCAAGGCCAACCAGCTGCTGCCGTTCGTCGACATGGCCTACCAGGGTTTCGGCGCCGGCCTGGAAGACGACGCCTTCGCCATCCGCGAACTGGTCGCGCAGGACGTGCCGTGCCTGGTGGCCAATTCGTTCTCGAAGAACTTCTCACTGTACGGCGAGCGCTGCGGCGGCCTGAGCGTGTTCTGCAACACCGCGGCCGAAGCCTCCAACGTGCTCGGCCAGCTGACCGGCGCGGTGCGCGCCAACTACAGCAACCCGCCCACGCACGGCGCGCGCGTGGTCTCGAAGGTGCTGACCACGCCCGAGCTGCGCCAGCTGTGGGAACAGGAACTGGCCGAGATGTGCGGCCGCATCGCGCGCATGCGCGAGGCCATCCACCACCACCTGCGCGACCATGTCAGCGGCGAGGCGCTGTCGCGCTACCTGACCCAGCGCGGCATGTTCACCTACACCGGCCTTAGCGCCGACCAGGCCGAGCGCCTGCGCGAGCAGCACGGCGTGTACCTGCTGCGCTCGGGCCGCATGTGCGTGGCCGGGCTGAACGAGCGCAATGTCGGCACCGTGGCCAAGGCCATCGGCAGCGTGCTGAAGGGCTGAGGACCCCGGACAATCGATGGTGTGCCCCCTTCTCCCGCACGCGGGAGAAGGGGAGTGAACCAGCAGCATGGCGGATTTCAACGAATCTGACGGCGCCGTCTGGCGCCGTTCTTGTTTTCATCGCCATGGTTCGCGCCAGCGTAATTTCTACACGCACCGCGTGGCGTTTTTGACGCTTGCCCCGCCGCGTTGCCGTGCCGCCCTTGACGCCATGGCCGGGGACGCCGCCCGGCACTGAACTTGCGGCCTTCCGGTATTCCCGGCGCTCAGACGACATGCCGGGACGTCGACAGCAGGCTCGCCATGTCCGAAGACAACGTTCCGGCCCATTGCAGCACTACCGCCCCGCCAGGCGCGGCCACCCGCGCGGTGACGCTCCACGTCAACGGCAAGCCCTGCACGCTGCAGCTGGAACCGCGCTGCACGCTGCTCGACGCGCTGCGTGAAATCCTCCACCTGACCGGCGCCAAGAAGGGCTGCGACCGCGGCCAGTGCGGCGCGTGCACGGTGCTGGTCGAGGGCCGCCGCATCAACGCCTGCCTGACGCTCGCGGTGATGCAGGAAGGCCGCCACATCACTACCATCGAAGGCCTGGCCAGCGGCGACACCCTGCACCCGATGCAGCAGGCCTTCGTCACTCACGACGCGCTGCAGTGCGGCTTCTGCACGCCCGGCCAGATCTGCGCGGCGGTGGGCATGCTGGCCGAGGCGCAGGCCGGCCACGCCAGCGCAGTGCACCCAGTTGGCCCGGCGCCACTGCCGCTCGGCGACGACGAGATCCGCGAGCGCATGAGCGGCAACCTGTGCCGTTGCGGCGCCTACAACAATATCGTTGCCGCGGTCCGCGCAGCCTGCGGCAAGGGCGACGGCAGCTAAGGCCCGCTATGAATCCTTTCGCTTATGAACGGCCGGGCTCGGTCGACGAAGCCATGCGCCTGGGGAGCCAGCCAGGCGCGCGCTATGTGGCGGGCGGCACCAACCTGCTGGATCTGATCAAGGCTGGCGTGGAAACGCCGCGGCTGCTGGTCGATGTCAGCCGCCTGCCGCTGGACCAGCTAACGGCGCTGCCCGACGGCGGCCTGCGCCTGGGGGCGATGGCCAGCAACACCGATGCGGCCAATCATGCGCTGGTGCGCGAACGCTATCCGCTGCTGGCGCAGGCGCTGCTGTCGGGCGCCTCGGGGCAACTGCGCAATATGGCGACGGTGGGCGGCAACCTGCTGCAGCGCACCCGTTGCCATTACTTCTACGACCTGGGCTTCCCGGCCTGCAACAAGCGCAAGCCCGGCTCGGGCTGCGGCGCGCGCGACGGCATCAACCGCATCCATGCCATCCTCGGCGCCAGCGAGCATTGCATTGCCGTGCATCCGTCCGACATGTGCGTGGCGCTGGCCGCGCTCGAGGCCGTGATCGTGGTGCGCGCCAGCACCGGCGAGCGCCGCATCCCGATCGGCGACTTCCATCGCCTGCCCGGCGACACCCCGCAATGCGACACCATGCTCGCGCCCGGCGAGCTGATCGTCGCCATCGACCTGCCGCCCTCGCCCTACGCCGCGCACGCGCACTACCTGAAGGTGCGCGACCGTTCCAGCTTCGCCTTCGCCCTGGTGTCGGTCGCGGCGGCGCTCGAGCTCGACGGCAAGCTCGTGCGCAGCGCCCGGCTGGCGCTGGGCGGCGTGGCGCACAAGCCCTGGCGCGTGCCCGCGGCCGAACGCGCCCTGACCGGCCGGCCGCTGAGTGCGCACAGCGCGGCCGACGCCGCGCGGCTGCTGCTCGACGGCGCGCACCCGTATGCGCACAATGCATTCAAGGTCAGCCTGGCGCAGCGTGCCGTCGCGCTGGCGCTGAAGGTCGCCAGCGGCCCGCAAGGAGCTTCGGCATGAGCGTAACCGGCACCCCGCTCGACCGCGTCGACGGCATCCCGAAGGTCACCGGCCGGGCCCGCTACAGCGCCGACCATACCTTGCCGGGACTGGCCCATGCGGTGATGGTGACCAGCACCATTGCCCGCGGCGAGATCGTCGCCATCGACAGCGCCGCGTGCGAACGCATGCCGGGCGTGCAGCTGGTGCTGACGCCGTTCAACGCCCCGCACCTGCCCAGGGGCGGCAAGGCGGCCGCGGACATCCCCACGGCCGGCCACGTCATGAGCCTGCTGCAGGACCCCGCGGTCCACTACAACAACCAGCCCATCGCGGTGGTGGTGGCCGACACGCTCGAGCAGGCCCGCGACGCCGCGCGCTGCCTGCCGGTGCAATACCGGCAGGCCGATGCCGTGCTCGACTTCGCGCAGGCGCGCACACGCGCCCGCAAACCCGACGAGGACGACGCCGCCGACAGCCGCCGCGGCGATCCCGACGCGGGCCTGCGCGGCGCCGCTGCCGTGATCGACGCGGTCTACACCACGCCGATGGAAAGCCACAACCCGATGGAGCCGCATGCCACCCTCGCCGCGTGGGATGGCGACCAGCTGACCCTGTACGACGCGACCCAATACGTCACCGGCGTGCGCAAGGCCGTCGCGGCCGCGTTCGGCATCGCGGCCGACAAGGTGCGCGTGATCTGCCCGTACGTCGGCGGCGGCTTTGGCTGCAAGGGCTCGGTGTGGTCGCACGTGGTGCTGGCCGCGATGGCGGCGCGGCAGGTGAGCCGGCCGGTCAGGCTGGTGGTGGAACGAACCCAGATGTTCGGCCCGGTGGGCGGGCGTCCCCTGACCGAGCAGCGCGTGGTCGCCGCCGCGGCAGCGGACGGCGCGCTGCAAGCGCTCCGTCATGACGTGACTGCCTGTACCTCGGCGCTCGAGGAGTGGCTCGAATCCGCTGCGCTGATCACGCGCCGGCTCTACGCCTGCGCCAGCGTGCAGACCAGCCACCGGCTGGTCGAACTGGACATCGGCACCCCCACCTTCATGCGCGCGCCAGGTGAAGCCCCGGGCAGCTTTGCGCTCGAATGCGCGCTCGACGAACTGGCGGAGCGGCTGGGCCTCGACCCGGTCGCACTGCGCCTGCGCAACCACGCCGACACCGATCCGGACAAGCAATTGCCGTTTTCCAGCAAGTCGCTGCGCGCATGTTATCGCGACGCCGCCGAGCGCTTCGGCTGGGCACGCCGCGATCCCGCCCCGCGCTCGATGCACGCCGACGGCAAGCTGGTGGGACTGGGCATGGCCACCGCCACCTATCCCACCTACCGCTCACCGGCCAGCGCCATGGTGCGCCTGCTGCCGGACGGCACGGCGCTGGTACGCACGGGCTCGCAGGACCTTGGCACGGGCACCTATACGGTGATGACGCAGGTCGCCGCCGATGCGCTCGGCCTGGCGCCGGCGCAAATACTTCTTGAACTGGGCGACACGGCCTTCCCCGAGGCTCCGGTGTCGGGCGGCTCGCAGTCCGTGGCCAGCGTCGCGCCCGCGGTGCGGCAGGCGGCCGAGGCGGCACGGCTGCGCCTGATCCGCCAGGCCGTGGCCGATACCGCCTCGCCCCTGGCTGGCGCGCCGGTGGAGGACGTCGAGATCGTCGCTGGCTGGCTGCAACGCCGCTCGGATCCGACGCGGCGCGAACCCATGTCCGCGCCGATCCGGCGCGCCGGCGGGCGTGCGCTCGAAGCCCGCGCCAGCACCCGGCCCGGCAAGGAGCGCCAGGCCTATGCCATGCACGCCTTCGGCGCCGTCTTTGCCGAAGTCCGCGTCGATCCGGACCTGGGCGAGATCCGCGTCCACCGCGTGGTTGCCAGCTACGGCGCGGGCCGGCTGCTGAACCGCAAGACCGCACACAGCCAGCTGATGGGCGGCATAGTCTGGGGCATCGGCATGGCGCTGCACGAAAAGACGGAGCTGGACCTGGCCACCGGTCGCGTCGCCAATGCCAACCTGGCCGAATACCATGTGCCGGTCAATGCCGACATCGGCACCATCGAGGTCACGGTGGTGGACGAGGACGATCCGCATATCAATGCGCTCGGCACCAAGGGCATCGGCGAGATCGGCATCGTCGGCGTGGCCGCGGCCATTGCCAATGCCGTGTACCACGCCACCGGCCGGCGCGTGCGCGACTTGCCGATCACGCTGGACAAGCTGCTGGACTGATCCCCTCCCGTCAGCGCCGGCACCGGGCAGGGATGCGCAGGCACCGCGCTGGCCGGGCCACCGGTTGCGCCGGCCGCGATCCAGTGGAAAGATGTCGCCCACGGGCCCCGTGCCCGCAACCTGGCTGCCCGCCATGCGGGCATGGAGGCTGCCGTGACCGAACGAATTCCATCGCGTACTTCCTCGTGCCTCGCCCTGCTGCTGGCCACCGGTGCGCTGCTGGCCACTGGCCCGGCCGGCGCCCAGACGCCGGCGCCGCTGGCGGAATGGCAGTTCTCCGCCGGCATTCCGCTGCAGAAGCTGTTCCAGGACGACATTCCCGACTGGCAGGTGCGGCTTGGCGCCGCCGCGATGCTGCGGCCGCGCTACGACGGCTCGTCCGAGTACATCGTGATCGGTGGTCCCAGCATCGATATCCGCTACCGCGACCTTGCCTTTGCGTCGATCGGCGAAGGGCTGGGCGTGAACCTGCTGCGCGGCAAGAACTGGCGCGCCGGCATCGCGCTCACCTACAACCTGGGCCGGCGCGGCCAGGAAGACTCGCCGCACCTGGACGGCATGGGCAACATCGACCCGGCGCCGGAAGGCAAGCTGTTCGCCGAATACGCGGTCTCGAAGGAATTTCCGCTGGTGCTGCGCATCGACGCGCGCCGCAGCCTGGGCGGCAGCGACGGCTGGATCGGCGACATCGGCGCCTATATGCCGCTGCCCGGCAGCTCGGAAAAATTCTTCTGGTTCGCCGGCCCCACCGTCACGCTGGCCGACTCGCGCTACATGAACGCCTGGTACGGCGTCAGCGCCGCGCAGGCGCGCGCCGGCCGGCCGCAGTACCACGCGCGCGGCGGGATCAAGTCATACGGCTTCGGCGTGACCTCGGTCTGGTACTTCGCCAGGCACTGGTTTGCCAGCTCCGACGTGGCCGTGTCGCAACTGGCCGGCGATGCGGCCGACAGCCCGATCACGCGCAAGCGGACCAACGCGGTGTTCGACCTGTCGGTCAACTACGAATTCTGACGAGCGTCGCGGCCAGCCTGGTTCGGCTATCGCACATTGGATCGCCCGCATCCGCAATTCCGCCGCACCCGGTGCGGCACCGCGCAGACTGCGTCCCGCATAATTGGCCGGCCGGATCTCCGGCAGCAGGCCCCGACAGGGGATTGCCAGGCATGCAAAAGAAGGAGACGTAGTTGAAGTCCAGCATCAAGCATCGCGTCGCGCGCAGCGCGCGTTCCATCGCCATCGCCGTTGCCGGCGTGGCCGCCGCCCACGGCGCTACCAGTGCCATTGCCGCCGACGCATGGCCGGCCAAGCCGATCAAGGTGATCGTGCCCTACACCCCGGGCGGCTCCACCGACACGGTCTCGCGTGTCGTGTTCGAGCAGGTCTCGCAACGGCTGGGCCAGCCCATCATCATCGAGAACAAGCCCGGTGCCAACAGCACCCTCGGCGTCGGCGTCGCCGCGCGCTCGGCGCCGGACGGCTACACCTTTGTCTCGGTGCTGGCCGCCTACAGCGCCAACATGTCGCTGTACTCGAAGCTCAGCTACAAGCCCGCCGACCTGGTGCCGGTGGCGGAAATGGCGGAGCTGCCGCTGTTCCTGTTCGCCAGCAAGAAGCTTCCGGTCAAGACCGTGGCCGAACTGGTCGACTACGGCAAGAAGCATCCCGACACGCTGACCTTCGGCTCCAGCGGGGTTGGCAGTTCCGCGCACCTGACCGGCGAGCGCCTGGCAATGGAATCGAGGCTCAAGCTCACCCACGTGCCCTACAACGGCAGCGCGCCGATCCTGCCGGCACTGGTGTCCGGCGAAGTCTCGGTGGCGTTCGACCCGCTGCTGGTGCCGATGCCGCACGTCAAGTCCGGCAAGATCAACGTGCTGGCCGTCGCCTCGGCCAAGCGCTGGCCGGGCGAGCCCAATATCCCGACCATGGAAGAAGCCGGCTTCCCCGGCTTCGTCATGAGCTCGTGGACCGGCCTGCTGGCGCCTGCCGGCACGCCGCAGCCGATCGTCGCGCGCATGGCCCGGGAAATCGCCGCGGCCACGCGCAGCCCGGAAGTCACGAAGAAGCTGACCGACCTCGGCTTTGTGCCGGTGGGCGGTACGCCCGAGGAATTCCGCAAGCTGATCGAGCGCGATACCAGGCGGTATGCGGAGATCGTCAAGGCGGGCAAGATCACGCTCGACTAAGGCCGCGGGCTGGCGGCGGCAAGCGCCGCCAGCCACGTTGCCATCGCGCTTGCAGCTGGCGCTGGCGTTCGTAGCGCAGGCCGCCCGCGCATCGAAAGGCGGGAAACGCGTGAAGTAGTCGCGGTAGTAGAACTGGCTCGATACCGTGCCTCGGATGGCATCGGCGCGGGGCTCGAAGTGTGCCACGCGCGCCGCCGGCGCTGGTTGCCGTGATAGAGTCGCTCTTGCTCCGCTGTCGCCCGAGCCTGAGGTCGCCACCCGCTGAACCTGGGCCAGACCGTCCGGCCGGCCACCAACCACGCCTGGAAGGCACCGCCGGCACGCACAGCATGACCGCCCAGATCCCGCCCATCGTTCCGTCGCAAACAGCCCTGGTCGTCATGCACTACCAGATCGACATCCTGGCCCTCTTCCCCTCCGTCGCTCCCACCCTGCTTGCCAATACCCGCAGGCTATGTGACGCCGCGCGGGCCCGGGGCGTCAGCGTCTGTTTCGCCAAGATCCATTTCAGCCCGGGCTATCCGGAAGTCAGCCCGTTGAACCGCAATGGGCAGGGCATCAAGCGGCTGGGCCTGTTCGTCGACGACCAGGTCTCGCCCGAACTTGGCCGGCGGGACAGTGAGCCGCTGATCATCGCGCATCGCGCCAGCGTGTTCTTCGGCACCGACCTGCAGGTGCGGCTGTCCGCGCAGGGCATCGATACCCTGCTGATGGTGGGCATTGCCTCGACCGGCGTGGTGCTGTCGTCGGTGGCGTATGCGAGCGACGCGGACTTCCGCCTGTTCACGGTCAAGGATTGCTGCTACGACCCGGACCAGGTCGTGCACGACCATCTGTTTGCGACGGCCTTCGATTCACGCACGACCGTGCTGTCGCTTGCCGATGCCCTGGCGCTGCTTGCCTGAGCGTCGCCGGATGCCAGGCGCCCGCAGCACAACGCGGGCACATAGACGACTGAGGAGATCCCCATGTTTGACCACGTCAAATTCGGTGTCAGCGACTATGCCGCAAGCAAGGCGTTCTTCCTCGAGGCCCTGGCACCGCTCGGCGTAGCGGTGGTGTCCGAAGGGCCGCCGACATACGGCGTCGAGCTCAGCGCCGACGGCAAGGCTTCGTTGTGCCTGTTCCAGGCCGGGGAAAAGCCTGCGCCTCTGCACCTGGCGTTCACCGCCGGTACCCGGCAGCAGGTCGACGCCTTCTATCGCGCGGCGCTATCCGCCGGGGCCAGGGACAATGGTGCGCCGGGCCTGCGGCCGCACTACCACGCGAACTACTATGCGGCGTTCGTGATCGGTCCTGACGGGCACAATATCGAGGCGGTTTGCCACGCGCCTGGCGCGTAAGCGCTGTCCCGGCGCCCCCTTCGCCACGATGACAACGTAGCCGCCATCGCGCCGGGGGGTACGCCCCAGCCGGATGGCTGGCCGGCGTGCAGCATAGCGCGCTCGCGCCGACCCAAAGTCTGGTTGTCATCACGCCGCCCCTGGTTTGCCTCAAGAAGGCGCCAGCCCTGCCGCGTCGAATTGATGCACATCAAACGCGTATCCGCGCCGGCATCTACGCTGGACGCAACGCCTCGCACCCCGGATTTCGCATCTCGTTCCCAGGAGACTCATCATGTACAAGCGCATCCTGCTCGCCGTCGACGGCAGCCGTTCTTCGGACCTGGCCCTGAGCCAGGCCATCATCATTGCCAAGGCGACCGGTGCCGAGGTCAAGGCCTTGTTCGTGGCGGACGACACCGATGTTTTCTTCGAAGCGAGCTATTTCAACCCGAAAGAACTGGTCGACAGCATCATCGCGCATGGCCGCAAGGCGCTCGATGCGGCCTCGGTCAGGCTCAACGAGGCAGGCGTGCCGAATCTGGCGCAACTGGATGAAAAGCCGGTGGCGCCGGGCAAGATCTCGTCGACCATTGTTGCCGACGCCGATGCCTGGAACGCCGACCTGATCGTGCTCGGCACGCATGGGCGCCGCGGCGTCAGGCGCCTGCTGATGGGCAGCGTGTCGGAAGGCGTGCTTGCAAAGACCAGCAAGCCCGTGCTGCTGGTCCGCAGCGAGATCGAAGGATAGCCATTCCACCGCCCTTCCCGATGCCCAGCCAAAGCATGCGAGCAATGGTTTTCGAAGGTCCCGGCCTGCCGCTGCAACTTCGTCGGTTGCCGGTGCCGGAGCCCGGTCCCGGCGAAGTCCGCATCGCCGTGACGGCCTGCGGCGTGTGCCGGACCGACCTGCATATTGTCGATGGTGACCTGCGGCACCCCAAGCCGGCACTGATCCCGGGACATGAAATCGTCGGACGGGTGGATGCCTGCGGCGCCGGCGTCAGCACCTTCCGTCCGGGCGAACGCGTCGGCGTGCCATGGCTGGGACATGCGTGCGGAGCGTGCCGCTATTGCCTGCGGCAGCGCGAGAACCTGTGCGGCGCACCGCTTTTCACGGGATATACCCGCGATGGCGGCTATGCCGAGTATGCGGTGGCCGACAGCGAGTTCTGCTTCCGGATTCCGCCCGCCTACGATGACGAACACGCCGCGCCGCTGCTTTGCGCCGGCCTGATCGGCTATCGCACACTGCGCATGGCTGGGCCAGCCGGCCAGGCACGCCGCATCGGCATCTACGGCTTCGGCGCCGCGGCCCACCTCGTCACGCAGATCGCGGTGGCGCAAGGCCGCGAGGTCTACGCCTTCACCCGCGCGGGCGATAGCGCCGCCCAGCAACTCGCCTTTCAGACAGGCGCATGCTGGGCCGGCTCGAGCGAGCTGCAGTCGCCCGTGCCGCTGGACGCGGCGCTGATTTTCGCTCCGGTGGGCGCGCTGGTTCCCAAGGCGCTGCGCGACGTGGACAAGGGGGGCGTGGTGGTCTGCGGCGGGATTCACATGAGCGATATCCCAAGCATGCCTTACGAATTGCTCTGGGAAGAAAGGCGCCTGTATTCCGTTGCCAACCTTACGCGCGCCGATGGCCACGCGTTGATGGATATTGCCGCCCGGACGCCGCTGCATACGCACATCACCGCCTATCCGCTCGAGCAAGCCAACGAGGCACTGGCCGCGCTGCGCGACGGCCGCCTTGCCGGCGCCGCCGTGCTGAGTATCCGTCAATAGATCGCCGGCAGGGCCCATCGATGAGCCGATACCAGACTCGTTTCCAGACGCGCGAGCATGCCGGCGCGGAACTGGCCTCGGCGCTGCGCGCCTATCGTGCAACCGGTGCGCTGGTGCTGGCGATTCCGCGTGGCGGCGTGCCGGTCGCGCGCGTCGTGGCCGACGCCCTCGGCGCGGACTTCGACCTGGTGATGGCGCGCCGGATCGACGCCGGCGTGGCGCTGGACGACACCGGCAAGACCTGGCGCACCAGCGGCGCGGAGGCGGACAGCGGCTTCGGCAGCCTGCGCGGCCCCCACTTCGACCAGCTGTGCCGGCAGCGCGCGGTCTATACGCCGGTGCGCAAGCCGGCCGACCCCGGCGGCCGCGTGGTGATCGTCGTGGATGACGGCCTGGTGAGCGGCGCCACCATGCACGCCGCGCTCGCCAGCCTGCGCAAGCGCCGTCCCGCCCGCCTGGTATGCGCCCTGCCGATCGCCACCCGGACCGGACTGGACCAGGTGCGTGCACTGGCCGATGAGATCGTCTGCCTGGACACGCCGGATCGCATCGAAAACCTGGCGCACTTCTATCATGAGTTCCAGCTGGTCAGCGATGACCGGGTCCGGCAGTTGACAGGCATGGCGTCCGCGCCCGCTCAGGTCCGCGCGGGGCCGGGTGCCGCGGCAAGCGTGCCGTCGCTGAGCAAGGCCATGCTGATTCCCTATGGCACGACCCGTCTGCGGGCCATGCTGGAATCCGCGCCCAACCCCATCGGGGTCGCGGTCATGGTGCATGCCGGTGGCGCGCAGCGCCGCGCCGCCCGCAGCCAATACCTGGCACGCAAGCTGCGGGCGCAGGGACTGGCAACCATGCTGGTAGACCTGAAGCCTGACAGCCGGGTCGACGACGCGCCGGCATCGGAGGTCGATGAGCTGACCGCGAGACTGGCCCAGGCCCTGGACTTCCTGCATGCCGGCACGCCGTTCGCGAGCCTGCCGGTCGGGTTGCTCAGTGCCGGCACCGCCGCGGCGGCAGCGCTGCGCGCGGCCGCGGACAGCCCGTCACCGGCCGGCGCCATCGCCTGCATGGCCGGGCGACCCGACCTTGCCGGCGACGCGATCCTGCGGCGGCTCGAGACACCCACATTGCTGATCTGCGCAAGCGGCAATCCGGACAGCATCCGGATCAATCATCTTGCCTTCGAACAGATGCATTGTCCCCGCCAACTCAGGCTGGTGCCTGCCAGCGGCT
Source organism: Cupriavidus taiwanensis (assembly GCF_900250115.1). Lineage (NCBI taxonomy): Bacteria > Pseudomonadati > Pseudomonadota > Betaproteobacteria > Burkholderiales > Burkholderiaceae > Cupriavidus > Cupriavidus taiwanensis. The sequence continues at coordinate 1,094,719 of NZ_LT984804.1, read as the reverse complement.
GCGGCTTTGATGACCGCAAGGCCCTGGCCGACGTTGCGACGCTCACGGTGGACTGGTTCGAGCGCCACCTTGCGCAGCGACCGCGCCCGTGCCTGGGCTACAGCGAATAAGGCGTGGCCAGCCACGCCTCAGTGCATCCACACCCATGCGCCTGCAAGGCACACCGGCCTACTGGCCAAACGCCGCGAATTTGTCGGCCAGATACTCGACGAACAGCCGGATCCGCGACGACAGCTGATGCCTCTGCTGATAAACGGCATAGATGTTGGCTTCCGGGGTCGCATACTGCGGCAATACCTGCACCAGCCTTCCGCTGCGCAGATAGCGGTCGACATCCCATTCGGCGCGCAGCACGATGCCGTGTCCCTCCAACGCCCAGTTGACGGCGATCTCGCCATCGTTGGTGGTGAGGTTGCCGCGCACGTGGACAGCCTCGGTGCGCGGCCTGGCTCCCTTGACCGCCGTCAGTCGCCACACGCCATAGGCATCGCTGCCCTGGCGGATGCCGATGCAGTTATGGCGCGGCAGGTCCGCCGGTACCTGCGGAGCGCCGTGCTTGCGCAGGTAAGCCGGCGACGCCACCAGCAAGCGGCGATTGGGCGCCAGTTTGCGCGCCACGATGCGGGCGTCCGGTGGCTCGCCGAAGCGCACGCAAACGTCGAAGGCGTCTTCGGTCAGCGCCGGCGGGTCGGCTGACAACTGCAGTTGCACATCTACTTCGGGATACATCCGGCTGTAGTCGGAGATGACCGGCGCCACATGCATGCGCCCGAAACCCAGCGTGGCATTGACGCGAAGCAGGCCGCTGGGCCTGCCCCTGGCGCTGGTCAGCAATTGCTCCAGATCGTCCAGTTCGCCGAGGATGCGACGCGCATGCTCGAGCAAGACCTCGCCCTCCGGGGTCAGGCTCATGCGCCGCGTGGTGCGGATCACCAGCGGCATGCCGATGCGCGCCTCCATCTGGCCAAGCCGCTTGCTGACCGCCGCCGTGGTGATGCCGAGGTCGCGTGCCGCGGCGCTCAGGCTGCCGGCCGCGGCCAGCGCGGCGAAGAAGCCCAGCTCGGCGGGCTGGATCGCACTATTGGCCGCCATGGCTCACCTTCAACCAAAAGTTAAGAATGGTTTAACTTTAGCCCCGATCCAACACCTCGTCCACCCACCAGAATCCGTCCAACGCGCTCGGCAGCGATGCCGCGCACCCAACGGAATTTCCAGACCCGAGAGGAGACGAACGATGAAGACGTACAGGATTGCAACCATTCCCGGTGATGGCATTGGCAAGGAAGTGGTACCCGCCGGCCGCGAGGTGATGGAAGCGCTGGCCGCCCATGGCGCCGGCTTTCGCTTCGAGTTCGAAAACTTCGACTGGGGCGGCGACTACTACCGCCAGCATGGCGTGATGATGCCGGCGGACGGTCTCGATGCGCTGCGTGACAAGGACGCCATCCTGTTCGGCTCCGCCGGCGACAACCGGATCCCCGACCACATCACGCTCTGGGGCCTGCGCCTGAAGATCTGCCAGGGCTTCGACCAGTACGCCAACGTGCGCCCGACCCGCATCCTGCCCGGCATCGATGGCCCGCTCAAGCGCTGCGCGCCGGAAGACCTGAACTGGGTGATCGTGCGGGAGAACTCGGAAGGCGAATACTCCGGCGTCGGCGGCCGCGTGCACCAGGGCCATCCGATCGAGGCCGCCACCGATGTCTCGATGATGACGCGGGTCGGCGTGGAGCGCATCCTGCGCTTCGCCTTCAGGCTGGCCCAGTCGCGTCCGCGCAAGCTGCTGACGGTGATCACCAAGTCCAACGCGCAGCGCCATGCCATGGTCATGTGGGATGAAGTCGCGGTGCAGGTGGCAAGGGACTTTCCCGATGTCACCTGGGACAAGGAACTCGTCGATGCGGCCACCGCGCGCATGGTGAACCGCCCCGCCACGCTCGACACCATCGTCGCCACCAACCTGCACGCCGACATCCTGAGCGATCTGGCCGCCGCGCTGGCCGGCAGCCTCGGCATTGCACCCACCGGCAACATCGACCCGGAGCGCCGCTATCCGTCGATGTTCGAGCCGATCCACGGCTCCGCCTTCGACATCATGGGCAAGGGCCTGGCCAACCCCGTCGGCACGTTCTGGTCGGTGGTCATGCTGCTCGAACACCTGGGCGAGCACGCGGCCGCGCAACGCGTGATGGCGGCAATCGAAGCCGTGACCGCCAATCCGGCGCTACATACCGGCGACCTGGGCGGCAAGGCCGGGACGGTCGACGTGACCAGGGCCGTCTGCGACTTGCTTGCGGCCAGCAGCCAGTCCAAGGCCGCCTGAGGCGCCCGCCCGGCGGGCTTTCTCCCTGCCTTCCCTGCCGCACCTGCGCGCCACGTGGCGGGACTGCTGAAGGTGCCCGGGCACGGTGGCCGGCACCAGCGCGGGCTATTCCGCCCTGCGCGTGGCGCGCGAGCGCCATGCGGTGCCGATTCCCGGCATCACGCACCCTCACGCATGACCGCCACGACAACCACAGGAGACCCCCATGCCCACTTTCACCACCCGGACGATCCGCCGCCTCTGCGGCCTCTCGATCTTCGCCATCTGCCTTGGCGGCGCTGCCGCCGCGATGGCACAGGACTGGCCGGCCAAACCTATCAGCCTGGTAGTGCCGTTCCCGTCTGGCGGCACCACCGACATCCTGGCGCGTGCGCTCGGCGACCAGTTGTCCAGGGCGCTGGGCCAGCCGGTCATTGTCGAGAACCGGCCCGGCGCAGGCGCCACCGTCGGCGCCGATTACGTCGCGAAGGCCAGGCCCGATGGCTATACGCTGCTGATCGGCGCGGTACACCATACCATCGCCACCTCTGTCTACAAGAAGCTGCCCTACAGTTTCCAGAAAGACCTTGCGCCGGTCTCCACGCTGGCGATGGTGCCCAATGTGCTGGTCGTCAACAGTGCCAGGACGCCGGCGCAGAACGTGGCGGAACTGGTCGCGCTGGCCAAGAAGGCTTCACCGGAACTGTCGTACGGCTCGAACGGCAACGGCACCGCCCAACACCTGATCGGCACCCAGTTCCAGGCGAGCGCCGGGGTGACATTGCTCCATGTTCCGTACAAGGGCAGCGGTCCCCTGACCACCGACCTGCTTGGGGGCCAGGTATCGATGTCCTTCGACACACTGACCACGGTGCTGCCTCACATCAAGGGCGGCAAGCTCAAGGCGCTGGCGGTGACCACGGCGAAACGCTCCACCGCGTTGCCCGAGGTACCGACGATGGAGGAGTCCGGACTCAAGGGCTTCGATATCGGCACGTGGTTCGGTGTGCTCGCCCCGCCGCTACGCCAAGGCCGGTGGTCACGAGGCTGAATGCCGAGATCGTCAGGATCGTGAATTCACCCGATTTCCGGCAGCGCATGCTGGCGGCGGGTGCGGAACCCATGTCGAGCACGCCCGAAGCGTTTGCCCGGCGCATCCATGACGAGACCACCAGGTTCGCCGTCCTGGTCAGGGAGGGCAAGGTCACCATCGAATAGCCCGATCGCGGCCAATGGCCTGCGGCACAAGCCCGGGCGCCGGCGTACGGCCGGCGCCCCGGCTTATCCGAGCTGCTGGATCCGTATCATGTTGCCGGCCGGATCGCGCACCGCGAAGTCGCGCACGCCGTACGGCTGGTCGGTCGGCTCCTGGACGATCTCGGCGTCGCGGTCCTGCAGGCGCTGGAAGACGGTGTCCAGGTCTTTGGCGCCGAGCAGCAGCATGGCGAAGGTCCCCTTGGCCATCATCTCGGCGATGGTGCGCTTCTCCTCGTCGGTGACGCCCGGGGTCGCGTCCGGCGGGTACAGGACGATGGAAGTGTCGGGCTTGTCCTTCGGGCCAACGGTGATCCAGCGGTGGCCGCCGAAGGCGACGTCCTTGCGGATGCCGAAGTCCAGGGCGTCCCGGTAGAACGCCAGCGAGGCCTCCGGATCGGAATGAGGCAGGAAGGTCGAGTGAATGGTGAGGTCCATGATCTGTCTCCGTGAGGGTGAGGAAGCGGTGGCCGCGGCCGCCGCGGCGCGGATGCGGCAGCCACGGCAGGCAGTCTAGTCAGGCAACCGCTCCGGCGCTTCTCGATTCCTGATCGGTCGCGTTACCTGCCGGGCGATGCAGGACGGGATACCCTCGGCCTGGCGCGCGCAATCGCGCCGGTAGCTGCTGGGCGAGACGCCCACCAGCTCGGTGAAGCGGGAACTGAATGAACCCAGCGACGCGCACCCGACCTCGAAGCAGACCTCGGTCACACTCAGGTCGCCCCGGCGCAGCAGCGCCATCGCGCGCTCGATGCGCCGGGTCATCAGGTAGGCATAGACCGACTCGCCATAGGCCAGCCGGAACTGCCGGCTGAGATGACCCGCCGACATATGGACGCCGCGTGCGAGCGCCTCGACGTCCAGGGGTTGGGCGTAGTCGCGGTCAATGCGGTCACGGACCCGGCGCAGGCGGGCCAGGTCACGCAGTACGGTGTCGGGGGTCGCGGCGGGCATCGGCGTATCGTGACATGCCTGCCTGGCAGGCTCAACCCCGGCGCCGATGGCAAAGACGCCAGCGCAACACCAGTCGCGGCAGTTCAGTCGCGATACGCCCACAGGTCCACCACGCGGCCACCGTCGTCCGCGATCAGGCGGAATGCGGCCGGCTGGTAGTCGGCATCGATGGCGAGCACCCCGGTGGCGCTGGCGGGCAGCGTGCCGCAGGCCGACGTGGACAGCTTCAGGCCGAGCGTATTCGGCATGGCCTGCGCGGCCAGCGTTCCGGACAACTGGCATGCCGAAGCGCCGGGCGCGATCTTGCCCTCTGCCGTGATGGTGAAGCTGGCGCTGGCGCCGGCGGGCAGCACCGTGGTGTAAGTGCCGGCCACGCTGGCGGGATCGATGCTCGCGACGGGCAGCGCGGCCTGGCTCAGCAGCTTGACGCTGGCGGACGCGTCCGCGCCCGGTGCGGCGACCCAGCTGCCGCCCTGGGCGCGGCGGTAGATGTTGGTGGCCTTGTCTTCGGCATCGGCCAGAGCCAGGTAGCGGCTGCCGTCGGTGCCGGCGTAGTACTTGCCGACGGTCGGGTTGTCGGCATCGCCCACGCTGACGACGTAGGCGCCGGGCTCCAGGTCGGTGACCGACAAGGTCGCGCTGGCGGGCGCTGCGCCGTTGTCGGGCGCGTCGTTGCCGCCGCAGGCGGCCAGCCCCAGCACGGCTGCCAGGGGAAACAGGGAAATCAGGCGTTTCATCGGGACCTGCCTCACTGGCCGAACAGTTCACCCAGGCGCAGGCGCAGCCATTGCTGGCCGGCGGGACGCTGGTCGAAGCCGATCTGCATGGCAGTCACGGCGGTCCTGGTCTTGTACACGACAGACTCGTCCTCGGCCTGCGCGGCGGTCGGCGTGCCGCTGCCGGCGCCAATGCCGAGCCCGTACGGCGCGGTGCCGCTGAACTTCAGCGCATAGGCGTCGAAGCTGCCGTGCCGCGAGAATGCGAACGGCGTGGCCGCCGTCGGCGCGTTCGGGAAGTTGACGTTCAGCGCCAGCCCCGCCGGCAGCAGCGGGCCGCCGTTGGCCTTGGCCTGCAGCGTGCCGAGCAGCTTGATGGTCAGCTGCGCCACCACGCCGGACACCGGGTTCGCCAGGCCGGCATTGTCGACCGAGTCCGTGCCCGCGCTCAGCGCGATCGACGGAATGCCGCGCGAGGCGCCGAACTGCGCATTGCTGACGGTGCCCGAACTGTTGACGATGCGGCCGACGTTCTGGCCTTCGTTGGGACCGGACAGCACCAGGTCGGGGGCCTTGCCCCAGCGTGCCGGCGCCAGCACGTCCAGGCCGTACATGGTCGCCATCACCGGCGTGCCGTGGGCGTAGTGGTAGTCGCCATTGGTGTAGCCCGCCCTGGTGAAGGGCCCGACCGCCGGCTCGCCGGTCCTGGCCGCGCCGTTGTGGCAACCGCCTTCGGCCTCGACCTGGGTCTTGTCGTTGTCCGGCACGATGACCGTGGTGCTGTACATCACGATGCCGGCGCCGCGGCCGCTCTGGCCGGTGCAGGGTACGCTGACGATGACGTTGTGGCCGGCGCCCTTGAGCGCGTCGTACAGCGCCTTCAGGTTGCTGGTGAGGCCGTCGTCGTTGGTCAGCAGGATGTTCAGGGCGAAGGCAGGACTCGCCGTGGCGGCCAGCAAGGCCGCGGCGATCAGGCGGGATTTCATGTCGGTGGTGTATCGAGGTGGTTCAGGAATGCGGGACCGGCTTGCCCCGCCCGGCAGGGAAGTAACTTCGGGCAGCCCGGTGAGGCTGGCGGGCGCACGCGGCCGCGGCGCCGGTGTAGGCAGCGCGGACCGGGCGCAGCGCCCTGTGTATCCGGTGGTGGATGGACGCTACCTTACCCGCGCTGCATGACAGTTGCGTGAACAACAAGGGCAGCGGTTCCGCGTGGACAAAGCCCGCGGGGCGGCGCCTCAATGAAAATCCCGGCTTCCCACCATCAACCGTCCCAGCATCGGGCTCAGGTCCACCAGTTCCTTGGCCACCAGGTGGCGCACGTCGCCCTGGCGTTGCCAGGTGCCGACCACGCCCAGCAGCATGGCCCCCAGCACCTCCTTGCGCTGGCGCTCGACCAGGTCGGGCCACAGGATCAGGTTGATGCTGCCGGTCTCGTCCTCGATGGTGGCGAAGATGGTGCCGCTGGCGGTGGACGGGCGCTGGCGCACGGTGACGATGCCGCAGGCGCGCACGCGGCGGCCGTTGGCGCAGCGTTCGAGCTGGCTGGCGGTGACAAAGCGCATCGCCGCCAGCCTGTGCCGCAGCAGCGCCAGCGGGTGCGACTTGAGCGACAAACCCAGGCTGGCATAGTCCGCGCTGACGTCTTCGCCCAGGCGCGGGGCGGGCAGTGCCAGCGCGGCTTCGGCTGGCGGCGCTTCATACAGCAGGTCACGGTGCGCGGCATGCGCGGCCGCGGCGCGGGCCTGCCAGCGGGCCTGGCGGCGGTTGCCGGCGAGCGGCGCCAGCGCGTCGGCGGCGGCCAGCACGTCGATGTCGTGGCGGTCCAGGCCGGCGCGCAGGGCCAGGTCCTCGACGCTGTCGAAGGCACGCTGCGCGCGCGCGTCCTCGATGCGCAGCGCCGCGGCCTCGCGCATGCCCTTGACCCGGCCCAGCCCCAGGCGCACGCGCGGATGCGGCGGCCGATCCTGGCGGGTACCGGCCGCGTTGGCGACTTCGGACAGCGGCGCCGGCTCCAGCGTGCTGTCCCAGCGGCTGATGGTGACATCCACCGGCAGCACCTCCACATCATGCCGGCGCGCATCCTGGACCAGCTGCGAGGGCGAATAGAAGCCCATCGGCTGGCTGTTCAGCAGCGCGCACAGGAAGGCCGCCGGATGATGGCACTTGAGCCACGAACTCACGTACACCAGCTTGGCGAAGCTGGCCGCATGGCTTTCGGGGAAGCCGTACTCGCCAAATCCCTCGATCTGCTTGCAGATCGCCAGCGCGAAGGATTCCGGGTAGCCCTTGCCGGTCAGCGCGCGCACCAGCGCCTCCTGGTGCTTGCGCAGGTCGCCGCGCCGCCGCCATGCCGCCATCGAGCGGCGCAGCTGGTCCGCCTGCCCCGGCGAGAAACCCGCCGCGTCGATGGCCAGCTGCATCACCTGCTCCTGGAAGATCGGCACGCCCAGCGTGCGGCCCAGCACTTTCTCGATCACCGGGTTGAAGTAGACCGGCGGCTTGCCCGTGCGGCGGAAGGCCTCGCGCCGCTTCAGGTACGGATGGACCATGCCGCCCTGGATCGGGCCGGGCCGCACGATCGCCACTTCCACCACCAGGTCGTAGTACGCGCGCGGCTGCAGCCGCGGCAGCATCGATTGCTGCGCGCGCGACTCGATCTGGAACACGCCGATGGTGTCGGCCTTGCAGATCATGTCGTAGGTCGGCTTGTCTTCCTTCGGGATGTCTTCCATGCGCGCCGGCAGTCCCGCGCGCGCCGGATCGGGGCTGGGGTTGGGAATCATCTCCAGCGCGCGCCGGATCGCCGACAGCATGCCCAGCGCCAGCACGTCGACCTTGAGCAGGCCCAGCGACTCCAGGTCGTCCTTGTCCCACTGGATCACGCTGCGGTCGGCCATGGCCGCGTTCTCGATCGGCACCAGCCGCGACAGCTTGTGCCGCGCGATCACGAAGCCGCCCACGTGCTGCGACAGGTGGCGCGGAAAGCCGCGCAGCTGCGCGGTCAGGCTGGCCCACTGCTGCACCGCCGGGGACTCGGGATCGAGCCCGTAGCGGGCGATCTTGTCGACAAAGCCCGGGCCACCGTCCCACCATGCCTGGCCCTTGACCACCTGCTCGACCACGCTGGCGTCGATACCCAGCGCGCGCCCCACGTCGCGCAGGGCGCTGCGCGAACGGTAGGTGATCAGCGACGCCGCCAGCGCGGCGCGATGGCGGCCGTATTTGTCGTAGATGTACTGGATCACCTCTTCGCGCCGCTGGTGCTCGAAATCCACGTCGATATCGGGCGGCTCGTCGCGCTCGCGCGACAGGAAGCGGCCGAACAGCAGGTTGGCCTGCTCGGGGCTGACCTCGGTCACATACAGGCAGAAGCACACCAGCGAATTGGCGGCCGAGCCGCGCCCCTGGCACAGGATGCCGCGCGAGCGCGCAAAGCGCACGATGTCGTGCACCGTGAGGAAGAACGGCTCGTAGTGCTTTTCCTCGATCAGTTCCAGCTCTTCTTTCAGCTGCGCTTCCCACTCCGGCCGGAGGCCGTTGGGAAAGCGCTCGCGCTTGCCTCGCTCCACCTCCTTGCGCAGGTAGGAGATCGGGGTCTCGCCGGGCGGCACCAGTTCCTCGGGATACTCGTAGCGCAGCGTGCCCAGCGAGAAATCGCAGCTCCCGGCAATCTTCAGCGTCTGCGCCAGCGCCTCGCGCGGATACAGGCGCGACAGCACCTGGCGCATGCGCAGGTGCTGCTCGGCGTTGGGCGCCAGCGCCATGCCGCATTCGGCCAGCGGCTGGCCCAGCCGGATCGCGGTCAGCACGTCGGACAGCGGCTTGCGCGAGCGCACGTGCATGGTGACCGCGCCGGCCGCGGCCAGCGGCACGCCGGTCCGGGCCGAGACCGCTTCCAGGCGCGCGCGGTGCAAGGCATCGGCATGGCCCTGCAGCTGTTCCAGCGCGATCCAGGCACGTTCGCCGAACACCGCGCGGCACCACTCGGCCTGCTCCAGCAGCCGTTCCGGCTCGGCGCAATAGTCGGGCAGCAGCAGTGCCACGCAGCCGGGCATGCCGCGCAGGTGGGCGGTGTCGCCGGCGGGCGCGGCGAGGTCTTCGGGGTGCAGCCGGTAGCTGCCCTTCTGCGCGCGCCGGCGCCCCAGCGTGATCAGCTCGCTCAGGTTGCCGAAGCCCTCGCGGTGCTGCGCGATCAGCACCAGCCGCAGCGGCGCCTGCTCCGCGCCATCGGCGCCGGTCAGGCTGAAGCGGCTGCCGATCAGCAGCGAGAACGCGTCGGCGGCGCGCGCCAGCGCCTGCAGGCGCTGGTGGCGGCTGGAGTGGAAGCCGGGATCGTCATCGCCGCTGCCGAAGGCATCGCCGTCGTCGAGCAGCGGTTCATCGACGCCGTCATCGACACCATCATCGACGCCCTCAGCGCCCCGTGCCGCGCTGCGCGCCACCGCGTCGTGCAGGCGCTTGCGCAGGGTCTCGATGGCATCGTGCGCGCGCGCGGTGCCGGCCACCGAGCATTCATCGGTCAGCGCCAGCCCGCTGTAGCCCAGGCCGAAGGCGCGCTCGATCAGCTCGCCGGGGTGCGAGGCGCCGCTCAGGAAGGTGAAGTTGGAGATGCAGTGCAGCTCCACGTAATCCGGCAGCGCCGGCAGCAAACCCGGCAAGGACGAAGGCAGCGAGGGTGGCAACGAAGGCGGCGCGCTCATGCGAACAACCCATGCAGGAACCAGCGGTACTCCCCGCCCTCGTCCGGCGCGGCATGGCCCGGACGCTCGCGGAAGATCCAGCAGCGCAGGCCGTCGGCGCGCTCGGCGATAAAGTAGTCGCGCGTGGCCAGCGCCCCGTCCCACCAGCCGGCCTCGATGCGCTCGGGCCGGCTCAGCAGCGCCAGCGGGCCGCCGTGGCAGGGCCGGTGGCGCTGCACCGGCAGCGGCAGCGGTTGCGGCAGCAGCCACAGCGGGCGCTCGGGCGGCGGCTGCGGCAGGCTGGCGGGCTTGCCGCCGGGCTCGTCGACCGGGCCCCAGCGGTTGGCGCGCTCGGGCCGGTGGTCGGCCAGCGGCCGCGGCTGCAGCACGTTGTCGCGGCCCAGCCGCGCCATCAGCGTGTCGAGCAGGCGGCCCAGGTCTTCCGGCGTGCCGCCGGGCTCGGGGAACAGCGCCTCGCTGTGCGGCACGCATGCGGCCATGGCCTCGACCCGCAGCGCCAGGCCGGTCACCGGGGCATGGAAGCTGAGCTGGTCGAGTTTTTCGCGCAGCAGCCGCGACAGGTGCGCGGGATCGCGGCTGGGCTGGGCCAGGCCCAGTGGCACCGGCGTGCCGTCGGTCGCCGCGCCGCGCCGGTAGCGCTCATGCTCCAGCACCAGCACGCAGCGCGTCACGCCGGCCTGCTGCACCGCCAGCCAGCCCGCCAGCGCCAGCAGCAGCCGCTGCGCGCCGGCCAGCACGGCTTCGGCGGATTCGATCCGGCCCGGCAGGTCCATGCGCTGCGCAAACGCGGGCGGCGCCACAAACCAGACAAAGCGCGCCGGCGCCTCGCCATAGGCCTGGTCCAGCCGCGCCAGCAGCGCCGGGCCCAGCCGGCGCGTCAGGCCCGCGCGCGGCAGGCGCCGCACCTCGCCCAGCGTGCGGCAGCCGATGCCGTCCAGCCAGGCCGGATCGGCCAGCGTGTGCAGCGCCTCCACCGGCAGGCGGTCCAGCAGCCGGTGCAGGCGCGCCATGCCAACCGCGCGGCGGCCGGGCCGCCCCACGCCGCGCCGCGTGCGCCGCAGCGGCTGGCGCGCCAGCCATGCGGCGCCATGCGCGGTAGGCCCGCAACCCACCTGGGCAATGGTGCCCAGCTGGCGCACGCAGGCACGCACCGCGCGGCACAGCGCGCGGTGGCCGCCAAACAGGCGCAGGCTGGCGGTGACATCCAGCATCACGGTGGCCGACTCCGGTTCCTCGTCGACGGTCACGGCCGGCGTGAAATGCAGCAGGGCCAGGGCCACGGCCTCCATCAGCGCAGCTTCCGCCGCCGGGTCGCGCTCCAGTTGCACGATATCCGCCGACAGCGCCTGCACGCCGCCGCGGCGCATGCCATAGCGCACGCCCAGCTGCATCGCCGGGCCGTTGGCCAGCACCACCTGCTCGCGCGCCATCACCGCCACCGGCAGCGCATGGTGCAGGGTGGCGGTGGACAAGCTTGCGGCGGGCGCCAGCTCAGGCCAGTTGGGCTGCAGGGCGTCCAGGGGCAGGCGCGGCAGGTGCACCGCGATCCAGTACGGCATCGGAAGAAAGCTGAGAAGGCTGGGCCAGCGGTTCGGGCCAGGCGGCCGCGCGCGTGGCCGCCGCCATGCCGTCCAGGCGCAGCAGCAGCGGCGTGTCCCGCACCGGCCCGCGGCGCTTGTGGAAGGTGATCGACAGCATGTTGCCGGGCAGCGGCGCCAGCAGCAGCCGCAGCACCGCGGGCGACGACTCGCGCAGCGCCGCGGCCGGGCGCAGCGCCCAGGCCACCGCGTCGCCGGCCTGCGCCAGCACCTGCAGCCGCCGCAGCGCCTCGGGACGCGCCGCGGGCAGCCACACCAGCACGCCGCCAAAGGCCTGGCTGCGCAGCACCTGTTCGGCCGCCCACAGCATGTCGGCCTGCTGCGCGGCCCGGGCCGCTTCGGCGGGAGCACGCACCCAGTAGCACTGCCGCGCCGGCAGCCCGGCCGCGGCCAGCCCCATCGCATTGGGCAGGTAAGGCGGCGCCACCAGCGCGATGCGCCGCCCCGCCCCGGCCAGCGTGCGCAGGGCCGGCAGCAGCAGGCGCATTTCCCCCGCGCCGCCCTGCGTGGTCAGCAGTTCGGTCAGGCCGCCGGCCGGCCAGCCGCCGCCGGGCAGTTCCGCCGACAGCGCGTCATACCCGGTGGGGCACACTGCGGCCCCGCCGGCGCGGCCCAGCTGGCCGGCCCGCCATAGCCCGGGATAACGCTGCTCGAGCGCCGACAGCGCCTGCTGGCGCTCGGCCGCGGCAGGCCAGGCAGGCTCGGGTACCGCCGGCGCAGGGGAAAGCAGACCCTCCGCCGCCCTTGGCGGGGCTGCGTGCAATGGCGCAGTCATGTGAGGTTGGCGTCGCTCGCGATAACGGCGAGGATTTAGGATATTTACGATAACTGTATATTTATACAGTATCGATGACAAGGCAAGTGCTAACGGCAGGGGGTGACTGCAGAGCCACGGCGCAGGTGTCTCGATGACGCGCCGGCGCACTCGCACCTTGTCCACGGGAGTTACCATGGACTATCATTCCATAGAATGATTTTCTCAGGTAAAAGCTTCTATTGCATGAGAGCAATGAACCCGGCCAAAGCACGTATCATTCTATAGAATGAATTTTTCAGAAAATTAATTCTATGTCATTAATCTCCCAATGCCGCGAATTGCGCGAGGCGCGCGGCAAGAGCCTCGGCGACCTCGGCCGGATCCTCGGCATGGCGGCGCAAAACCTGTCGGCCATCCTGCTCGGCAAGAAGGACAGCCGCGCTTCCACCCTGGAAGCGCTGGCAGCCGCGCTGGACGCGCAGTGGGTCCTGGTACCCAACGAGCGGCTTGCCGAAGTCCGCCAGGTGCTGGAAGGCAAGGGCAGCGGTCCCGACCGCAGCGCCCGCGCCGCACTCGATATCTTCCTGGGCCAGGAATGAACTACGCCCTGCACCCTCGTTTCCTGGAGGTCCGGCTCTATGACCGGCTGTGCGGCTACCTGTGCGAGGCCGGCGGCAATGTCCGCTTCGTGCCCGCCGACGAATTCCGCGGCGACACCGACCGCCCTACGCTGAGCCTGTCGATCACCGTGCCCACCGAAGCCGGCCGCCGGGCCACCGCCGAAGTGCTGGACAACCCTTTCCATCCTGCGGTCTACAGCACCGGCCATGAACTGCCGCCCTACTTTGCCGGGCTGCTGCCCGAAGGCGAACTGCGCAAGCGCCTGGAGGCCACGCGCAGCCACCCGGAAGACAAGGACGACTTCGGCATCCTGGCCTCGGCCGGCAATGACCTGCCGGGAGCGGTGGTGGTGCGGCCGGCCGACATCGGCGCCCTGCCCGCCTACGCGCGCGCCTATGGCGTGACCGGCGGCGCCGACAATCTCGAGATCGCCGTGGTCGAGGGCGCCACGCAAGGGGCCGCGTCGGTGTCCGGCGTGCAGAACAAGCTGGCGCTGTCGACGGTGCAGGACGGCAAGCGCTACACCTTGCCCGGCCACGGCAAGCTGTCGGACATCATCGCCAAGCTGCCGGCCAGGAACGACGACGCGCAGGTGTTCAACGAATCGGTCTCGATGCAGCTGGCGGCCGCCGCCGGCGTGCATGTCGCGCCCACGCGGGTGCTGCCGGTATCGACCATCGCCGTCGAAGGGCTGGCCGAGGCCCTGGGCGAGCACCTGCACTACCTTGCGGTCGACCGTTTCGACCGCACCCCGGCCGGGCGCGTGCATGCCGAGGACGGCTGCCAGATGCTGGGCCGGATGCCGGCCAGGAAGTACGCCAGCATCGACGGCTACGTGCAGCTGGTTGCCACGCTGTACCGCCTGAGCCCGAGCGGGGTCGAGCATGTGCGGCAGTTCTTCCTGCGCCAGGCGGTCAATACGCTGATCGGCAACAGCGACGCGCACCTGAAGAACTTTTCGGTGATCTACCCCAACGGCGTGCTGCCGGTGCTGTCGCCGGCGTACGACATCGTCTGCGTGGCCGCGCTGCCCGGCTTTGCCACGTACGGCCAGAACGTCGCCATCGACCGGCTGCAGCGCGAGGAAACCCTGCTCACGTACGAGGCCATCGCCGAGAAAGCCGGCGTGCCGCGCCGCATCGCCACCGCCGCGGTCAAGGAAGCGGTGGCGCTGGCGCATGCGCGCTGGCCGCGGCTGCTGGACGAGCTCGACGCAGCGCCTGCGATCCGCGAGGTCGTCAGCGGGCGCCTTGCGACGCTGCCGCTGGCGCGAGCCGGGCGCCCGGGCCGGTGAGTGCCAGCGCCAGAGCGGCGCCGAAGCCACCGCCATCGCCATCGCGGATAATGCGCCTTCCACCCATCGACCTCGCGCCATGTCCGCCAGCAGCCCCAGCATCCGACGCCCCGACTGGACCACCCTGTTCCTGCTGACCTTCCCCCCGCTGAGCTGGGCCGGCAACGCCATCGTGGGGCGGCTTGCCGCCGGCACGGTGCCGCCGGTCACGCTCAACTGGGTGCGCTGGGTGCTGGCCGGCATGCTGCTGGCACCGTTTGCCTGGCGCGGCGTGATCGAGCATCGCGCGCTGCTGCGCCGGCACGCGGGCGTGATCACCGCCATGGGCATCCTGTCGATCGCCAGCTATAACGCGCTGCAGTACCTGGCGCTGACCAGCTCGACGCCGATCAACGTGACGCTGATCGGCGCGTCCACGCCGCTGTTTCTGATCGTGATCGGCGCGCTGTGCTTCGGCGAACGGGTGCGGCCCTGGCATGTCGCCGGCGCGCTGCTGTGCATGGTCGGCGTGACCTTCGTGCTGGTGCGCGGCGAACTGGCGCGGCTGGCGCAGCTGGACCTGGTTCCCGGCGACCTTTTCATGCTGGCGGCCACCATCGCCTGGAGCGCCTACACCTGGCTGCTGCGCAAGCAGCGTCCCGCGCTGCCCCTGCACGTGCTGCTGTTCGCGCAGATCGTCACCGGCGTGCTGGCCAGCGCGCCGGTGACGGCGTGGGAACTATTGACGCTGGCGCAACCGCTGCAATGGAGCGGCAAGGTCGCGGGCATCCTGCTCTATGTCGCGACCATCCCGTCGCTGCTGGCCTACTTTGCCTGGGACCGCGCCATCGCGCGCGCGGGCGCGCAGCTGCCGGTGTTCTTCATCACGCTGACGCCGGTGTTTGCCGCGCTGCTGTCGACGGTGCTGCTGGGCGACTGGCCGCGCTGGTACCACGGCGTCGGGCTGGCCGCGATCGCGGCCGGGATCTGGCTGGCGCAGCGGCGCTGACGCCGGCCGCCCCCTTAGCGGGCCATGACCTTGTCCGGCGTCATCGGCGTGCTGCGCAGCCGCCTGCCGGTGGCGTGATAGATCGCATTGCCGATCGCGGCGGCAACGCCCACCAGCCCGATCTCGCCCACGCCCTTGGCGCCCAGGCTGCTGACCACGCGGTCATCCTCGTCGACGAAGATCACGTCCAGGTCCTGGATATCGGCATGCGAGGCGATGTGGTACTCGGCAAGATTGCGGTTCATGAAGCGGCCGAGCGCATGGTCGCTGTGCGTTTCCTCGTGCAGCGCCTGGCCGATGCCCCACACCATGCCGCCAAGGATCTGGCTGCGCGCGGTCCTGGGGTTGATGATGCGGCCCGCCGCCACCGCGCTGACCACGCGCGTCACGCGCACGGTGCCCAGTGCCTCGTCGACGCGCACCTCGCAGAACACGGCGGAGTGCGCGGCGCGCGTGTATTGCTTCTGCCTGAACAGGTTGGGCAATTGCAGTAACGATGCCTCGATCTGCTCGCGCCGGGCCGCTGCCAGGATGCCGGCCAGCGGCAACGACACACCGGGGCTGGCGCGCAGGCTGACCTGGCCGTGCCCGAACACCAGGTCCTCGTAGCGGGCGCGCTCGAAGCCGGAACCCTGCATGCGCCGCGCCATGTGCCACAGCATCCGGCGCAGCTTGTCGCACACGCCGTCGACCGCGCTGCCGACCGTGGCCACGTGCGCCGAGCCGCCTTCGACGGGCGCCACCGGCAGCTCCGAATCGCCCAGCACGAACGTCACCTGCTCCAGCGGCAGCCCCAGCGCCGCGGCGGCGATCTGGCTCATCACCGTCAGCGTGCCGGTGCCGATATCGCTGGCAGCGCTGGCTACCTCGAGCCGGCCGTCGGCGCGGAACACCGCGCGGGCGCGGCTGAACATCTGCAGCGCATCCCAGGTGCCGCTGGCCATGCCCCAGCCGACCAGCTCGTGGCCATCGCGCATCGAACGCGGCTGCGGCGGCCGCCCGGTCCAGCCGAACCGTTGCGCGCCCTGCGCGTAGCATTGCCGCAGCGCCTTGCTCGAGAACGGCAGGCCGCTGGCGCCGTCGCGCTCGGCGTAGTTCTTGAGCCGCAGCGCGAGCGGGTCCATCCCCACCGCATAGGACAATTCATCCATCGCCACCTCGATCGCATGCACGCCGTGCGCGGCGCCCGGCGCGCGCATGTCGGCCGGAGTGGGCTGGTCGAGGTCGACCAGCTGGTAGTCCTGCCGGCTGGTCTCGGACGCATAGAGCTGCGTCGACCAGTTGACCACCACTTCGACGTAGTGTTCCATGCGCGAGGTCTCGGCCACGGCTTCATGGATCAGGCTCACCAGCCTGCCATCGGCGTCGGCACCCAGCCGCACGCGTTGCCAGGTTTCGGGCCGGTGGCAGAACGTGAACATCTGCGGCCGCGTCAGCACCACCCGCACCGAGCGCTCCAGCGCCAGCGCGGCCATCACCGCCAGGATCAGCTGGTACTGCGGCCGCAGCCCCGAGCCGAACGCGCCGCCCACGTATTGGTTGCGCACCGTGACCTTGCGCCTGGGCAGCCCGAACACCCGCGACACCATCCAGCGCGAGTTCTGCGAGCCCTGGGTCTTGTCGTAGATGGTGAGGTGGCCGTCGCCGCCGCGGATCACCGTGGTGGCGTGCATCTCCATCGGGTTGTGGTGCTCGACGCCGCTGTAGAACTCGGCGTCGACCTGGCAGGGCGCGCGCGCGAAGGCGGCGTCGGCGTCGCCGCGCGCCCTGGGCGGACCGGAATAGCCCACCTTGAAGGGCTTCGGCTTGCCGGCACGGTCCAGGTGGTCGAGCAGGCTGGTCTGGTGCGGCCATGCCTCGTAGCGCGCGCGCACCAGCGTGGCGGCATGGCGCGCGGCCTCGAAGGTTTCGGCCACCACCAGCGCGACCGGCTGGCCGCTATACCAGATGCGCGCATCGTGCAGCGGCTTGAACGGCGACCCCGCGGGCGCGACCATGTCCTTGTAGAACAGGTCGAGCGAACGCACGCGCGGGCGGCGCTCATGGGTCAGCACCTCGAGCACGCCCGGCACCGCCAGCGCCGCGCTGCAATCGATCGACACGATGCGTCCGCGCGCAATGGTGCTGTTCACCACCACGCCGTGCGCGAGGTCGAAGGCCGGATGCTCGGCGGCATAGCGCGCCGTGCCGGTGACCTTGGCCACCCCGTCGAGGCGCGGGACCGGCGTGCCGATGCCGACCGGGCCCGTGCCGGGCCGTGCGCGCGGCGCGCATTGGGGAATCGGGTCGTTCATGGCAGCTCCTCTTCGCTGAAGGCGTCTTCGCCGGTATTGCTGAGCACGCCGGCGACGGCCATTTCCAGCGCGCGCACGATCGCACGCTCGGCCAGCCCGATCTTGAAGCTGTTGCCGGGCAGGCTCTCGGGCACTGCCGGCCCGCCCCAGGCGCGCGCATCGCGCAGCAGGAAGCGGGCCACGGAGGCAAAGTTCACGGCGCTGGCGGGCCGGCCCCGCAGCTGCGCCTCGGCCTCGGGATCGCGCCACGGCTTGTGGGCGACGCCGCCCAGCGCCAGCCGCGCGGCGCGCACGGTGCCATCGTCGGCGAGATCCAGCGCGGCAGCCACCGACACCAGTGCGAACGCAAACGACGCGCGCTCGCGCAGCTTCAGGTAACAGGCATGGCGCGCGAACTCGGCGGCCGGCGGCAGCACGATGTGGGTCACCAGCTCATCCGGGCGCAGCGTGGTGTCGAGGTGCGGGCGGTCCTCTGGCAGTCGATGGAATTCATGAAACGGAATCTCGCGGCGACCGCTGGCCGATGCCACGTGCACCACCGCGCCCAGCGCCGCCAGTGCCACGCACATGTCGGATGGATGGGTGGCGACGCAATGCTCGCTCGCGCCCAGGATGGCATGCTGGCGCGCCAGCCCGGTCGCCGCCGGGCAGCCGCTGCCGGGCTCGCGCTTGTTGCAGGGCACGCCCGGATCGTAGAAGTAATAGCAGCGCGTGCGCTGCAGCAGGTTGCCGCCGTTGGTCGCCATATTGCGGATCTGCGCCGAGGCTCCGGCCAGGATCGCCGCGCGCAGCAGCGGATACTGCCCGCGCACCAGCGGATGCTGCGCGGTATCGGCGTTGCTGGCCAGCGCACCGAGCCTGAGCCCGCCTTCCGCGGTGGCCTCGATCATCCGCAGCGGCAGTTGCCTGACATCGACCAGCACGGCCGGATGCATCATGCCGCCCTTCACCAGGTCGATCAGGTTGGTTCCGGAGGCCAGGAAGTGCGGCGCGTGGTCGTCGCCAAGGCTCTGCGCGCCGGCGTCGCGCTGCGCCGCGGCGATCGACTGCAGCGCCGCTTCCACCGTGGCCGCGCGCTCATACCGGAACGGGTTCATGATGGCTCCTGGTCACGCTCCGTGAGCCCGGCCACTTCGGCAATCGCCTCGACGATCTGCGCATACGCGCCGCAGCGGCACAGGTTGCCGCTCATGCGCTCGCGGATCTCCTGCCGGCTCGCCGGCGGATGCTCGTTCATCAGGCCCACGGCGGAGCACAGCTGGCCCGGCGTGCAATAGCCGCACTGGAACGCGTCGTGGTCGATAAAGGCCTGCTGCAACGGATGCAGTGCGCCCGTGCCGCGGTCGGCCAGCCCCTCCACGGTGGTGATGTCGGCGCCGTCATAGGACACGGCCAGGCACAGGCAGGACTTGATGCGCCTGCCGCCGACCAGCACCGTGCAGGCGCCGCATTGGCCGTGGTCGCAGCCCTTCTTGGTGCCGGTGAGTTGCAGTTGCTCGCGCAGCAGGTCCAGCAGGATCACCCAGGGGGCCAGCAGCAGCTCGTGGGTGATGCCGTTGATGTGCAGCGTGGTGGGGATCTGTTGCAGTGCGCCGGCCGGGGATGCCGGGGGCGCAAGCGGGTCTTCCAGTGCCATGGGCGCCTCCGCTGGTTCATGTTCCTTGGGGGAATGGAACCGAGGCTGCAAGCGTCATGCCATCGGCATCGCCGGCTTCACCACATGGCAGCCGGCGCGCGGCGCGTGCCGCCGCGCCGGCCGGCTTTGCACATATTGCCGCCGGCGCCTTGCATGAATTACCGCAGTGCGGCCGGATGACCCTGGCTTGCGCGCCTGAAGCGCGTCGGCGCATGCCCGGTCCAGCGCTGGAAAGCGCGGCGGAAGGCCGCCTCGCTGGCAAAGCCGAGCTGCTCGGCGAGCCTGGCGATGCTCCAGCGCGTGGTCCGCAAGCATTGCTCGGCGTAGTCCTGCAGGCTGTGCTCGCGCAATTGGCGGTAGCTGCTGCCGTCCGCGGCGAGCCGGCGGCGCAGCGTCGGTTCGCTGACATCGAAGCGGAGCGCCAGTTCGGCCAGCGTCGGCAGGCGGGCGCCGTGCACCAGCGCCGCGTGCAGCGTGCCGCGCACTTGCTGGCTCAGCGACACCACCTCGACCGGCGCGCCGACCAGCCGGTAAGGCAGGTCCTTCACGAAGGCCTCGAGTTCCGTAGCCTGCCGCACCACCGGCCGGTCGAGCAAGGCCTGGTCGAACTCGAAGCCGTAGGCCGGGTTGCCGGACGTCACCGGCGCATGGAACAGGCCGAGGAACGGCAAGGCGTCCTCGCGCCGCGGATGCGCCAGGCTGACACGGGTCGGGCGTATCGGCTGGCCCACCAGCCAGCCGAACAGCAGCAGATAAAAGAAGAGTCCCGTCAGGTCCACCAGGCAGGCCGCCGACGATTTCACCCGCCGCAGCGAATCCATCTGAAAGACCGCCTGGCCCGCACGCTGCTCCAGGGCGAGCGCGCCGGCGCGCGGATATAGCATCGCGCAGAAATCGGCCGCGCAGTGGATCGCTTCGCGCAGCGTCTGGCAACTCAGCACGCAGCGGCACAGCAAATCCACTTCCTGCTTGCACATGGGCGCATGGCCGTCGCCCCTGGCGACCAGCGCCTCGAGCCGCTCGATCGCGGCGCGATAGAGGGCGGTGAACTGTGCCGGCCGCGGCGGTTCGGCGCCGGCGGCCGGGACCTCGACGCCGTGCCGTTTCAGCTCGTCCAGCAAGCACTGCACCATGCCGTGCGGAACAGGGACGGGACTCCCCGGGATGTGGGCGTTCATGGGCGCTGGTGGTGATTGCTTCGGTAGCGGTGATTGATCGTCCGGGTAGGGGTGCGTGGCCAGCCAGGCTTCCATAATCATCCCGGCGGCCATGGAGGTTGCCATGCGCGCAGCGCCATGCCTATACGGGACAACCCATGAGAGTGACGCCACACAGCCATGATCCACGTGCTCGATGAAATCGTGCTCGCGCCCGGCCACCTGTCCGCGGTGCTTGACCTGCTGGAATCCCGCTACCTGCCCGGCAGCGCCGCCAGGGGCCTGACGCTGCTGCAGCGCTGGGTTTCGCCACCCGTGGCGCTGCAAGATGCGCCCAATACGTTGTGGCTGCTATGGCAAGTGCCGGATGCGCCAGCCTATTACGCCATGCGCGCCGGCATTGACGGTCCCGCCCTCGCCTTCTGGTCGACGCTGGGTACGCTGTGCCAATCCCGCCGCCGCCATGTGATGGCCGCAGCGACAAGGCTGCTGCCGCAGCCGCAGGAGGCTTGCGATGCGCCTTGAGACTGCGCAACTGCGCTTGCACACCGGCATTTGCGAGGGGATGCCAGACCTCGAGCCAGTACTGCTCGACCGCGCCAAAAGGTTGCCGGGCCTGCACCGGGTGGCGCTCGGCCGCAACCTGCCGGGAAGCTGGGGCGCCGGCGACTACACGCTCGACCTGCAATTCAAGCCCGCCCCGCCGGGCGCGCCGGCCGATGCCTCCGGCCTGGCCGCGGCACTGGACGACATCGCAACGGTCGATCACGTCGCCTATCGCGCGATCGCGGGCGGCACGCGTGCCGACCAACTGCATGACGGCGTCTGGCGCACGCTGATGTTCCGGGTCCGCCCGGAAGCGCCGCCCTGGCAGATGCACGCGCTGGAGCAGGACCTGCTGCGGATGCCCGCTTACATGCCCGGCATCCGCAACTGGCGGCTGGCCCGCGTGCTGTCGCCGGGCCCATGGACCCATGTCTGGCAGCAGGAATTCGCCGGCGCGGACGACCTGCTGGGCGAATACCTGATGCACCCGTTCCATTGGGGACGGGTCGACCGCTGGTTCGACCCGGAGTTTCCGGAATGGACGGTCGAGGCGATCTCCCATGCCTTCTGCCCGCTCGCGACCAGCCTGATTGACGGCCACAACCATAAGGAGGAAACCACACCATGACCGCACACGGAAAACTGGCAGGAAAGATCGCACTGGTGACCGGCGCCAGCCGCGGCATCGGGCGCGCCATCGCGCAGCGCTTCGCGGCGGAAGGCGCGCTGGTGGTGGCAAGCGCACGGCGCGCCGGCGATTGCGGCGAAGATCCTGGTACGCTGGCCGAGACCGTGGCGCTGATCAGGCGGCAAGGCGGCCGCGCCATGGCGCTGGCGGCGGATCTCGACGATGCCGCGCAGCGCGACCGGCTTGTGCCGCGGGCCGCCGAGGCCGCGGGCGGGCTGGATATCCTGGTCAACAATGCCGGCCTGGCCGAATACAGCCCGATCGACGCGATGCCGCTGGACACCTTCGACCGGACCGTGGACCACTACCTGCGCATCCCGTTCGTGCTGAGCCGCTCCGCGATCCCGCTGCTGCGCGCACGCGGCGCGGGCTGGATCCTGAACCTGGGCTCGGTCACGGCGCTGTCGCCGGCGCGTCCGTACCAGGACTTTGACCGCGCCGGCGGCGTCACCGCCTACGCTGCCGTCAAGGCGGCCATCAACCGGTTCACCGAAGGCCTGGCCGCGGAACTGGAGGCAGACGGTATCGCCGTCAACTCCGTGGCGCCAAGCACCGCGATCCTCACGCCGGGCAGCGAGCGCTATATCCCGGAGGGCTATCCCACCGAGCCCGTGGAATACCTGGTGGAAACCGCGCTGGCGCTATGCAGCGTGCCGGCACGACGGCACACCGGCCAGATCGCGCATAGCCTGCACTTCCCGCTTGCGCACGGACTGCAGGTCCGCACGCTCGACGGCAAAGGCGTGCTGCCGCCGCCCGTGATCCCGGCCTGGTCGCATCCGGCGCTGGGCCAGCCCGAACCGTCGGCGAGGTAAGACTCATGGAACAGAAGATGCGCGCGGTCCTGATCGACCGTCACGGCGGAGCCGAGGTGATCCGGCTGGGCGAGGTCGCAAGGCCGGAGCCGGCCGCCGGCGAAGTGCTGATCCGCGTCGCCTGCGCCGGCGTCAATCCCGCCGACTGGAAATGCCGCGAGGGTTATCTGAGCGCCTTCATGCAGGCCAGCTTTCCCTTCGTGCTCGGCTTCGATGCCAGCGGCGTGGTGGCCGCGGTCGGCGCCGGCATCACGGGCTTCGTGCGCGGACAGCGCGTGTTCGCGCAAACCGGGGTCGGCGCCGGCCAGTGGGGAGCGTACGCGGAATACGTTGCGGTCGGCCAGGATTGCGTGGTGCCGATGCCCGACCACCTGGACTTCGCCGAAGCCGCGGCGGTGCCGACGCCGGCGCTGGCAGCCTGGACCGGACTGTTCGATGACGGCGGTCTGCGCGCGGGCCAGACCGTGCTGGTGCACGGCGGCGCGGGCGCGGTCGGCACCTTCGCCGTGCAACTGGCCAGGGCCGCCGGCGCCACCGTCGCAGCCACCTGCAGCACGGCCCGTCGCGACGCGCTGATGGCGCTGGGCTGCGACCTGGCCATCGACTATCGGGCAAGCGATATCGGCGCCGCCGTGCGCGCCTGGGCGCCGGCCGGCGTCGACCTGGTGCTGGACGCGGTGGGAGGCGGCACCCTGCCGATGGGGCTGGACCTGCTCAGGCCCGGGGGCATCCTGGTCGCCATCCTGACCCTGGCCAGCGGCGACCACGGCCCCGATCCGGCCGAGGCCGCGCGGCGCGGCGTGCGCAGCGCCGTCACGTTCAGCAAGATGCCAAGCGGCGCGCGGCTGGGCGAGATCGCCGCGCTGCTGAACCACGGGCGCTTGCGCCCACCTCGCATCGAATGCCTGCCGCTGGCACAGGCCGGGCAGGCGCTCGAGCTGGTGCGGTCGGGCCAGGCGACGAGCAAGCTGGTGTTGTGCGTCGACGCGCCGGGCAACGCGTGAGCGATGGCGCGGGGCGGTGCTGCGCTGATCCGGTCAAACGGGACTGCGCGCCCGAATCGCCTCCTCTAGCATCTCGAGCCGGTCCTGGCCCCAGAACAATTCGCCTTCGAACACATAGCTGGGCGATCCGAACACGCCTGCGCTGACGGCCTCGTCGGTGTAGCGTCGGTAGCGCATTCCGGTTTCCCCGGCGCGGGCCAGCTCCATGACGCCGCTGCGATCCAGGCCGAGGCGTTCCAGGATCGCCTGCAGTGTCGGCTCGCACGAGATGTCCAGGTCCTCGCACCATTCGGCGCGCAGAATCGCCTTGTACAGCGCGAGCACGGGCAAACCCAGCGCATCGGCGGCGATCACGATACGAGCGGCGAGCTCCGCGTCCGGACACATGTAGCGGGGCGTGGGGTTCACCCGGATCCCGAGCTTCCGGCACCATCGCTGCAGCTCGACGAGCCGATAGCGCTGCCGCTCCGGTGAACGCTGCCCCAGCAGCACGCCTCCCGTGCGCGCATACACCGCGGGAAGATCGACGGGCTTGTGCCGGATTTCCACCCCGGTGCGGCGTGCCAGTGCATCCAGCCGGTCTGCGCCCAGGTATGCCCAGTCGGAATTGAGCCAGAAGTAGTAGTCGATATGCGCACCGGCGTTCATACCCGCTCCCCCTTTGCCAGCGGCACCGCGTGCCTGGCCCCGTTCGCATCGCGCATCAGTGCCGTACTGACGAAGGCGATCACGCTGAGCGCACCCAGGTACCAGACGATGTATGAGGGGTCGCCGCCGCCATGATTCAACAGCGACGTGGCCACGATGGGCGCCAGGCCGCCACCGATCGCACCTGACACCTGCACCGCAATCGAGATGCCGCTATAGCGGACCTCGGGCGGAAACTGGGCGGAGAACAGGCTGCCTTCAGGGCCGTAAAGGCAGGCGTAGACCAGACCGATCGCAATCGCCATGGCCATCGTGACATTGCCCGCATCGAGCGTCTGCAGCAGCGCGAAGAACTGCGGCGCAAAGACCAGGATGCCCACGGTGCCGGCCATGAATACCCACTTGAAGCTGAAGCGGTCACCCAGGATCCCGAACAGGGGCATGGTGAACATCGCGACCGCGGCGCCCCAGACCGTGGCATCGAGCATCACGGTCTTGGCTATGCCCAGCGTGCCCGTGGCGTAGGCCAGGGCAAAGGTCACCACGGTGTAGAACCACGTGACTTCCGCCAGGCGGCCGCCGACCACG
The DNA here is from genome assembly GCF_900250115.1 of Cupriavidus taiwanensis. Taxonomy (NCBI): domain Bacteria; kingdom Pseudomonadati; phylum Pseudomonadota; class Betaproteobacteria; order Burkholderiales; family Burkholderiaceae; genus Cupriavidus; species Cupriavidus taiwanensis. Next base: position 1,070,159 of record NZ_LT984804.1, on the reverse strand, counting down.
GTCAGGACCTGGCGCGGATAGCGGCGCAATACCACCAGGGCCGGCATCTCGACCTTCTCGCCAGACTTTTTCATCTGCTCGAAGTCCGGCGATTCGCTCACTTTTGCGCGGATGAACCAGCCTACCGCCAGCAGCGCCACGCTTGCCAGGAACGGCACGCGCCATCCCCACGCCAGCATGTCCTGCTCCGGCAGCGTTGCGACCATGCCCATCGCCAGCGAGGACAGGATCAGGCCCGGTGCCACCCCTGCCTGCGGCAGGCTGCCAAAGAAGCCCTTCTTGCCTTCGGGCGCGTGCTCGACCGCCATCAGCACGGCACCACCCCACTCGCCCCCCACGGCGACGCCCTGCAGGAAGCGCAGCAGCACGAGCGCGACCGCGGCCCAGTAGCCGATGCTGTCATAGGACGGGATCAGGCCGATCAGGATGGTCGGGACCCCCATCATGAACAGCGTGATCAGCAGCATGGACTTGCGTCCGACCCTGTCGCCAAAATGGCCGAACACAATGCCCCCCAGCGGGCGCGCGAAGAAGCCGACCGAGTAAGTGGCGAAGGCCGCCAGGGTCCCGGTCAGCGGATCGAACGAGGGAAAGAAAATCTTGTTGAAGATCAGGGCTGCGGCGGTGCCGTAGAGGAAGAAGTCATACCATTCGATGGTCGTGCCCATCATGCTGGCCAGGCCCGCCGTGATGTAGTGGCGGCGCGAGCGCGTGCCTTGTTGCGTGGTCATCGTCTTGTCTCCTTGTCGGTCTGATGCGTGCGGCCAGCGCGTCACGGCTTGACGTACGGCGCGATGCCGTGCGTCTGGCGGGCCCAGTACGAGAACGTCGAGTTGACGATGGACGGCTTCAGCAAATAGTCGTGGGCCTCGCGGGCCAGGTCGTCATCGACCGGCGTGAGCGGGCCGAAAGCCTGGGCGCGGATCTGCATGCGGGCAGCGCGCTCGAGATAGACGGACAGATAGGTTGCCTCTTCACACGTCCTGCCCGCGGTCAGGTAGCCGTGGTGCGCGAGAATGATCGCGCGCTTGTCGCCCAGCGCCGTCGAGATGATGACGCCTTCCTGGTCCGCAATCGGGACCCCCGGCCAGTCCTCGAGGAACGCGCAGTCGTTGTGCAAGGGCGTCATGTCCATCTGCGCGATGACCAGCGGCTGGCGCGCGGCAGCGAGGGCGCTGGCCCACGGCGAATGGGTATGGATGATGGCGTTGACGTCCGGCCGGGCGTCGTAGACCCACAGGTGGAAGCGCGTCGCCGGGTTGGCCATGCCGTCGCCGCTCAGCGTGTTGAGATCGCGATCGACCTCGATAAAGTCCGCCGGCGTCGCTTCGTCGAAGCCGAGGCCGAAGCGCAGGGTCCAGTAAGCGCCCGCGCGTTCGGAGCGCACACTGATCTGGCCCGCCAGGCCGGCTTCCTGCTCCGTCATGGCCAGGATCCGGCAGGCATAGGCCATGGTTTCCTGCGCGGTGCGCGACTGGCTCGGCAGATGCTTCGCCATGTCGCTGGTGGCGCGCTGGTCGAAGTACGACTTGTCTCTCAGGGGGGCGTTCATACTGGTTGTCTCCGGGTTTTCCCTGCGACGAGAGGTCGAAAGGATCGGGAGCCAGTATGGGATTCGGCTTGCGGGCGTGCTACGGAGCCGGCTTCATAGCAGCTATGTCACGGATTCACGGGTCCAGCGTCCTCGCAACCTGGAGCGCACACGAGAGCAAGGCCGCGGCCAACGGCGAGGGCTGGCGCTCCGGATGCGTCACCGCCACCATGCGCCGTTTCAACAGCGGTGTATGGATCTTCACCTTGCACAGGCCATATTCGGCCAGCAGCTTGTCCGGCAGGCGGCTGGGCAGGATGCAGGACCCCACCCCGGCGGAAACCAGCTTGAGCATGGCATCCACCGTTTCCGCCTCCGCGACATAAGCGCCCTTCAGGCCGGCGCTATCCAGCATCCGTCGCAGGGCATAGCCGTGCGGAAAGGCGACCAGGCGCAGCTCGCGCCCGCCCAGGTCGACACCGGGATCGTCCCCGGCCGCGGCCATGCTGCCCTGTTCCACCAGGCACCTGGTATCGTCGAAGAGCGGATAAACCGCCAGCGCGGCCGTGTCCACCGCGGTATCGTAGGCCACGCCCAGATCCGCCTTGCCGCTTTCCACCAGGGCCACGACCTCCGGCGAGCTGCGCCCCATCATCGACAGGTTGACCCCGGGATGCGCACTGACGAAGCTCGCCACCACATCGCCGATAAAGTAGTAGCTGACGGTGTGGACCAGGGCCAGCCTGACCGTCCCCTCGGTACTGCCATGCGCGTCGCGGATGGTGTCGACGGCGTGGTCGATGGCGCGATAGGGCCCTGCGATCGCTTCCTGCAGCTTTTGCCCGGCTTCCGTCAGGGCAACGCCACGCCCCGTTCGCGTAAACAGGGCCTTGCCAAGGTGGGCTTCGAGCGCGGCCAGTTGCTTGCTGACGCCGGATTGCGTCTGGTTCAGGTCATCCGCAGCCTTCGACAATGACTTCAGCGAGGCGATACGCAAAAAGCTGCGCAGCAGGCGGTCTGGCGTTTCCATGTCGGGGGCAGGTAGTTTTGCCGCCATTCTGCATTCGGCGTGGCCCTGGCCGCAACCACGCCGCGGCGACGACGCGGCATGCCATGCAAGGCCTGCACCATCGCCAGTGCGCTCGGGATCCGGTCGGCCAGGCCGCCGGCAAACAGGTGCTGCGCCGCGCCACCCGTGTCAGAGCGGCCGCGGCAGCTTCACGCCGGGCACCGACATGCCGATGCGCAGGATCTCGCCCGCCGTGGAATCCGTGATGTAGAGCGTGCGCCGGTCTGCTCCGCCGAACGCCACGTTGGTCAGCGAATGCCCGGGCGTGCCGCGGATGACCTCGACCGGCTCGGCGCGGTGGTTCAGCACCCAGACGTAGGCCAGCCCCGGATTGGCGACCAGCAGGCGGCCATCGGCGTCCATGGCAAGGCCGTCCGGCCCGCTCGGCCCATATGAGGTGAAGAACTGGCCGGCCTTGGACACGCTGCCGTCGTCCTGCAGCGGCATGCGCCAGACACAGTTGCCGCGCGTGACCGCGACGAACAGGAAGCGCTCGTCCGGCGACAGCACGATGCCGTTCGGGCTCGGCACATTGGCAAGCAGCAACTCGAGCCGGCCTGCGCGGGTGAGCCGATAGACCCTGCCGGTGGGATCGTGCAGGCCGGTCTGGCCCTGGTCGGTGAAATAGACATTGCCGCGCGCATCCAGCGTCAGGTCATTGAGGCCCTTGAAGCTCTCGGTGTTGCGGCGTGGCAGGTAGGGCCGCACGGTGCCGGCGCGCAGGTCGACCTCCATCAGCCCGTTGCGGTAGTCCGTGACCAGCAAGGACACCGGGCTGAGGAACTTCATGCCGTTGGGTTCGCCGTCCCACTCCGCAACCAGGTCCCAAACGCCTTTCGGGTCGATCCTGAAAATCCGCCCGTTCGGGATATCGGTCACGTACAGGTTGCCCTGCTCGTCGGTGACGGGGCCTTCCAGGAAGGCGTCGATCTCGCGGCCGCCCTGGTTGGCGCGGGACCAGTCGCTCTGCCGCGGCCGGCGATAGCGGGCGGGAAGGCTGGAAAACGGCTCAGCTTCGCGGATCGCCGGTGGGTTCAGTAGAAACATCTCGTGCCCTCTGTGGATTGTCGCGCGGCCTGGCCGGGCCCGGGCCCAGGCCTGGGCCCGGCTGTCCGAACCTACTGCTTCTGGAACGCCGTGCCGTGGGCCACCTTGCCCCAGAATGCGGTCCGGCTGGCCACTTCGGTGCGGAAGGTGGCGGCGTCCCAGTAGCCGGGCTCGGCGCCGATGCTGTCAGCATAGGCGCGCATGTCCGCTGTGGCCATGGCCCTGGACACCTCTTTCTGCAAGCGCTCCACCACTTCGGCCGGCGTGCCCTTCGGTGCCCACAAGCCGGTGAAGTTGGTCACGCCGAACCCGCTGACGCCGGCTTCGGCGAAGGTCGGCACCTGCGCCAGCGCCGGCAGGCGTTTGCTGCCGCTGACGGCCAGCACCGCCAGCTTGTTGCCCTTGACCTGCCCGATCACGCCCGGAATGGAGGCCATCTGGAAATCGACGGTGCCGCCCAGCAGCGCGACGGTGGCCTCGCCCGCGCCCTTGAACGGCACATGCATGAAGTGCGCCCCCGCGGCCAGGCCCAGCGCTTCGCTGGCGAAGTGCGGGGTCGAGCCCGCGCCGCCCGAACCGTATGAGACCTTGTCGTCGGCCTTGGCCGCGGCAATCAGGTCGGCCAGCGTCTTGTACTTGCCGCCGGCCTTGACGACCACGCCCATCGGCGCGAACACGTAGGCCGCCACGGGCTGCAGGTCCTTTGCCGGATCGAACGGCAGTGCCTTGAAGATGTGAGGCAGCAGCGCGTAGGTCGTGTCGTTGGCCAGCAGCATATAGCCGTCGGGCGCGGCGCGCGCGACCTGCGCCGTGCCGATGGTCCCGGTTGCGCCGGCCTTGTTTTCCACATAGAAGCTCTGGCCGGTCTGCTCCGAGAGCCGCTGCGCCATCTTGCGCGTGACCACGTCGACGGCGCCGCCCGGCGGGTAGGGCACGATGATCTTGACCGGCTTTGCCGGCCAGGCCTGCGCCTGCGCAACCATCGACACGGCGGCCAGGGCGGCGAACGCCAGGCCCCGGAGCTTCCAGGCTCCGCTGACTTTCCTGTTCATGCTGTCTCCATTCCTGCGAACGTTCTTATCCCGGCACGGCGGTTATCGCTGCCCGACCGCCGGCTCGCGCACCTGGTTCAGGACCGCGAGAGTATTGGTCGCCGCGGCGACCCCCATATTGACGTAGGCGGCGCCGGTCACGCCACCGATATGCGGACTCAGCACGAAGCCCGGCTGCCGCTGGAACAGGTGCGGCGTGGCCATCGGCTCCTGCGCAAAGCTGTCGAGGCCGGCGGCCGCCACGCGCCCGGACCGCACCGCTGCCAGCAGCGCCGCCTCGTCGATCAGTCCGCCGCGGGCGGTGTTGACCAGGATCACGCCGCGCTTGCAACGCGCCAGCGTGGCGGCATTGACCATGTTCCTGTTCTCCGCCGTCAACGGGCATTGCAGCGAGATGACATCCGACGCTTCCCAGATCGTTTCCAGCGGCACCGCCTCCACGTAGCCGGGCAGTTCCGTGGCGAAGGGATCGAAGCCGATCACGCGCATGCCGATGGCCTCGCACATGCGCGCAAAGCGCCGGCCGATCGCCCCCAGCCCGACCAGGCCCACCGTCAGGCCATTCAATTCCAGGCTCTTGTGCGTGGCCTTGTCCCAATGGCCCGCATGCATGCGCGCATCCAGCGGCACCACCGACTTGGCGCACGCCAGCATCAGCGCCAGCGCATGCTCGGCCACGGCGGCGGCATTGGCGCCGGCCGCGGCCGTCACCGTGATGCCGCGCGCCTGCGCGGCGGCCTTGTCGATGGTGTCAGTGCCGGTGCCGTGCTTGGAAATCACCTTAAGGGCCGGTGCCGCGTCCATGACTTCGGCGCTGACGCTGCCATAGCGCACGATGATGCCGACCGGGTTGTGCTGCCGGGCCAGCGCCACCAGAGCTTCGGTCTGCGGCGTTTTCCCCGCGAAGACGAGGGCGTAGTCGCCCAGCAGCGCGATGGCTTCAGGGGCCAGGTCCGACCCCGTGACGATGATGACCGGCTTGTTCGTCACAGCGCTTCTCCCTGCTTGAGCACGCCCGCCGTCACCAGCGAGGCCAGCAGCCACGGCGCGGTGGTGTTGCCCTCCTTGATCTGGGCAATGCGCACGCTTTCCGCGGCCTCCTTGCGGGCCGCGGCATCGAGCAGCGCCTCGATCTTTTCGCGCTCGACCACGACCAGCCCATCGGCATCGCCGCAGATGTAGTCGCCCGGGTTGACCGTGACGCCGCCGACGGAAATCGGGTGGCCGATACGGCCGCCGACTTCCTTGGTGGGGCCGTTGGGATTGGTGCCCACCGAAAACACCGGGAACTCCATTGCGTCCAGCTCGAGGCTGTCGCGCACCGCGCCGTCGATGACGACACCGGCCAGGCCGCGCTGGCGGGCGGCATGCATCATGATGGTTCCCATCAGCGCGGAGGTCTGGTCCCCCTTGCCGTCGACGACCAGCACATCGCCGGGCTGCGCCAGCGCCAGCGCGGCATGGATCATCAGGTTATCGCCGGGGCGAACCTCTACCGTGAAGGCGGGCCCGGCGACCTTCATGGTCGGGCGCAGGGCCCGGATGCGTCCGTGCAGCGCGCCGCGCCGTCCGCCCACGTCGGACAGGATCGCCGGCTGGAATGCGGCGGCGCGCGCCACGATCTCGGCAGGTACGCGCTCGAACGATTTGATGATGTTTGGCAAGGTCATGATGGGTTCCAGGCTATGGCAAGGGATGGTGAGGGGCGGGCGTCAATCCGGCTTGGTGCCGGAGGCCTTGATGACCGCTGCCCAGCGCACGATGTCCTGCCGGATCAGCGCACTGAAGGCCTCGGGCGTGCCGGCCAGCACCGCTGCGCCCTGTTCGTTCAGCTTGCTGGCCAGCGCCGGAGACTTGAGCGCCTTGTTGAACTCGGTGTTCAGGCGGACCACGATGTCCTTCGGCGTCGCGGCAGGCGCGACGAAGCCGAACCACGTCGCGGTATCGAAGCCGGGATAGCCGAGCTCAGCCACGGTGGGCACCTGGGGCAGGTCGTGCACGCGCTTCGGCGAGGTCACCGCGAGCGGCCGCAGCCGGTTGTTCTTGATATGGCCCAGCAGCGTCGGCACCGACGCCATGTAGAGATCGACCTGTCCGCCCATCAGGTCGTTGACGGCCTGCGCAGCGCCCTTGTACGGCACGTGGGTGAACTTCACTTTCGCGGTGCCCTGCAGCTGTTCGCCGCCAAGGTGCGCGACCGTGCCGTTGCCGGGCGAGGCGAAGTTGATCGCGCCCGGCTTTGCCCTGGCTGCCTGGATCACGTCCTTCAGCGTCTTGTAGGGCGAGTTGACATGCGTGACCAGCACCAGCGGCGCGGACGCGACCAGGCCGATCGGCGCGAGGTCCTTGAGCGGGTCATAGGGTAGCCGCTCATACAGCGAGGGATTGATCGCCAGGTTGCTGGTCTGCCCCATCACGATGGTGTAGCCGTCGGCGGGCGCCTTGGCGGCGGCGTCGACGCCAAGGTTGCCGCCCGACCCGGGCTTGTTCTCGACCACGAAGACCCAGCCGGTCGACCTGGCCACGGTATTGGTCACTTCCCGCGCGATGATGTCCGTGCCGCCGCCGGCGGGGAACGGCACGATCACACGGATCGGCTTGGCGGGGTACTGGGGCGCTGCATGGACGGCGGATACCGCGACCAGGCCGGTGGCAAGGATCGACAGGCAGCGAAGGAACATGGCGTGCATCAGGGTCTCCGGATCTCGTTTCGTTGTGAGTCGGATTGTGGTGCACCGTTTCAAGCCATACAATGGCGTTTCATCCCGTGCAACGAAGTCCATGCAATGAACCGAAGACATGAATCATCAGGCACTTCTGCCGAGGAAACCTCCGGCTCCGTGATCGCCGTCACCCGTGCCTTGCGCGTGCTGGAAGCGTTCGGCGTCAATGATCCGCAGCTGTCTCTGGCGGAGCTGAGCCGGCGCACGGGCATCCACAAGACCACGGTACTCCGGCTCGCCCGCACGCTGGCGGCGGATGACTACCTGGTGCAGAAGGAAGACGGCAGCTGGCGTCTCGGCCGCGCGGCGGGATGGCTGGGCGCGTGCTATCAGGCAACCTTCAATGTGCAGGAAGTGGTCGAGCCGGTGCTACGGGCCCTGACGATCCAGACCGGGGAAAGCGCTTCGTTCTACGTCCGCGAGGGCCAGCAGCGCACCTGCCTGGTCCGGGTCGAAGGCCCGCAGGCAATCCGCCACCACGTCAGGATCGGGGCCGCGCTGCCGCTGGACAGCGGCTCGCCCGGCCGGGTCATCCTGGCGTTCTCGGGAGAGCCCGGCGAGCTGTATGAAATGATTCGCCGCCGCGGCTTTCACCTGTCGCTGGGCGAACGGGAACCCGAAGTCTCCAGCGTCTCGGCGCCGGTGTTCGGCTTGCACTGGCGGCTGCTGGGCTCCATGTGCATCTCCGGCCCGACCGCGCGGCTGAACGAGGCGCGCTTGCTGGAGCTGGCCCAGACCGTGGTCGATGCGGCCAACAAGCTGTCCTATGCCATGGCGGGAAGCCAGCGGCCGGCGCCGCAGTTGGAGAGGCCGTCGACCTGGCATCCCTGAGCGGTTGCAGGCGGCGTCTTGCCACACGGCGCGGGCGCGCCGTTGCCGTGCGGCCGGATGGGCATGGTGCGGCTCCCGCAAGGTGTCATTGACGCTGACTGACCGTGACCGGGACGATCTTTTCCAGGCGGTCCAGCAACAGCTCCTTCTGCTGCTCAGGCAGCCTGACCAGGGTGGGGTACATGTTGATCAATGCCATCCGCTGCGCAGGCGACCGGGAAGGCAGCAGCATCAGCAGCCCCGCCTTCTCGCGCTCGGACAGCGATGACAGATGGGGCAGCGCGTCGAGTTGCGCCAGCTCGGGCGACCCTGGCAAAGGTACGGCAGGTTCATCCGTCACGGACGACGGTGCCGGGGTTTCCCGTCCCGGTGCGGTTCCCTGCGTGGCCCACGGGCTCTGCTCCGATGGCGCTTGCTGCGGGACCGCCATGGCTGCCGGGGCTGAATCCCCGCCGCCGCATCCGCCCAGCAGCAGGCTCAACCACAGCATCCACCCGGCATGCAGAAAATGGCGCGGCGCAGGTGGCACCGCCCAGGCGCGGTCATTGAGGTGAAGGTCTTGTCGCATGGCGCATCATCCAACATTCAGGACAAGGCAGGCGTGGTACCGCATGCAATGACGGTACCCGCCATAGCCGATTGCGACGTGCCAGCGATGCTGGCACGTCCTCCCATTGGCTCGGAACGCTCTCGCCCGTGTCGCAATGTTCCGCTGTCAGTCGAATGTGTGCCGAAGCCTGTGCCAGGTCGATCAGGGACCCACAATGCTGATATAGGGCTGGGTGAAGCCGGCGAAGGTGACCGTATAAACGAAATTCACCAGCGTGGGGGACCCGAGCAGCAGCTTGCTCCAGTTGCCGTTCGGGCAGACCGCCGCGTTCTGCAATTCCGTGGTGGTGGGGGCCGTCGTGCTGAGCGGCGGCACCACCAACTGCCCGTTCTTGGCAGGCCTCAGGGTGCCTGACGAAGTCGCCTCCGTGGCCTGTGTCTTCACCTCGACGATCTGGCCGCCGCGGTTCTGGCACTGCACGGTGCCGGAGTACGTCGCTGACAGAATCGCGGTCGCATTCGTGTTGCCGACGCCTCCGATGGTAGTGCCGGTACAGCTCACATCGAGCGAGGAATCCACGCTGCATACGGGCTCGGCAGCGCCGTTTGCATAATGCGCCCCGCTTGGCCCATTGGCGGCGATGGTGTCGGCCCACGCGGCGGGAGCAACCAGCACCGCAGCCAGTGAAACTAGAGCTAGATTCTTCATATTCGTCTCCAGAGCGTCCAATAAGCCCCCGGATGAAAAATGACTGGCTTGCTGTTTACGTTGCTCCTCGATTAATCAATTAATTGGGGCGCAGCGCGGTCAGGGTCTCGATCTGATTCTGTAACTGCCTAATACGAAAATGAGGTGCGTGCGCTGCGTCAGGCTTCCGCAAAAGCGCAGGATCTGATGCGCCTGCCGATGCGCCGCGCGCCCCGGACGGCCTTCTGCACCGGCGCGATCAGTGCGACGTCTTTGGCTCGCACAGGGCGCCCGAGCATGCGGCTCCAGCGACGAAGGCTTATTCGCCAAACCCTAAAAGGGCGTACTTGGATGTGCAAAATTATAGTTACGGCAAGGCAGCGAACCGGGTATTTTTTATTGCTTTGGCGTGCGTGTTCGCACCGTATATTGGCGCGCTCCGCTGGCGCGCCAGCTATGCTTAATATCTTTAACCACGTGCGCTCCCGCGCGCGAGCGGACTATTAAAATAGCGTGACCATTATTGCTGCGCCAGGCCGGGCCGCCGGGCATGCATGCTCACCGCGTGGCCATGGCGCGTACCACGGCGCGCGCACCATTCCGCCCGGTACGAATGCAGTCGCGGCCCCGGGGATCGGGGCCGCGCGCCAGGCGCTACAGCGCCTTACCGGAAACCACGGTTTCACCGGCACGCCGCGCGCCGTGCCCTTGGCGCCCGGCGTGCCAGGTGCCGCCCGCGCCGATGCCCTTACGCCGCGGCGCGCCGCGCCGCGCCGCGATACTGCGCCAGCAGCGCCTCGCGCCGTACCGCCGCGGCCGCCATGCTGGCCTCCTTGACGTGCCCATAGCCGCGGATATCGTCCGGCAGCGCGGCCAGTGCCAGCGCGGTGTCGAGGTTGTCCGCGCTCAGCGAAGCCGCGAACTCTTCGACCATGGCCAGGTAGTCGTTGACCAGCGCGCGCTCGGCGCGGCGCTCGGCGGTCTTGCCGAACACATCCAGAGCGGTGCCGCGCAGACCCTTCAGGCGCGCCAGCAGGCGGAAGGCCGTCATGGTGCGCGGGCCGAAGCGGCGCTTGACCAGCTGGCCCTTTGCGTCGGTCCTGGCCAGCAGCGGCGGTGCCAGCCAGAAATTGAGCTGGTAGTCGCGGCCGGGCTCGCCTTCGAACTGCGCGCGCAGCTTGTCGAGGAAGGCGGGATCGGTGTACAGGCGGGCCACTTCGTACTCGTCCTTGTACGCCATCAGCTTGGCCAGGTTGCGGGCCACGGCCTCGGTCAGCGGCAGCTTGCGGTCGGTGCCGAGTTGCTGCTCCGCGGCGCGGATGCGCGCGACCGCGTCGCGATAGCGCGCGGCATAGGCGGCGTTCTGGTAGTCGGCCAGCATCGCCTCGCGCTTGCGCACCAGGGTGTCGAGCGTCTGCGGCATCGACACCACCTGCGCGCTGGCGGCGGCCGGCGCGGCCGGCAGCAGCGCCCTGACCGCGGCCTCGCCGTGGTGCGCGAGGTAGCGGCCCCATTCGAAGGCGAGGCGGTTCTTCTCGACCGAGACCCCGTTGAGCTCGATCGCGCGCACCAGGCTGGCGTGCTGCAGCGGGACCCAGCCCTTCTGCCAAGCATAGCCCAGCAGCAGCGGGTTGGAATAGATCGCGTCGGCGAGCAGGGTCACCGCCCAGGCGCTGGCGTCGAAGAAGGCGCAGGCCTCGCCCACGCTGGCGCGCAGGTCCTGCTCGGCGCTGGCGCCGGGGAACTTCCACTTCGGGTTCTTGATGAACTCCGCGGTCGGGGTGTTGGCGCTGTTGACCACGGCGGCGGTCAGGCCGTGCCGGACCTTGGACAGCACTTCGGCCGACGCCGAGACGATGGCGTCGCCGCCGATCACCAGGCGCGCCTCGCCGGTGGCGATGCGGGTCGCATGCAAGTGGTCCGGAGCGGGCGCGATCTGCACGTGGCTGATCACCGCGCCGCCCTTCTGCGCCAGGCCGGCCATGTCGAGCACGGTCACGCCCTTGCGCTCCAGGTGCGAAGCCATCCCAGCAGCCCGCCGATGGTGACCACGCCGGTGCCGCCGACGCCGGTGACCAGCACCCCGTACGGCCGCTCCAGCGCCGGCAGCCGCGGCTGCGGCAGCGCCGCGAAGTCGGCGCCGCTGCCCTTGCCGGCCGCCGCCGCGGGCTTGCGCACCTGCGCGCCCTCGGCGGTGACAAAGCTCGGGCAGAAGCCGTTGACGCAGGAGAAGTCCTTGTTGCACGACGACTGGTTGATCCGGCGCTTGGTGCCGAGTTCGGTCTCGAGCGGCTCTACCGACAGGCAGTTGGACTTGGCCGAGCAATCGCCGCAGCCCTCGCACACCGCATCGTTGATAAAGGCCCGTTTGGCCGGATCCGGATAGGTGCCGCGCTTGCGGCGGCGGCGCTTTTCGGTGGCGCAGGTCTGGTCGTAGATCAGGATGGTGACGCCTTCGGTGTCGCGCAGCTCCAGCTGCACGGCATCGAGCTGGTCGCGATGGAGCACCGCCACGCCGGACGGCAGCATCGCGCCGTCGCCATACTTGGCGGGTTCGTCGGTGACCACCACCAGCTTCTTCGCGCCCTCGGCCAGCACCTGGTGCGCGATCTGCGGCACCGTCAGCACGCCGTCGATGGGCTGCCCGCCGGTCATCGCCACCGCATCGTTGAACAGGATCTTGTAGGTGATGTTGGCGCGGGCCGCGATCGACGCGCGGATCGCCAGCAGGCCCGAGTGGAAGTACGTGCCGTCGCCCAGGTTGGCAAACACGTGCTTGTCATCGGTGAAATGCATCTGGCCGGTCCACGCCACGCCCTCGCCGCCCATCTGGCTGAAGGTGTCGGTATTGCGGTCCATCCACAAGGTCATGTAGTGGCAGCCGATGCCGGCCAGCGCGCGCGAGCCTTCCGGCACGCGCGTCGAGGTGTTGTGCGGACAGCCCGAGCAGAACCACGGCTTGCGCTCCACCGCGATGCGCGGCTGCGCCGCTTCGCGCTCCTTGGCCTCGATCAGCGCCACGCGCGCAGCAATGCGCGCGCGCACCTCGGCCGGCAGGTCGAAGCGTTCCAGCCGTCGCGCGATGGCCTTGGCGATCAGCGCCGGCGACAGTTCGTAGTGCGCCGGCAGCAGCCAGTCGCCGCGCGGCACCGACCACTCGCCGCCGTCGTTGCCGCGCTGGTCGAACTTGCCGAAGACCTTGGGCCGCACATCCTCGCGCCAGTTGTAGAGCTCTTCCTTCAGCGCGTACTCGAGGATCTGGCGCTTTTCCTCGACCACCAGGATCTCTTCCAGGCCGGTGGCGAACTCGCGCGCGCCGTGCGCCTCGAGCGGCCACACGCAGCCCACCTTGTAGACGCGGATGCCGATGCGGGCGCAGGTGTCGTCATCCAGGCCCAGGTCCGCCAGCGCCTGGCGCACGTCCAGGTAGGCCTTGCCCGCGGTCATGATGCCGAAGCGCGCGTTGGGCGAATCCAGCACCACGCGGTTCAGGCGGTTGGCGCGCACGTAGGCCAGCGCCGCATACCACTTGTGGTCGAGCAGCCGCGCTTCCTGCTCCAGCGGGGAATCGGGCCAGCGGATATTGAGGCCGCCGGCCGGCATGGCAAAGTCCTGCGGCAGCGCGACCTGCACGCGCGCCGGGTCGATCTCGACCGAGGCGGTCGACTCGACCACGTCGGTGACGCACTTCATGGCCACCCACAGCCCCGAATAGCGGCTCATGGCCCAGCCGTGCAGGCCGTAGTCCAGGTATTCCTGCACGTTGGCGGGATACAGCACCGGAATCCCGGCCGCCTGCAGCACATGCTCGGACTGGTGCGCCACGGTGGAGGACTTGGCGGCATGGTCGTCGCCGGCCAGCAGCAGCACGCCGCCGTGGCGCGACGAGCCGGCGGAGTTGGCATGCTTGAGCACGTCGATGGAGCGGTCGACGCCGGGCCCCTTGCCATACCACATCGAGAACACGCCATCGCGCTTCGCGCCGGGGAACAGGTTGACCTGCTGGCTGCCCCATACCGCGGTGGCGGCCAGGTCTTCGTTGACGCCCGGCTGGAACACCACGTCGCTGGCCGCCAGGTGCTGCTTGGCCTTCCACAGCGCCTGGTCGACGCCGCCCAGCGGCGAGCCGCGGTAGCCCGAGATAAAGCCGGCGGTGTTGAGCCCGGCGGCGCGGTCGCGCGCCTTCTGCAGCATCGGCAGGCGCACCAGCGCCTGCACGCCGCTCAGATAGATACGGCCCTGGTCCAGGGTGTACTTGTCGTCCAGGCTGGCGCTGGCCAGGGCTTCGAGCAAGGCGGGATTGAGCGGGGCATTCACGATGTGGGTCTCCGGGCTTTGTTCTGATGCGGTGATCTGTTGTCCGAAGGAGTGTAGAAACCGGCGCGATCATCGTAAAATCATGAATTCCCACACCTGATATCCGCAAAACGGATACCTCGGAGATCCCATGTTCAAGGCGCGCGAAGGTTCGGAAAGACTGGCCAAGGAAGTCACGCTGCGGCAGTTCCGCTATTTCGTCGCGGCGGCGGAAACCGGGCAGTTCTCGATGGCGGCGACCGCCGAGCACGTGTCGCAGTCGGCCGTGACCAATGCCGTGCTGGCGCTGGAGCAGCGCCTGGGCGTGCGCCTGTTCGAGCGCCGGCCGCATGGCGTGACGCTGACGGCGGAAGGCCACCTGTTTTTCCAGCACGCGCGCCAGATCCTCGATTCGGTCGAAGACGCGCTGCGCGAGCCGCGCTTCCAGGTCCACGGGCTGCGCGGCAGCGTGCGGCTGGCGGCGTCATACACGGTGCTGGGCTACTTCCTGCCGGGATTGCTGGCGCGCTTCCGCACCAACTATCCGGATATCGAACTGGACCTGCTCGACATGGACCGCCCCGACATCGAGCGCGCCGTGCTGGCGGGCGAGATCGAGCTGGGCATCGCGCTGCTGTCCAACCTGGAGAAGCCCCAGCGCTTCCGGCGCCATACGCTGATGCGGTCGCGGCGCCAGTTGTGGACCTCGGCCAGCCATCCGCTGCTGGAGGTGGAGCGGCCTTCGCTGCGCGATATCGCGGCGTATCCGTACCTGCTCATCACCGTCGACGAGGCCGAGGACTCGACGCTGCGCTACTGGCGCAGCCACCGGCTCGCGCCCAATATCGCCTTCCGCACCGGCTCGATGGAAGCGCTGCGCGGGCTGGTGGCGCATGGCTTCGGCGTCACCGTGCTGTCCGACATGGTGTATCGGCCCTGGTCGCTGGAGGGCAAGCAGATCGAAGCCCGCCCGATTGCCAACGCGGTGCCCGACATGGAGGTCGGCATGCTGTGGCAGCCCGGCCGCAAGCTGGGCAAGCCTGCCGATGCATTGCGCGAATTCCTGATCCACGCTTGCGGCAGCTGAAGCGCGCAAGCGTGTGGCGGGCCGGCCTGCCCAGGCCCGGAGCCCTCAGTTCAGCGTGGCACCGGCCTGCCTGACGATGCGCGCGTGCTTGTCCAGCTCGCTCTTGAAGAACGGCACCGCCGCGTCGGCGCCGGTGCCCGTCACCACCAGCCCTTGCGCCGTCAGTTGCTCCTGCACCTCGCGTGCGCGCAGGGTGGCCTGGATCTTCGCCTGGAGGTCCTGCACCGCCGGCTTGGGCATCCCCGCGGGACCGACGATGGCCAGCCACGCATCGAAGCTGTAGCGCGGCACGCCCGATTCCGCCAGCGTTGGCACCTCGGGCAGCGCCGGCACCCGCTGCGCGGTCGACACCGCGATCGCCCGCAGCTTGCCCGCCTTGATCAGCGGCAGCACCGCCTGCACGGTGAGGAAGCCCATCTGCACCTGGCCGCCGACCAGGTCGGTGGTGTAGTTGCCGGCGCCCTTGTACGGCACGTGGCGGATATCCACCCTGGCCTCGCTGGCCAGGAGCTGGCCGGCCAGGTGCAGCACCGTGCCGTTGCCCGACGAGCCGTAGTTCAGATCGCCCGGCTTCGACTTCAGCAGCGCGAGCAGTTCCCCGGTGTTGTGCGCGCTCACCGCGGGATTCACCGCCAGCACCAGCGGCAGCGTGCCGATCACGGTGATCGGCGTGATGTCCTGCAACGCGTCATACGGCAGGCTCTTGTAGATAAACGGGTTGATGACGTGGTTCGACGAGATCAGGCCCAGCGTCGAGCCGTCTTTCGGCGCGCGCACGATCTGCTGGGTGCCCGGCACGCCGCCGGCGCCAGCGATATTCTCGACCACCACCGGCTGGCCCAGCTGCCTACCCAGCGGCTGGCTCAGCGTCCGCGCCACGGCATCGGCCTGCGAGCCGGGCTGGGTCGGCACGATCAGCCTGAGCGGCTTGCCATCCTGCGCCCGGACCGAAGCGGCCTGGCCGCCAAGCATGGCCAGCGCGGCCAGGGCCGCAAGCGCCTTGCATGCCTGTCGAAACAGCGAGTTCTGCATGTTTTGTCTCCGTGGATCGAATCGCACCGTGGACGGTGGCTTTGGCACGGAGTGTAGGGTTGCGACGCCGCGATGGCCGAGTGCTAATCCGCTGCACCGGGTATCTCAGCCCGGCATAGCCGCGGATCCCCCTTTGGCTGCAGCGCGTCGATGATGGCGGCAATCGCACGCAGCCGCGGTTGCTTGTAGGGGGCATAGATGCGCAACTGTCGCTGGCGCCATGGTTCATCCAGCGGCACGCGCACAAAGCGCCGCGTTCCCGCATAGGCCGCGCCGGCACTGGCCGGCAGCACGGCAATGCCAAGCCCCGCCTCCACCATGCGGCAGGCGGCCTCGAAGCTGGAGACGGTCACGCCCTGGTTGAACGGCAGGCGCAGGTTGGCCGCCTGTTCGCGCAGGTCCTGGTCCAGCGCGCCGCCAGGCTGCACCACCACCAGCGGATGCTCCAGCACCTCGGCATAACGCATGCGCTTGCGCCGGGCCAGCGCATGCGACGACGGCACCACGACATTGAGCGGATCGCTGGCAAAGGCCCACGACTCCAGCCCGCCCGGCGTCCTGGCCGCGACCCCGATGCCGACATCGGCCCGGTCATCGAGGCAGGCGCGCAGCGTCTCCGCAGTGGAGCGCTCGTGCAGCGCGATCTCGACCAGCGGATGCGCCGCCTTGAACGCATGCAGGCGCTCCGGCAGGAAACCGATGATGGCCGACGGGCTGGCCGACACCCGCACCACGCCGGCGACCCGGTCGCCCAGGTCCTGCACCTCGCGCGCAAAGCTGGCGATGTCCGCGTTCAGCTTGCGCCCCAGTTCCAGCGCGCGGGCGCCGGCGTCGGTCAGCACCACGCCGGCGTGCGAGCGCACCAACAGCACCACCCCGAGGCTGCGCTCCAGCTCCGCGATGCGCCGGCTCAGCGCCGACTGGGCAATATGCTCGGTTTCGGCCGCGCGCTTGATCGAGCCCTCGCGGGCCGCGGCCAGGAACAGCTGGATGTTGACGGGATCGATGCGGTGCATGGTCAGTGCGCCCGTGTGGGCAGGCCGGAATGTCGCCCGATACTAACCTTGGCGCGCGCGCCGCGCATGACCCGTGGGTTTACCCTGATATGCCTGGTGCAGATAGCCGCGATGCCGCATCAGCGCTTCATGCGCGCGCGCCAGCGCCGGTAGAGTTGCACCGAAATGCCATCGGAGACCTGCATGAGCGCCATCGCGGCCACGGCCCGCATCCTGTACCTTGCCGACTCCGCGCCGGCCATGACGGCACAGCTGCAGGGGCAGCCCATGACGCTGGCCACCGCGGGCGCGCTGCGCGACGACGTTTCCACCGACGAAATCACGCCGGTGCCGATCCTGACGCACTATGACGACGCGCTCGGCCGCTTTCCCTATACCGGCTACAAGGTCGACGGCGCCTGCCCGGTTCCGGCCGGCGCGATCCGTGACGGCGGCTTCGCCGTGACCGTCGCCGGCAACCGCTACGGCAAGGGCTCGTCGCGCGAGCACAGTCCGGCGGCGGAGCAGCTGGCCGGCATCCGCCTCGTCATCGCCCGCAGCTTCGAGCGCATCTACCGCCAGAATGCCGACAACATCGGCCTGTTCACCTCGACCGACTTCAGCCTGCTCACCCGGCTGGAGCAAGGCGCCTCGATCGACGCGGACACGCTGGTGGCCGGGCGCGACGCCCTCGCCGCGGCCATCCTGCGGCATGGCGGGCTGCTCAGGTTCGGGCAGGCGTACTTGAGCGAGGTGGAACCCGCACCCTGCAGCGACCCCACCGGCCCGCGGACCCTGTTCGAGAAAATCGTCCAGCGGCATTTGCTGGCAACGCCGGTGACGCCGGCCCGCCCGCTCCCGGGCGACGGCGTCTTCGTGCGCGCCGACTGGCGCTTTATCCACGAGTACTACACCGGCATGTGCGCCCACATGCTGCACGCGGCGTTCGGCAAGCCGCTGCGGCTCCGGGACGCGGACCGCATCGTGGTATTCGAGGACCACACCTCCTATGTCCGCGAAAGCCCGGCCCACGTGCGCGGCGGACTGGTCGACAACGTCGCCCGCATGTGCGCGGCGCAACGCGACTTCGTGCGCGACTACCAGCTGCGCTGCCATCGCACGCTGACCGAAGACGAGTCCCGCGGCGCCGCGGTCGCTCGCGCGGCAGGCATCTCGCACGCCATGATGGCCGAGCGCTATGCCCTGCCCGGCCAGGTCGTGGTGGGCACCGATTCCCACACCCCGCACAGCGGCGCGCTGGGCTGCGTGGCCTTCGGCGTCGGCACCACCGACATGGCCAATGCCTTCGTCACCGGCGCGGTGCGCCTGACCCTGCCGCAATCCATCCTGGTCCGCCTGCACGGCGTGCTGGCACCGGGCGTCACGGCCAAGGACGTGGTGCTGCACCTGCTGGGCCGGGCCGACATCAAGGCCGGCGCGGGCGTCGGCAAGGTGTTCGAGTTCACCGGCCCGGTGGTCGGCGCGATGTCGATCGACGAGCGCGCCACGCTGACCAATATGTGCGCCGAGCTGGGCGGCTTCACCGGCATCGTCGCGCCCGACGCCGAAACCGTGCGCTTCCTCAGGGAACGGCGCGGCATCGATTTCGAGATCGAGCCCTGGATGCGCAGCGACGACGGCGCCACTTTCGCGGCCACGCTCGAGCTCGACTGCGGCGCGCTCGCGCCCATGGTGGCCCGCCCCGGCGATCCGGGCAACGGCATGCCGCTGGCCGCGCTGACCCGGCGCGTTGCCGTGGACATTGCCTACGGCGGCTCCTGCACGGCCGGCAAGCGCGAGGACTTCGACTGGTATCACAAGGTCCTGCACTGGGCCGTGCAACGCGGCTTGCGGATTGCGCCGGGGGTCACGCTCTACCTGCAGTTCGGCACCACCGACGTGCGCGACTACTGCATCCGCCAGGGCTACATGGAGACGTTCCAGGCCATCGGCGCGCGCATCCTCCAGCCCTCCTGCGGCGCCTGCGCCAACTGCGGTCCGGGGTCGTCGGAGCGGCCGGAACAGGTGACGGTCAGCTCGATCAACCGCAACTTCCCCGGGCGCTCGGGCCCGGGGCAGGTCTGGCTGGCCAGCCCGCCAACGGTGGCCGCCAGTGCGATCTGCGGGGAACTGGCGTCGTTCGGAGAACTCCGGCGGCGCCATGGCGACGGCGCGGCGTAGGCCAGCCCGACCGGCCGGCACACCGCTGCCGGGCTCAGCCGCCCGGCCCCGCCTTCGAATAATCCATGCCGAAGTCCCCCAGGCAGTGCAGGTTCTGCGCCCGGATCGCCTCCGTCATGAAGTCGACGAACACGCGGATGCGCGAGGGCAGGTGCTGACGGCTCAGGTAGCAAAGGTAGTGGCCGCGATCGTCGGGCGCATGGCGCCCCAGCGCGGTGACCAGCGCGCCGCGCGCGATCGGCTCGCACACCTGGTAGCCCGCCATCTGCGCCAGCCCCAGGCCATCGAGCACCGCCGCCAGCACCAGGTCCGGGTCGTTGAAGGTCAGCCTGGCGGCGGGCAGCAGCTTGCGCAGGTGCCCGTCGACCTTGAACTCCCATTCCAGCACGCGCGCGCCGCCGACACGGGTATGGATGCATTGATGGCGGGCGAGATCGTCCAGCGTCAGCGGCAAGCCGTGCCGCGCGGCATACGCCGGCGCCGCGCACACGGCCATCTGCATCGGGATCAGTTGCCTGGCGATGATGCTGGAATCCTCGATGCGCCCGTTGCGGAACGCCACATCGATCTTCTCCGCGGCGAAATCCAGCGGGCGGTCGTCCAGCAGCAGGTCGAGCGAGATTTCCGGATAGGCTGCCGAGAACCGGGTCAGCAGCGGCGCCACCACCTTGCGCCCGAAGCCGGTCGCCGCGCTGATGCGCAGCAGGCCGCTGGGCGGCCCCTGGCGCAGCGCCAGCATGTCGTTCATGGCTTCGACGATCTGCGCCACGCCCTGGTGGCAGTTCTCGAAGAAGCGCTCGCCCTCGCGCGTGAGCCGGGTCGAACGCGTGGTGCGCAGGAACAGCCGCGTGCTCAGCTGCGCTTCCAGCTTCTGCACATTGCGGCTGACCGCGGAGCGGCCGATGCCCAGCCGCTCGCCGGCGCGGGAGAAGCTGCCTTCGGTGGCGACCGCCATGAAGGCGATGATGCCGGCGTAGCTGGCGGCGAAGCTGGCCGACAGGCCGTCGGCGTGGTCGGGCGCAGCCTCCTGCCGGGCGTGCGGTTGCCCCCGTCGCAACAGGTGGGGTGTGCCCGTGTCCGGGCCGGCACGCCTGGCGGGGGACGCCGGACGGAGGTCGGGGACGACGATGTCCATGTCAATGCCTTTCGGCGCAATGCCAGGGTTCAGGTCCATGCTGCGCGGTGCATGACCATGCCGGGATCTTAATGACCCGCCGCGGGCCGGGTAAATGCCAGATGCCCCCTCGATTCCTGCCAGCCGGCCCCTGCGACCCGCAACAATGCAGACATGGCGATGCGGCAGAACTCCACCGCAGCCGCTTCGTGGCGCAGGCGTCGCATGCCGCCGCGACGGCGGCCGCCGCGCCTTGCCGCGGGTCGCGCGCCTGGCATAACATCGACCGACTTTCGCGATCCCTGCCATGGCCCCTTCCGCATCCGCGCCCCCCGCGCACGACTCTGCCCGCCGCCTGGACCACCAACCGCGCGGCCTGCTGTTCGTGGCCTTTCCCGGCATGAGCGTGCTGGATCTCACCGGGCCGCAAACCGTGTTCTGGGCGGCGTCGCGCTACGCGCGCGAACGGGGCCTGGCCGGCTACCGGATTTACCTGGCCAGCGAGCATGGCGGCCTGGCCGCCTCGGCCGAAGGCACGGCGGTCGATACCCTGCCGCTTGCGGCCATCGATCTGCGCCACATCGACACCATCGTCCTGCCCGGCGCGCCCGAGATGCTCACCCTGGTGGACAGCGCCGCGTCGCTGGTGGCCTGGTTGCGGCAGGCCGCCGGCCAGGTGCCCCGCGTCGCCTCGGTCTGCAGCGGCGCCTTCCTGCTGGCGCAGGCGGGCCTGCTCGACGGCAAGCGCGCGGCCACGCACTGGGCCATGCATGGCGCGTTCCGCGCGCGCTTCCCCGCGGTCACGCTGGACCCGGACGCGATCTTCGTGCGCCAGGACCGGGTCTGGTCCTCGGCCGGCGTGACCACCGGCATCGACATGGCGCTGGCGCTGGTCGAAGACGACTACGGCCACGACATCTCGCTGAGCGCCGCGCGGGAACTGGCGGTCTTCATCAAGCGCCCCGGCGGCCAGCCCCAGCTCAGCGAAATGCTGCTGGCACAGAGCCGGCAGATGCCCTTGTTCGAGGCGCTCCATCTCTGGATCGTCGAGAACCTGTCGCGCGAAACGCTGTCGGTGGAGCAGCTGGCCGAGCAGGCCGGCATGAGCCCGCGCAACTTTGCACGGGTCTACAAGCAGCAGACCGGCCGCACCCCGGCCAAGGGGGTGGAGCATTTCCGCCTGGAAGCCGCGCGGCGGCTGCTGCAGGATCCGCACCGGCCGGTCGACCAGATCGCCAGGCAGTGCGGCTTCGGCAGCGAGGAACGGATGCGGCTGACGTTCCAGCGCCACCTGGGGGTCTCGCCCAGCGCTTACCGCGCCGGGATTACCGGCTGAAGGCCCGCCGCGCGCGGCAGCCGGGTGATTGGTGCCGCTCCGGAAACAGCGTGCATCCACCCGCGGCGCTACCGCGTCGATCGTCATTCACCTAGCATGGGACATGGGTTGACTGCCCATCTCTTCCAACAGAACCGAGGTGCATGATGAAGATCGTTGTGATTGGCGGTACCGGACTGATCGGCAGCAAGGTGGTGGCGCGGCTTGCCGCGCAAGGCCATGACGTGGTGGCGGCATCGCCGCAGACCGGCGTGAATGCGCTGACCGGCGAGGGCCTCGGGCAGGCGCTTGCCGGCGCGCAGGTCGTCGTTGACGTGGCCAATTCGCCCTCGTTCGCCGACGATGCCGTGCTGCATTTCTTCGAGACCTCGGGCCGCAACCTGGCGGCGGCGGAGAAGGCAGCCGGGGTCAGGCACCATGTCGCGCTGTCGGTGGTCGGCACCGACAAGCTGGCCGAGAGCGGCTACTTTCGCGGCAAGATCGCGCAGGAAGCGCTGATCCGCAACGCCGGCATCCCCTACACCATCATCCGTTCCACGCAGTTCCTCGAGTTCCTCGGCGGCATCGCCGCGTCGGGCGACGACGGCGATGCGATCCGCCTGTCGTCCGCGTCGATCCAGCCGATCGCTTCCGACGACGTGGCCGAGGCCGTGGCTGACCATGCCCTTGCCGATCCCGTCAACGGCATCGTCGATATCGCCGGGCCGCGGCGCTTTGCGCTGAGCGACCTGGTGCAACGCTATCTGCAGGCCACCGATGATCCGCGCAAGGTGGTGGTCGACGCCAGGGCCCGCTATTTCGGTGCCGAGCTGGACGATGGCACGCTGGTTCCCGAGGGCCCCGCGCGGCTGGGCAAGACCGATTTCGAGGCATGGCTGCGACAGCGCCAGCAAGCGCGCGCCTGACCCCAAGGGCCGGCCCATGGCGAAGCAGAAGCTGCAAGCGCCGCCGTTGAGCCTGCTCGACCGATATCGCGGGCCCGGCTTCGATCCGCTCTACATCACCGCCGTCACCGTCACGGGCGGTGAAACCGGACACGGGCGCGCCTCCGGCGTGGCCCGCTCCGATGACGGCAACCTGGTCATCGACCTGCGGCTGCCGGCTGCGCTGGGCGGGCCGGGCAACGGCACCAATCCGGAACAGCTGTTCGCCGCGGGCTATGCCGCGTGCTTCCACGGCGCCCTGCACCTGCTGGCCAGGCGTGCCCGCATCCAGGTCGACAAGCTCGCCGTTGAAGTCGAGGTCGCGGTCAGCCGCGACCCCGTGGACGGCGCCTACGCGTTGTCCGCGGAGGTCCGCGTCAGGATGCCGGGCGTCGCCCGGGCGCTGGCCGAAGAACTGGTGCGCAATACCGAGCGCTTCTGCCCCTATGTGAAGATGGCCCGGCAAGGCATTGCCAGCGTCGTGGCGGTGGTTGACTGAGCCTTGCCGCCACGACTGGCGGGCGCTATTTCGTCGGCGTCAGGAGGGGTGCCCCCTGGTTCTTCAGCAGCAGCACCAGGAACTTCGCCGGCCTGGTGCTGCTGGCGTTGCGCCCCACGGTATGGATGTCGTGCGGCCCCTCGTGGAAGGTCTGGCCGGCCTGCAGCGTGACCTCCTTGCCGCCCCTGACCGCCATCACGATGCTGCCTTCCAGCACGTAGACAATGCCGTGCGCGTCATGCCGGTGGACCGGGTCGGCCCCGCCCGGCGGGTACTCCACCACGATCATCTGCGCCTCCTTGCCGGGATAGTCGGGCAAGGCTTCGGTCGACAGCAGCGTGACCTTGGGCTCCGGCGGCGCCGCCATGGCCGGCTGGCCCACCCACAGCAAGGACAGGAGAAGCGGGACCAGGGCCCGCGTTGCGGTGGTCTTCATGACGTCATTCCAGGTTGGCCTTATCGAGGCCGTAGGCCTTGTCCGCCGAGCCGGGCACGGTCCGGAACGCCACGTTCAGGCGGTTCCAGCCGTTGATCGCCATTACCAGGAAGGTCAGGTCCGACAGTTCTTTCTCCGACAGCTGCGCGCGCACGCGCTCATAGACCTCGTCCGGCACACCCTGCGCCGGAATCTGCGTCAATACCTCGGTCCACGCCAGCGCGGCACGCTCGCGCGGCTGGAACAGCGTCGATTCACGCCAGATCGCGACATGGTGCAGGCGCAGCTCGCGCTCGCCATGCAGGCGCGCCTGCTTGACATGCATGTCAAGGCAAAACGCACAGCCGTTGAGCTGCGAGGCGCGAATCTCGACCAGGTCGCGGATCGAGGCTTCGATGGCGCTGTCGTTCAGCGCGGTGCTGAATTCCAGGTACTTCTTGAACAGTTCGGCGGACTGCTTCATCGCGTTGACACGTTGGGTCATGGCGGCTCCTTGATCGATGCAATGGTGGAAGGCATGCGGCGGCACGGTATATCCGGTGCCGCCGCATGCAGCCATCGTAGGGCGCGAGGATGCGTAGCGGTAGGCGCGCCAGGGTGCCCACACTGTTGCCGCATCGACACCAATTGGTGCGGCGGGCGTGGTGCACCGCACGACGCTCCTAGTCGGCGATGGTGGACCTGTCAGAAATTTTGTGTTTAGGGCATAACATGTCGCCAAGGAGCATGTATGCCACGCAAAACCAAGACCAGCCAGGCCGCCGACCGTGAGCTGCCGACCATTCCCGAGGACCTGATTGCCCATTTCGTTAAGGGTCCGATGACCGCCGAGGCGGTGCAGGACGCCTCGATGGCGTTCAAGAAGGCCCTGATCGAGCGCGCCCTGGGGGCCGAGCTCGGCCATCATCTGGGCTACCCGGCTGGCGCCGAGCGCCCGGCCGGCACGGCCAACCAGCGCAATGGCAAGAGCGCCAAGACGGTTCTGACCGACGACGGGCCGCTGCGGTTAGACATCCCTCGCGATCGCGACGGCAGCTTTGATCCGATCCTGATTCCCAAGCACGAGCGGCGCTTCACCGGGTTCGACGACAAGATCATCGCCATGTATGCGCGCGGCATGACCTTGCGCGAGATCCAGGCGTTTCTGGCCGAACAGTACGGCACCGAGGTCTCGCCCGAGTTCATCAGTTCGGTGACCGATGCGGTCATGGACGAGGTCACCGCCTGGCAGGCCCGTCCGCTGGAGGTGATGTACCCGGTGGTGTTCTTCGACGCGCTGCGGGTCAAGATGCGCGAGGACGGCGTGGTGCGCAACAAGGCCGTCTACCTGGCCTTGGGCGTGCTGCCCGACGGCACGCGCGACATCCTGGGCCTGTGGATCGAGACTACCGAAGGCGCCAAGTTCTGGATGAAGGTGTTCAACGACCTGAAGACCCGGGGTACCCAAGACATCCTGATCGCGGTGACCGATGGCCTTAAGGGCATGGAACAGGCCCTGGCCGCGGTGTTCCCGAACACCACCCTGCAGACCTGCATCGTGCATCTGATCCGCAACAGCCTGGAGTACGCCAACTGGAAGGAGCGCCGCGCCGTGGCGGCGGCGCTCAAGCCCGTGTACACGGCCCCCACGGTCGAGGCCGCGCTGGCCGAGTTGGCGGCCTTCGAGAACGGGGAATGGGGTCGGCGGTATGCACCGATCGGCGCATCCTGGCGTCGCGCCTGGGATCAGGTGATCCCGTTCTTTACGTTCCCGCCGGCGATCCGCAAGATCATTTACACGACCAACGCGATCGAGAGCATCAACGCGCAGCTGCGCAAGATCATCAAGACGCGCGGTCACTTCCCCAGCGACGAGGCGGCGACCAAGCTGCTGTGGCTGGCGCTGCGAAACATCACGGTGAAGTGGGGCAGTTCAACCCATGACTGGAAGGCTGCCATGAACCAGTTTGCGATCCTCTACGAGGAACGCTTCACCCACCCTTATCGTTAAGATATTGCTGGCTCACCGTTCCATCGACGGTGAGCCTTTACCTGCCCTGCACACAAAAAAACTGACAGGCCCGCGATGGTCTCCAGCGCCCTGCCGCGGGTCTCGATGCCGAAGCGGAATACGATCGCCGCCGCCGCAAGGAAACACAGCGCGCCAAGACAGAACACGCCAGCCTGCCCGGCGACGGGAAGCACCAGTCCCACCAGCGCCGGCCCCAGCAGCGAGCCGATGCGCCCGACGGTCGAAGCCATGCCGCAGCCCGAGGCGCGGGCACGCGTGGGATATAGCTCCGGCGTGTAGGTATAGAGCACCGCCCACATGCCGAACATGAAGAACTGCATCATTCCGCCGGAAAGGAACAGCGCCAGCGGCTCCGGCGCCGAGCCGGCGACCCGGCCATAGATGAAGACCATGCAGGCTCCGCCGACCAGCGTCGCCACACAGGCAGGCTTGCGCCCCCAGCGCTCCACCGCCCACGCCGCCCACAGAAAGCCCGGAATCCCACCGATCGAGATATACACCGTGTACAGCACGGACTTGGTCACGCCCAGGCCAGACTGCTGCAGCAACGCGCCAATCCACGTATTCAGGCCATAGAACCCCAGCAGGGCGAAGAACCACAGCCCCCAGACAGTCAGGGTCCGGCTGCGGTACGCGCGGGACCACAGCACGCGCAGCCCCGATGCGGCCGGCTCCGCCGCTGCAACGGCCGGGGTGACTTCCGGCAATGCGTCAAGTTTCATCCGCCGCATCACCGACTGCTCGATACGTTCGACGATCGCGCCCGCTTCCGCATGGCGCCCCTGCGATTCGAGCCAGCGCGGCGACTCGGGCACGAAGCGCCGGACCACGATCAGGAAGAGCGCCGGCACCGCGCCGAGCAGGAACATCGTGCGCCAGGTATAGGCGCTCAGCACGTAGTACGACATCAGGCCGGCGCAGATAAACGCGATCGGCCAGTTGCCGTCCATCAATGCCAGGTACTTGCCGCGCTGCCGCGCGGGGATGAACTCCGACATCAGCGTCTGTGCCAACGGCAGCTCCATGCCCATGCCGATGCCGAGCAATAGCCGATATGCGCCCAGTTCCATGGGGTTGCTCGCGGTGGAACAGAGATAGCTGCCCACGCCCCAGATGATCATGCTGACCTGGAACACGGGCTTGCGACCGAACCTGTCGGCAAGCATCCCCGAACTGAGCGCGCCGATGGCCATGCCGACAAAGCTGGCGCTCCCCAGCATGCCCGCCTGCGCAGCGGTCAATCCGAATTCCGTGCGTATCGAGCCTAGCAAGTACGTCATCATGGCCAGGTCAAGATTGTCGAAGAAGAAGGCCAGCGCAATGATTGCAAACAGAAGGCGGTGATACCCGCATACGGGCAGCCTTTCCAGCCGGTCGCCGGTGCGCACGCGCATCAGCTCGAGAGGGGTGTGCTTCATCTTGTCTCCAGTCGTTCTAGTGCCAGTGCTCTATGGCACGGGCGGCGAGCGATAACACGTGGTTGCGCTATCGCTCACTAATGTCGCCTGCGGCCGCTTGCACGACGCGCGCCCGAACGCCAAGGTCTGTCTCGCAGGCGCCAAGGCATTGGCCGGAGTTGCAGGGACGTCGCGTCGGTTGGGCTGGGGTACTGCGGTTGGATTGTTTTTCGTGCTTGGCGGGCGCGGCTGTTTCGCCGGCGTAGCCGGCGACTTGCTCTTTTGACCAAGCGACAGAAGAGCACGCAGAAGAATGGCGTTGCCTGGGCGGCTGGCCAAGGCGGCGTTGGTGGTTCCGGCGGTGGTGACTTGCGGTCCGGCGGTTGCCGGTTCGACCCTGCTGACGCTACCTGGAGGTGCCTGGCGTTCGAGGTCGGATGGACGAACCCGACTTTAGGTCGGTGGCCGCCTGCCGACTGCGTTATCGGTGGACGCCTTCGGCTGCGCTGCGCGCGTCGTCGCTGGCGATTCCGACAGCGATTTCCTTCCTGCCTGTTTTCTCCCCTCTCCCGCTTGCGGGAGAGGGGCGGGGGTGAGGGCCGGCGCATCCACGAAGTCAACCGCATCAATCCGCGCGCACCGTCATCATCCCCCGACATTCAGCAATGAACCCTCAAAAAAAAAGAGGTGCCGAAGCACCTCTTCACGCCATGCGATGGCGAGCCCTACTTCGCCTCGAACCGGTGGGGATCGAACGCTTCCGGCGGCAGGCCGGACAGCGTCGCGCCGGACTGAAACGGATAGCGCAGGTACGGCGCGCGCGGCTGCCCTGGCGGCGAGTACTGGCCGTCGGCCAGGATGCGCTTCTTCGCGCTCATCTCGCGGATCTCGCAGCGATAGGCAACGATCTGGCTGGCCGCGCCATCCTCGATCGGCGAGTAGTCTTTCTCGGGGCGGAACTTGTCCAGCGCCTGGTACTGGTGGGCACGCACCTCATCGGTACTGTCACGCAGCCGGACTTCACAGCGTGCGATGACGCTGAAGTACTCGAGGCTGGTGTTCTGGCCCTTCGGCGCTTTCAGCAAGGCCACGGGCCGATCGATTTCGATCGTGACCAGCGGGTGCGCCCGGATCGCGGCGGCGAGCTTGCCGAATCTCGAGCTGTGGATCAGGAACGCATCGCCGGTGAAGGTAAAGCTCTGCGCCGTGACATACGGGTACGGTGCATCATGCACAGCAACGCGGCAGATCAGCTCATCCTTCAGGAAGGCTTCGATGGCCGGCCAGTCGGTCCAGGCCAGGTCGGTCCTGCGCATCTCGCTGCGCAGGTAGGCAGGGGTTTTACTTGTCATGGTGTGGTCTGCTGGGTGGGTTCAAGAAGCCGCATCTGAGCGCGTTCCGGCCCTAGTCCGATGCCGCGCAAGGGCCGGCCGATAGCCTGCGCCATCCACTCGAGCAACGCTTCAAGCTGCGGGGGCAGCGGCGATCCGGCATCGGCCGGCATGGCGTCCTGCGCAAACGCCGGAAATCGCAACACGCGCTGGCGTACGCCGTCGGCCTCGACGACCACGACCGGAATGCAGCGTTCCGGCGTGTGGAAGAAGGCGGCCAGGCTGTCGCATTTGTTCAGATACACCTCGTCGACGCCGGCCTGCTGTATCGCGAGCCGCAGCTGTGCAACGTCAAGCAGACCCACGCGCCGTGGCCGACCGGTGCCGGTGCCGTACTCGTTGGCCAGCATCCGGATGGCGACGCCCGTCGCGAACGCATCCGCTTCGGCGAGCAAGGCCAGCGGATCGTGGCTGGCCGCTTCGTCGGCGCGGCCGCGGCCCGCGTGTGCCGCCGCGGTGCAGTAGGCGTCGGAGCGCGGCCCGCCCAATTCGGTAGGCAGCGGGCCGGAGCCGACCCGGGAGACGATGGCCTTGGCCACGCCGATGGACTTGCGGTGATACCGGCACGGCAGATCTCCGCCCACGTAGGCGTAGGCGGGAAGCGTATGGCTTGACGTGACCCACGGCTGGACACCATGCACCACATCCAGCATCACCGACTGCGCGCCTTCGAACAGTACCCTTGCACCGGCCTCGACCCGCCGCAACAGCGCGAGAGCATCGTCCGTCACGAACGGCCGAACCACAGTCCACGCGCGACGCATGCCCTCCACCATCGCCGCGATGCCCTCGCCATTGTCATCTTCTTGCCCGGCCAGTCGGGCCATCGATTCGAACACGCGTTCCTCGTCGCACCGCAGGTCACGCAACTGGAACGCAACACGTTCGGCGCCCCGCATCCGGGTCGCCAGATCGGCGTAGCACGGACCGATGCCGTTTCCGGTGGTGCCGATCCGTGCGCCATCGCGGCGGTCCGCCAGCACGTGACGCGGCTGAACCAGCGGGCACCTGTCGCTAATTGTCAGTCGTCCCTCCAGGCTGATACCCTGGGCCGCCAGCATCGCAATCTCGGATGCCAGCTGCTGCAACCCGACCACGCAGCCAGAGCCGATGTAGAGCGCAACGCCGGGGTGCAGCACGCCGGAAGGCACTTGCCTAAGCCGCAGCGCACCGGCAGCCGATGCGATGGTATGCCCGGCGTTGGCCCCGCCGTTGAAGCGCGCAATTACGTCATACCCGGCGGCGAGGTGATCAACGACCCGGGCCTTGCCCTCATCGCCATATTGCAGGCCCACCAGGACGTCGGCGTAGCCGGCCTTTGTCGCGGCGCCCATGGCCTAGGCGTCCAGCGCAAAGGTTGCCTCGATCTCCACCGGGGCGCCGAACGGAAGGCTCGCCACGCCGAGCGCCAGGCGGGCATGGCGCCCGCGCTCGGCGAAGATCCGGTTGAGCAGTTCCGACGCGGCGTTGATCACCAGCGGTGCATCGTTGAAGCCTGGGTCGGCAGCGACGTAGCCGCCTAACCGCACCACGCCCCGGATCCTTTCGAAATCGCCCTCGACCGCAACGGCCACCCAGCCCAGCAGGTTGGTCAGGCAAAGCCGAGCCGCCTCCTGCGCTGCCTCGACGCTGACCGCGCCGGGCACCTTCCCGACAAACACCGGCTTGCCGTTATGCAGCGGCAGCTGTCCCGATATCGTCAGCAACCCACGGTGCTGCGTGTACGGGACATAAAGCGCCTTGGGCATCTCGGCACCAGGCAGGACGATGCCCGCCGCGTGGATACGCTCCATCACTGACATACTCACTCCTCGACTTGGACAAATGCCGACGGGGCAAGCACGGTGCTGGCCATCCGGCGACACCCAGACTGTGCCGCACGGCCCTGGCCTCGGTCCGCGCCTTGACGCCACGTAATGTCGCGCAGATGCCAACCCGAAGGGAAGACGCCTAATCGCCGGTCCGGTCCCGGAAATATTCGGTGGGAGTCATGCCAAGCGCCCGCCTGAACATGGCGCTGAATGCGCTTGGACTTTCGTATCCGAGTTGCAGCGCGATGTCGGTGACATGGCAGCCCTCGGCAAGCAGGCGGACCGCCGCCATCAGCCGGGCCTGCTGCTTCCAGCGGCTGTAGGTCATGCCAGTTTCTTCCGGAAACAGGCGGATGATGGTCCTTTCGCTGGCGCCAACCGAGCGGCTCCACGCCTGCACCGAGGTCTCGTCCGAGGGATCCTCGAGGATCTTCGCGCAGATCTTGCCCAGCCGTGGATCCTTGGGCATTGGCAGATGCAGCGGGACCACCGACAGCGGCCGCAGCTCTTGCAGCAGAAGCTGCACCACCAGGCCGTCGCGGCTGCTTTCCTCGTACGCTATCGGCATGCGCACGGCGGCCGAGATCAGCTCGCGCAGCAGCGGCGGCACCGCCACCACGCAACAGCCCTGCAACTCCGCGGGAACGGCATCCTCGCGGACATAGACCGTCCGCATCTCGACGTCTCCGCACGCCTGCATGGCGTGTTCGACGTTGCTGGGCACCCAGACCGCGCGCTGCGGCGGCACCACCCAGGAGCCAAAGTCGGTGGTGACCAGGATGGCTCCCACATAGGCATAGATCAGCTGGCCGCGCGGATGTGAATGCGCGGCGATATAGAAGCCATCCTTCAGCTTGCGCGCCATGCCACCGACCGGCCGGTCTATCGCCTGGTAGTCGTCGCGGTTCTCGCTCTTTCCGTACATGGCGTCTTTGCGATAGGGGTTGTCATCTGGCGGCGCACGCGGCAAGGCGCGGATGCGTATCTTTGGCCGGACGCGACAAGCGTCGCAACGACCCCCACGGAATCGAAGCATCGATTCCACAGTCTGGAGCCAATGTAATGTCAGTGTATCGAAACTTCAATCAGGAAGAACTGGACAAGCAGTACAACGTCAGGGCGGGAATCCCCGGGTTCCAGGACATCTTCCAGCGATGGAACGACAGCAGCGCCGCGTTCCGTCGCCAGCATCCGGTCAAGCCGGATCTTGCCTATGGCGAGCACCCCAAGCAATCACTGGACTTCTTCCCAACGACCACCCGTGAGCGTCCGCTGCTGGTCTTCATTCATGGCGGCTACTGGCAATCGCTGGACAAATCCGACTTCAGCTTCATTGCCGCGCCATACCTGCAGCGCGATATCAACGTGGCAGTGGTGAACTACCGCCTCGCGCCGGAGGTGGGCATGGCGGAGATCGTCCGCGACAATCAGGAGGCGGTGGCCTGGCTCTTCCGCCATGCTGCCGAACTGGGATTCGACCCGCACCGCATCTTCGTGTCCGGCCATTCGGCCGGCGGTCATCTCACCGCCACGCTGGCGGGAACGGACTGGGCGTCCTTCGGCGTACCGGCGGAGATCCTCAAGGGTGGATGCGCGATCAGCGGCTTGTATGACCTGGAGCCCATCCGGCTGTGCTATCTGAACCAGGTAGTCGGGCTGACCACGACGGACGTCGCCCGCTACAGTCCGATCCACCATGTGCCGCAAATCAAGCTGCCCATGATCCTGACCGTCGGCGGCGATGAATCGCCCGAATACCACCGGCTGCAGCGCGAATACCAGGCGCTGCTGGCCGAATGCGGCTTCGACGTGCAGGTGGTGGTGCAGGAGCGCGGCCATCATTTCGATGCAGTGGACCTGCTGGGTGCCCCCAATGGCGCCCTGGCGGCCGCGGTGCTGCGCATGGTCGACGGCGCCTGACTCATCGGGCGCACGCACCCGGCGCCAGGCGGGGGTTGCGCCTCACGCCATCACGGCTGCGACAGCGCGAACTCGTAATCCGACGTATCCAGCCGCGAAACGCGGTATTCGATGCGCTCGTTCTGGTACGACGATGCGACCCGCAGGATCTTCAGCATCGCTGTGCCGACTGGGACGCCCAGCAGTTCGTGGTCTTCCTCGTCGGCCAGCGCCGCCCGCAGCCGTTCTTCGGTGCGGATGATGTTGATGCCGAAGACGTCCTGGTAGAAGTTGTAGAGGGTGTTCGGCCGCTCGCGCAGCAGCTTCTCGGTCAGCGTCCTGAAGCGTTCCGCGGGGACGGTGATGGCGTCGATCATGACCGCGCGCCCTTCCAGCGACAGCACGTTGGTAAAGCGGAACACGGCCTCGCCGAGCGGCAGGCCCAGCGCCGCGGCTTCTTCCTTGTCGGCCTTGGCGCGGCGGAACCTTGCCAGCTGCACCGTCGGGAATTCGCGGTACCCGTCCTGCCGCACGATGCGGAAGAAGCGGAAGAAATGGTCTTCCTGCCGATGCGTCGCGACGAAGGTCCCCCGCCCCTGGTGGCGGATCATGATGTTCTCGGCCACCAGTTCGTCGATGGCCTTGCGCAGCGTGCCGATCGAGACGCCGAAGCGCTCGATCAGCTTGCGCTCCGACGGAATCGCCTCGCCCGGCTTCCACTCGCCCTCGGCAAGGGCGGCCAGGATGGCATGCTTGACGTCCTTGTACAGCACGCCGCCGATGGCTGCGCCGGCATCGAATCTGGAGCCCACGTTAATGTCCTTTGCAACGCCGCCTGCGGGGCGGCCGGCCGATCCATGACTGACTCATATAGATAAGACGAATCATACTAAAGCCGGCCGCCACGCCCGCAGGCCGGCGTTTCCGCGCGCGGCGCCGGCACGCGCCGCTATTCGACCCGGATGTGCTTCTCCTCGATCAGCCGGGCCCAGCGCGTCACCTCGCCGCTGAAGTAATCGGCGAAGGGCGTCGCGCCGGCCGCGGGACTGAAGCCGGCGGCAACGATGCGCCCGCGCACCGACTCGGCGGACAGCATGCGCGCGACCGCGGCGGCCACCTTGTCGACGATCGGCCGGGGCGTGCCGGCCGGCATCATCAGGCCGGTCCAGTTCTCGACGATCAGTTCCGGATAGCCGGCCTCGGCCACGGTGGGCACGTCGGGCAGCAGCGGATGGCGCTCGCGCGTGGTCACGGCCAGCGCGCGCAGCTTGCCGCCTTTCACATAGGCAAGCGACTCGGGAAAGTTGGAGAAGACCACGTCGATCTGGCCGCCGATCAGGTCGGTCATCGACGGCGCCCCGCCCTTGTACGGCACATGGGTAAAGCTGGTGCGGGTCTGGCTTTCGAACAGGGCCAGGGTCAGGTGCGGCGGGGTGCCGTTGCCGCTCGAGCCGGCGTTGAGCTTCGACTTCTGCGCCGCCGCGGCCAGGTCTTTCATCGACTTGATCGGCGAGCTGGCCGGCACCACCACCATCATCGGCGACGAGGCGATGCGCGCCACCGGCACCAGGTCCTTCTGCATGCTGAACGGCAGCCTGGGAAACAGGGTCACGTTGGACGCGTGCGTCAGCGTGACCGCCAGCCAGGTGTAGCCGTCGGGCGGGGCCTTGGCGACCTGCTCGGCGCCGATGTTGGCATTGCCGCCGGGGCGGTTGTCCACCACGATGGGCTTCTTCCATTCTTCGGAGAGCTGGTGGCCGACCATGCGCGCCATGATGTCGGTCAGGCCGCCGGCAGCGAACGGCACCACGTACCGGATCGGCTTGCCCGGATAGTCAGCGGCCGCGGCATCGTTGCCGTCCTGCGCGGCGGCGGGCCGGGGCGCCAGCGCGGCGAAGGCCGATACAACTGACAAGGCTAGCAGCACGCGGTTCAGTTGCCTGCGCGCGCCGCACATCAAGCGTCTATCCATGGTTTGTCTCCGGTAATTGTGGCCGGCCCATCTGGCGTGGGTCCGTGGTGAGGAAATCAGTGCGGCGCGCCGACCTCCACGCCCGCAAGCGATTGCAGTTCGCGCCATAGCCCGTCGGGCACCTCGACGCCGCACGCGGCTGCGTGCGCCTGCGCGGTTTCGCGGCGGGCGCCGGGCAGGCGCGTGCCCTCGTCTGCCAGCATCGCCGCCAGCAGCGCTTCGACGCGCGCGGCGTAGACCTGCGAGCCGGCGAAGGCGCCCGGGTCGAGCACGAAAAACAGCTGGCCGATGCGCGGACGGTTGCCGGCATCGCTGAAGAAGGAATCGGCCTCGGCGCCGAACTGCGCCCCGGCCAGCGACGTCACCAGCAGTTCCACCAGCAACGCCAGCATCGCGCCCTTGACGCCGCCCGCCGGCAGCATCGAGCCGCGCAGCGCGGCCTGGGCGTCGGTGGTCGGCTGGCCGGCCTCATCCAGCGCCCATCCGGGCGGAATCGGCTTGCCCTGCTTCGCCGCCACCATGATCTTGCCGCGCGCGACTTCCGACAGCGACAGGTCGATCACCACCGGCGCGTGGCCCTGGCGCGGGAATGCCGCGGCAATCGGGTTGGTGCCGAACAGCGGCCGCTTGCCACCCCACGCCGGCATGGCGGCGGGCGAATTGCCCATGGCGATGCCGACCATGCCGGCGCGCGCCACGGCGTCCAGCGGCAGCGCGGCGGCGCCGAAGTGGTGGCTGTTGGTGACCGCGGCCACGCCGACGCCGCTTGCGCGCGCGCGCGCCACGGCCTCGGCGATGGCCAGGTCGCACGCCGCGAAGGCAAAGCCGCAGCGCGCGTCGACCAGCACGGCGCTGGCGCGCGTGCCCTGCAGCGTCGGTTCGGCGTTGCCGTCGACGCGGTCATGGCGCAGGTGTGCCACGTACATCGGCACGCGCGAGACCCCGTGCGACGGCAGACCCGCGGCATCGGCCCGCACCAGCGCCGCCGCCGTGGCCCCGGCCTGCAGGGCGCTGGCCCCGGCCCGACGCAGGCCCGCGGCGGCCACGCGCTCCAGTTCCTGCAACGCAATCCGGCTCATGGCATCTGCTCCAGCGCTTGCCGCACCTCGCGCGCAATCATCATCGATACGCGCGCATTGGCTTCGCGCGTCACGCCGCCCACATGCGGCGTCAGGATCAGGTTGGGCACGCCCTGCAGCGCGCTGCCCGCGGCCAGGGGCTCGCTGTCGAACACGTCCAGCGCGGCGCCGGCCAGGTGCCCGGCCCGCAGCGCGTCGGCCAGCGCCGCCTCATCGACCACGCCGCCGCGCGCGGTATTGATCAGCACCGCGCCGGACTTCATCGCCGCGAGGCGGCCGACATCGATCAGGTTGCGCGTCGCCGCGACGAGCGGCACGTGCAGGCTGACCGCGTCGGCCTGCGCCAGCAGCGCATCGAGCGGCACGCAGGCCACGCCGGTGGCGGACCAGACCGGATCGTCGGCCGGCAGCATCGGATCGCAGGCGATCACCGACATGCCGAAGGCGCGCGCAAGCGCCGCGGTGTGGCGGCCGATGTCGCCAAACCCGATCAGGCCCAGCGTCTTGCCCAGCGCCTCCCTGCCCTCCGACAGCCTGGCACGCGGCCACTGGCCGTCCGCCACCTCGGCGCTGGACAGATAGGCGCCGCGCAGCAGCACGGCGGCCGTGGTCACCACGTATTCCGCCACCGAGCGCGCATTGGCGCCAGCGGCGGGAATCACGCGGATGCCGCGATCACGGCAGGCGGCGACGTCGATATTGTCCAGCCCGACGCCGAGCCGCCCCACCACCCGCAAGGCCGGCGCGCTCGCCAGCAGCGCCGCGTCCACCTGGGTGCGGTTGCGCACCACCAGCGCGTGCGCCCCGTCCAGGATCTCGAGCAGCTCGCCGCGGCGATCGACCCAGCCCGGCTCGTAGCGCAGGTCGAAGCCGGCGCTCAGCGCCTGCACCGCGGCCGGGTCCATGAACTCGCTGATGCAGATGCGCTTCATCATGCCGACTCGTGGATGCGGGTCAGCACGAACTCGCGGTGGCCGAGCGCCTCGGCCGCGGTCCAGCGGCCGTTGACCGTGGCCAGCATGCATTCCAGCAGCTTGTCGCCGGTCTGGTCCAGGGTCTGCTCGCGCTGCAGCAGGCCCGAGCAGTCGACGTCCATGTGCTCGCTCATCAGGCGCACAGTGCGGGGGTTGGCGCACAGCTTGATCACCGGGACAATGGGGTTGCCGATCACGTTGCCCTGCCCGGTCGGGAAGAAATGGACCACGTAGCCGGCGG
The DNA here is from genome assembly GCF_900250115.1 of Cupriavidus taiwanensis. NCBI lineage: Bacteria > Pseudomonadati > Pseudomonadota > Betaproteobacteria > Burkholderiales > Burkholderiaceae > Cupriavidus > Cupriavidus taiwanensis. The sequence continues at coordinate 1,033,995 of NZ_LT984804.1, read as the reverse complement.
CCGCGCACAGCGTGACCATCTCGGCCGCGGCCGAAGACGAGTCCATGAACCACAGGCCCGGATGCGTCGGCGCCTCGGCCTTGTCGAGCACGCCGTCGACGGTGCACTTCTTGCCGATCTTCTGGATATTGCCCAGCGCCTTCTCTTCGATGGTGGTGAGGCCGCCGGCGATATTGCCCTTGGTCGGCTGCGACTCGGACAGGTCCGACGTCTTCCAGCGGTCGATCATGCCCTGGTAGCGCTCGAACATCGCCATGAACTGGTGGCGCACCTCGTCGCTGGCGCAGCGCGCCGCGACGATATGCTCGCCGCCGGTCAGCTCCGAGGTCTCGCCGAACACCAGCGTGGTGCCGAGCGGATGCAGCTTGTCGAAGGCGTTGCCGACGGTCGGATTGGCGCCGCAGCCCGAGGTGGTGTCCGATTCGCCGCACTTGGTCGAGACCCACAACTCGTTGATCGGGCACTCGACGCGGTGCAGCGCGGTGGCGTACTGCACGAACTCGCGCGCCGCCTTCGAGGCGCGCATGATGGTGTCGTGGTCGCCGTGGCCCTCGATGCCGAAGCCGACCACCGGCTTGCCGGTCTGGGCGATGCCGTCGACCACCTTCTTGGTCCAGCCGTCCTCGATGCCGATCACCACCACCGCGGCGACGTTGGGGTTGCTGCCGGCGCCGATCAGCGTGCGGAAATGCAGGTCGAGGTCCGGCCCGAACTGCAGGCGGCCGTACGGATGGGGAATCGCCATGGTGCCCTTGATCGCGACGGCGACCGCCTCGGCGGCGGCGTTGGACAGGTCGTCCAGCGGCAGGATGATGACGTGGTTGCGCACGCCGACGCGGCCATTGTCGCGGCGGTAGCCCCGGAAGGTGGTGTTTTGGTCGATCACGGACATGACGTGGATCCTTGCAAGCGGGATGGAAGCGGGATGGAAGCGTGGGCGGACACAGGCGCGGCGCGCCTGGCTTACCAGCGCTTGGTCTTGATGTTGTGAACGTGGGCGTGTTCGCCGGCCTTGATCGGCGCGACCACCTTGCCGATATCGATGCCGTACTTGTAGACCGTCTCGTTCACATCCATGTCGCGCAGCGCCACCTTGTGCCCGATGGGAATCGGCTGCAGGGCGGTCACCGTCACGACCTTGTCTTCGTCCATGATCCAGGCGTTGAGCTGGGTGCCCGGCTGGATCCCTTCCACCACGGCCACCGCGACGGTGTCCTTGGCGTCATGAAGCACTACGTGAATCATCGTTGTCTCCTCTCTGTGGGTCATGCGTGATGTCATGTTAGGCGGTGTATTCATCCATGTCAACCAACTCATATATATGAATTTCAACTGATGCCTGCGGCACCCTGGGGGGCTCGCCCCGCCGACTCAGGCGGGTTCGGGGACCAGCACCACCTTGCCGGCGGCAACGCGGCCCGCGGCCAGGTCGGCAAAGGCAGCCGGGCCGTCGGCCAGCGCGCGCGTCTCGACCCATGCCAGCGTGCCGAAGCAGCCTTGCTCCAGCGCCGCCACGGTGGCGCGCAGGTCAGCCATGGTGTAGGTGTAGGTGCCGAGCAAGGTCAGCTCGGCCAGCGTCAGCTTGCGCATGTCGATCTCGCTGGCCCAGTCCTGCAGGCCGATATGCATGACCACGCCGCCGGGCCGCGCGGCGGCGATGGCAAGCTTGCGCGTCGGTCCGGCGCCCACCGCATCGATCACCACGTCGAAGGCGGAATCCGGCGGCGGCCCCGCCAGCGGGTCCACCGCCTCGCAGCCCAGGTGCCGCGTCACGGACGCGCGGCGCAGCGCATTGGTCTCGGCCACGCGGACCTGGCTGCAGCCATACGAGCGCACCAGCGCGGCGGCCAGCATGCCGATCGCCCCGCCGCCGATCACCAGCACGCGCGCCTCCGGCAGCGGCCTGGCCATGGCGCGCATGGCCAGGTTGACCGCATGCAGCGCGGTGGCCGCGGGCTCGGCCAGCGCGGCGCTGACGCTGGCGAGCGCGTCTGGAATGGGAATCGCGCAACGAAGCGGGATCGCCAGGTACTCGGACAACGCGCCCGGCCGGCTCATGCCGACCATGCCGCGGTTGGCGCACAGGTTGTCGCGGCCTTGCAGGCAATAGTCGCAATGGCCGCAGGTCACCAGCGGGTTGGCGGTCACGCGCTGGCCGACCGGCAGCAGGCTCGGGTCCGACGAGGCCACCACCGTGCCGGCAAACTCGTGGCCAAGCACCAGGCCTGGCTTGCGCCGCGGATCGTGGCCGTGATACGCGTGCAGGTCGGAGCCGCAGATACCGCTGGCGTCGATGCGCAGCAGGGCTTCGCCGGGCGCCAGGGCCGGCATGTCGCGCTCCAGGACCGCGACGGCATTGGGTTCGGTATAGACGATGGCTTTCATGGCTTTGCCAGTAGAAGACATTGGGAGGGGGAACGGCACGGAGAGGCGGCGCGTGCCGCCCGCGGGAAACCGGTCAGGCGCCCGCCTTGGACGTTGCCAGCGCGTGCGCGCCCGCCGGGGCGGAGCGCCGGCCGATCCACAGCGTGCAGGTCGCGCTGAGCACGCCGATCGCCAGCACGTAGCCGCACAGGTACCAGGGCTCGCCGCCGGCCCGCGCATTCAGCCAGGTGGCGATGATCGGCGTCAGGCCGCCGGCGAACACGCCCGCGAACTGATAGACGAAGGAAATGCCGGTATAGCGCACGCGCGCATCGAATACCTCCGAGAACATCGACGACATGGTGCCGAACACGGCGGCATGGAAGATGCCGAACGGAATGATGATGGCCGCCCACACCAGCAGCACGTTGCCGCCCGAATGCTGCATCAGCCAGAACGCGGGAAACGCCGACAGCCCCGCCATCAGCGCGCCGGTGCCGTAGACCAGCGGCCGCCCGAGGCGATCGGACACGGCACCCCACAGCGGGATGAACAGCGTCATCACGCCGGCACCCAGCAGCACGCCCAGCAGCGCCTCGTTGCGCGAGAGCTTCAGCGTCTGGGTCAGGTAGGCGAGCGAGAACACGCCGAAGACGTTGAAGAAGACACCGTCGATAAAGCGCGCGCCCATGCACGCCAGCACCACGCCGGGGTACTGGCGCAGCATGGCGATGAACGGCAGGCCGTGCGCCGCCGGCTGGTTGCGCTGCGGCTGGCGCCGGGCCGCCGCAAATTCCGGCGACTCCTCGACGTGCGAGCGCATGTACGAGCCGATAAACACCATCACCGCACTCAGCAGGAAGGCGATGCGCCAGCCCCATGCCAGGAAGTCCTGGTCCGACAGCATCAGCGACAGCAGCGCGATCACGCCGCTGGCCAGCACCAGCCCCAGCGACATGCCGGTCTGCGGCAGGCTGGCGAAGAAGCCGCGGCGGCCCGGCGGCGCGCTCTCGAACGTCATCAGCACGGCGCCGCCCCATTCGCCGCCCAGGCCGATGCCCTGCGCGATCCGGCACAACAGCAGCAACACCGGCGCCCAGATGCCGATCTGGTCATAGGTCGGGATCAGGCCTATGGCGGTGGTGGCGATGCCCATGATCATCAGCGTCAGCACCAGCATGCGCTTGCGCCCCAGCGTATCGCCGAAATGGCCGAAGATCACGCCGCCCAGCGGGCGCGCGACAAAGCCGGCGGCGAAGGTGGCGTAGGCCAGCAGCGTGCCGACCACCGGGTCGGTCGACGGGAAGTACAGCCTGTTGAACACCAGGCCGGCGACCACGCCGTAGAGGAAGAAGTCGTACCACTCCACCATCGCGCCGATCGTGCTCGAGGTCACGATCTTCCTCAGCTTGTGTCGGGGGTCTTGCGCCGGCGGCTGCGCCGATAGCTGTCTCGTCATGCTGGTCTCCTGTCGGGTCTGGTCCCCGTGGCGGCGCGTAGCGCGCTCTGAATATCGGTCACCGCGCGGGGCATCGATGCGCCCCGCGGCGGCGGTCATCTTGCCGTGTAGCCCCCGTCGACCATGAAGGTCTGCCCGGTGATATACGCGGCCATGTCGCTGGCCAGGAACGCGGCCAGTCCGTGCAGGTCCGGCAACGCGCCGTTGCGGCCGATGCAGGTGCGCGTGGCATGGTGCTGCGCCAGCGCGGCGTCGGCGAACACGGGCCCGGTCAGCGCGGTGGGGAAAAAACCCGGGCCGATCGCATTGCAGGTGATGCCGTGCGGCGACCACGCCTCGGCGATGGCGCGCGTCAGCTGGACGATGCCGCCCTTCGCCGCGCCGTAGGGCGCGCTGTTGGCGAAGGCCCGGTACGACTGCAGCGAAGCCAGGTTGAGCACGCGCCCCCAGCCTTGCGCCTGCATCGCGGGCGCCAGCGCCTGCGTCAGGAAGAACGGAGCGCCGAGATGCGTGTCCAGTTGCAGCCGCCATGATGCCGGCGTGACGCTGCCAAACGGCTCGCGCAGGTTCATGCCCGCGGCATTCACCAGGATATCGATGATGCCGCAGCGGCGCTGCAAGGCCGCGGCGGCGGCGGCTATGGCATCGAGGTCGGACACGTCCAGCGCCTGCGTGTCGACGGCGATGCCCATGGCATCGAGCCGCGACGCCGCGGCATCGAGTTGCGGCAGGCGACGCGCCGCCAGCACTACCCTGGCGCCGGCCCGGCCCAGTGCCTCGGCCAGGCTCTCGCCAATGCCGGAACTGCCGCCGGTCACCAGCGCCTGCCTGCCGCGCAGATCGGGTCCGGGTCCGCGACCTTCGGCCGCATGCTGCAAGGGCGCCATCATCAGACCTCCACCGCGGTGCCCATCTCGAAGCGGGCGTTCGGAAAGTACTTTGCCATGCGGTCGTCGGCGGTGCGTGCGTGCGCCTCCATGCCCTCCAGGCGCGAGATGCGCGCGGTCACCTGGCCGATCTGCCGCGTCGCCTCGCGCGTCATCTTCTGCCAGGTCAGGGTCTTCATGAACTTGTGCACCGAAAGCCCGCCGGAATAGCGCGCCGCGCCCTTGGTCGGCAGCACGTGGTTGGGGCCGCTGGTCTTGTCGCCAAAGGCCACCGTGGTCTCTTCGCCAAGGAACAGCGAGCCATAGCAGGTCAGGTTGTCCAGCCACCAGTCCAGGTCCCGCGCGTGCACCTCCAGATGCTCGGAGGCATAGCGGTCCGAGACCGCGGCCACTTCCTCGCGGCTGTCGCAGACGATGACCTCGCCATAGTCGCGCCATGCCGCGGTGGCCGCGTCGCGCGCGGTGGGCGGCAACGCCGCGATCAGCGCCGGCACCCGTGCCATCACCTGCTCCGCCATTGCGCGCGAGGTGGTGAACAGCCACGCCGGTGACTCGTGGCCGTGCTCGGCCTGCCCCACCAGGTCGCTGGCGACGATGGCCGGGTCGGCGCTGTCGTCGGCGATCACGGCGACTTCGGACGGCCCCGCAAAGACGTCGATGCCAACCTGCCCGTAGAGCGACCGCTTGGCCTCGGCGACGAACTTGTTGCCGGGGCCGACCACCACGTCGGCGGGCTTGCCGGTGAACAGGCCATAAGCCATCGAAGCGATCGCCTGCACGCCGCCGAGCGTCATGATCACGTCCGCGCCCGCCGCCTGGAAGGCATAGAGCACGTGCGGATGGATGCCCTGGCCGCGGAACGGACTCGAGCACGCCACCACGGTGCCGACGCCGGCGGCCTTGGCCGTCGCCACGCCCATGTAGGCCGAGGCGATATGCGCATAGCGGCCAGCCGGGGCGTAGCATCCCACCACGTTGACCGGGATCACGCGCTGACCCGCGGTCACGCCCGGATGCAGCCCGACCGAGAACTCGCGCAGCGATTCGCGCTGCGCCAGCGCAAATTCCCGCACCTGGCGGATCGCGAAATCGATATCGGTGCGCACCGACGCGGGCACCTCGCGGGTCTGCTTGCGGACCTGGTCCGCGGTCAGCACGATCGCGCCGTCCCAGCCGTCGAGCTTGCTGGCGTACTGGCGCACCGCAGCCTCGCCATGTGCCTGGATCTCGGCCAGCATGTCGGTCACCACTTTCTGCGCGGTGGCGGTTTCCGTCTGCGGCGTTTTGCCGGCTCGTTTCAGGTAGGTGATCATCAGGGTTCCTTGCAGGGGGGTTAAATGTAAGCGCTATCATTTCAGGGCAAAATCTAATCGCGTTCCACGGGTTCAAGCGGGTGTTGCAAATGAAAGCGCTTTCATAAGAAGCTTAGTAGGCAAACCGCTGGGCGCAAGGCAGGGTTTTCCCTTGACCATCGCGCGTGGCGGCGCGCCATTGCCGGCGTAGTCGTGTGCAGCGCACAGATCGGTGACAATGGCGCAACGGCAAACGAGGACAGCAAACGTGCGGCGGACCAGACTTGAAGACGTGGCGAAGCTCGCGGGGGTATCGATGGCGACGGTGTCGCGCGCCCTCTCATCGCCCTCGCTGGTGCGGGAAGACACCCTGCTGCGGGTGCGCCAGGCCATCGACGCGCTCGGCTATGTCCCTGATGCGTCGGCGCGCACGCTGGCCTCCGGCCGCTCGCGCACCGTCGCCGCGGTGGTGCCGACGCTGGACAACGCCATCTTTTCCCACGCGATACAAGGCATGCAGCAGGTGCTGGCGGCCGGCGGCTACCAGTTGCTGCTTGGCTCGCACAACTACGATCCGGACACCGAGACCGACGTGGTGCGGGCGCTGTCCGAGCGCGCAGTCGATGCCATGGTGCTGGTCGGCGCCGACCATGCCCCGGACACGCTGGCGCTGCTGCGGCAATCCGGCACGCGCACCATCCTGACCTGGTCCCTGTCGAACCAGTACCCGTGCATCGGCTTCGACAATTTCGAGATCGGCGCGCAGGCCGCGCGCCACCTGTACGACCTGGGCCACCGTCGCTTCGGCATGATCTCCGGCATCGGCGCCCACAACGACCGCGCGCGGCTGCGCACCGAAGGCTTCCTCGGCACGCTGCGTGCGCTGCGCGCGCCGCTGGCTGTCGGCGCCGTGTGCGAGCAGCCCTACACCTTCGCCGGCGGCCGGGCCGGCCTGCGCGCGGTACTGGCGCAAGCCCCGGCCACGCCGACGGCCATCTTCTGCGGCAATGACGTGCTCGCGCTCGGCTGCCTGTTCGAGGCCGCCGCCATCGGCCTGGAGGTGCCGCGGCAGTTGTCCATCGTCGGCTGCGACGATCTGCCGATCTCCGCCGAGCTCACGCCGGCCTTGACCACGATTGCGCTGGAAAGCAGCGAACTGGGCCGGCAGACCGCGCTGGCGCTGCTGCGCTGGCTGCAGGAAGGCATCGAGCCGGGCCGCATGGAAATGCCGGTCGCGCTGGTGCAGCGCGGCACCACCGCGCCGCCGGGCGCGCCGGGCTAGGTTCCGGCGGCTTCACCACCTGCCGGCAGTTGCGCCCCGCGCCGGCCGTTGCATCACCCTGAGGAGACATAACATGATCACGCCATACCGCTTCACGCTGGGCCTGCTTGCCGCGGGCGCCCTCATCGCTGCCGGCCCGGCCGGCGCGCAAGACTCATGGCCCGCAAAGACCATCCGCTTCGTCGTGCCGTTCGCCGCGGGCGGCGCCAATGACCTGATGGCGCGCGCGGCCGCCGAAGGCGCCAGCAAGGCGCTGGGCCAGACCGTGCTGGTCGAGAACCGCCCCGGCGCGGGCGGCACCGTCGGCGCCGACCTGGTGGCCCGCAGCGCGCCCGACGGCTACACCTTCCTGATCAGCGCCGCCGGGGTGATCTCCAACAGCATGATCAAGAAGTCGATGCCGTTCAAGGATGACGCGCTGGTCCCGGTGGTCATGATCGGGCTCGCGCCTTCGGTCATCGTGGTGCCGAAAAACGCGCCCTACAAGGACCTGCGCGACTTCGTCGAGGCCTCGAAGAAAAGCAGCGGTTTCAACTTCGCCACCGCCGGCACCGGCAGCACGCCGCATTTCGTCGCGGAGATCCTCAACGTGAAGTACGGCGCCAAGCTGCAGCCGGTGCCCTACAAGAGCGGGTCGGAAAGCACCACGGCGGTGCTGGGCGGGCAAGTGGAAGGCACCTCCGAAGCCAGCATCATTGCCCTGCCGCATATCCTGCACGACGGCAAGTTCAAGGCGTTGGCCACTACCTGGACGCAGCGCATCTCGGCCTACCCGCAACTGTCCACCGCGGTCGAGCAAGGCTTCCCGGACCTGCAGATCGCGCACTGGGCCGGCGTCCATGCCCCCCGGGGCACGCCTGACGCGATCCTGGACAAGGTCGCCGCGGCGGTGGACAAGGCCATGAAAGACCCCGCCGCCGCGGCCAGGCTCAAGCAGGTCGGCATCGAGCCGGTCGGCGGCACGCGCGCGGATTTCGTCAAGTTCGTCGACGCGGAGCGCCGTCGCCTGGGCGAGATCGTCAAGGCGGCGAAGATGCAGGAGAAGTAGGCGCACTCGATGCCATGCCGCCTGCGGCCATGACGCCGGGGCGGCACTGGCTCAACTGGCCGCCGCGGGCAGTTTGCGGCTGCCCCAGTTCTCGGCCTGCCGCTCCAGGTGCAGGCGGATGAAGTCCATCAGCGTGCGCGTGGCCAGGGTCGGATAGCGGTTGGGCGCGGTCAGCATGTAGACACTGTCGCCGACGCCCTCGGCTTCGCATTCGGCCAGCACCTCGCGCATCTGCCCGGACTGCAGTTGCCGCCAGACCGCGTAGCGCGGCAACAGCGCCACGCCCAGCCCGCCCATCACCGATTCGAACAGGAACGGATAATCGCCTGACTGGATTCGCGGCGACACGCGCAGAGTCATGGGCGTGCCGGCCAGCCATACCTTGAGCGTAAAGCGGCGTCCCAGCGATGCCGGCGCAATCATGTCGCAGCGTTCCAGGTCGGCCACGGTACGGACCGGCCCGTGGCTGTCCAGAAACGAGGCCGACGCGCACAGGCACCAGCCGACCGCGCAGATGCGCCGCGCCACGTGGTCGTCCGGCGGCTGCGAGGTGATCTTCAGTGCCACGTCGACCTCGGCCGGGATCAGATCGCCGATGTTGTCGTTGATCACCACACGCAGCGATATCTGCGGATAGTTGCGCGCGAATTCGAGCAGCAGCGGCGTCAGGTAGAGGTGGCCAAGGCCGGTCGGCAGGCGGATCCGCACGTCGCCGCGCACCACCTCGCCGAGACTGTCGATCGCGGTGCCGGCGGACTGCAACTCATCCAGCATGCGCAAGCCATGGGCATACAGCAGTTGCCCGGCCTCAGTCAGTTCGACATGGCGGGTGGTCCGGCGCATCAGTTGCGCGCCGAGATGCCGCTCCAGCAGCTTCAGGCGGCGCGACACGTTGGAGCGCGTCATGCCGCTGCGCTGCGCCGCCGCCGTCAGCGTGCGCGACTCGACCATGGTCACGAACAGCCGCACCAGGTTGAGATCGAAAGCATTGTCAATCATCAGTCAACACCATTGGCACAAGTCGAGGGATTGTTTCAGCGGGAGGCCAACCCTAGCATAAAGCTCTCCTTTATCGCTGCTGCCGAGTTCATGCCTCCTCCGTCGCTTACCCATCCTGATACGGAACTGCCCTTCGCCGGCCTGCGCGTGCTGGACATCAGCCAGGGCATCGCCGGCCCGTATTGCGCCCACATCCTGTGGAAGCAAGGCGCGCAAGTCATCAAGGTGGAGCCGCCGGCGGGCGACTGGGGCCGCAAGGTCGGCGTGGTGCGCGGCGATACCAGCGCGCTGGCGCTGGCCTACAACGGCGGCAAGCGCAGCGCCTGCATCGACGCCACCACCGGCGCTGGCAAGGCCGTCCTGCTCGGCCTGGCGCTGCAGGCCGACGTGGTGGTGCAGAACTTCCGCCCGCAGGTTGCCGAGCGCCTGGGCGTGGGCTATGCCGCGCTGGCCGCGCAACGCCCGCAACTGGTTTATGTGTCGATCAGCGGCTATGGCCCGGATGGCCCCTATGCCGACTATCCGGCGTCGGACTCGGTGATGCAGGCCGATTCCGGACTGATGTTCGCCAACCGCGACGCCGACGGCGGCGCGCGCCGCATCGGCATGCTGCTGGCCGATGCCGCCACCGGCCTGTATGCCGCGCAGGCCTGCGCCGCGGCGCTGTGCCGGCGCTATCGCAGCGGCCGCGGTGGCCATGTCGAGCTGAACCTGTTCGAGGCCTGCTGCGCGCTGCAGGCCAACAACCTGCTCGAGCATGCCCTCGGCGGCCCCGCCGCCGCGGGACCGGTCAGCGCGCCCAACGGCGTCTATACCAGCCGCGACGGCAGCGTGACGCTGCTGGCGCTGAACGACACCCAGTTCGGCAAGCTGTGCCGGGCGCTGGACCATGCCGACTGGCTCGATGATCCGCGCTTCACCGACAACGCCGCGCGCATGGCCCATGCCGCGCTGCTCAACCAGCTGGTGGCAAGCCGGATCGCCACGCGCACCACCGCGCAATGGCAGGAGATCCTGAGCCGGCATGACGTGCTGCATGCGCCGGTACGCAGCTATGACGACGTGCTGTCGCACCCCCAGGCGGTGCATCGGCAAAGCTTCCAGACCCTCGCGCAGCCCGGGCTGGGGCCGCTGCCCTTTGCCGGCATCCCGGCGCGCGGCATGCGCCGGGATGCCGGCGCGGCGCCGGCCAACGGCGAGCATACCGTCGAGATCCTGCGCGACGCTGGCTTCGCCCAGCCCGCCATCGACGACTGGCTGCGCCAGGGCGTGGTGCGGCAGGCCCCAGCGGCCGGGGCAGGTGTCCAATGAAGGCGCTGGTGTGCGAGCGCTTCGGCAGCGTCCATGACGTGGCGGTGCAGTCGATCCCGGCGCCGGCGCTGGCAGACGCGCACGCGGTGACGATCGCCGTCGAATACGCCAGCGTGAGCCATGCCACCGGCCTGATGATCGCCGGGCAGTACCAGCGCCGCCCGCCGCTGCCGTTCGTGCCGGGCACGGAAGCCGTCGGCCGCGTGCTCGCCTGCGGCGATGCCGTCACGCGGCTGCGCCCCGGCGACCGCGTGGTGGCGGTCGCGGACTGGGGCTGCTTTGCCGAACAGGTGACCTTGCCCGAATACACGGTCTACCGCGTGCCGGACCAACTGCCGCCAGCGGTGGCGCTGCCGGTCCCGATCTCATACGGCACGGCCTATTGCGGGCTGGTCTGGCGCTGCGCGCTGCGCGCCGGCGAGACCGTGCTGGTGCTGGGAGCCGGCGCCGGCGTGGGCCTGGCCGCGGTGGAAATTGCGCGCGAACTCGGCGCCACCGTGATCGCCTGCGCCAGCACCGAGGCCAAGCGTGCCGACGCACTGCGGCGCGGCGCCTCGCACGCGCTGGCGCCGGCAGGCCTGGCGGGCGCGGTCAAGGCGCTGACAGACGGCCGCGGCGCGGACGTGGTGGTGGACCCGGTCGGCGGCGAGCTGTTCCAGCAGGCGCTGCGCGCGGCGGCGGCCAATGCCCGCATCCTCAGCATCGGCTTTGCCAGCGGCACCATCCCGCAAGCGCCGGTGAACCTGCTGCTGGTCAAGAACCTGACGCTGCACGGGTTCTTCTTTGGCCGCTACATCGGCTGGACGCCCGCCAATGAACGCGCGCAGCACGCGGCGGCGCTGCAGCAAGTCATGGCGACGCTGTTCGACTGGGCCGCGCAGGGCAAGCTCGCGCCGACGGTGTCCGCGACATATCCGATCACCGGCCTGGGCGATGCCCTGGCCGCGCTGGAATCCCGCCAGGTGGTGGGCAAGGTAGCGATAAAAATCAAGGAGACAGAGACGTGAACACTGCAGACCCGAAACCCCGTGCCGCCTGGACGCGGCTGCGCGCGGCGCTGCTGCTGGCGGCCGCAAGCGCCCTGCTGCCGGCTGCCGCCGGCGCGCAGGAATTCCCGCAGCACCCCGTGCGCATGGTCTTGCCCTACCCCGCCGGCGGCCCCACCGACCTGCTGGCGCGCGTGGTCGCGCTCAAGATGGGCGAGAGCCTGGGCCAGGGCGTGGTGGTCGACAACAAGCCTGGCGCGAGCGGCATGATCGGCGCCGAAACCGTGGCGCGCGCGGCGCCCGACGGCTACACCATCCTGGCCAATGCCTCGCTGCATGTAATCAACCCCAGCATCCAGCCAAAGATGCGCTATGACGCGTTCAAGGACTTCGTGCCGATCACGCAGCTGGCCGACGTGCCGCTGGTGCTGGTGGTCAACAACGCCTCGCCGGTAAAGACCGTGCAGGACCTGATCGCCTATGCCAGGCGCGAGGGCGGCGCGCTCAACTTCGGCTCGGCCGGCAACGCCTCGGCCCAGCACCTCGCCGGCGAATCGTTCAAGCTGGCGGCCAAGGTGCCGATGCAGCATGTGCCATACAAGGGCAGCGCGCCGGCACTGACCGACCTGATGGGCGGCCAGATCCAGCTGATGTTCGACTCCATGCCGTCGGCCATGCCCTTCATCAAGTCCGGCAAGCTGCGTGCCGTCGCCGTCACCACCACGCGCCGCGCGAGCGCGTTGCCCGATATCCCGACGGTGGCGGAATCCGGCCTGCCCGGCTTCGACATCAGCACCTGGTATGGCCTGTGGGCGCCGCGCGGCACGCCGGCAGCGGTGGTGGAAAAGCTGGCCGCGCACGCGGGCGCGGCGCTGAAGCGGCCGGACGTGCGGCAGCAGTATGCCGACATGGGCGCGGAGCCGGTGGGCTCTGCCCCCGCCGACTTTGCCCGCTACAACGCTGCCGAAGGCAAAAAATGGGCGGAAATCGTGCGCCGCTCGGGCGCGAAGGCAGACCAGTAGCGTCAGCGTGCCAGCGCCCTCACCGCCGGAACCACACCATCGACAGCCCGCACGCCACTGCCAGCAGCAGCACCGCGCCGGCGGCGAACAAGGCACCCAGCTCGGTTTCCCTGCGCTCAAGCGCAAAGCGCGCGCTGAGCTGGCGGTACACCTGGGTCAGGTCGGCCGCCGAGCCCGCGTGAAAGTACTCGCCGCCGGTAATGTTGGCGACCGCACGCAGCGCCGGCTCGTCGAGCTGCATGAAGTAGGACAGGCTCGACTCGGGCGCGCCGGTGACCTGCTGCGAGCCAAAGCCGACGGTGTAGACGCGCACGCCCCGCTGCGCGGCCACGCGCGCGGCATCGAGCGGATCCGGGCCGGTGGTGCGCCGGCCATCGCTGAGCAGGATCACCGCGCCATGCCGGTAGGAGCCGGGCTGCGCCGCCTGCTGGTTCTGTTCGCGCCGGCGCGCGGCATCGGCCGCGGCGGCCTCGTCCAGCGAGGCGCCGCGGCCGGCGCGGTCCGAGCGGCTGCCGAACAGGATCACTTCGAGGTCGATGCCGTCTTCAGGAAACAGTACCGCCAGCGCCTGGAACAGCCCGCTGCCGGTGGCGGTGCCGCGCTGCAGCTGGAAGCGCTCGATCGCGTCGAGCATGTCTTGCCGGTTGTCGGTGGGCGGCAGCACCACCGCCGCGGTGCCGGCGAAGGAGACGATGCCCAGCCGCACGCTGGCCGGCAGCCCCACCACCAGGTCGCGCGCGGCCTGCTGGGCGGCGCTGATGCGGTTGGGCGGCACGTCGGCGGCCTCCATGCTGCGCGAGGTGTCCATCGCCAGCACCAGGGTCACGGTGTCGGCCGGCAGCGTGATGGTGGCGCTGGGGCGCGCGCAGGCCAGCAGCGCGGCAGCCAGCGCGAGGAAGAACAGCAATGGGGGAATGTGGCGCCGCAGGCGTTGGCGCGGGCCGAGCGCGGCGCGCGGCAATGCAAGGCTTGCATACAGCACTGCGGCCTTCTTGCGCCGCGCGAGCAGGTACAGGTAAGCGGCTGCAAGCACCGGAAGCGCAAGCAGCAACCAGAGCATCTGCGGCCAGAGAAACTGCATGCCCTGCTCCTTGGCGCGTGGGTAAGAGGATGGTACTGTATTTTCCACGGCGGGACGGGACCTCGGGGGCTGCGATGAAACGGGTGACGATCTACGGGTGGGTCTCGGCGGCCGTCGCGCTGGTTCTCGCCGCCGGGGTGGGCTCGGCGTGGCTGTTCCAGCCCAAGCCGCGCGCGCTGACGCAGAAGGACATCGACGCGGCCGTGCTGCATACGCTCGAGACCAGGCCCCTGCCCTCGCGCACCGCGATGGCGGCCGAGGCGGTGCGTGAATCGGTGGTCGAAATCCGCAACTACCCCGCGCCGGAGAAACCCGCCGATGCGGCTTCCGCGCCGCAGGCCGGTCGTGACGCCCCTGCCACGCCGCCCGAAGCCGCACCCTCCTCTCCCCCCGCCCACACCGTCCCGCCTCTGCCCAGCGAGCGCCCGTCCGGCAACGGCGCGGAGAACACGCCGGAATCCCGCCACATCGGCTCGGGCGTGGTGGTGACCGAGCGCGGCGTAATCCTTACCAGCCTCCACGTGATTGCCGGGGCGCGGCGCCTGGAGCTGACCTTCCACGACGGGCACACGTCCGAGGCCACCGTGCTGCAGACGATTCCCGAGAAAGACCTGGCGGTGATCCAGGCCAGGTCGATCCCCGACGACCTGCCCGCGGCAACGCTGGGTTCGAGCCGGGACCTGCTGCCCGGCTCCGAAGTGGTCGCGGTGGGCTTTCCGTTCGGCATCGGCCCGTCGGTGTCCGCCGGGGTCGTGTCCGGGCTGGACCGCGAGTTCGTCGCGCCGGACAACAAGCGGACCCTGGACAAGCTGATCCAGTTCGACGCCGCCGTCAATCCGGGCAATTCGGGCGGCCCGCTGGTGAACATGAATGGCGAGGTGGTGGGCATCGTCACCGCCATCCTCAATCCCGGCAACAGCGGCACCTTCATCGGCATCGGCTTCGCCACCACGATCGAAAGCGCCGGCGTATCCATCGGAACTTCTCCTTTCTGACGCGGGGACCTATGAACGACCAAGCCAGGGGCGCAGCCGACAGCGCCAACTTGATGGAACGCCTGCTGTACGAGGTAAAACGCGTGGTGGTCGGACAGGACCACTTTCTCGAACGCGTGCTGGTGGCCATCCTGTCCGGCGGCCACCTGCTGGTGGAAGGCGTGCCCGGGCTGGCCAAGACCCTGACCGTCAACACGCTGGCGCGGACCATGAGCGGCACCTTCAAGCGCATCCAGTTCACGCCGGACCTGCTCCCCGCCGACCTGGTCGGCACGCGCATGTACAACCAGGGCACGGGCGAGTTCTCCACGGTGCGCGGTCCGGTCTTCGCCAACCTGCTGCTGGCCGACGAGATCAACCGCGCGCCGGCCAAGGTGCAGAGCGCGCTGCTGGAAGTGATGCAGGAAAAACAGGTCACCATCGCCGGCGAGACCCATCGCGTGCCCGCCCCCTTCCTGGTCATGGCGACGCAGAACCCGATCGAAACCGAGGGCACCTACCCGCTGCCCGAAGCGCAGGTCGACCGCTTCATGATGAAGGTGCTGGTGGGCTACCCGTCGGAAGAGGAAGAAGTGGTGATCGTCAACCGCGTTACCGGCCCGCGCATCAGCGTGAGCCCGGTGGCCACGCCCGAGCACCTGACCGCGCTGCAGGAGGCCTGCCGCAAGGTGTATGTCGATCCCAGCCTGGTCCAGTACGCGGTGCGGCTGGTCGCGGCCACGCGCAGGCCGGGCGACTACGGCCTGGCCGACCTGGACCGCTACTTGTCGTTCGGGGCCAGCCCCCGCGCCACCATCGGCCTGATCGAAGGCGCGCGCGCGCTGGCCTACCTGCGCGGCCGCCACTACGCCCTGCCCGAGGACGTGACCGACCTGGTGCCCGACGTGTTGCGCCATCGCCTGTCGCTCTCGTATGAGGCCATGTCCGACGGCGTGACGGCCGACCAGCTCATCACGCGCATCTCGCAGGCGCTGCCCGTCCCCGAGCGGCCCATGGAATCCCATGTTCGGGCTGCGGCGGACTAAGCGCCGGGACGCCCCGGATCCCGCGCCCGGGATCACGTCCGGCGCTGTAGCCGGCGTTAAATCCGGCGTGGCGTTGGCCGGCGTCGGCGCGAACCAGACCGACGCCCTGCTGCGCCGCCTGGAATGGACCGTGGTGCGCCGCCTCGACGGTCTGCTGCAAGGCGACTACCGCACCCTGTTCCGCGGCTTCGGCCTCGACCTTGCCGACCTGCGCGAATACCACCCCGGCGACGACGTGCGCCATATCGACTGGAACGTGACCGCGCGGCTGCAGACGCCGCATGTGCGCGAGTACCAGGAAGATCGCGAAGTCGCGGCCTGGTTCCTGCTGGACCTGAGCGGGTCGATCGACTTCGGCTCGGGCAGCGTGCGCAAGCGCGACCTGCTGAGCGACTTCACCACCGTGATGGCGCTGCTGCTGACGCGCTATGGCAACCGGGTGGGTGCCGTGCTCTATGGCGGCGCCGTCGACGTCGACGCCACGGTGGTGCCGGCGCGCGCCGGGCGCCGCCAGTTGCTGCACCTGCTGCACCGCATGCGCGCCACGCCCGCCGCAGCGCCGGGCGACACCCGCCTGCGCGACCTGCTCGAGCGCGCCCGCGCGGTGGCAAGGCGGCGCTCGGTGGTGTTCGTGGTGTCGGATTTCATCAGCGCGCCGGGCTGGCAGGCGTCGCTGGGCATGCTGGCGCGGCGGCATGAAGTGGTCGCGGTGCGGCTGGTGGATCCGCTCGAA
Organism: Cupriavidus taiwanensis; assembly: GCF_900250115.1. Classification (NCBI taxonomy): domain Bacteria; kingdom Pseudomonadati; phylum Pseudomonadota; class Betaproteobacteria; order Burkholderiales; family Burkholderiaceae; genus Cupriavidus; species Cupriavidus taiwanensis. The sequence goes on along the minus strand of NZ_LT984804.1, from coordinate 1,017,511 downwards.
ACCGCCTTGCCGGACCTGGGACTGGTGGTGCTGCAGGATGCGGAAACCGGCGACCAGTTGTTCGTCGATACGCATGACCCGTCCTTCCGCAAGCGCTTCGCCGCCGCCGCCGAGGCGCGCGAGGCGGAGCTGCGCCAGGCCTTCGCGCGCGCGGGGGTGGCATGCCTGACGCTGTCGACCTACGCCCGCCTCGACCTGGCGCTGCTGAGCTTCGCGCGGCAGCGCCGGCGCCGGCAAGGCAGCGCCAGGGCCGCGAACCTGGCCAGGGAGCCAGCATGATCGATACCATCAGCCGCCTGCCCCTGTTCAGCTTCCTGTGGCCAGGCATGCTGTGGCTGTTCGCGCTGGTCGGCGGGCTGGCGGCGGGCTATGTCTGGCTCGACCGGCGCAGGCGGCGCGCGGCCGTGCATTACCCGGCGCTGAAGACGGCGGGCGTTGCCACCCGTGGCGGCGCCGACTGGCGCCGCCACGTTGCGCCCGGGCTGATCCTGCTGGCGCTGGCCGCGCTGATCGCCGCGATTGCGCGGCCCCAGGCCGTGATGATGCTGCCCTCGCGCATCGAGACCGTGGTGCTGGTGATGGATCTGTCGGGCAGCATGCGGGCCCAGGATGTCAAGCCCAGCCGCCTGCGCGCTGCCCAGCAGGCCGCCACCGTCCTGCTGGAGGCGCAGCCCGCCGGCGTCAGCGTCGGCGTGGTCGCCATGGCCGGCACCGCCGCCGTGGCGCAGGCGCCCACCCGCGCCAGGGAGGCCGTTGCCACCGCGATCGAGCGCCTGCAGCCGCAAGGCGGCACCGCGCTGGGCAACGGCATGCTGATTGCGCTGACCACGTTGTTGCCGGAACTCACGCCCGAAGCCGAGCGGCTGATGAACGACGACACGCCGGTGCCAAGACAATCACGGGGCCTGGTCAATCCGCCCGGCGACAGCGAGCCGGTGAAGCCGGGCTCCTATACCGCCGGCGCGATCGTGCTGTTCTCCGACGGCGAAAGCAACGCCGGCCCGGCCGCGATGCGCGCGGCACAACTCGCCGCCGAGCACGGCGTGCGCATCTATGCCGTCGGCGTGGGCACGCCTGAAGGCGTGGTGCTTTCGGTCGAGGGCTGGTCGGCCCGGGTCAGGCTGGACGAGAAGGTGCTGAAGGAGGTCGCCGATGCCACCGGCGCCGAGTACTTTCGGCTCGAGGACGCCGCCGAACTGAAGCGGGTGTACCGCGCCCTCAACGCGCGGCTGGCGTTCGACAAGCGCAGCCAGGTCGAGATCACCGCGCTGTTCGCCGCGCTGGGCGCGCTGCTGGCGACCTGCGCGGGGCTGTTGTCGCTGTGGTGGTTCGGTCGCGTGATGTAGTGGGCCGCGGGCGGCAAGTCAGCGCGCGGTGCGCGGCGTGACCGAGATCGCGATCGCCTCGGTGTAGACCGCCTGCACCTGCTCGCCGGCACGGACCGCCTTCAGCTGCTTCGGATCCGCGACGTGCACGTCCACCACCCTGCCCTGCGGACCCTTCAGCGTGACCATGCCGGTGCGGGTGTCGACCGCCACCACGTCCGCGGTGACCGTGACCTCGCGCCCGACCATGCCGCCCGGCTTGGCGCCCGGCGCGGCGCGCTGGGTGATCTCGCGCTCGCTGCTGGAGCGGATGCCGCTCTGGCGGTTCAGGCTCACCGACAGGGCCTGGCTGTATTCCGCCGTGACCGCATCGCCCACGCGCAGCTGCCCGAAATTGCGCACGTCGTCGCCCACCTGCACGTCAGTGAGCTTGCCTTGCTCATCCTTGAGGGTAATGGTGCGGGTGGCCGCATCGATGGCCGCCACCGTGGCCGTGGCCTTGACCGTGCCGGTGGTGCGCGTCGCGCCCACGCCGGAAACCGAGTCGACGCGGGTCTCGGGTTGCGCCAGCGCCATACCGGGCGCGAGGGACGCGGCGGCCACGGCGGCCGTAAGCGCCGCCGCCACGATGAGCTTGCCGGATTTCATGCCGTTCTCCCTGCTTTCGAGTTTGCCGTGGGCCACCGTGCGCGATGCCGGCAAGGGGCCGGCACGTGACGGACAGGCCTGTTAACCATAGCAGAGGGAAAGGCAGTCTGCGGGCCGCGCCCGGGCTAGCCGAGCCAGCCCTTGATCGTTTCCGCGAGCACGTTGGCCGAAATGCCGTAGCGGTCGTGCAGCGTAGGCAGGGCGCCGGCATCGAGGAACGCATCCGGCAGCCCGGCCTGCCGGAACGGCACGCAGGCGCCGGCGCGCATCAGCGTGGTCGCCACGGCTTCTCCCAGGCCGCCGATGACGCTATGGTTCTCGGCCACCACCACCAGGCGGCCGGTGCGCCGGGCCTCGCGCAGGATGGCATCGGTATCCAGCGGCTTGATGGTCGGCACGTGCAGCACCGCCACGCCGATGCGATCCCGCTCCAGCGCGTTGGCCACCTCGAGCGCGCGCATGGTCATGATGCCCGACGAGATTACCAGCACCTCGGCGCCGTCGCGCAGCAGCGTGGCCTTGCCGAGCTCGAACTGGTAGTCGTACCGGTCCAGCACCACCGGCACGTTGCCGCGCAGCAGGCGCGCGTACACCGGGCCGTTGTGCGCCGCGATGGCCGGCACCATCTGCTCGATCTCGACCGCATCGCACGGGTCGATCACGGTCATGTTCGGCATGGCGCGCATCAGCGCCAGGTCTTCGGCGGCCTGGTGGCTGGGGCCGTAGCCGGTAGTCAGCCCGGGCAGCGCGCACACGATCTTCACGTCGAGGTTGTCCTCGGCAATGGCCTGGTGCATGAAGTCATACGCCCGCCGGGTCGCGAACACCGCGTAGGTGGTGACGAAGGGCTGCGCCCCTTCATGCGCGAAGCCGGCGGCGGCGCCCATCAGCAGCTGCTCGGCCATGCCCATCTGGTAGTAGCGCTGCGGGAATGCCTGCGCGAAGATATGCAGGTCGGTGTACTTGCCCAGATCGGCGGTCATGCCGATCACGTTCTGCTTGTGGCGGCCCAGCTGCGCCAGCGCGTGGCCAAACGGGGCGGAGCGGGTGGCCTGCCCCTCGCTTGCGATGGAGGCGATCATCGCCGAGGTCTTCAGCTTCGGCTTGGCAGCAGTGGTGGCGGTGGCGGTGGTATTGCTCATGCTTGTCTCCCGGCTTCCAGGGCCTGCAGTGCGAGTTGCCATTCGTGGGCATCGACGCGGATAAAGTGGTTCTTCTCGCGCTGCTCGAGGAACGGCACGCCGCACCCCATGCGCGTATCGCAGATGATCATGCGCGGCTGCGCGCCGCGGTGCTCGCGCGCCGCGCGGAAAGCGGCGGCGACGGCGTCGATGTCGTTGCCATCGACGCGCTGGGTGAACCAGCCGAACGCTTCCAGCTTGGGCAGCAGCGGCTCGAACGCCATGACCTGCGTGGAGGGGCCGTCGGCCTGCTGGTTGTTGACGTCGACGATGGCGATCAGGTTGTCCAGCTTCCAGTGCGCGGCGGACAGGATGCCCTCCCAGATCGCACCCTCGTCCAGTTCGCCGTCGGAGAACAGCGTGTAGACGAAATTGCCGGAGCCCTTGCGCCTGAGGCCCAGGCAGCGGCCCACGGCAATGGTCAGGCCCTGCCCCAGCGAGCCCCCGGACATCTCCATGCCGGGCGTGTAGCTGGCCATGCCCGACATCGGCAGGCGGCTGTCGTCGCTGCCATAGGTCTCCAGCTCTTCGGCGGGCAGGATGCCGGCCTCCAGCAGCGCCGCGTACAGTGCGATGGCGTAGTGGCCGTTGGACAGCAGGAAGCGGTCGCGCCCTTCCCATTCGGGATCGTCCGGGCGGTAGCGCATGGCGTCGAAATAGGCCACGGCCAGCACGTCGGCGATGTCGAGTGCCTGGCCGATATAGCCCTGGCCCTGGACCTCGCCCATGAGCAAGGCGTTGCGGCGGATGCGGTAGGCGCGTTCCCGCAAGGATACGGCCTTGTCGGTGGTGGCTTGTTGCATGGTGTCTCCAGCAATCGGTTGGATCAGCATTTCAGGAAAAGGAAGCGGCCTCAGCGGTTCACGGACCTGGCCGGAACCATCAGCACCAGCACGGCTCCGAAGACCACGGTGGCGGAGATGAACACAAGTCCCGCGGTCGACTTTCCGGTCAGGTCGTTGAGCCAGCCCACGATGGCGGGCGAGAAAAAGCCGGCCAGGTTGGCCACGCAGTTGACCGCGGCGATGCCGGCGGCGGCGGACATGCCGCCCAGCAGCGCGGTCGGCAGCGCCCAGAACTGCGAGGACGAGGCCAGGATGCCGGCGGCGGCGACGCACAGGCATACCAGCGAGGCGCTGACACTGCCCAGCAGCGGCAAGGTGGCAAAGCCGGCGGCGGCGACCACCATCGGCACGATCAGGTGGAAGCGACGCTCGCGGCGGCGGTCGGCGCTCATCCCCACCAGCGGCAGCGCGACGATGGCGCACAGGTATGGCAGCGCGGTATAGATGCCGACCCACAGCGGGTCCGCCACGCCGGCCTTGCGGATGATCGTCGGCAGCCAGAAGGTCAGCCCGTACTGGCCCAGCACCACGCAGAAGTAGATCGCTGCCATCAGCCACAGGCGGCGGTCGGCCATGAAGGAGCGGATCGACATGTGCTCCACCTTCTGCGCGTTGTCGCCATCGATATTGCGCTTGAGCAGCGCCTTCTCGGCGTCGGTGAGCCAATGCGCCTGGTCGATGCCGTTGTCGAGGTAGTACAGGATGGCCACGCCCAGGCACAGCGACGGCAGCGCCTCGATCAGGAACAGCCACTTCCATCCGGCCAGGTCGCCCACACCGTGGAAGGCATGCATGATCCACCCCGACAGCGGCCCGCCCACGATGCCCGCCAGCGGGATCGCCATGAAGAACATCGACAAGGCCTTGGCGCGCCGCTCCGACGGGAACCAGTACGTCAGGTAAAGGATCACGCCCGGCGCGAAGCCGGCCTCGGCCACACCCAGCAGGAAGCGCAGAAAGTAGAACTGGGTCGGCGTCGTGACGAAGGCGAAGCAAGCCGAGATCACCGCCCAGGTCAGCATGATGCGCGCCAGCCAGCGCTTGGCGCCGACCCGGTGCAGGATCACGTTGCTGGGCACCTCGAAGATGAAGTAACCGAGGAAGAAGATGCCGGCGCCGAGGCCGTAGACGGTCTCGCTGAACTGCAGGTCGCTCAGCATCTGCAGCTTGGCGAAGCCGACATTGACGCGGTCGAGGTAGGCGCCGAGGTAGCACAGCATCAGGAACGGGATCAGCCGCTTCACCACCCTGGCGTAGGTGCGGGTCTCGAAGCTGGCGGCCTCGGCGTGCAGCGTCGCTTCGCCGCCAATGGGCGAAGCCGCGTATTTGGTCTTCATCGCTTGTCTCCTGCCTGGTGGCGCCGCGCTGCGGCGCACCGGCTGTTGTGGAATCCCGCCTCGGTCGGGCGGCTGGGTTCGGATTTAGTGGATCAGCATGCCGCCGTTGACGTCGAGCGTGATGCCGGTCAGGTAGGCGGACATGTCGCTGGCCAGGAACACGCAGGCGTTGGCGACGTCGGCGGCGTTGCCCAGGCGGCCCAGCGGGATGCCCTTGATGATGTCAGCGCGCATCTCGGGCGTGAGCTTGTCGCCGGTGATGTCGGTCTGGATCAGGCCTGGCGTGATCGAATTGACCCGGATGCCGTCGGGCCCGAACTCGCGCGCCATGGCGCGCGCCAGGCCCAGCACGCCGGCCTTGGCGGCGCTGTAGTGCGGCCCGCCGAAGATGCCGCCGCCGCGCTGCGCCGATACCGACGACATGCACACGATGCTGCCGCGCTGCTGCGCGCGCATCTGCGGCAGCACCGCCTGCGACATGTACAGCGTGCCGCGCAGGTTGACGTCGAGCACGGCGTCGTAGTTGGCCGCCTGGATATCGAGGGTGCGCACCGGCTGGGTGATGCCGGCATTGTTGACGAGCGCGTCGATGCGGCCATAGCGCTGCAGCACGGCATGCGCCGCGCGCTCGCAGGCAGCCTTGTCGGTCACATCGCAGGCCAGGCCGAGGTGCTGGTCACCCAGTTCGCCGGCGGCGGCCTGCGCGTCTTCCAGGCGCAAGTCCAGGATGACGACGGTGGCGCCCTGGGCGGCGAAGGCCCTGGCGGTGGCCTTGCCGATGCCGCGCGCCGAGGCGGCGCCGGTGATGATGACTACGTTGTTCTCGACCAGCATCTGTGTCTCCTGAATTGGACTTGGGATGTGTCGAGTGTTGTCGCTGGCGGCCCGGCGATCAACGCGGTCTGCCTCAGCTATTGCTGAGAAATTTTCAAACGTCGGCGACGGGCACTTCAACCGGCGCCGCTCCGGTCACTTTGCCAGCCATGCCCGGGTTGCGCGGGTTCAGGGCGAAGCCGGCAACTGGCGCTCGAGCCAGGCCAGGAACCGCGCCACGCGCGGCATTCCGGCGTTCTGGGCCGGGCAGACCACGTGGTGGCTGCCCACCTCCAGCGCGTGGCTGTCGTCGAACACCGGCACCAGCGCACCCTTGCGGATCTGCACCGATGCCAGCAACGTGCTTTCCAGCGCCACGCCCAGTCCCAGTGCCGCCGTCTCCAGCGACATGTAGGAGCGGTCGAAACTGAAGTCGAAGGTCTTGTGCGAAGCCGGCACGCCGAAGCGCGCGAACCACTGTTGCCACTGCACCAGCGGCGTTTCGGAATAGATCAGCCGCTGCGCGAGCAAGTCCTCGGGTGTACGGATCGGATGTTTTTCGAGATAGGCGGGCGAAGCCAGCGGCGCGATCGTCTCGCGCCGCAGCGTCTTCACCTGCAGGTCGCGCCAGTGCGCATAGCCATGCCGGATATCGACATCGTAGTAGCCGCTGGTAAACGACACGTCTTCATACGAGCACGACAGGTTGAGCTGGATGTCGTCATTGTCGGCCTGGAACGATTCCAGCCGCGGCAGCAGCCACATCAGGCCAAAGCTGGGACTGGAATGCACCCGCAGGATCTCGATGCTGGCCGGGCTGGAAGCGCGCTCGGTGGCGCGGTTCAGGTCCGCCAGCACGCCGGTGACATCGCGCAGGTACTGCTCGCCCACCGGCGTCAGCGCCAGCCCGCGCCCCTGGCGGAAAAACAGCGCCTGCCCAAGCGCCTCTTCCAGGTTGCCGATCTGGTGGCTGACCGCGGATGCCGTCAGGCCCAGCTCCTCGGCGGCGCGGCTGACGCTCTTGGTTCGGGCAACGCTCTCGAAGGCGATGATCGCCTTCACCGGTGGAATTCGCATGGGTGGCAGGGATCGGGCCCGGGAGCGCCGAGGCACCTCCATCCCGATCGCGGTCAGGAACATGCCCGGATTCTACTTCGGCGGTCCGCGGGCGCCGACGTTCCGCTACTCAGTCAACAGCTTGATGACCGCGTGCGCGCGTATTGCATGAACGCCGCAACCCGCGCGCCATGCGGGCAGGGCCGGGGCCGCCATGTTCACAGCGGCCCCGGCAGCGTCTTCAGGCCCAGCCACAACACGCCGATGACAACGTTGACCGGCACGCACAGCGCGCCCGGCACGTAGAAAAGCGCCGACAGCGCCGGCGCGGCCAACATCAGCTCCACCGCGCCGCCCAGCGCGTAGAACAACACGCCGCACCAGAGCCAGCGCCGCATGTAGGTCAGCAGCCAATGCGCGCGCGCCTGGTTGAAGTGCCAGGCGCGCGTGCGTTCGGCGCGGTTGCCGCGGCTGGCGTCCCGGAACAGCCAGCCGAAGAAAAAATAGCGGTACAGCAGGGCGCTGAAGCTCGGCTCTTGCATGATCACTCCTTTGGCCGCTGCCAGCCGGGGGAGTGCGGAATTCACCCACGCTCGGGGTGCATGCGGCGATGGCAGCGGCAGGTACACCACCAGCGTACCAAAGAAGCGGGGCTAACCGGAGCCACGGATGCCCCGGCATGACTGGCCGCACTAAGACAGTGCAGCCGCTCGCGCGGTGATCACACGCTGATCACTGCAGGCTGATATCGAGTTGCTGCACCACGCGCTTCTCGCGCTCGAACTGTTCCGCCGCGAACCTGGTGTAGTCCGCGCTGTTGAGGTGGACCGGCTCCAGGTCGATGGCCTCGAGCGAGCGCAGGTAGGCCGGGTCCTGCGCCGCGCGGAAGAATGCATCGTGCAGCTTCCTGACTACCGCCGGATCCATGCCGCGCGGGCCGACGATGCCCACCAGCGAGCTGGCGGTGATGTCGTAGCCGCGCTCTTTCAGGGTCGGCACATCCTTGAAGCGCGCAAAGCGCGCGTCGCCGACGATGGCCAGCGGCCGCACCTTGCCGGCCACGGCGAATTGTCCCCAGCCCGGATCGAGCACCGCATCGATGTCGCCGCCGATCAACGCCATCATCTCCTCGGCGCCGCCCTTGTAGGGCACGAAGGTGAATTTCGCGCCGGCGGCGCGGCCGAGCTTTTCCATCGAGATATGTCCCGAGCTGCCGATGCCGACGGCACCGTAGGTCACTTTGCCCGGGTTCGCCCTGGCGTAGGCAAGGAATTCTTCCAGCGTCTTCCAGCGCGCGTCGGCGCGGACCACCAGGCCATAGCGGTAGTTGGTCAGGCCGATGATGTAGGTGAAGTCCTTGAGCGGGTCGTATGGCGTCTTTTGCAGGTGCGGCATGCGGAAGATGTTGGCCGCGACCATCGACAGCGTGTAGCCGTTCGGCGCCGCGGTCTGGGACATCACCTGGGCCGCCAGCGTGGCGCCCGCACCCGGCTTGTTGATCGGCACCACGCGCTGGTCCAGCTCCTTGCCGGCGGCTGCCAGCAGCGTGCGCAGCGAGCCGTCGTTGGGACCGCCGGGCGGGAATGGAATCCAGAACTCGATCGGCTTGGCCGGAAAATCGCCCGCCGCTGTCGCCGCCATCGCGGCCGGCGCTGCCGCCGCGCAGACCGTCAGTGCCGCCATGGCCCTCGCCACGACCGATAGCAAACGCCCCCCCATTCCACGCTTCGCGATAGCCATGCCCTGTCTCCTGGTTGTCGTTCTGGTGTCGCCGCCCGGTGTGCCGGCCGCGGTCGTTTTCGACAGACGTTAGAGCGTTGCGCCAGGCGGGCCAATTGCCGTTCTGTTCAATCTCATTGGCAGAAATGCCCCGCATTGCGGGGCCGGACCAGCCGGACCGTTCACGCCGCCAGCGCCGCGACCACCGTGCCCAGCACCCGCACGCCCTGCTCTATCTGCGCGGTGGTCAGGCTGGCGTAGCCCAGCACCAGGCCGGCGGCCCGGCGCCGGCCAGACCCATGCGGCCGGGCATACAGCGCCGAGACCGGGTACACGCCCAGGCCGGCGCCGCGCGCGGCGGCCACCAGCGCCGGCTCGTCGCGCGGCCGCAGCGACGGCAGCCACAGCACCACGTGCAGTCCGGCGGCCGTGCCGCTGACCTCGGCATCGCCGGGCAGGTGGCGCGCAATGCCATCGAGCAGCGCCGCGCGGCGGCGCTCGTTCTCGCGGCGCATGCGGCGCACATGGCGCTCGTAGGCGCCGCTGTCGATCAGCGCGGCCAGCACGCGCTGCTCCAGCACGGGCGCATGGCGGTCGGCCAGCCGCTTGGCCTGCTGGAACACCGGCACCAGTTCCGCCGGCAGCACCAGGTAGCCTAGCCGCAGCTGCGGCGACAGCGCCTTGGAGAAGGTGCCGACGTAGATCACGCGGCCGTCGGTGTCGATCGCGCGCAGGGTGTCGATCGGGCGCTGGCCGTAGCGGAATTCGCCGTCGTAGTCGTCCTCGACGATCCACGCGTCATGGCGCCGCGCCCATTGCAGCAAGGCCTGCCGGCGCCCGATCGGCAGCACCCCACCGAGCGGGAACTGGTGCGACGGCGTCACATAGGCTAGCCGGACCCGGCCATCCGCGGGCAGGCTGGCGGTATCCATGCCATGCCCGTCCACCGGGACCGCCAGGCAGCTGGCGCCGGTGGCCTCGAAGCAGCGCCTGGCCATCAGGTAGCCGGGGTCTTCAAAGCCAAAGCCATCGCCGTCGTCCAGCAACAGCCGCGCGCACAGGTCGATGGCCTGCTGCGAGCCATGCACCACCACGATCTGCCCGGCGTCGCAGGCCAGCCCGCGCGCGCGGCGCAGATAGCCCTGCAGCGCGCGCCGCAGCGATGCCTCGCCTGCGGGCGCGGCGTAGGACAGGCTGTCGTGCTGGCGCAGCAGCTCGGCCTGCCAGGCACGCCGCCAGGCCAGCGCCGGGAAGTCGCGCCAGGCCACCGCGCCGTACAGGAAATCGATGCGGACCGGCTCGCAGCGGCTGCAATGCGCGCCGCCCGCCCTCTCGCCGTGACCAGGAAACCCTCCGCCGCCAGCTGTTCGTAGGCCGCGGTCACGGTGGTGCGCGATACCCCCAGCTCGGCCGCCAGGCCGCGCGTGGATGGCGCCGGCGCGCCCGGCGCCAGCGTGCCGTCGGCGATCTGGGCGCGCAGCAGGTCGTAGATGCGGCGTCCCGCGCCGGTGGCGCCGGCACGCCTGCCCGCGGGCTGGTCTGACTGGCCCATTCAAATTCCTTTAAACTGGTCCTTCCGATTGTGCCAGTTGTCGGCGACAGTATCGACCATCCGATCGCACCAGGCCCCCACGATGTACCTCCCCGACCATTTCGCCGAGCCCCACCCCGACGCGCTTGCCCGCATCATCCATGCGCATCCGCTGGGCATGCTGGTCACGCACGGCCAGCACGGCCTGGATGCCGACCATCTCCCGTTCGAATTCGACCCCGGCGCCGGTGCCCACGGCGTGCTCACCGCGCACGTAGCGCGGGCCAACCCGGTCTGGCAGCGGTGCCCGACCGGCACGCCGGTAATGGTGGTGTTCCGCGGCCCCGAGGCCTATATCTCGCCGAACTGGTATCCGAGCAAGCACGAGACGCAGCGCCAGGTGCCGACCTGGAACTATGAAGTGGTGCACGCCCACGGCATCCTCACCGTGCGCGACGACGAGCGCTTCGTGCGCGGCCTGGTCGCCCGCCTGACGCGGCGGCACGAGGCCGCCGAACCCCGCCCGTGGAAGATGGGCGACGCCCCGCCCGACTACCTCGACGCCATGCTGCGCAGCATCGTCGGCATCGAGATCGCCGTCACGTCGCTGGTGGGCAAGCGCAAGCTCAGCCAGAACAAGGACACGCGCGACCGTCTGGGCGCGGCGGACACGCTGCAGGCGCGCGGCCGCGCGGAGCTGGCGCAGTCGATGCGCGACGCGGTCTGAGCCGGCGTCCCCGCATGCGCTGAGCCCGGCACGCCCGAGCGCGCCGCACCACGCGCCCCCTCACCAGCAAGGAACCCCGAACCATGTCGCTGATTCCCTTCCTGATCGCCGCCGTCGTGCTCGCCATCACCCCCGGCCCGGCCATCGCCTATGTCGTCGCGCGGACCGTGGCCGGCGGGCGGGCGGAAGGCCTGGCTTCATGCCTCGGTACCGGCATTGGCGGGCTGCTCCATGTGTTCGCGGCCGCGGCAGGCCTGTCGCTGCTCATCGCACGGTCGGCGCTGGCGTTCAGCCTGCTCAAGTACCTCGGCGCGGCGTACCTGGTGTACCTGGGCATCCGGCTGCTGCGGCGCAAGGAGCCGCCCGCCACGGTCGCGTCGGTGCCGTCGCGAGGCGCGCGCCGCGCGCTGCTCGATGGCGTGATGGTCGAGGTGCTGAACGTCAAGACCGCGCTGTTCTTCCTGGCGTTCCTGCCGCAGTTCGTCGCGCCGGGCGCGGCGGCGGTGTCGCAACTGGTGCTGCTGGCCGGCATCTGCGTCGCGCTCAACACGCTGGTGGACGTGGTGGTGGTATTTGCCGCGCACCGCCTGCTCAGCTCGGGCGCCGCGCGCGCGGCACGCGCACGGCTGATGACCCAGGCTTCCGGCGCCACCATGGTGGGCCTGGGCGCGTTCCTGGCGCTGGCGCGGCGCGAGGCGTGACGGGCCCCGCTTGCCTGCCGGCCGGCATCAGCCCTGGAAAGGCCGTCCCATCGGCTTGAGCCGGAGGCCCGGGGCCAGCCGGGTCCAGGGCAGGTCCGCCGGATCCGCCGTCATCGGGCCCGGCGCCTTGGCCACCAGCACCGCGTGGGCGATGCCCTGGAAATCGGCGCGGAAGTGCACCGAGCTCTTGTTGACCAGGATCTTCATCGCCTCGGGCTCGACCCCGCCCACGCGGAACAGGTTGCGGTCCAGCATCTGCGCCTTGCCGGCACTGACGACGACCTGGACATCGTCGATGCGCAACAATGCCACAGGCCCGATATCGGCCAGCATGCCGTGCATCATCGGCCCGCCGTAGCGGCATACGCCATCGGACAGCTTCAGCACCTCGAAGCGGCCTTGCAGCGGCGCATCGCCGGGCACCCCGGATACGCCGCCGAGTGCGACCTCGATGGTCGCGCCCACGCCGGCGCGGTGCGCCTCGGCCACCACGGCCGGGTCCCAGATCAGGCCGATCGCTGCCTGCCGCGCGCCATGGCGCAGCAGCGCGCGCAGCATGCCCATGGTGTTCGAATCGCCGCCCGCGCCGGGGTTGTCCTGGGTGTCGGCGATGACCACCGGGCGCGTCGCGCCCTCGGCCAGGCGCATGGCTTCGAGCACGGCTTGGTCGGGCGCGAGGAACGGCACCTCCCAGGCCGGCTCGTCGGCCAGCATGCGGTCGTACAGCGCCTGCACCGCCGCTTCGGCCGAAGCGGCGTCCTCGCCATAGCCCCAGATCACCGGACCGCACTCCGGAAAATCGGCGGCCGGAAAGCCCGGGGCAAACGACAGCGACACCACGGCGCCGCGTTCGCGCTGCTGCAGCAGCGCATACATGGCGCGCCCCGGCTCCAGCATCGTGCACATGCCGTTGATCGGAATCAGGAACGGCAAGCGGCGCACCGCGCGCCGCAGCGGCCGCTGGCCCGCCAGCAGGCGCTGCAGCAAGGCGGCGGCGCGCGCGCCGGTCTCGGCCATGTCCACGTGCGGATAGGTGCGGTAGGCCACCAGCGCATCGGCTGCCTGCAGCATGGCCTGCGTGACGTTGGCGTGCAGGTCGAGCGAAGCCACCACCGGCACGCCGGGGCCGACCGTCGCGCGGATGCGCGCCAGCAGCGTGCCCTCGCCGTCATCGGTGTGCTCGGCCACCATGGCGCCGTGCAGGTCGAGATAGACCGCGTCGAAGCCGCCCGCGCGCGCGGCGCCGACGATCTCGCCGGCGATGCGCTCGTACGCGTCCTCGGTCACGTGGGCCGACGGGCTGGCGCCGGCCCAGATCACCGGCAGCAGCGTCCAGCCGTACCGCTCGCCGGCTGCCATGAAGCCGCCGGCCGGGATGTTGACGTCGCGCAGCGCGCGCATGCCGTCGCCACGCACCATCGCGGGAAAGCCCTCGCCGCGCTCGAAGCTGGCGTAAGTCGCCTTTGACGGCGCAAAGGTGTTGGTCTCGTGCTGGAAGCCGGCGACCAGGATCCGTGTTGCCAAGGTTCTTCTCCGTGAATCAAGGGTCCGGCGTCAGGCCGGCGACACCGCGCCCTGCGGCGCCGGCATCCGGTTGGCCACCAGCACCGCCGCGCCGGCCAGCAGCAGCGCCACCATCACCAGCAGGCCGGCCTGCATGCTGCCGGTGGCGGTGCGCACGGTGCCGATGATGGTCGGACTGAGGAAGCCGCCGATCAGGCCGATGGTGTTGATCAGCGCGATGCCGCCCGCCGCGGCATCGCCCTCCAGGTATTGCGAGGGGATCGCCCAGAACACGGTGTAGGCGGCCCACATCATCGCCGTGGCGATGGTCATGCACAGCAGCGACACCGGCAGGTTGCCGCTGGACTGCGTGGCCACGGCCAGCGCCACCGCGCCGGCAAAGGCGGGCACCGCGCTATGCCAGCGGCGCTCGCCAAGGCGGTCCGAGCTGCGGCCGATCACAAGCATGGCAATCGCCGCGGCAATAGAGGGAATCATCGAATACAGCCCGATCTGCATGGTGTCGGTGACGCCATCCGCCTTCAGGATAGACGGCAGCCAGAAGCTAACCGCGTAGATGCCGCAGATCATGGTGAAGTAGGCAAAAGCCAGCAGGTACACGCGCGGATCGCGCGCGACCTGGCCGAACGAGTGGTGCGCGCCCGCCGGTGCCTGCAGTTCGGCGGCCAGCATGCGCTTCTCCGCGTCGCTGAGCCAGCTCGCCTCGGCCGGCCGGTCGGCCAGCACGCGCAGCGCCAGCGCACCAAGCAGCACGCACGGCAGCCCTTCGACCAGGAACATCCATTGCCACCCTGCCAGGCCGTGCGCACCGGACAGCGCGGTCATCAGCCAGGTCGAAAGCGGCGAGCCAAAAATGCCGCCGATGGGCCCGGCCAGCATCACCACCGCCATCACGCGGGCCATGCACCGCTGCCCGTACCAGTAGGTCAGGTAGAAGATCATCCCGGGCGCAAAACCGGCCTCGAATACGCCGAGCAGGAAGCGCAGCACGTAGAACGTGGTTTCGTCGCGCACGAACATCATGCCCGCCGAGGTCAGGCCCCACAGCACCAGGATGCGGCTGATGGTCTTGCGCGCGCCGATCCGGGGCAGCAGCAGGTTGCTCGGGATCTCGAACAGCACATAGCCAAGGAAGAAGATGCCGGCGCCGAGACCGTACACCGCATCGGATAAGCCCAGGTCGCTCTGCATCTGCAGCTTGGCGAAGCCGATGTTGACGCGATCCAGGTAGGCAAAGGTGTAGCACAGCAGCAGGAACGGCAGCAGGCGCCAGTTCAACTTGCGGTACAGCGCCTGCTGCGCGGCGCTGCCGCTTTCCGTCGGGGTGCTTGGGGGCAGGGATGTGGACATGTCGATCTCTTTCCGGTGCTCGGCTCTGGTGGATGCGATGTCTGTCGGTGGCAGGCGTCGATCGTCTGGTATTTGAAAAAACAGAGCAAGAGCAACTTAAGTCGGCTATCGTTGCCCTGCCGGCAACACCACGACACGCCGGCGCCCCCCACGCCAGACAGCGAGATACGACATGCGGGAACTGAACCAGCGCAGGCTGCGTTACTTTCACGAGGTACTGACCCACGGCTCGATCCGCGGCGCCGCCGACAGCATCAACACCTCGCCGTCGGTGATCACGCGCCAGATCCGCCTGCTTGAAGAAGAGGTCGGCGCGCCGCTGTTCGACCGCCATGCGCGCGGCGTGCAGCCGACCGAGGCGGCGCTGCACCTGCTGGAATACTGGCGCGGCTGCCGCGCCCAGCAGGAACTGTTCGAAGACCGCCTGCAGGCCTTGCGCGGGTTGCAGCACGGCCAGGTGCGCATCGCCACCAGCGAGGGCTATGTCGACGGCCTGATGGATGAAGTGCTGACCGACTTCTGCGCGCGCTATCCGCGGCTGGACGTGACCGTCGACATCCTGCCGGTCAACAACGTGCTGCAGGAGGTGGCCGAAAGCCGCGCCCATATCGGCCTGGCCTACAACCCGCCGGGCCATGCGGACATCGCCTGGGTGGCGACGTCATCGCAGCCGGTGGTGCTGCTGGTGCATGCCGGGCATCCGCTGGCCCGCCGCGGCGGCAAGGTCGGCGTGCAGGAACTGGCCGACTATCCGCTGGCGATGATGCCGCCGGCATTCGGGCTGGGACAGGTGGTGCAGATGCTGGCCTACGCGGAGAACATCCAGATCCGCCCGACGCTGACCACCAATTCCCTGGCAGTGCTGCGCCACTTCGTGAAGCGCCATGACGGCATCACGCTGATCGGCGGCTTCGCGGCCTACCGGGAACTGCAGGCCGGCGAACTGGTGACGTTGCCGATCGCCCATCCGCTGTTCGAAGCCGCCAAGGCGCGCCTGCTGGTCAAGGCAGGCCGGCCGATGGGCGTGGCGGCCAATACGCTGCTGGACTGTATCCTGCGCGACATGTCGATGTTCTCCGGCGCGCGCCGGCGCAGGAAGCAACGGCCCGCTGCCCGCTCCGCCCCCGTGGCGATCGCAACCAAAGCAACCCGCGCATAAAGGGCACGTGCATGGGAGCGTTTGCCCCTGCGTGACAGGGCGTGCCGCCGTCTCGATCGCGACTACATCCGGCCACGAGCCGGCAGGTGCGACCGACGGCTTCCGGGCAGGTCGCGCAGTACGCTAATGCGTGCACTTCGCCCTGAACGTATCGATAAGATCGTCCCGTGCGCGATCCCTTTCCAGGCCAGGCAGGCTTCGCCCCTGGCTCGTTGTAATCGGTCGTCCGGAAGCGGGCTGGTACGCGCGGGGCGAGGTCGAGTTGAATTGCTCCAGCAATTCCTGGCACTCCGCCGAATTGATATTGCCGGATGCTGCCGGGGCGCGTGCCGGATGATAAGGGCTATGTCCTTCCTGCACGGCGTCGCTGACGGCATCGGCTGCCGCAGCCGCACCGTCCTGACGCTGCGCGTGGGCAATGGAATTCATGCCCAGCGCAGCATATACAGTCATAACCAGCATCACTGTCCGCATACTTGTCATGGTGGCTCCCGAAGTCCTGGCCTGGCTACTCCAGCCCGCCGCGCAACCTACCCCATTATGTTGACGCCACCATCGACGTAAAGGGTCTCGCCTGACAATCGGCGGGCATAGGGAGTGGCAAGGAAAGCGCAGGTATATCCGACATCCATGATGTCGACCAGCTCGCCCAGCGGTGCCCGCTGGGCGGCATCCGCGAGCATCAGGTCGAAGTCCTTCAGTCCTGATGCCGCCCGCGTCTTGAGCGGACCGGGCGAGATCGCGTGCACGCGAATTCCTTGCGGCCCCAGTTCGTAAGCCAGGTAGCGCGCCACCGCTTCCAGTGCCGCCTTCACCGGCCCCATGACGTTATAGTTCGGCACGACCTTGTTGGCACCGTAATAGCTCATCGTGAACATGGTTCCACCGTCGCGCATCAGCGGGGCAGCAAGGCGGGCCATGCGGACGAAGGAATGGCAGGAGATGTCCATGGCCTTGGCGAAGCCTTGCGCGGAACAGTTCAGCAGCCCTCCCTGCAAGTCGTCCTTCGGCGCCCACGCCACCGAGTGCAGCAGAATATCGAGCTTTCCCCACGTGTCCTCGATCTGCCGGAACAGCGCCGCCATCTCGGCCTCGCTCGAAACATCGAGCGGCAGGAAAATGGGCGCCTCCAGCTCCCGCGCCACCGGCTCCACATATTGCCGGGTCTTCTCCTGGGCATAGGTAATGGCGACTTCGGCGCCAAGCTCATGAAACGCCTTGGCGCAACCGTAAGCGATGGAATGCTCATTCGCGATCCCGCATACCAGCGCCTTGACGTTGGCCAGGATCGGTTGCCTGATCTCGACGGTCATCTGACTTCTCCCCGCAAAGTGAATTCAGGTGCGGCACAAGCGGTGCTCATTCTGCCCCCGTGCCGATCAATGCCCTGGTGTGCCGCGCAATCATCAGCTCCTCGTCCGTCGGGATCACCCATACCGCGACCCGGCTCGATGGCGTGCTGATGCGCCGCGCACCGCTGCCATTTGCCTGCGTATCGACATCGATACCCAGCCACGCTGCCTGCTGGCACACCCGCTCCCGGATCAGGGCAGCGTGCTCGCCGATCCCGCCGGTGAAGACCAGCGCGTCGAGTCCCTGCGCGGCCGCGGCCAGCGAGCCAAGCTCGCGCCCGATCCGATAGGTGAAGAGCTCAACGGCAAGGCGCGCACGCGGATCGTCGCTGGCCAGCAACGCACGCATGTCGCTCGAGATGCCGGAGACGCCGAGCAGGCCCGACTGGCGATAGATCAGGTCCTCGATGTCGTCCGCACTCATGCCAAGCTGGCTGATGAGGTACAGGATCACTCCCGGATCGAGGCTGCCGCAGCGTGTCCCCATCGGCAATCCGTCGACCGCGGTGAAGCCCATGGTGCTGGCCACGCTGCGCCCTGCCACCAGTGCGCACATGCTGCTGCCGTTGCCAAGGTGCGCCACCACGGTGCGGCCGGCCGCCGCGCCGGCGTCGATCCCGGGCATGACGCTGGCAATGTACTCGTAGGAAAGCCCGTGGAAGCCATAGCGTCGGATGCCGCGTTCCGTCATCGACGCCGGTAGCGCGAAGGCTTGAGCGATTTCAGGCTGCGCCCGGTGGAAGGCGGTGTCGAAGCAGGCAACCTGCGGCAGCTCCGGCCGCCGTTCGGCGAGAATCCGGATTGGCTTGAGGTTGTGCGGCTGATGCAATGGCGCCAGCGGGCACAGGGCATCCAGTTCCGCCAGCAGTGGTTCGGTGACACGCTCCGGCCGGGAAAAGCTTACGCCGCCATGCACCACGCGATGGCCAACGCCCACCAGGGTATGGCCTTCACCGTGGCTCATCAGAAAGTCCGCCAGAAAGGCCACGGCACCGCCATGTCCAAGCTGGGTCCCTTCGCCCCAGTGCCGGGTTTCCACCTGGTTGCCCGACGCATCCGATGCGCGAAAGCTCGGGGACGTATAGAGCCCATCGATACTCCCGCGCAGGATCAGCCCGAGTTCATCTCCCCTGGCATCGTAGGCGCGATACTTCAGGCTAGAAGAACCGGCGTTCAGGACAAGGATTACGTCTGCCATGTCTTCACCCCCGGATCTGGCCGGATTCCCGGCGCGCCTTGGCCACCAGCGCCGCCACTGCGCATGACGCCAGGCGCGTCATGACAGCATCGGCGCGACTGGTCAGGATGATCGGCACGCGCGCGCCCAGCACGATGCCGGCAGCGTCGGCGCCCGCCAGGAACGTCAGGCTCTTGGCCAGCATATTGCCGGCATCGAGGTCTGGCACCAGCAGCACGTTGGCCCGCCCGGCGACGGGCGAGTCGATCTTCTTGACGCGTGCGGCATCGAGGTTGATGGCGTTGTCGAGCGCAAGCGGGCCATCGACCACCGCGCCGGTGATCTGGTGCCGGTCGACCATCTTGCAGAGCGCCGCGGCCTCGATGGTGGACGGCACCTTCGGATTGACCGTCTCCATGGCCGACAGGATGGCAACCCGCACGTCCTTGACCTGGAGTGCGTGCGCCAGGTCAATGGCATTCTGGAGGATATCCGCCTTCTCTTCCAGCGTGGGAGCGATGTTGACCGCGGCATCGGTAATGATGAGCGCGTCCTCGTGGCCGGGAACATCCATCACGAAGCAATGGCTGATCCGCCGGGCCGTGCGCAAGCCACTGTCCCCTCTGACCACCGCCCCCATGAGTTCATCGGTGTGCAGGCTGCCCTTCATCAACGCCTCGGCCTTGCCTTCGCGGACCAGTTGCACGGCGGCGGCGGAAGCGGCATGGCTATGCTCGGCGTCGACGATTGGGAACTGGCTGATGTCAATGCCATTGGTCCGGGCGGCTTCCTGGATACGACCGCTGGGCCCGACCAGCAGCGGCGCAATCAGGCCCAGCCTGGCTGCCTCTGCGGCCCCCTCCAGCGAACTCTGGTCGCACGGATGGACGACTGCAGTGGGCGTGGGCGGCAGGGCCTTGCAGTAGTTGATCAGGCGCTGATACTTCTCGTGCATGGCATTCACGGAATTTTCTCCTGCTTTAGCCGGTTGCTTCGGGTTCCAGCGAAGGATGTGGCGCTAGGACGCGCGTCGCGCCAGCGGCACCGCGCCACGGCGCGGCCGGTCAGGCTTGCCCGACAGGACGGCCCGGATACGCTGCAGCATCGCGGCCTGCTCGGCCGTAGGCGCGCGGCCAAGCAGCCGCTCGTCGGCCTTGAGCTTCTCGGCCAGTGTCTGCAGGCGGTCGCGATCGGCCTGTTCATGCAGCAGCGCCGGCAACGTCTCGATTGCCTGTTCCGGCGCATACAGCGTGATGAGCTCCTGCTGGCCCCGAATCTGGCGCCAGTCTGCCGGCTGCAGTTCCGGCAGCAGTTCGGCGTAGTCCGTCACCAACTCCTTGCGCAGCTCGAGTCTGGACAGCGGCAACGGCTCGCCCTGACGCTCGAGCAGGCAGGCCATCCGGGCGATCGCTTCGGTGTAGCCGCCCTCCCGGATCGACTCCAGCGCTGCCTTGACTTCCGGCAGCTCGCGCGGCTCGGTAACTGCCGGCCGACCGGCATGCGCGGTCTTGTCCTGCGGCAAGAACGACAGCATGTTCGCGTAGACGTTGAAGAAGGTAGCTTCCGTCATCGCGTCGCGCACGGCACGGTAGGCGTCGAGGCCGGCGCTGAGCATTTCCGCACCGGCTTGCTCTTGCTGGCGCAGCGGATGGTCGTCTTCCAGTGCCTGCCGGTTAGACCTGACCGCATTGGCGGCCGCACCCAGCCACGTCATCCAAGGATTCAGGTCGGAGAATGCCCAGTTCTGCATCCGCAGCGGATGGAACTCGCGCAGCATGCGCGCCGTCGTTTCGTTGGACATGGCCTGCACGTACGGCTGGGCGAACAGTTCGTAGGCGCGCTGGGTGAATTCGGAGATGGCGGCAACCGCTTCGAAAGGCTTCTCGTCGGCGCGCTCAAAGCGGTTGAGCCGGCGCGCGATCTCTTCGAGCGAGTGCTCGCTGAACTCGACCTCGTACTCGACGCCAGCGCCCGACTTGCGCTCATGGATGATCATGCCGTAAAGACCCGGCGGCAACAGCTCGATGCTCTGCAGCACCGAAACGATCTGCGCGTGCTCCTTCTGCGCGACCTTGCCGGAAACGAAGATGCCGAGGTGGCCGATGTTCTGGTGCATCATGCCGACGATGACCTGCCCGCGGGCTTTGATTTCCTCGGTGCTGCCATAGACATCCACCACCCAGTTGAATGCCTGTTGCGGCGGCGTGATGTTGTCGCCCATCGAGGCAAACAACACAATGGGCGCCTTGATGTCACGCAGGTCGAAGCCCTTGCCGCCGGCATCCTTGACATCGCCGCTCCAGAGCTTGTTGCCGACGAACAGGTTGCGCGTGATCCATTCGATTTCTTCGCGGTTCATCAGGTAATAGCCGCCCCACCAGCGCTCGAACTCCAGGAAGCGTGGCGGCTCGGTATCGGCCTTGCGGTACAGGTTGTAGTACTTGTCCCATAAGCTGTTGGCCGGATTCAGGTTCTCGAAGTTCTGGACCAGCCAGGCGCCGTCGAACTTGCCGTTGCCGAGATCGGCCGTGAGCGACGCCAGCCAGGTGCCGCCGAGCAGGCCTCCCGAGTAGCGCATCGGGTTATCGCCTTCGCCCTCGCTCCAGGCACCGCCCCAGTAGGACATCGGTGCGCCGTTGATGACAATGGGCCCGGTGTCGTCCGGATCCGATGCCGCGAGCATCATGGCGGCCCAGCCCCCCTGGCAGTTGCCGATAATGGCAGGCTTCTGGCTGTCAGGATGCAGCGCACGCACCGTCTTGATGAACTGCTGCTCCGCTTCACAGACGTCCAGCAGCGTTTGCCCCGGCTCCGGGTCGCGGAAGAAGATGACGAAATAGACCGGGTGTCCCGCGCGCAGCGCCACGCCCACCTGCGAGTCGTCCTTGAAGCCGCCGATCCCGGGGCCGTGCCCCGCACGCGGATCGATGATGACGTACGGTCGACGACGCTTGTCGATAGTGACGCCTGCTGGCGGCTTGATCTTGAGCAGCGCATAGTTGACGGGCCGGGCCAGGCTGCGGCCATCCAGCACGGTCTCGTACTCGAAATGCAGCACCGGCTTGAGGCCCTGGACGGCATTCTCTACAAAGTTGTTGCCCCGCTGCCGGATCGTGTCCCAGAACAGGATGGCGCGCTGCATGCTGTCCACTGCGTAGGCATACGCGCTCGCCGGATCCGCCGCGGCCATCCAGCCAGCCGGCTTGGCCTGGTCGCCGCCCATGGCTTGCTGCGCACGTTCATTGAACGCCTGTTGCGCGTTCTTGATGCGCTTTTGCAGCACCACGCCAGTCTTCACGCCGACTTCACGGGCGTGAGCGAGTTTCTGTCCTGCATCCATGCGGCCCTCCGCTAAAAGCGATCGTCGTAGATAAGTAGGCAAGAATGGCCAATTCCGATACTGGCCCTGACACGACATGGCAGTCTCAGGGGGCCGCCGGCGGTCGGACCACCGCCTCCGGGTCCCTTAAGTGTCTCGGCGCCTGCTGCCGATGAAGACGGGCTGCCGGCGGTTCAGCTGAAGCGCTCCCTGAGTACTTGCGCACTGAGCTGGTGCCCTTTCCAGTACATGCCGTGAACACGGCTTTTCAGTTTGTCCAGGGCGTCGCTGTCGAGCGAGTCGAAGGTCAGCCTGGCAGTAGGCCTGCTGCCGTCTCCTTCGAGATACTCGATGGCGCTGAACTCGGGCAGCCCATACTTGACCAGGAAGGCACGGACCTCCTCATCCGTTGTATCCGCCCCGATGTTTGCAAGCAATAAGATCGACATGCTCTCTCCCCAGGCGCACGAACATCATGGAAAAATGAAAACTGTCGGCCAGCGTGTTCGAATTGGAGAACGAAGCGATACCCGATGTCTGCGGGGCCGCTGAGTCCTTTGCGGTTAAGCTGGAGTGAACACTCTAGCGTTAATCATCGGGGCGGCCGACATGAAATCTTTCCTAGGCCGAGATAAGAAAATCTTCAAGCCTGCGGCACGGGGCTGATCGGTCACTTGGAGTGAGAACTTGCACCGAGGGTGTCGTGGTGGCGACTTTCACGTGGTTGTCACAACGATGGTGCGTAGCAGTCTTTCCTGACGAACCATTGTGCCATCCATGGGCGCCTTCCCGGTCCTTGGAGCGGGACCGGCGCAAACCCGGCAAGCCGCAACACCACCGGCGAAGGCGGCTTGCGGCTTGCGTCCGGCTACTCCGGCACGAAGCGGATCGACCGCAGCAGTTCCGCCTGCCGCTCATATGCCGCGCGCGCTTCCTTTGACAGCGCCTCGCTGCCGAGCGGCTGGCCGCTGTCCATGCCCATTTCTTCCACGTGCTTGCGGTAGCCGGGCTGCTGCACGATCGCCAGCGTGGCGTTGCGGATCTTCTCCTGCACCGCCGCCGGCACGTCCGGCGGCAGCCACAGGCCCATCCAGCCCGGCTCCGTCATCGCCGGGAAGCCGACCTCGGCGAAGGTCGGCACCTCCGGCAGCGCGGGAATGCGCTTCGGGTAGGCCACGGCATAGGCCCTGAGCTTGCCGGACTTGATCAGCGGCAGCGAGGTGGCCAGGCCGTCGAACATCAGCGGCACGTGGCCACCCATCACGTCCTGCAACGCCGGCGGCGAGCCCTTGTAGCCGACATGGCTCATGTTGACGCCCGCGAGCCGGTTGAACTGGACCCCGAGGGTCTGCCCGCGCATGCCGGCGGCGTACGAGGCATAGTCGATCTGCCCCGGCTTGCTCTTGATGTAGGCCAGCAGCTCGCTGAAGTTCTTGGCCGGCAGCCTGGGGTTGCCGACCAGGACCAGGCCGGTGCGCGCCACCTGCGCAATCGGTTTCAGGTCCTTGAACGGATCGAACGAGACCTTGAGCGCCAGCGGCGTCTCGGAAACGATGCCGCCCTGGATCAGCAGCAGCGTATGCCCGTCGTGCGGTGCCGACAGCAGCGTGCTGACCGCGATCGCGCCGGCGCCGCCGGGCTTCTGCTCGACGATCACCGGCTTGCCCAGCGACTGCGTCAGGCCCTCGGCCAGCAGGCGCGCGAGGATATCGGCGGTGCCTCCGGCGGGGCCGCCGACCACGATCCTGACGACCTTGGTCGGCCACGCCTGGGCATGGGCGACCGCGGGCAACGCAGCCGGCAGCACCAGGCCGAGCATGCATGACAACAGCGCCCTGCGGCGCACCGACGCTTGTGCTTGCTTCATGGTTGTCTCCGAATATGCGAGGGCTCGGGGCAGCCAGCTGCCGCCCCCGCCGTTCTGCGGGCCGCTTGCCAGTGGCAGGCAGCCCGGGTCAGGCTGCCTTGCGCAGGAAGCCCTGGTTGCCGCCGTTGCGGTTCGGCGCGAAGCCGTTGGCCGCCAGGGTCTCTTCGGCCGTGTCATAGAACACGCCGATCTTCTGGATCTCGCGCGCTTCCTGGGCGGTTGCCACCTTGCGGCCGAATTCGCCGGCAATGCGCACCAGCTGCTCGATCTGCCTCACCGTGCTCATCTTGGCGGTGCGTGACTGGTTCCACAGGCAGTCCTCGGTCCCGCAGCGCACATGCAGCCCCAGCGCAATGCCCATCATGTTCACCGGCAGCACATTGCGCACCGAGCTTTCGACGGTCAGCACCGCGCCATCCGGTACCGCACGGACGATGTTGGCCAGGTTGAACACGCTCGGCGCATCCATGCCGCCGCTGATCGCGACCCAGTTCATCACCAGCGGGCCTTTGTAGACACCGCGCCGGATCAGCCGCTCGACGGATTCGAAGCTATTGATGTTGTAGCACTGGAACGCGCTCTGGATGCCGGCGGCGGACAGGCGGCGGATATGCTCCTCGACCCAGCCGGGCTGCGCGGGCACCGTCATTTCCTTGTACGCGTTGAAGATGGCGGGGTTCTCGCGCGAGGTGCCCTTGAAATCCGCCAGTTCGGCATGCTCGGTCACGTTCATCTGCGAGGTGTTCACCGTCACGGTGACCTGGTCCGGCACCGGATCGAGTTCGGCCAGCATGTGGCGCGTGTCGTCGGACAGCCACTTCGCTGCATCGCCCTCGTTTTCCGGGGCGAAACTGATCGACCCGCCCACTTGGATGACCATCTCCGGCACCGCCTTGCGCACCCCGGCGATCAGTTCGTTGAACTTGGACAGGCGCTTCGAGCCCTTGCCGTCGAGTTCGCGCACGTGCAGGTGCAGCACCGTCGCGCCCGCGTTGTAGCAGTCAACGGCCTTCTGGATCTGGTCTTCCATCTTCACCGGGATGTCTTCCGGAAAATCGGAAGGCAGCCAGCCCGGCGCGTAAGGGGCCGCGGTGATGATCAGCGGCTGCTGGTTTTCAGGGAACAGGGACCCATCGAGGTAATTCACGGCATGTCTCCATTTATCGTGGCGCTGGCCAGGCTTGCGGCGCTGGCGCGGCTCAGAACGGCTTGTCGCCGATGATGGCGGCGCGCTCCATCTTGCGCGGCGCCGGCCAGTAGTCCTGCACCGCGTAGTGCTGGGTGCAGCGGTTGTCCCAGATGGCGACGCTGTTGGGCTGCCAGCGGAAGCGCACCTGGTATTCGGGAATCGCCGCCTGGCTGATCAGGTAGTTCAGCAGGTGGCTCGCGCCCGGGGTCTTGTCCTGGCCGTAGCGGACGTTCTCGGGCGTGTGGAAATTGACGAAGTGGGTGGAGAAGCCGCAGACATAGAGCACCTTCTCGCCGGTCTCGGGATGCGTGCGCACCACCGGGTGCTCGACCGCCGGGTATTGCGCGGCGAGTTTGGCGCGGTTCTCCGGGCTCATCGCCGCGCCGAAGGAGTGCTCGATGCCGTGCTTGGCGCGCAGGCCGGCGATGCGCTGCTTGATTTCCTCCGGCAGGTTCTCGTAGGCCGCGGCCATGTTGACCCAGATGGTGTCGCCGCCGACCGGCGGCGACTCGATGCAGCGAAGCACGCAGCCCATCGGCGGGCGTTCGCGCCAGCTGCCGTCGGTGTGGTAGCTGTTCTCGTAGTTCTCGCGCTTGTCGCTGCGATAGATCTGCACCAGGCCAGGATGGTCGGGATCGCTGCCCGCGACCGGATGGTCTTCCAGTTCGCCGAAGCGCCGCGCGAATGCCACGTGGTCGGCGCGCGAGATCTCCTGGCCGCGCAGGAACAGCACCTTGTGCTCGAGCAGCAGCGACTTGATCTCGGCAAACAGCGCCGCATCGCGCGCGGCATCGGCCAGGCTGACGCCGCTCAGTTCGGCGCCGATGCTGCAGGTAAGTTGTTGGACTCGCATGAAGACACTCCTTTACAGCACGAAAACCGATGAGCCGGTGGTCTTGCGCGACTCCAGGTCGCGATGGGCCTGGACCGCATCCTGCAGCGCGTAGCGCTGGTGGATACCGATGCGGATCCGGCCCGCGGCAACGTGGCCGAAGACTTCCGCGGCCAGTTCCGCCTTTTCGGCGGGATCGGCAATGTAGTCGGCCAGCGCCGGACGGGTCAGGTAGAGCGAGCCTTTCCGCGCCAGCAGTTGCGGATCGAACGGCGGGATCGTGCCCGAGGCGGTGCCGACGCAGACCATCAGGCCGCGCCGCCTGAGCGAATCCAGCGAGCCGTGGAAGGTGCTGCGGCCAACGCTGTCGAA
The DNA here is from genome assembly GCF_900250115.1 of Cupriavidus taiwanensis. Classification (NCBI taxonomy): domain Bacteria; kingdom Pseudomonadati; phylum Pseudomonadota; class Betaproteobacteria; order Burkholderiales; family Burkholderiaceae; genus Cupriavidus; species Cupriavidus taiwanensis. Next base: position 991,487 of record NZ_LT984804.1, on the reverse strand, counting down.
CACCACCGACACGCCCGCGCCGTCGGTCAGTTCGCGCACCCGCGTGGCCACGTCGTCGCGGCTGTAGTCGATGATGTGGTCGCAGCCATGCGCGCGCGCCAGCTCGGCCTTGGCTTCGGTCGAGACCGTGCCGATCACGGTCAGGCCGAGCAGCCTGGCCCATTGCGACACGATCAGCCCCACTCCGCCGGCGGCCGCGTGCAGCAGGATGGTCTCGCCGCCGCTGAACGGATAGATGCGGCGCATCAGGTAGGCCGAGGTCAGGCCGCGCATGGTCATCGCCGCGGCGGTGTCGAAGCCGATCGCATCCGGCAGGCGGATCAGCGCCGCGGCGGGCACCAGGCGCTCGGTGCTGTAGGCGCCCAGCGTGTTGGTGAAGCCGGTATAGGTGACGCGGTCGCCCTCCGCGATGTGGCTGACTTCCGTGCCGACCGCCTGCACCACGCCGGCCGCCTCGACGCCCATGCCGCTGGGCAGCGGCACGGGATAGGTGCCGTTGCGGAAGTAAGTGTCGGCATAGTTGAGTCCGACCGCGACGTGGCGGATCCGTACCTCGCCCGGGCCCGGGTCGCCGACTTCGGCGTCCTCGTAGCGGAGGACTTCGGGGCCTCCGGTCTCGTACATGCGTATGGCTTTGGCCAAGGCTGTCTCCTGATTGTGGTGTCCTGCCGGCGCCGCTATCATTGGCGCGGCGCAGTCGATTGTGAGACAGCCGGGCCGCAGCGCCCTTGACCGATCGCGCCACGACTTGCCCTTTGACGACGGACACGACCGACGCCCCCACCCACTCTCGCGGCAGCCCCATGACCGTCCTTGTTCGCAGCGCATCGCTGACCAAATACCTGGGAATTGCCCGGGGCGCGGGCCTGGATCCGGTGCGGATGGTGGCCCGGGCAGGCCTGGACCAGGCGTGCCTGTACACCCCCGACCTGCGCATCCCCGAGCAGCGCCTGGCGGAAGTGCTGGAGGCCTCCGCGCGCGAGACCGGCTGCCATTCACTTGGCCTGATGGTGGGCGAATCGTGGCGCCTGTCGGACTTCGGCCCGGTCAGCCTGCTGTTGCAGCACCAGCCCACGCTGCGCGACGCGCTGGCCGAGATCGAGCACTACCGCCACTGGCTCAGCGACTCGATTTCGATCCTGGTCACCGAGCATCCCGCGGTCGCGGTGCTGCACGTGACGCTGCAGACCGGGCGCCAACAGCCCGGCAGGCAGGCCGTGGAACTGACCATGGCCGCATTGCACAGCCTGATCCGCGCCATCCTGGGCGAGTCGTGGAGGCCGCACAGCGTGCATTTCGCGCATGCGGCGCCGGCCGACCTGCGCATCCACCGGCGCCTGTTCGGCCCGCGCATCGAATTCGGTTCGGACTTCGACGGACTGGTGCTTGCCCGCGGCGACCTCGACCGCGTCAATCCCCTGGCCGATGCCAGCCTGGCCGGGTACGCGCGGGGTTTCCTCGACCTGCAGCCGGGGGCCGGCAAGCCATCCATCGCCGCGGACGTGCGGCGCACCCTCACCCAGTTGCTGCCGCGCGGACGCGGTGCGGTGGAGCAGGTTGCGCAAAGCCTCGGCACCAGCCCGCGTACCCTGCAGCGCCAGCTGGAACAGGATGGCCTGACGTTCTCCGCACTGGTCAATGAAGTGCGCCGCGAGCTGGCGCAGCGCCATCTGCAGGATCCGCGGCGGCCGCTGGCGCAGGTCGCCACCTTGCTGGGATTTTCGGAACCGAGCGCCTTCTCGCGCTGGTTCGCGGCGCAGTTCGGCAAGTCGCCGACGCGCTGGCGCCAGGACGGCGCCTGAGGCGGGCCGCCTACTTCAGGTACTTCATCGTGGCCACGCCGGTGGCCACCAGCAGTTCGCCATCGAGCCACACCTCGGCGCGCGAAAAGAAGATCGAACGCCCGCGGCGGTCGACCATGCCTTTGGCCGTCAGCAGCTTGCCGGTCCCGTTGCTGAGGAAGTTCGAGGTCAGCGACAGCGTGACCGCGTGCCGCGGGCTTGCGCCCGGCGCGGCGTAGAGGCCGGCATAGCCGGTGGCGGCATCCAGCAAGGTGCAGATGGTGCCACCATGCACGACGCGGCTGCGGTTGAGCATGCTGGACGCGAGCGGCAGTTCCAGCTCGACGCAGTCGTCGCGCCAATGGGTGATCCTGACCCCGATGCTCTCCAGTGCCGGATTGTCGAGGCTGTAAGCCTCGCCCTTGCTCTCTGCCATTGCCGCGTCCATCGCCCGGAGTTCCTTTGCTTGATCAAGCCTCCTTTCTGCGCGATCCGCGGGTTTCCGACAATCTGTATTTCGCAAACCGGACCTTCCGCCTGCATGAATCCGTGCCGGCACCGCGGCAACGACAGGCAAGCGCGGCTTTGACTCGGAATTGGTAACGACCTAGTCTAGGTAGGCTTACCGCGCACTCGGCCCCGCGCCAAGTGACGTAGCGGCGATGTTGCGAGGTCCGCCAGGACCAGGGAGGGCTCACCATGAACATGCGGCCAGATCCGACGTTTCACGCCTCGCCGGAGCTTGCGATCAGCGCGCCAGCGGAATCCTTTGCCTATACCGTGCTGCTCAGCCCCGACGGCGCGCAGCCCGACGCGCTCGCGGTGATCGACGTCAAGCCCGGATCGCCGACCTACAGCCAGGTGGTGCACACCGTGCCGATGACGCACGAGGGCGACGAGCTCCATCACTTCGGCTGGAACGCGTGTTCGTCCGCGCTGTCGCCGCTGACCGGGCATGCCTTCCTCGAGCGGCGCTACCTGATCATCCCGGGAATGCGCTCGTCGCGCCTGTATATCGTCGACACCAGGCCGCATCCGACCCAGGCGCGCATCCACAAGATCGTCGAGCCCGACGAGATCTTCCGCAAGACCGGCTATTCGCGCCCGCATACCGTGCATTGCGGCCCGGAAGGCATTTATGTCAGCACGCTCGGCGGCAGCGGGCCGGATGGCACCGACGGCCCGCCCGGCATCTTCATCATGGACTGCGAGACCTTCGAAGTGCTGGGCCGCTGGGAGATCGACCGCGGCGAGCAGCAGAAGCACTATGACTTCTGGTGGAACCTGCCGCGCGACTACATGGTGTCGAGCGAATGGGCCCTGCCCCCGCAGTTCGAGAACGGGCTGGTGCCCGAGGACCTGCTTGGCAACCGCTACGGCCACAAGCTGCATTTCTGGGACCTGCGCGCGCGCCGCAACGTGCAGACCATCGACCTGGGCGCACAGCACCAGATGGCGCTCGAAGTGCGGCCCGCGCATGATCCGGTGCGCGAGTACGGCTTCGTCGGCGTGGTGGTCGACACCACCAGCCTCGAGGGCTCGATCTGGACCTGGTGGCGCGAGGACGGCAAGTTCCACGCCGAAAAGACCGCGACGATCCCGCCGGAAGCCGCCGACGCCAGCCAGTTGCCGCCACTGCTGCAAGGTTTCGGCGCGGTGCCGCCGCTGGTGACCGATATCGACCTGTCGCTGGACGACAGGTTCCTCTACGTGTCGTGCTGGGGCACGGGCGAGATGCGCCAGTACGACGTCACCGATCCGCGCAAGCCCCGCCTTGCCGGTTCGGTCCATCTCGGCGGCATTGTCCGGCGCACCCCGCATCCCAACGGCAAGCCCTTCGCCGGCGGCCCGCAGATGGTGGAGATCAGCCGCGACGGCGAGCGCGTGTACTGGACCAACTCGCTGTATTCCACCTGGGACCGGCAGTTCTACCCCGACGGCATTCCCGGCGCACAGGTCATGGCGCGCGCCGGAGCCGACGGCGGCCTGACGCTGGCCGACGATTACTGGGTCGAGTTTCCCGAAGGCTACCGCGCGCACCAGATCCGGCTGGAAGGCGGCGACTGCTCGACCGATTCGTTTTGCTATCCCTCGGCCAGGGCTTGACGGGTCACGCGTGGGAACAGCTTGGCCTGTGGTCGGCGGTGCTGGCCAGCGGGCTCTATCACGGCGTCAACCCTGCGATGGGATGGCCGCTGGCGGTATCGAACGGGCTGCTGGCGCACAGCGGCCGCGCCCTGGTTGCCGCGCTGGGGTATCTGGCGGCCGGGCACGCGCTGGCGGTGCTGGCGGTGACGCTGCCGTTCGGCATGCTGGCCGCGCTGGTCGCATGGCAGGCGCAGATCCGCATCGGCGCCAGCGTGCTGCTGATCGGCTGCGGCATCGCGCTGCTGCTCAGGCGCGGCCATCCGCGCGCACTGGTGCGCATCGCGCCCTCGCGCCTGGCACTGTGGTCGTTCGCGGTGGCGATCGCGCATGGCGCCGGGCTGATGCTGGTGCCGATCTATCTGGGCCTGTGCCGCACCGACAGCGAGCCGGGGCACCGGGCCGCCGCGACGCTCGCCGGTGCCAACCTGGGCATGGCGCTGGCGGTCGCGCTGCTGCATACGCTGGCCATGTTTGCCATGGGCGGCGGCATGGCCTGGCTGGTCTACCGCTACCTGGGGCTGCAGTTCGTTTCGCGCAGCTGGTTCAACCTGGAGGCGGCCTGGGCCCTCAGCCTGATGCTGGTGGGGCTGCTCGCGCTGGGTCTTGAGGCCTTTGGCTAGCGCTCAGCCGGCCAGCCGCGCCGCCAGGCGCCCGCGCGTGATCGCCGCGATCTGGGCCAGTGCCTCGTCCAGTTCCTGCTGCGTACTCCGCCCGATGCGGCGCTCGAACGCGGCAAAGATGCCTTCGCGGGTGTAGTGGCGCACGCAGATGATGAAGGGGAAGCCGTGGCGCGCCTGGTAATCGGCGTTGAGCTGGTCCAGCGCGGCCTCCTGCTGCACCGACATTGCATCCAGTCCGGCGCTCTTCTGCTCGGCGTTGGAATCCGCCGTCATCGTGCCCGCGCGGATATTGCGCGCCGACAGCTGCGGGTGCAGGTTGAGGAAATCGCACTGGCGCGGCGCATCGAGCTTGCGCACCACGTCCATCATCGCGCCATGCAGCGCCGCCACCGAGGCGAACGGCCGCTGCGACCAGGCGCCTGCCGCGGCCTGCGGAAAGTGTTCGAACACGCTGCCGAAGGCCTCGGCAAAGGCCGCTTCGTCCAGGGCGTTGACCGACGCCAGGTCGAGGGGGTGAGACATGGAGGCTTCTCCCGTAGGGATTCCCGCAAGGGCAATCGTTGAATACGGGGCCGAGTATAGGAACGCCCCGCCGCAGCGGCGAGAGCCCGCGCCCTATAGATCGCATAACAGAAACCGATACCGCTAACGATGCATGTCGCGCAGGTCGCGCAGTTCCTGCGAGGCCGCGCTCAGCATGCCGCGCAGCCAGACATGGGCGGCCGAGCGGTGGCGCGACGGGTGCCACAGCTGGTAGAAGCGCATGAAGGGAAACTCGATCGGCGGCTCCAGCACCGCCAGCGGCACATGCTGCGCATGGTAGTTGGCGAAATGGCGCGCGGTGGTCAGGATCAGGTCGGTACCGGGGATCAGGCTGGGCGCGAGGTTGAAGTAAGGACAGCTGACGCGGTTGTCGCGGTGCACGCGCATGGTGCTCAGGCCCGCGTCGACGAGGCCGCGCTGGTCGCGCGAATACGGCGTCGGCACGATATGCGATGCGCCCAGGTAAGCCTGCGCGGTGAACTTGCCGGGTTGCGCGTGCACGCTGTCCTGCGCCACCACGCATACCACCTCGTCTTCCAGCAGCACCGACAGGTGCAGGTGCTCGGGCGGATTGGGCCAGTTGCCGATCACGATATCGACCGCGCCCGCCGACAGCGCCTGCTCATAGTCGAAGCTGGTCCCCAGCGGCAGCGCCGACAGCCGCGCATGCGGCGCGGCGCGGCGCACCGCGCGCACCACATGCGCAAAGAACGGCGGCGCCAGGTAGTCCGGCATCGCCACCACGAAGCTCTGCTCGGTGGTGGCCGGGTCGAAGCGGTCGTCCGAGACCAGCAGGTTGTCGAGCGCGCTGAGCGCGGCCTGGGCGTTGCGCGCCAGCTGCAGCGCGCGCTCGGTCGGCACCATCACGTTCTTCTCGCGCGTCAGCAGCGGGTCGTTGAAGATCGCGCGCAGGCGCTTGAGCGCTGCGCTGATGGCCGGCTGCGACTGGTTCAGGCGGATCGCCGTGCGCGACACGCTCTGCTCGGCGATCAGGATGCACAGCACGCGCAGCAGGTAGGTATCGAACGGGTCGTCGGCGCGAATCATGTCGGGTCCGTGGCAGGGAGAGCAGGGAAAGCACGGCAGGTGCGGCCGCCGCCGCTCGCGACGGCGCCGGCACCCCGGGCCATGGCGACTTTGTAGCGTGTCGCGCACCGCACGGCAACCGGTGCAACCCGCACAGGCGCCGCCGCGCCGCGCGCGCGGCGTCTCCGCAGCAGCCCGATCAGGGTAATCCATAGGTCCGCGGGAAGCCGCCGCAAACGCCGGCAAACCCGCGCCAGGCAAGGGATGGCGGCCCATATCGACGCTGCTATGGGGCCTATACCAGCCCCCTCGTTTCGCATCGGCGGGCCATTCATATACTTGCTCCCAATCCGGCAGCCACGGCGCATCAGCCACGGCGCGTCAGCCGCGGCTGACCGCGTGCACCGCCACCAGGCCCGGCCTGGCAGAACACCACAAGACAGGAGACATCATGTCGATCACGAAACAAGGCGTACCGGCCTTCGCCGGCACCGCCGAAGACGCCGAGGACAGCGTCTACCGCAAGGTTACCTGGCGCCTGCTGCCCTTCCTCGGGGTGCTGTGGGTGCTGGCGTGGCTGGACCGCGTCAACATCGGCTTCGCCAAGCTGCAGATGCTGGACGCGCTGCGCTTCAGCGAAGCCGTGTACGGGCTCGGCGCGGGCATCTTCTTCCTGGGCTACTTCTTCTTCGAAGTGCCGTCGAACATGCTGCTGCAGAAGATCGGCGCCAAGAAGACGATCATGCGCATCACCATCTGCTGGGGCGTGATCTGCATGCTGCAGAGCTTCGTCACCACGCCCACGCAGTTCTACATCCTGCGCTTCCTGCTGGGCGCGTTCGAGGCCGGCTTCTACCCCGGCGTGATCCTGTACCTGACCTACTGGTACCCGTCGCAGCGGCGCGCGCGCGCCTTTGGCACCTTCATGTCGGCCTCCGCCATCGCCGGCGTGCTGGGCGGACCGCTGGCCGGCTGGATCATGACCGGCATGGCCGGCGTCAGCGGCATGCACGGCTGGCAGTGGCTGTTTATCCTGGAAGGCATCCCGTCCGTGCTGGCCGGCATCTTTGCCTGGTTCTACATGACCGACAAGCCCGAGCAGGCGCGCTGGCTGTCCGACGCCGAGAAGCGCGTGGTGCAGGACGCGCTCAGGCGCGACCACGCCGCCATGGGCGAACGCGGCCACGACTGGCGCACGCTTTTCACCAACCCCAAGGTCTGGCTGCTGATCGCGATCTTCTTCTGCCTGCTGTGCGCCAACTCGACGCTGACCTTCTGGATCCCGACCATCATCAAGGACGTCGGCTTCACCGCGCCGATGGCGGTGGGCTGGATCGCCGCGGTGGCCTACCTGTGCGGCGCCGCCGGCATGATCCTCAACGGCGCGCACTCCGACCGCCGCAATGAAGTGCGCTGGCACTTCAGCGGCGCGGCGCTGATCGGTGGCGGCGCCATGGCCGTGCTGGCCGTGCTGCTGGGCGCGCAGGTGCTGTCGCCGGTGATCGCGCTGCTGGCCATGACCGCCGCGCTGGTCGGCACCATGAGCGCGATCCCGGTGTTCTGGCAGCTGCCCAACCGCTACCTCGCCGGCAGCGCCGCCGCGGTTGGCGTGGCGCTGATCAACTCGGTCGCCAACCTGGCCGGCTTCGGCGCGCCGTACGTGATGGGGCTGGTCAAGAACACCACCGGCAAGCTCACTTCCGGCCTGTACCTGGTGGCGGTGATCGAAGTGCTGGCCGCGGTGCTGGTGCTGGTGGGCATCCGCCAGCTGCGCGACAAGCCGGCACGTCAAGGAGCCTGAGATGGACAACCATAGCTTTGATCCCGCGCGCCGGCGCTTCGCGCTGCAATCGATGACGCTGGGCGGCGGCGCGCTGCTGGCCGGCGCCAGCTGGAGCGCCACGCCGGATGCGTCCGCACCCGACCAGACCGCCGCGCCGGTGCAGCAGGGCGGCCTGAGCCCGCGCCTGACGCTGCATGCGCTGGACACCTACCACGGCACGCCCGCGGCCGGCATGCGCGTGGAGATGTTCCGCATCGACCATGGCCAGCGCGTGCCGCTGCAAACCGTCACGCTGGCCGCCAATGGCCGCAGCGAGCCGCCGCTGCTGATCGGCGACAGCTACCGCACCGGCACCTACGAGCTGATCCTGCACGCCGACGAGTACTTCGCCGCGCGCAAGGCCAGCCTGCCGCAACCGTCGTTCCTGTCGAAGATCCCGCTGCGCGTGCGCGTCACCGACGCCGGCCAGCGCATCCACCTGCCCGTGCTGTTCGGGCCGTGGAGCTACAACTACTACCGCGGCAGCTGAGCGCGCGGCCCAACCCGGAGAGATCGCATCATGGCAGGTATCAGCACCCATGTGCTCGACGTATCGCTGGGCCGCCCGGTGGCCGGCATGCAGGTCGAGCTGTTCGACGTCGCGGTGCAGCCGCCCCGGCTGCTGGCGCGCACCCGCACCAACCACGATGGCCGCACCGACGCGCCGATGCTGCCGCCGGCGCAGGCGCGTACCGGCGAGTTCGAGCTGCGCTTCTGGGTGGCGGACTACTTCCGCACCCCCGACGTGTTCGCCGACATCGTGCCGGTGCGCTTCACCATCGCGGATGCCGCGCAGCACTACCACGTGCCGCTGCTGTGTTCGCCGTGGAGCTTCGGCACGTATCGCGGCAGTTGAAACTCCGGCGCAAGCACCCGGCTAGCGCGGCTTGCGCACTTCCGCCTCGTCGTGCGACAGCACCTTGCCGTCGCCCGACCGGGGCCTCATCGGCGGCACCGGCTTGCCGGTGCGCTTTTCCACCAGTTGCGAGCGGCGCTCGCCGCGCGCGAACAGGTGGTGCTCTCCCCACTGGCGCAACGCCACCACGATGGGGAACAGGCTCTCCCCCATTTCGGTCAGCACGTACTCCTGGTAGGCACTGCCGTCCGAGGCCGGCCGCGTCGCCAGGATGCCGGCTTCGACCAGCCGGCGCAGGCGGTCGGACAGGATATTGCGCGCCACCGCCAGGCTGCGCTGGAAGTCGCTGAAGCGGTGCATGCCGTCAAAGGCGTCGCGCACGATCATCAGCGACCAGCGGTCGCCGACCAGCGCCAGCGCGCGCGCCACGGGGCAGGTGTCTTCGCTCGGGTCCTTGCGGGTGACCATGTCCGGTTAGCCTTGGGCGCATCGCCCGCCGTCAAAGTGGTTGCATTTTAAAACCAACACGCTTACGCTTCAACTGGTTTTGATTTGCAACCACTTGGAGGCGATATGGAAGCCTGCTCGCGCGCGCCGGACCCGGCATCGCCCGCACCTCGCTCCGCGGCCTTGCCCGCCCCGCTGCCGCGCGCCGCGGTGCTGCTGTTCGCCTGCGCCAGCGGGCTGAGCGTGGCCAACGTCTATTACGCGCAGCCGCTGCTGGACGCACTGATGGCGGACTTCGACATCGGTGCCGCCGCCATCGGCGGCGTGGTCACCGCCACCCAGGCCGGCTGCGCACTGGCGCTGCTGCTGCTGGTGCCGCTCGGCGACCTGCTGCCGCGCCGCGGCCTGATGCTGGCGCAGGTGCTGGCGCTGGCCGGCGCGCTGGCCATGGTGGCGCTGGCCCCATCGGTGCCGGTGCTGCTGGCGGGAATGCTGCTGACCGGCCTGCTCGGCACCGCCATGACGCAGGGACTGATCGCCTTTGCGGCCGCCGCGGCGGCGCCACGGGAACGCGGGCACGTGGTCGGCACGGCGCAGGGCGGCGTATTTGCCGGCTTGCTGCTGGCTCGCGTGGTGGCCGGCGGCGTCAGCGACCTGGCCGGATGGCGCAGCGTCTACGTCTGCGCCGCCGCGGCCATGCTGGTGCTGGCCTTGCTGCTGTGGCGCGCGCTGCCGGTCCTGCCCGGTTCCGTGCAGCGGATGCGCTATGCCAGCCTGGTGCTGTCGATGTTCGCGCTGCTGCATCGCGACCGGGTCCTGCAGATCCGCGGCATGATCGCGCTGCTGATGTTCGCTGCGTTCAATATCTTCTGGAGCGCGCTGGTGCTGCCGCTGAGCGCCCCGCCCTACCAGCTGTCGCACACGGCCATCGGCGCCTTCGGCCTGGTCGGCGCGGCCGGCGCCCTGGCCGCGGCGCGCGCGGGACGCTGGGCGGACCAGGGTTTCGGCCAGCGCACCACGCTTGCTGCCCTGGTGCTGCTGGCGGCCGCCTGGCTGCCGCTGTCATGGCTGGGCACCTCGCTGTGGCCGCTGGCGCTCGGCATCGTGCTGCTCGACCTGGGCGGCCAGGCCATCCATGTCACCAACCAGAGCATGATCTTCCGCGCCGATGCCACCGCGCACAGCCGGCTGGTCGGCGCGTACATGCTGTTCTATGCGACCGGCAGCGGCCTGGGCGCGCTTGCCACCACGGCGACCTATGACGCCGCCGGCTGGCGCGGCGTGTGCATGCTGGGCGCGGCAGTCAGCCTGCTGGCGCTGATGTTCTGGGCCGGCACGCGGCGATGGATGCCGGCGCGGGCCACGCCATAGCGTTGCCTCACCCGTTCAGGCGAAAGCCGCGCGCAGGCAAGGGAAAATCCGGGCAAGAAGGCTTTAGAATCTCGCATCCAACCTCATTCCAGAACGTGAAACCCTCTTCTCGCCTCAACATGAAGCAGTTCTCCCTGCTCTGCGCCGCATTGCTCGCCGCCGTTTCCGTCCACGCCGCAACCACTGCTGCCCAGCCGGAAGCCGCCGGCAATACCGCCGCGCCGCTGGGCCTCGAGCTCGGCAAGGCCCGGTGCTCGCGCCTGGCGCCGCCGCAGAACCATGCAAAAACCGGCACCTCCGAGTGGGCCGGCGGCGATACGGTGGAACTGAAGCACCTCGAGCGCTTCCATCTGCCCGGCCTGTCGCGCGTGGTGCTGAACTGCGATGCGCAGGATGCGGTGGCGCTGGTCACCATGACCTTCGAGCGCTCCGCCATGGAAGAGGTGCGCAGGAAGCTGGACCAGCGCTATGCCGCCGTGCGCAAGACCGAAGGCGCGGCCGAGAATGGCTACGCCGAATGGAGCGCCGCCAATGGCAGCCTGGAACTGCTCTACGGGCGCGACAGCAGGCACTTCACCGTGGCTTACTGGGCCAGGGGCGCCAAGGCCAGGTACTTCGCCTACAGCGGCGGCGGCAACAAGCCGGCGGCGCCCGCCACCGCGGCACCGCCCCAGCCTGCGCCGCTGTAGCGGCGGGCCGCGACGCGGACCTGCACAGCCGTGTCGCCAGGCGCCTGCGGGCGCCGAGATCATCACTGCACGACTTTGATGCGCTGGATGATTCTTTTGTATGGAAGGCGCCGTGTCGCCTATGCTGTCCAGTGCGGCAACAAAAAAATCTCCGCGCAGCATCACATGCACTGAAAACAAGAAGGGGCAAGTCCCCACAAGCGGGGAAGCGCAGCGGCTGGCGCCTCCCGGCTTTTGCCTTGGCCTGGTCACGGGGTGAGTCGATCGCACGCGAGTTTGTGGGGCTCGTGGGCGGGATTCGCCGTTGACGACAACATGACAGACCAATTCCTGTTCAGCAAGCCGTTCACGTTTCTCGCCTGTGCCGGCATGACCGAAGTCAGGGACGGCATCGAGGCACTGGAAGCGCTTCCGGGCCACCTGTTCTGGCTGGAGAACGAGGATTTCATCCGCCGGGTCTACGTGCCCGATTTCCTGGAGCAAAGCCGCGCCGCCCTCGAGGCCGCGATGCCGGGCGGGCCGGAGCTGATCGACGCGCTCGCGCCTGAGATCCGCCGCAACGCGGCCATGCTGCCGGCACTGCGGCAACTGTCCGCGGAACAGGCTGCGCTGGCGCACTCGTACTGCTACTGGGGCCATTGCGCCGATGTGGTCGGGCGCGCCCAGGGCATCCCGCGCAGCGCCATCGCGCGCCAGTTCGAGCGCGCCGCCGCGGCGCGCGACGGCGCGCACAAGCTGCAGTGGCTGTGCCCGTGCTGCGGTGGCCGGGCGCAGTATCAGGTCGATGGCTTGCTGGCATCGCAGCGGCCGGGGCGCCAGGGCGGCTTTTCGCTCGAATGCGCGCAGTGCGGACACCAGGAGCGGCTCTATGCCGGCTTCCTGCACGCGGGCCGGCTCGAATGCCGCTGCGCGCTGTGCACCGGTTTTGTCCAGTCGCTGGCCGGCCAGCTGGCGCGGGCCGCGCGCAGGCTGTGCGCCAGCCTGGAGGACTATGCGTGGATGCACGCGGTGGACACCGCCGCGGAAATCGGCGAACTCAAGGATGCCTCGCTGCAACGGATTGCACACGGGGACAAGCCTTCCGCCAACGCGATGGCGTTCGCGGCGGCGGCCCAGTCCGGCGAGGTGCGCACCATGCCGGAACTGCTCGCCCGCATCGACCCCACGCTGGAAAGCCGGCTCGACAGGAACCCCAGGGCCTGGGCGCTGCTGTGCGAGCTGCTGCGCGAAGGCGTGGTCGATAGCGAATGCGCGATCTATGACCACGACGGCCGCAAGCACGTGGCGCTTGAAATTGCCGTGCTCGACGACGACCCGGCGCTCGACGGCGGCACGGCGCAGGACTATCTCGCGACCCTGCTGCGCGGCTACCAGCCGGCCGAGCCCGAGGCCTTCGTCGGCTGGCTGAAAGCGCTGAAGCGGCTGCGCCTTTGCACCGGCCGGTTCAATGCGGCCGTCGACGTGTCGTGGAAAGCCAACCTGGAGCATTGCCGCATCCTGACCGCGCGCTGGCTGCAGGACACGGCGCCGCTGGCGTCATTGGCCGCGCACGGCGGCACCCCGTGGCCGCCGCCAGCGCAGCGCGCGCGCACCCCGGAACGCCCGGTGTATCTCGACGCCGAACTGGAGGCCGTGCAGCTGCTCAAGTCGCTGGGCTACATCCTGCTCAGTCCGGAGGACATCCGTTCGCAACGGGATCCCGCCGAGTCCACCGGACTCGACTGAGCGCATCCGCGGCCGCCCTGCCCGCCCCCACCACGCATATCGAAGCGCGGATTTATTCGTTGGTGCGCGGGCGAGGCACGCGTACGTTCGGGGGTTCCGATATTGAACACCCGAACGCCATGACCGCTTCCCGACGCCAGTTCCTGCGCCGCGGCGCCGCCGCCACGGCCGCGCTTGCCTCCGGCCCCCTCCTCACCTTCACCACTTTCGCCGCCGGCGATGCCCATGCACAGGTCCGCCCGGTGCTGAAGGCCGGCGACCAGAAAGGCGGCCTGCGCGCGCTGCTCGAATCCGCGAACGCGCTCGAGGGCCTGGCCTACGAGATCCAGTGGACCGAGTTTCCCGCCGCGGCACCGCTGGCCGAGGCGCTCAACGCGGGCGCGGTCGACAGCGGCCCGATCGGCGATGCGCCAGCCATCTTCGCGCTGGCCGCGGGCACGCGCATCAGGCTGATCGGCGCGAACCGCTCTGACCCTTACGGCACCGCAGTGCTGGTGCGACCCGACTCGCCACTGCGGCAGGCGGCAGACCTGAAAGGCAAGAGCATCGGCACCAACCGTGGCTCGATCGGGCACCTGATCGCGCTCAAGGCGCTGGAATCGGCCGGACTGAAACCGGACAACGCCAACCTGCGCTTCCTGCCGCCGGCGGATGCCAAGCTGGCGCTGAGCAGCGGCTCGATCGATGCCTGGGCCACCTGGGAGCCCTATACCGCGATGGCGGAAACCAGCCAGCACGCGCGCGTGCTGGTCAACGGCCGCGGACTGTGGTCGGGCCTCAGCTACCTGGCCGCGACCGAGGCCGCGCTGGCAGGCAAGCGCGCGGTGCTGCAGGACTTCCTGCACCGCGTGGTGCGCGCGCAGCAGTGGTCCTACCAGCATGTGCCGGAGTTCTCGGCAACGCTGGCCCGCATCATCGGCATCTCGCCGCAGGCGGCGCGGCTGCAATTCGAGCGGCGCCGCACGCAGTGGCGCAGCATCGACGCGGGCCTGATCGCCGAGCAGCAGCGCACCGCGGATTTCTACCTGAAGGCCGGCCTGCTCAGGCAGCGGCTCGATGTGCGCCAGACCTTCGACTCCGGGTTCTCCCTGAGCGCCTGAGCGCCGGAGCGCCTCTGGCGCGACCCCGGCTCCGGCCGCGGCCGGTACAGGAATTCCATGATTGACGCAGTCCCGCGCCACCGCTCCCCGCGGCCCGGCGCGGGCTGCGCGCGCGCGGCCGGTTCTGGCCCCAGCGAATCCGGGCAACTGGTCCTATAGGCCCGGAATCCGGCTCACCTATAAAGCCGTGACCCCCAAACCCATTTCTCATCCGAGGAGCACAACCATGCGGTGGATCAAGCAGATCGCGATGTATTTCGCCCTGGCGGCGGCGCTGGCGCCGGCCGCACAGACCGTGCAGGCCGCACCGGCCCAAAGCAAGAATGTAGTGATTGCTTACCAGGACATGGTCGTGCCCTGGCGCTACGCGCAGGACATGAAGGAGCTGGAAAAGCAGACCGGCTACACGGTCTCGTTCCGGCAGTTCGGCGGCGGCGGCGACGTGATCCGCGCCATGGCCTCGGGCCAGATCGCCATCGGCGAAGCCGGCACCTCGCCGATCGCCTCGGCGCTGTCGCAAGGACTGGATGTCGAGCTGTTCTGGATCCTGGACGACATCAACGCCGCCGAAGCCATGGTCGCGCGCAACGGCAGCAAGATCGCCAGCGTTGCCGACCTGAAGGGCAAGCGCATCGGCGTGCCGTTCGTGTCGACCACGCACTACCACACGCTGGTCGCACTGGAGCGCGCCAGGATCAATCCGAAGGACGTGCGCATCGTCAATATGCGCCCGCCCGAGGTGGCGGCCGCATGGGAGCGCGGCGATATCGACGCCACCTTCATCTGGGATCCGGTGCTGGCCAAGCTCAAGCAATCCGGCACGGTGCTGACCACCTCCGGGCAGATTGCCGCCGACACCGGCAAGGCGACCTTCGACGGCATGATCGCCAACAAGAAGTTCGCGCGCGAGAACCCCGAGTTCATGGTCAAGCTGGTGCGCGTGCTGGCCGCGGCGGATGAAGGCTACCGCAACAACAAGGCCTCGTGGACCGCGGATTCGCCCATGGTCAAGGCCGTGGCCAGGGTCTCCGGCGCCAAGCCCGAGACCGTGCCGGCGAGCATGGCGCTGTACAGCTTCCCCACGCTGCAGGAACAGGTCTCCGAGCGCTGGCTCGGCGGCGGCGCGGCGCGCGCGCTGCAGTCGGCGGCGCAGTTCCTCAAGGAGCAGGGCACCATCCAGACCGTGCTGCCGGACTACGGCCCCGGCGTCAACGCGGAATGGGCAAGGCGGGCGTTGCGCTGACGGCGCACCCTGTCGCTGAAGCTGGCCGCCGCTCCCCCTTCTTCATGCGGCGGTCCCGGAGATCCTGTTGCGGAAGCCCATCATGTACCAACTCGAAATCGATAATGTCAGTGTCAACTACGGCACGGCCGGCGGCGCGAAGACGCTGGCACTGTCGCAGGTCAACCTCACCATGGAGCGCGGCGATTTCGTGGTCGCGCTGGGTGCCTCGGGCTGCGGCAAGACCACCCTGCTGTCATGCATTGCAGGCTTCATGGAGCCGTCGGAGGGCGAGATCCGGCTGAGCGGCAAGCCCGTGCACGGGCCCGGCGCCGAGCGCGGCGTGGTGTTCCAGAAGCACGCGCTGATGCCATGGCTCAGCGTCGAGGACAACGTCGCGCTGGGCCTGCGCCTGCGCGGCGTCAATCGTGCCGAGCGGCTGCGCATCGCCCATGAAAAGCTGGCCGCGGTAGGACTGGAAAGCGTCGCCGCCAAGCCGGTCTACCAGCTCTCGGGCGGCATGCAGCAGCGCGTGGGGATTGCGCGCGCGCTCGCCTGCGATCCGGCGGTGATGCTGATGGACGAGCCGCTGGGCGCGCTCGACGCGCTCACGCGCGAGTCGATCCAGGCGCTGATCCTGAAGCTGTGGGCGCGCGAGCAGAAGATCGTCTTCTTCATCACGCACAGCGTGGAAGAGGCGCTGTTCCTGGCCACGCGCCTGATCGTGATGACGCCCTCGCCCGGGCGCATCGCCCATACCTATGAACTGCCGTTCGCGCGCCGTTTCATCGAATGCGGCGACGCCCGCGCGGTCAAGTCCGACCCCGAGTTCATCCGCTACCGCGAAGAGATCGTTGACCTGATCCATGCCACCGCCTGAGGAGAAGCAGATGTCCGCTACCGTCCAACGCATCGAACCGCCGCCTGCCGCCGCGGCGGGCCCGACCGCGGCCAGCCGCCCCATGAAGACCGTGTCGGGCTATCGCCTGCCGGGCGAGGGCTCGAGCTCGCGCATTTCCACCATCACCGTGGTGCTGCTGCTGGCGCTCTGGTGGCTGGCCAGCCACCTGCGCTGGCTGCCGCCGCTGTTCCTGCCCACGCCCGAGTCGATCTTCACCGCCTTCATCGATGCCTGGCAGGGCAATCTGCAGGGCGGCCAGCCGCTGACCGAGCATTTTGCCGCCAGCATGCTGCGCGTGTTCGGCGCCTTCGCGCTGGCGGTCGCCACCGCGGTGCCGATCGGCGTGATGATGGGCGTGTCGCGCATCGCCCGCGGCATCTTCGATCCGCCGATCGAGTTCTACCGCCCGCTGCCGCCGCTGGCCTACCTGCCGCTGATCGTGATCTGGTTCGGCATCGACGAGACCTCGAAGGTGCTGCTGATCTTCCTGGCCTGCTTCGCGCCGCTGGCGATGTCGGCGCAGGCGGGCGTGCGCTCGGTCACGATCGAGCAGATCAACGCCGCCTACTCGATGGGCGCGAGCCCCTGGCAGGTGGTGCGCCATGTGGTGATCCCGGCGGCGCTGCCCGATATCCTGACCGGCATGCGCATCGCCATCGGTTTCGGCTGGACCACGCTGGTCGCCGCCGAGATGGTGGCGGCCACGGCCGGACTGGGCCAGATGGTGCTCAACGCGTCCAACTTCCTGCGTACCGACGTGGTGATCATGGGCATCGTGCTGATCGGGCTGATCGCCTACGTGTTCGACCTGCTGATGCGCAAGCTGGCCAAGTGGCTGGTGCCCTGGAAGGGCCGGATGTAAGCGGCGCGGCAGCGGATGCGCTGCCGCGCGGGGCCTGCGCGCTAGCTGGCGCGCAGTTCCTCGATGGCGTTGATCAGCGCATCGAGCGAGACCGGCTTGGTCAGGTGGGCATCGAAGCCCGCATGCATCGAGCGCCGGATATCGTCGGGGCGCCCGTAGCCGCTGAGCGCGAACGCGGTCAGCTTGCTGAGCTGCTGGTTGTTACGGATCGCCCGGATGAACTCCAGGCCATCCATGTCCGGCATGCCGATGTCCGACAACAGCAGGTCGGGACGCAGCGTCTCGAGCTGGTGCATGGCGTCCTGCGCGCTGGTGGCGACCCTGACATGCGCGCCTTCCATTTCCAGCAACAGCTTGAAGGTCTCGACCGTGCCGGGATCATCGTCGACCAGCAGGATGGTGGTGTTCGCGAGCGGCCGCGTCGACGCCTGGCTGGCGCCATCCTCCAGCGGAACGCTGGCGCAAAGCGGGAACGACACGGTAAACAACGAGCCCTTGCCCGGCCCCTCGGACTCGGCCTGCACCTTCCCGCCCTGCACCGTGACCAGCTCCCGCACCAGCGACAGGCCGATGCCCAGCCCGCCCTTGCGCGCGGACGGCGCCGCGCCCTGGCGGAACATGTCGAAGATATGCGGCAGGCTCTGCGCATCGATGCCGGCGCCGGTGTCGCGCACCTCGAGCACACCCTGGCCGTTCGCCTGCGTCAGCGACACCTGGATGGTGCCGCCGGCACCGGTGTACTTGATGGCGTTGCTGACCAGGTTCCACACGATCTGCTCGATCCGGGTAAGGTCCGCGTCGATCATCACCGGCCGCGCCGGCAGCGAGCGCTCCAGCGCGATCTGCTTGCGCGCGACTTCCTCTTCGATGGCGCTGCAGACCCGGGCGACCACCTCGCTCCAGTCCAGCGGCGCATGCGCGATCGACAGCTTGCCGGTACGCAGCCGCGACATGTCGAGCAGGTCGTCGATGATATGCGCCTGGCCCATCACCGTGCGCCGGATGGTGGCGGCGGCACGCTGGATCACGTCGCTGCCGCGCGCGTCGGGAGAACGGCTGATCAGCTCCGCGCTGGCGCTGATCAGGTTGAGCGGATGCTTCAGTTCATGTGACACCACCGCGAGGAATTCGTCGCGCAGCCGTTCGGCGCGCCCGTCCATGGATTCGATGCCCGGCACGCCGGCGCCATCGCCGGGACGCACGGTGCGCGTGGCAATGCGGGTCAGCGCCAGTTCGTCGAGGTCGCGCATGATCTTGGCGAAGCCGCTGACGCCGCCCTTGTCCAGCCGCGACAGCACGCCGGTGGTGCGGAAGCGGCTGCCGTCCTTGCGCACGTGCCAGCGGTCTTCCTCGACCCGGCCGTACATGCGCGCCTGCGCCATCTCTTCCTGCGGCACGCCCGCGGCGCGGTCCTCCGGGGTGTACAGCACCTCCGCCGGCAAGCCCAGCATGTCGGCCTCGCCGACGCCGAAGATGCGCTCGGCACCGGTGTTCCAGCTGTTGACGCGGCCCTGGTCGTCGAAGGTGATGATGGCGTAGTCGCGCGTGCTCTCGGCGACGATGTTCATGCGCTTTTCGCCTTCGCGCAGGCGCTCCTCGGCGGCGCGCCGCGAGGTGATGTCGATGAAGGAAAGCACCGCGCCGTCGATGCGGTCCTCGGTGGTGCGATAGGGCAGGAAGCGCGCCAGGTACCAGCGGCCGTCGTTGCTGCGCACTTCGCGTTCGATCAGGCGCAGCGAGTCGAAGGCCTCGGCGGCATCGTCGGCGAGCTTGTCGTACTCGAGCCGGTGGGTGATGTCGAGCAGCGAACGGCCGATGTCGGACGGAATGATGCTGAAGACATCGGTCGCGCGCGGGGTAAAGCGCTTGATGCACATGCTGCGGTCGACAAACACCGTGCCGATGTCGTTGGCCGTGATCAGGTTCTGCAGGTCGTCGTTGATCTTGCCGGTTTCCTCGACCTTGGACTTCAGCTCGGCATTGACCGTGGTGAGTTCCTCGTTGATCGATTGCAGCTCTTCCTTGCTGGTTTCCAGTTCCTCGGTGGCCGAGCGCAGCTCTTCGTTGATCGCCTGCAGCTCTTCGTTGGAGGCCTTCAGCTCTTCGGTCGAGGTCTCGGACTGCTCGATGGTGGCTTGCAGCTGTTCCTTGGTGCGCTGCAACTCGCGCTCCAGCTGCGCGATCATCGGGTCGCGCTCCTCGCCCGGCTGGCTGGTCGGCGCGGCGCTCATGCTGTCTTCGACCTCGTCGAACAGCACCAGCACAAAGTCGCCATTGGCTTCGGCGTCGTGCACCGGGCGCGCGGTCATGTTGACGAAGAAATGCTTGCCGTCGCGATCCAGTTGCACGCGCCTGGCCTCGACGCTGTGGTTGGTCTGCAGGGCCTGGTAGATCGCGGTGCGCAGCTCCAGCCGCAGCTCGGGCCGCACCACCGCGATGATGTTGTGCGAGGGTTCGCCGCCGACGTATTGCAGGAAGCGCCCGGCGCGGTCCGACAGGTGCACGATATCGGATTCGCGGCTGACCAGCACGCTCGGCGGCGCATGCTGCTCGATCAGCCGCTGGTGCAGGTCGCCAAAGGAAAACTTGCGCTTGCCCGACGGCTGCAGCAGCGATACCGGCGGACGGGCCGCGGTGGTGCCGGCGATGGCCAGCGGCATCGGCGTATCGGCGCGCACCGCGACGTTGGCGCGGTAGATGCGCGCCTTCTTGTCGACCACCGAAAACAGGTTGCTGACGCTGTCCGCCGCTTCGGAGTTGCCCAGGAACAGGTAGCCACCGGGCCGCAGCGCGAAATGGAAGGTACGCAGGATTTCGGTCTGCGCGTCGCGGTCCAGGTAGATCAGCAGGTTGCGGCAGCAAACCAGGTCCAGGCGCGAAAACGGCGGATCGCTCAGTACGTTGTGCAGCGCGAACAATACCCGCTCGCGCAGCTCCTTGCGCACGCGCAGGTGCGAGGCTTCCTTGGTGAAGAACTGCCGGATCCGGGCGGGCTCGATGTCGTTGGCGATCGGCTCCGGGTACAGCCCGTTGCGCGCGATGGCCACGGCGCGCTCGTCGATATCCGTGGCGAAGACCTGGAACGACACCTGCTCCGGTGTATGCGCCGACGCCTCCTGCAGCAGCATGGCGAGCGAATATGCTTCTTCGCCGGTGGCACAGCCAGGGGTCCAGGCGCGAATCACTTCGCCCTCGCCCCGGTTCTCGAACAGCTGCGGCAGCACCTGCGTGCGCAGCGCGTCAAAGGCCTCCTTGTCGCGGAAGAAATTCGTCACGCTGATCAGCATGTCCTGCAGCAACGCCGGGGTCTCTTCGGGGTGCAGATGCAGGTAGTCGCGGTACTGCTGCAGGTCGGTCAGTCCGTTGACCTGAAGCCGGCGCTCGATGCGGCGCAGCACCGTGGCGCGCTTGTAATGCCGGAAATCGTGCGAGGTGCGGGTGCGCAGGATCACCATGATCTCGCGCAGCGCGCGCTCGCCGCTTTCCGACTGCGGCGTGTGGTGCGGCGCGGATTCCACGTCGTCGATCGCCGCCGGCAGCCGGATATGGCTGGCGGCGCTCCACAGGTCGATCAGGCGCTGCGGAATGTCGGCGGCGCGGACGACGAAGTCGACCATGCCCGTGCTGATCGCCGAGCGCGGCATGCTGGAGTACTCGGCATCATCCGGCTCCTGCGCGATGGCGATGCCGCCCAGCTCCTTGACGCGGGTCAGTCCCACCGAGCCGTCGGAACCCGCGCCCGACAGCACCACCGACACCGCGCGCTGCTGGTGCGCTTCGGCAAGGGAGCGGAAGAACAGGTCGATGTTGGCCGTGCTGCGGTTCCGGCTGCGCTCCTGCGGGGTGACGCGCAGATAGCCGTCCACCATGGTCAGGTTGTGGTTCGGCGCGATCACGTAGACCTGGTTGGCCTCGATCGGCGTCGACGTGGTGACCTGCTGGACCCGCATGCTGGTGCGCGCCTGCAGCAGGTCGGCGAGGTGGCTGGCGTGGTCGGGCGAGAGATGAATCACCAGCACGTAGGCCGCCCCGGTAGTACTGGGCAGTCCTTCGAAAATCTCGATCAGGGCTTCGATGCCGCCGGCCGACGCGCCGATCCCCACCACGGGAAAGGCGAGCTGGCTCGGCAAAGAGCGTTCGCTGTGTTTGGCCATTGCTGCACGGAAAGATAGGAATGCGCCGGCCGGTCCAGGTGCTAGCTCTCGCGAAGCCAACCTTCGATACGCTTCGCGGACGCTGCCGCGCGGCCAGCTGCCTCGGTGTACTGACGTGCCACGTCAGTGTCCCCAATTTGCATATGATACGCCGCAATACGTGTATAAAGTTCATTCTGCTCGTGCAGCGCACGCAGCGAATCGTAGAGCATGTGCTCGAGTGCGCTATTGCAAGCGTGGCGCAGCGTCAGCAGCCCGAAGGTGTGGCCGGTGTGGCAACGAAACCGCGGGGGCAGGGCCTCGCGTATCTCCCAGAGCGCACCGCCGCACTCCGGGCAGGTAAGGGCCGAAGGCTGCGCAATGCGCTGGACTGCATCGATGGACGAGGGCCCGATCGACAGGGCATGTTCCGTCATGAGCGACGCCGACGGCTCTGGCGCAGCATGCGCGGCGCTGCCCGCCAGCCGTGCAAGCTCTGGCGCGATGCCATGCAGCGGCAGCACGTAATGCGGGGTGACGGCCCGCAGCGCGTTGCGCGGCATGTCCGAGGCATAGGCGCTGTCGGGATCCTGGACGATGGTGATGCCGCCGCACTCGTGCACGGCATGCAGGCCGGCCGAGCCATCGTCGAGCTGACCGGTCAGGATGGCCCCGATGACACGGTTGCGCCGGCTGACCGCCGCGCTGCGGAACAACGGATCGATGGCCGGCCGCGCGAAGTTCTCCTTCGGTCCGCGCCGCAGCATGGTGCGCTCGCCGTCGATCATCAGGTGGTGGTCGGGCGGCGCGACATAGATGACCCCCGGCAGCACCGCTTCACCGTCGCGCGCGTGGTGCGCCGGCAGCGGCCCGACCTGCATCAGCATCTGCGGCAGCATGCTCGGATTGGCGCCGATATGCAGCACCACCAGGACCGCGGCGTCGAAGCGGGCCGGAAGACCCGCGGCGAGTTGCCGCAGGGCATCCACCCCTCCGCTTGAGGTCCCGACTACAACCGTGTCGCGCATCATGGGAACTCCGCTACTTCGCGTGGTAATACCCGGCTTCACGCAAGTATCGTTCCAAACGCAAGGTCGCCGCCGGCCATGGTGCCGGCGGGGTGAACCTTGCTTCAGGCCTTGCTGTCCTCGGGTGCCGGCGCACCGCTGCCGGCGCGGATGCGCATCACGGTCTGGCGCGTGGTATGGAAGCGCCGCGCGGCGGCACTGACGGATTCCCCCGCTTGCAACGCCTGGAGGATGGCCGCGCGCTGTTCGGCCGTATGTTTCGGCGGACGGCCGACGGGGTGGCCCACCGCCTTGGCCGCGGCCAGGCTCTCGCGTATGCGCGCGCTGCGCCTGGCGCCTTCCAGCGTGGCCGCGGCGCGCAGCACCTTGACGGCTTGCGGCGGCGTGGCGCTGGCCAGATTGACCTGGCCCAGCTGCAGGCAATACAGCGCTGCGCCCAGCTGCCGCACCCTGCCGATGGTGTCCAGCGTTTCGGCCACGGTCGAACCCAGGCAGCGCAATGCCATCACCACCACCGTGTCGCCGTGCCGGACCTGCCGCAGCATCGCCTGCAGCCTTGGCCGATCCACGCTCGTCACCGATGGCGGCTGGTGTTCCCAGAAGGCCCGGCGCAGATCCACGGTATGTCCGGCGCGGTAGGCGAGGTGCAGTTCGGCTTCCATCGCCTCCGGGTTGCGGACTCGGTTGGAATAAATAAAGGTCGACGGCATGGCGGGTCCGCTACTGGGGCGGGGCAGGAACTCCGATGCAGGCACACTGATGCGGCTCGGGCTGGCGCACGACCGCGGTGAATGGAATCAATGTACATCAGCTCGCGCGGTCGCGGCGGCAAGCCCTAGCGGGTGCGCGGGTCGGCCCCGCCGGCCGGTACGAAAAGCAAGATTCCGTACAGGCCGGCCGTGCAGCGACAGCTTGCGGAGTTCGCTAGCATGGCAAGTAACGCAGGCGCCCCGCCCTGGCCCCCCGATGCACACGCATGCCCATGGGACAAGGCCGCCCGGGAAGGGGTAGACAAGGAGAGCAGCGATGGCCACACAGAACTATTTTGGCTATGTCGTGCGCGGCAACGCCCGCCCGCTGGCCGATGCCCTGTTCGAAGCTTCCGTATCCGTCGAGCGCGACGGCCAGACCGTGATCCTGTCGGGTCCGCTGGGCAGCCACCGCACCCTGGAACGCGCCATGGCGGAAGGCATTGCCTGGGGCAAGGTGTGGATCGACATGCGCGAGCTTGGCTATACCGACCTTCGCGGGGCGCAGCGCAAGACCGGCAAGCGCGCCAACTGAAGGGTTGGCGGGCGGACCTGCCCGCCATTCCGGAATCCGCCGAGCCTCAGTGTCTCGGGCGTCTCGGGGTTTCAATCGGGAGCGGACGTGCCCAAGATCGTCAAATTCATCCTGCAGGGACCGTTATGCGGCCGCTGGTATGCCACGCCGGTCTTTGCCGACGGGTCCAAAGGCGGCGTGACCGGCTTTGACTCCTTCGCCAGCGCGCAAGCCCATACCGCGCGCTACCCTGGCGCGGCCATCGTCTACGCGGGACCGCATGCAGCCAGTTGCCGGGTATCGCGCCAGGTCGCACGCGTCGATCTGCCCGCCTGACGCCGCGGCGCCGGCTGCCCCGAGCCGCCGGCCGGCGGCGCCGATATCCGCGGCCGCCCCCGTGGCCCGGCCTTGATACAATCCCGGTTCACACAACGGCAGACATCATGGGCTTCGAACAACTGGCAGCACTCAGGGACCAACTCGCCAAGAAGGCGGCCGCCGAATCCAGGAAGGGCGAGCGCAAGGGCCCGCGCCAAGCCGCGACCGGCGGCACGACCGGCGACGCGTCCAAGGACGCATCCAAGGGCGCATCCAAGGGCGCGCCGAACCGTCCCCGTGAGGGCAAGCGTAGCGGCGCGGATGCGGGCGCGGGCATCAAGGGCCGCCGTGCGGCGCCCGCCGCCGCGCCTGGCAAGCAGGTCGATCCGGTGGTGCATTCCATTGCCCGGCTGCAGAAGCATTTCCCCAAGGCCTTCCCCAAGAACCCGGCTCCCAAGGTGCCGCTGAAGATCGGCACCTTCGAAGACCTGACCCAGCACGCCGGCAAGCTCGGCCTGGACGAGGCGGAGTTGCGCGAGGCGATCCGCACCTGGTGCAGCGGCGCGCGCTACTGGTCGTGCATGGTGGAAGGCGCCAAGCGCCTGGACCTGGACGGCAACGAGGCCGGCGTGGTCACGCAGGCGGACGCCAAGCGCGCCCAGCAACTGAAGGCGCGCCGCGCCGGCGCCGCGCGCCAGAAGGCCAAGGCTGCCGCGCCTGCGGCGGCGGCCGCGCCGGCCGCGGTGGAGTCCGCCGCGGCGCCTGCCGAGGCGCAGGCAGCGGCGACACCGGCTACGCCCGAAGCCCCGGAAACGCCCTGATCCGGCGCCGCCGGCCTGCGGCGGCGCTTACCCGAGCACCGCGCGCGCGATCACCGTGCGCTGGATTTCCGACGAGCCCTCGTAGATGCGCAGGATGCGCGCATCGCGCACCAGCCGCTCCAGCGGCATCTCGCGCGTAAAGCCGTAGCCGCCATGGATCTGCAGCGCGGCATCGGTGACGAACCCCACCATCTCCGACGCATAGAGCTTGGCCATCGACGCCTGCTCGGTAAAGGGCTCGCCGTCGCGGCGCCGCGCCGCGGCCTGCAGCGTCAGCAGCCAGGCCGCCTCCAGCCGCGTGCGCATGTCCGCGAACATCCATTGCAGGCCCTGCTTGCGCGCCAGCGGCTCGCCGCCCACCTGGCGCTGCCGGGCCCAGTCCACCGCGCAGGCCAGCGCCGCCTCGGCGATGCCCAGGCTGGTGGCGGCAACGTCGAGCCGGCTGTTGTCGAGCACCTTCATCGCGGTGCGGAAACCCGTGCCCTCGGGCCCGAGCCGGTTGGCGGCGGGCACGAAGCAGTCGAGCGCCACCTCATGCGCCGGCGCGCCGTGGATGCCCATCAGTTTTTCCGCCGGCGCCACCTGCACGCCGTCGCTGCGGCGGTCCACCACGAAGGCGCTGATGCCGCGCGTGCCCGCGGCCGGGTCGGTCCTGGCATAGACCACGATAAAGTCCGCCGCCTCGGCATTGGAGATGAAGTGCTTGACCCCGCGCAGCCGGTAGCCGTCGCCTTCCGGCGTGGCGCGCGTAGCCATGTCGGCCGGGTTGGAGCCGGCGCGCGGCTCGGTCAGGGCAAAGGCGCCGAGCCGCGTGCCGGCCGCCGCGCCGGGCAGGTAGCGCGCACGCTGGCCGTCGTCGCCGCCGATCAGGATGGAATCAGTCGCCAGGTAATGCGCGCCGAGCATCGATGAGGTCGACGCACAGGCCTTGGCGATCTCCGCCAGCGACAGGATCAGCGCCACCGGCGAAGTCTCCGTCCCGCCCCAGCGCTCCGGCAGGTTCATCCCCATCAGGCCCAGTTCTGCCAGCTGCGGCACATAGCGCGTGGTGGACGTTTCCGCGCGGTCCACTTCGGCCGCCTCCGGGGCCAGCTCGCTCTGCGCGAAGCGGCCGATGGCATCGGCGATTTCCAGGTCGCCCGGCTCGACGCCCAGTCGTTTAAGCATGTTGTTTCTCCTTGCTGAAATCGTGCGCGGCCAGGATGGCCTCGGTGTGCTGCCCCAGCGCCGGCGCGGGCGTGACACGGTTGGGGCCATACCCCGAGAACTTCACCGGCTGCGACGGCAGCCGCACCGTGCTTCCGTCCGGCCCGGCGACTTCGGTCAGCAGGCGGCGATGGACGGCCTGTTCGCTTTCCAGCGCCTGCCTGACATTGCGGATCGGCGCGACCGGAATGCCCGCGCCGCCCAGCAGGCGGTTCACCTCGGCGACGCTCAGGCCTGACGACCACGCTTCGAGCGCGGCGCGCAGCGCTGGCTCGAAGCGGCAGCGCGATTCGTCATCGGCAAAGCGCGGGTCTTGCGCCATCTCCGGGCAGCCGATGGTCTCGGCCAGCGTGTGGAACAGCTTGTTGTTGAGCACCGCCACTACGTAGAAGCCATCCGCGGCGCGGTACACGCCGAACGGCGCCGACGAGGGATGGCGGTTGCCCACCCGTTGCGGGGCGCGCCCGGTGGCGGCATAGCGTGCCACCAGCGTCGCGCTCAGGCTCAGCGTGGCGTCGAACATCGACACATCGACATGCGTGCCGCGGCCGTTCTTCTCGCGCGCCAGCAGCGCGGCCAGCACGCCCCACGAGGCAAAGAGCCCGCTGACCGCATCGGAGACCGCCTCGCCAAGCATGGTCGGCGCACCGTCCGGGGCGCCGGTGGCGTCCATCAGTCCGCACATTGCCTGCAGGATGATGTCGTAGGCCGGCCGGTGCGACTCCGGCCCGGTCTGGCCGAAGCCCGACACGCTCGCATAGACCAGCGCCGGATTCAGCGCCCGCAGCGCCTGGTAGCCGATGCCGAGCTTGTCCGCCACGCCCGGACGGAAGTTCTCCACCACCACGTCGGCGCGCGCACACAGCGCGCGCGCCAGTTCCAGACCCGTCGTCGTCTTCAGGTCGATGACGATGCTCTGCTTGTTGCGGTTCATCGCCGCGAACAGCCCGCTGCGGCCGTCGACGAAGGGCCCGACGGCGCGGTAGTCGTCGCCGCCCGGCGGCTCGATCTTGATCACCTCGGCGCCCAGGTCGCCCAGCAGCGCCGTGCAATAAGGGCCAGCCAGCACCCGCGAAAAATCGATCACGCGGATGCCGGCGAGCGGCAGTTCGGAATGGCTGGCATGGTCCAAGGCTTGCTCCTCGATGGCTTGCAAGCGCACAGGCTTGCGTTGCAGTGGCTTGATTCTGCGCAGCGCAAGCTATCAAGTAAAATATGGAATTCGACTAGCACCTATAGGATTTCCTGATGCGTGTCTCGCTGCGGCGGCTGCGCTACTTCGCCGCGACCGCGGAAACCGGCAGCACCACGGCCGCGGCGCGGCTGCTGAACGTGTCGCAGCCGTCGATCTCGGTCGCCATCCGCGAGCTGGAGACGCTGTTCGACGAAGCCCTGTTCGCCCGCGACGCCGGCGCGCGCATGACCCTGACCCGCTTCGGCGTGCGCAAGCTGGCCGAAGCGCGCCACATCCTGGGCGCGGCCACGGCGTTTGAAGTCGACAAGAGCGGCGACGGCGCGGCCGGCGAAGTGAAGCTCGGCGTGTTCCGCACGCTGGCGCCGGTCTACCTGCCGGTGGTGCTGCGCCTGGCGCGAGAGCGCTACCCGGGGCTGACGGTGCGTTTCGTCGAGGGTGACCTGGCCCAGCTGGAAGACTGGCTGCATGGCGGCCAGATCGAACTGGCGCTGAGCTACGACGTCGGCATGCCCGACGACCTCGAGCGCGAACGGCTGGCTGAGCTGCGGCCCTACGGCCTGGTGCCCGCCGGCTCGCGGCTGGCCCGGCGCCGGGGCAGCGTCTCGCTGCATGAGCTGGCGCAGCAGCCGCTGATCCTGATCGACCTGCCGCACAGCCGCGAATTCCTGATGGCGCCGTTCTGGCAATACGGGCTGCAGCCAGAGGTGCGCTACCGCGCCACCTCGCTGGAACTGGCGCGCGGCATGGTCGCCAACGGCCTGGGCGTGGCCCTGCTGATCACGCAGGCGCCCGCGTCATCGCAGATCACCGCGGTGGTGGAGAAACCGATACGCGAAGAGACCGTGCGCCAGCCGCTGGTGATTGCCCGCGCGGCGCGCGCCACGCGGTCGAGGGCCGCGGAATTGCTGGCTGAATGCGTGCGCGCCGCCGTGGCCGAGGCCACTGCCGCAGGCGCCCGCGCGCGACCACGCGCCACCTGAGCTACCTGAGCCCCCCTGAGCTACGTTAGCGCCAGCGCGACTGTGGTAGCGTGGCGCTTTCCGACTGGCCTGCTCCCATGACCGATTTCGACGCCGACGCCCTGAAACGCCTGGTCACCGTCGCCATGCCTTTTGGCAAGCACAAGGGCACGCTGATCGCCGACCTGCCGGGCAACTACCTTAACTGGTTCGCGCGCGAAGGCTTTCCGCCGGGACAGCTCGGCGCGCTGCTGGCACTGATGCATGAACTGGATCACAACGGGCTGGCGTACCTGCTGAAGCCGTTGCGGGGCAACGCATCGCCCCGATAAGCGCCGCCCTCAGGTCACCGGCGCCGGATTGAACAGCACCAGCGCATTGCGGATCTTCCAGTGCTCCGCCCATGACTTCTTGCCGCTGGCCACGGCCAGCAGCGTGTGGAACAGCTCCCAGCCCACGTCCTCGATGGTGGCTTCGCCGGTGGCGATGCGGCCGGCGTTGACGTCCATCAGGTCGTGCCAGCGCCGCGCCAGGTCATTGCGGGTGGAGACCTTGACCACCGGCACTTGCGCGAGCCCGTAGGGCGTGCCGCGTCCGGTGGTGAACACGTGCAGGTTCATGCCGGCGGCGAGTTGCAGCGTGCCGCAGACAAAGTCGCCGGCGGGCGTGGCGGCGTAGATCAGGCCTTTCTGCGTGACCTTTTCGCCCGGGCCGGTAACGCCGTGGATCGGGCCGGTGCCGGACTTGACGATCGAGCCCATCGCCTTTTCGACGATATTGGACAGGCCGCCTTTCTTGTTGCCGGGCGTGGTGTTGGCGCTGCGGTCGACCTGGCCCTGCTCCAGGTAGCGGTCATACCAGGCCATCTGGCGTACCAGCGCCTCGGCCACCTCGGGCGTGGCGGCGCGCGCGGTGAGCTGGTCGATGCCGTCGCGCACCTCGGTCACTTCGGAGAACATCACCGTGGCGCCGGCGCGTACCAGCAGGTCGGTGGCAAAGCCTACCGCCGGGTTGGCGGTGACGCCGGAAAAGGCATCGCTGCCGCCGCACTGGACCCCCACCACCAGCTCCGACGCCGGGCAGGTCTCGCGCCGGCGCTCATTCAGGCGCGCGAGGTGCTTTTCCGCCGTGGCCATGATCGATTCGATCATCGAGGCGAAGCCCACATGCTGCTCGTCCTGCAGGCACACCACGTCGGGCTCGCCCGCTTTCTGGATCGGGATGGTGCCGGCGCCGATCAGGCGCGCCGGCTGCAGCTTCTCGCAGCCCAGGCTGACGATCATCACCTCGCCACCGAAGTTGGGGTTCAGCGCGATATTGCGGATGGTGCGGATCGGGATGCCGGCATCGGGCGCGTCGATGGCCACGCCGCAGCCATAGGTGTGCTCCAGGCCGACCACATCGTCGACGTTGGGGTACTTCGGCAGCAGTTCTTCCTTGATGCGGCGCACGGCGAACTCCACCACGCCTTCGACGCACTGCACCGTGGTGGTAATGCCCAGGATGTTGCGCGTGCCGACCGAGCCGTCGGCATTACGGTAGCCCTCGAAGGTATAGCCCTCCAGCGGCGGCAGCGGCGTCACGCGCGTGCCGACCGGCAGGTCTTCCAGCCCGGGCGCCGCCGGCATGCGGATCACGCGCTCGTTGACCCAGCTGCCGCGCGGCAGGTCCCTGAGCGCGTAGCCGATCACGACGTTATAGCGGATCACCGCCTCGCCTTCGCGCAGGTCGGCCAGCGCTACCTTGTGGCCTTGCGGAACGGCTTCGGCCAGCACCAGGCCGCACGGGAAAGTGGTGCCCGCGGGCAGCCCGCCGTCATTGGCGATGATGGCGACGTTGTCGTGCGCGTCCATCGTGATGTAGAGCGGGCGTGATGCCTGGGTGGCCGCTGCAGGGGTCACTGCCATGTCTTCTCCAGCCCGAAAACCAATCAAGGGCATGTGTTACGTTGTCTGACAACATTCTACCGACTCAAGGCTGGATTTGGTTGCGGGTTATCCCTAGATGAACTGGAATATGAAAGGCATCCGCTTCACATTCGACTCACGTTGTACGACGACCCATAAAACCAAGGCGACGCTACAGCAGGCCAAAGGGCGCTTTGCTGCGCCGCAAAATGACCGTTACCCGCGACATGGCCTATAAGAGTGCAACCGGGTTTCATGCCAGATGGCGCCGGCCAATCGATGCGCCGGCAATGTGCAACGACCTGCCCGGCTCCCGATTCCATTCCGCATCGCCTGGTCGTCCCGCGGCCAGTCACACGACAGGAGGCATGACTCATGCGCTGGAAGCAACGTCCGCAAGGTTCCAACTGGGGAGACTTCGGTCCCGACGACCAACTCGGCCGCATCAACCTGATCGGGCCCGAACAGGTCGTCAAGGGCGCGCGCGAGGTGCAGGCCGGGCTGAGTTTCTGCCTGTCGCTGCCGCTGGACTACCCCGGCGGCAACAAGCTCAATCCGCGCCGCCATCCGCCGGTGCTGCGACCGACCTTCCGCGACGACTCGCCGTACACCAATTTCCCGCTGGCGAAGATGGATCCCGCCGCGACCGATGTCATCAGCGATGACCAGGTGCTGATGTGCCTGCAGTACAGCACGCAGTGGGACGCGCTGGCGCACGTGGGCGCGCTCTTCGACGCCGACGGCGATGGCCGCGCCGAGCGGGTCTACTACAACGGCTACCGCGCCAACGAGCATATCGTCGGGCCGGTCGATTATGCCGAGGACGACAACTTCGCGGCGCACCCGTGCGGCCACGACCACAGCGCCGCGCACGCGCTCGGCATCGAGAACTTCGCGGTCAAAGGCATGCAGGGACGCGGCGTGCTGGTCGACCTGGCGCACGTCTTCGGCATGGACTTCCGCAACGTTGGCTACGACGACCTGATGCGCGCGATGGCAGCCGCCAAGGTCGAAGTGGAACGCGGCGACATGCTGCTGCTGCGCACGGGATTTGCCGAAGTGGTGCTGTCGATGCAGCGCGAGCCAGACGAGGCCGTGCTCCACCACAGTTGCTGCGCGCTCGACGGGCGCGATGACAAGTTGCTGAACTGGATCACCGATACGGGCATTGCGGCGCTGATCGCTGATAACTATGCGGTGGAGCGGTACCCTGCCCGGCCTGCACCCGAGGGCGATTCGAACCATCCTTTGCTGCCGCTGCACCATCATTGCCTGTTCAAGCTGGGCTTGCCGCTGGGAGAGCTTTGGTACCTGCGTGAACTCGCCGATTGGCTGCGCGGTAATGGGCGTACGCGGTTCCAGTTAACGGCGCCGCCATTGCGGTTGCCGGGGGCGGTGGGATCGCCGGTGACGCCGGTTGCTACGGTGTGAGTGTTCGGGACGCGTAGGAACCGCGGTCGATGTCCGTGCATGGCGGGCGCTGCTGTGTCACCGGTACCCGGCGACCCTGCCTGTCTGGGCCTGTCAGTTTTTTTGTGTGCAGGGCAGGTAAAGGCTCACCGTCGATGGAACGGTGAGCCAGCAATATCTTAACGATAAGGGTGGGTGAAGCGTTCCTCGTAGAGGATCGCAAACTGGTTCATGGCAGCCTTCCAGTCATGGGTTGAACTGCCCCACTTCACCGTGATGTTTCGCAGCGCCAGCCACAGCAGCTTGGTCGCCGCCTCGTCGCTGGGGAAGTGACCGCGCGTCTTGATGATCTTGCGCAGCTGCGCGTTGATGCTCTCGATCGCGTTGGTCGTGTAAATGATCTTGCGGATCGCCGGCGGGAACGTAAAGAACGGGATCACCTGATCCCAGGCGCGACGCCAGGATGCGCCGATCGGTGCATACCGCCGACCCCATTCCCCGTTCTCGAAGGCCGCCAACTCGGCCAGCGCGGCCTCGACCGTGGGGGCCGTGTACACGGGCTTGAGCGCCGCCGCCACGGCGCGGCGCTCCTTCCAGTTGGCGTACTCCAGGCTGTTGCGGATCAGATGCACGATGCAGGTCTGCAGGGTGGTGTTCGGGAACACCGCGGCCAGGGCCTGTTCCATGCCCTTAAGGCCATCGGTCACCGCGATCAGGATGTCTTGGGTACCCCGGGTCTTCAGGTCGTTGAACACCTTCATCCAGAACTTGGCGCCTTCGGTAGTCTCGATCCACAGGCCCAGGATGTCGCGCGTGCCGTCGGGCAGCACGCCCAAGGCCAGGTAGACGGCCTTGTTGCGCACCACGCCGTCCTCGCGCATCTTGACCCGCAGCGCGTCGAAGAACACCACCGGGTACATCACCTCCAGCGGACGGGCCTGCCAGGCGGTGACCTCGTCCATGACCGCATCGGTCACCGAACTGATGAACTCGGGCGAGACCTCGGTGCCGTACTGTTCGGCCAGAAACGCCTGGATCTCGCGCAAGGTCATGCCGCGCGCATACATGGCGATGATCTTGTCGTCGAACCCGGTGAAGCGCCGCTCGTGCTTGGGAATCAGGATCGGATCAAAGCTGCCGTCGCGATCGCGAGGGATGTCTAACCGCAGCGGCCCGTCGTCGGTCAGAACCGTCTTGGCGCTCTTGCCATTGCGCTGGTTGGCCGTGCCGGCCGGGCGCTCGGCGCCAGCCGGGTAGCCCAGATGATGGCCGAGCTCGGCCCCCAGGGCGCGCTCGATCAGGGCCTTCTTGAACGCCATCGAGGCGTCCTGCACCGCCTCGGCGGTCATCGGACCCTTAACGAAATGGGCAATCAGGTCCTCGGGAATGGTCGGCAGCTCACGGTCGGCGGCCTGGCTGGTCTTGGTTTTGCGTGGCATACATGCTCCTTGGCGACATGTTATGCCCTAAACACAAAATTT
Source organism: Cupriavidus taiwanensis (assembly GCF_900250115.1). Lineage (NCBI taxonomy): Bacteria > Pseudomonadati > Pseudomonadota > Betaproteobacteria > Burkholderiales > Burkholderiaceae > Cupriavidus > Cupriavidus taiwanensis. The sequence goes on along the minus strand of NZ_LT984804.1, from coordinate 958,653 downwards.
CTGACAGGTCCGCCTGTCTGAGCGACAAGAACAGGCAAGAAACGCATCGCCCAAGCGGCTGGCCAAAGGCGGCGTTGGTGGGGTCAGACTGCCAAGTTCGCGCGGGCGGCCGGGCCTTTCAACGTTTGAGCCTGTCCGCATTCTTGTCTGCGACGCGGTGCCTGAATTCCCGCCAGCGCCTGCTGCCGGCGCGCAGCGCAGCCGAAGGCGCGTTCCCGCAACAAGGCCGGCAGCAGGGGCCACTTCGCGATCTGGGCTCGTTCAACCCACACTTCAACGCCCCGCCACCGTGGTGCACCCCCGCGGCAGACAGTCCAGCTATGTGAGGAAGCCAAGCCCCGTACGAAACCCCCCACGCACACTACGATAAGACATGCCGCCCGCAGGGCAGTAATGTACGGAGCAACCACATGACCCGAAACGCTTCATCAAGACATGCGTTGGCTGGTGAAGTTGGGTGGATTTGCAGTTCCCGCTTCGTGGATACGCCAGCCCTCTCCCCCGCCCCTCTCCCGCTTGCGGGAGAGGGGAGAAAACAAGCGACAGGGCACGCCAGCCCCCCAACCCTTACGCAACCCCCTTCCTCCCCCGGATCCGCAAATCACTGACCACGGGCCACACCAGCACAAAAACCGCCATCCCCATGATCGTCCCGACCAGCCCATTCGACCAGAACACATCCAGCGCCCCCGACGACACCAGCATGGTCTGCCGGAACGCATCCTCGGCCCGATCCCCCAGCACCAGCGCCAGCACCATCGGCCCCAACGGATAATCCAGCTTCTTCAAAACATACCCCACCACGCCAAAGCCCAGCATCAGCCAGACATCGAACAACGCCCCGTTCACGGTGTACGCGCCGATCGCGCAGATCACCAGGATCAGCGGCGCGATGATCGAGAACGGAATACGCAGGATCGCCGCGAACAGCGGCACCGTCGACAGCACCACGATCAGCCCGACGATATTGCCCAGGTACATGCTGGCGATCAGCCCCCATACGAACGGCCCCTGCTCGGCGAACAGCAGCGGCCCCGGCTGCAGGCCCCAGATCATCAGGCCGCCCAGCAGCACCGCCGCGGTGGCTGAGCCGGGAATGCCCAGTGCCAGCATCGGCAGCAGCGCGCTGGTGCCGGCCGCGTGCGCGGCGGTCTCGGGGGCGACCACGCCCTCGACATTGCCCTGCCCGAACGAAGAGGGATCCTTCGCCATGCGCTTGGCCACGCCATAGCCCATGAACGACGCCGCGGTGGCGCCGCCCGGGGTGATGCCCAGCCAGCAGCCGATCACCGACGAGCGCAGCACGGTCAGCCAGTAGCGCGGCAGCTCGGCCCAGGTCTTCAGCACCACCTTCAGGTCGATGCGGGCCTGCTTGCCGCGGAAGGCAACGCCCTCTTCCATCGTCATCAGGATCTCGCTGATGCCGAACAGGCCGATCACTGCAACCAGGAAGTCGAAGCCGCGCAGCAGCTCGGTCGAGCCGAAGGTCATGCGCAGCGTGCCCGATACCGTGTCCATGCCGACCGCGGCCAGCACGAAGCCCAGGCACATTGCGATCAGGATCTTGGGCTTCGATTCCTTGCCCATGCCGACGAAGCTGCAGAAGGTCAGCAGGTACACCGCGAAGAACTCGGGCGGGCCGAAGCGCAGCGCGAACTTTGCCACCATCGGCGCCAGGAAGGTGATCAGCAGCACGCCGGCCAGCGCGCCCAGGCACGAGCCGGTAAAGGCCGAGGTCAGCGCCTTGCCGGCCTCGCCGCGCTGCGCCATCGGGTAGCCGTCGAAGGTGGTCGCCACCGACCAGGCCTCGCCCGGAATATTGAACAGGATCGAGGTGATCGCCCCGCCGAACAATGCGCCCCAGTAGATGCAGGACAGCATGATGATGGCGGACACCGGGTCCATCGAAAACGTCAGCGGCAGCAGGATCGCCACGCCGTTGGGCCCGCCCAGGCCGGGCAGCACGCCCACCACGATGCCAAGCAGGATGCCGACGAACATCAGGCCGACGTTCTGCCACGACAGCGCCACGGCGAAGCCGCCCATCAATGCATTGAGTTCATCCATGGTCCGCTCCTTCCTAGTAGCCCAGCGCCGCTTCCAGCGGGCCCTTGGGCAGCGGTACGCGGAACTGGAGCTCGAAGATGCAGAACAGCAGCGCATTGATGCCGACGCCGGTCAGTGCGGCCTTCCACCATGCCGCCTTGCCCACCCACACCATGAAGCCGGCGATGAACGCCGCCGATGCCACGTAGATGCCGAGCAGCCCGATCAGCCCGACATACACGGTCAGCGGTACCAGGATCACGCCCACCTGCCGCAACTGCTGCCACGTCGCGAACACGGCGGTGCGGTCGGCGCGCAGCGCCTGCACGCCCACCAGCGCGCTGCAGACCAGGATGATGAGGCCCACCCGCATCGGGAAATAGCCCGCCTCCGGCCCATCCGGCGCCCAGCCGGCGCCGATGCCATGGTTGCTCCAGATCACCACCAGCGCGCCGGCCAGCAAACACAGCGCCACCGCCAGTTCCACCGTCTTGACCGAGATGCCGGCGCCCGCATGCGCCGTTTCCTGTTGTGAATCCATGTTGTCTCCCGCCTTGCTTCAGGCCATCGGCTGCGCCGCGCGGCGCAGCCCCCTGGTGATCGGTGCCGGCCTCAGCGCGCGGCGACGAAGCCCGCCTCCTTGATGATGTCGCGATGCGCGGCTTCATCGCGCGCCAGGAAGTCGGTCAGCGCCTTGCCCGCCAGGAACTCGTTCTTCAGCGCGTTCTTCTCCAGGTATTCCTTCCACTCCGGCGTGGCCACGATTTTCTGCATCAGGTCCACGTAGTATTTCTGCTGCTCCGGAGTCACGCCGCCCGGCATCATGAACACACGAAGCATCTGGTATTGCACGTCGAGGCCCTGCTCCTTGCAGGTCGGCACGTCATGCCAGCTCTGCGTCTGCGTGACCTTGCCGTTGTAGGCCATGCGCTGCGGCGCGAACACGCACAGCGCGCGATGCTCGCCGGCGCGCCACTGGCCGATCGATTCGGACGGGTTGTTCACGTTGGCGTCGATATGCTGGCCCGACAGCTGCGTGGCGGCCTCGCCGCCGCCCTTGTACGGCACGTAGATGAAGCGGGTGCCGGTCTTCTTCTGCACCAGCGAGGCGATGATCTGGTCTTCGCGCTTGGAGCTGGTGCCGCCCACCTTGATCTTGCCGGCGCTGGCCCTGGACGCGTCGATGAACTGCGCGACGGTCTGGTACGGGGCCGCGGCATTGGTCCACAGCACGAATTCGTCCTGGGCGATCATCGCCACCGGCGTCAGGTCGCGCCAGCTGAACGGCAGGTGGCTCACCATCGGCACGGTATAGAGCGCCGACGAGGCCACCAGCAGCTTGTGCGGATTGCCTTGCGATGCCTTGGTATCCATCAGCCCTTCGGCTCCGCTGGCGCCCGCCTTGTTCAGCACGATCACCGGCTGGCTCATCAGCTTGTGCCTGGCGATGATGCCCTGGATCGAGCGCGCCATCTGGTCCGAGGCGCCACCGGCACTGAACGGCACCACGATTTCGACCGGCTTGGCCGGCTCCCATGCCCATGCGCTCAGGCAGGCCGTGGCACCCACCACGGCCGCCAGGGTCTTCCTGACTGTGTTGCGTTGCATCGTTGGTCTCCTTTGGCTTTGACTACCCGCTGCCGCTCGTTGCGGCTCTTCTCTCTTCTCTTTATCTGCGTTGCCACGCGGCATCAGCGGCTCAGGCCGCGCGCGGCGATGTCCCACAGCTCCGCCACATGCCCGTCGCGGCAGCACACGTATTGCGCGTGCAGGTTCGCGGTGGGGTCGCAATGGCCGGGCACCAGCCAGAGCTTGCTGCCCAGCAGGGCCTGGCCGTCTTCGTCCAGCACCTGCAGCACCCCGTGCTCATCGTTGGCCGCGACATAGCGCAGCCACTCGCTGCCGGGGCCGGACCACAGGCGCGGCAGGCCGGAATCGACCGCGAGCGACTTCAGTCCCGCATCGCACACCGCCACGCCGGCGCGCGCGGTGCTCATCACCGTGGTCGACAGGAACAGGCCGTGCCGGGGCCGGAAGCGCCCGGGCCATTCGCTGGCGCCATAGTGGCCGTCCAGGAACACGTAGCTGCCGGGCTGGATCTCGGTATAGACGCCGCTCTCGCAATCGAACTCCGCGGTGCCGCTGCCGCCGCCGGTGATGACCGGGCAGGCGATGCCACGGGCGCGCAGGTGCGCCGCATAGGCATCCGCCTGCCCGGCGGCGCGCCGCGCAGCGTCCCGGCGCTGGGTCCAGGCCGCCAGGTGCTGCACGCCGCCGTGATACGCCTGCAGCCCACCGAAGCGCAGCGACGGAGACGCGCCGATGGCATCGGCCAGCCGGCTCAGCGCTTCGGGGCTGTCGACGCCGCAACGGCCCTGCCCGACATCGGCTTCCGCCAGCGCGGTGATGCGCACCCCGCCGGCCGCCGCGGCGGCGGCGAGCGCGGCCACCTGGCGCACGTCGTCCACGCAGACGCTCAGGTCCACATGCCGGGCCAGCTCCACCGCCATCGCCAGCTTGTCGGCGCCGACGAACTCATTGCTGATATGGATGCTGGTGATGCCGGCCGCGGCAAACGGATAGGCCTCGCTGAGCTTCTGGCAGCAGATGCCCACCGCGCCGGCGGCAACCTGGCGCTGCGCAATCGCGACCGACTTGTGCGCCTTGGCATGCGGGCGCAGCACCACGCCGGCGGCATCGGCAAGCGCCTGCATCCGGGCCACGTTCTGGTCGAAGGCGTCGAGGTCGACCAGCAGCGCCGGCGTGCCGACGTCCTCGACGCGATCGCCGATCCTTGCCGGCGCCGGGGGCTGCAGGCGGGCACGCTCGTGGACCGGATTGCGCATCGGCTCAGTCATGGCGACCGCCCTCCAGCGCCAGCGCCAGCACTCTTGCCACGTGCATCGCCTCGGCCTGCGCGCCGTCGCGGATCTGGTGACGGCAACTGGTGCCGTCCGCGACCACGATGGCGCCCGCGGCGCGCCGGCGCACCGCCGGCAGCAGCGACAGTTCGGCCATCGCCTGCGACGCTTCGAAATGCTCGGCCTCATAGCCGAAGCTGCCGGCCATGCCGCAGCACGACGACTCCACCGGCGCCACCTTCAGGCCCGGAATCCACCCCAGCACGGTCTGCACCGGCGTGAAGGCATCGAACGCCTTCTGGTGGCAGTGCCCATGCACGATGGCCTCGGACACCTGCAGCGGCCGCAGCGGCAGCTCCAGCCGGCCCGCCTCGCGCTCGCGCACCAGGAATTCCTCGAACAGGAACGACAGGCTGGCGAGCTGGCGCGCTTCTTCGCCATAGCCGTAGCCCAGGAACTCGTCGCGCAGCGACAGCAGGCACGACGGCTCGAGGCCGACCACCGGCACGCCGCGCTCGACGAACGGGCGCAGCGCATCGAGCAGGCGCCGCGCCTCGGCCTTCGCCTGGTCGACCAGTCCGGCGGCCAGGAAGGTGCGGCCGCAGCACAGCGGGCGTTCGCCGGCACGGGTGTTGAAATGCACCGTGTATCCCGCCGCTTCCAGCACGACCTGCGCGGCGCGCGCATTGGCGGGCTCCATGTAGTTGCTGAAGGTATCGACGAACAGCAGCACCTCGCGGCCATCGGCCTTGCTGCCTGCAGCGTTGCCTGCGCCGCGGCCGCGCGCCAGGAACGGCGCGGTGAAGCGCGGCAGCGAACGCTGCGGGGCAAACCCCAGCGCGCGCTTGATCCAGCCGGAGACGCCGGGCAGGCTGTCGGCCAGCGCCAGCAGGCCCGGCACGCGGCTGGCAGCCGGTGCGTAGCGCGGCAGGAATGCGACCATGCGCTCGCGCAGGCCGATGCCGTGCCGGCTGGTCCAGGCGTGGCGCGCCTCGATCTTGAACTTCGCCATGTCGACGCCGGTCGGGCAGTCGCGCTTGCAGCCCTTGCACGAGACACACAGGTCCAGCGCCTCCTTGACCTCGGCACTCGCCAGCCCGTCGCTGCCGAGCTGCCCGGTCAGCGCCAGCCGCAGCGTGTTGGCGCGGCCGCGCGTCACGTGCTGCTCGTCCTTGGTCACGCGATAGCTGGGGCACATGGTGCCGGCGTCGAACTTGCGGCAGTGGCCGTTGTTGTTGCACATCTCGACGGCCGACGCGAGGCCGTGCGTGGCGGTATCGTTGCCGGTGCCGGGCGCGGTCTCGGCGCCCGTCATCGGGTCGCGCCGCACGTTCCAGGCCGACCAGTCCAGCGCCGGGGTCAGCGGCAGCGCGGCGTAGCCGGGCGCGAAGCGGAAGTTCTCGCGCGCATCCATCCGTGGCGGGCGCACGATCTTGTCGGGGTTGAAGCGGTTGTCCGGATCGAACAGCGCCTTGATCTCGCCGAACGCCGCGTTGATGCGCGGGCCGTATTGCCAGGCCACCCATTCGCCGCGGCACAGGCCGTCGCCGTGCTCGCCGGAATACGCGCCCTTGTATTCGCGCACCAGCTCTGCGGCCTCTTGCGCGATCTCGCGCATGCGCAGCGCGCCGTCGCGGCGCATGTCCAGGATCGGCCTCACGTGCAGCGTGCCGACGCTGGCATGGGCGTACCAGGTGCCCTCGGTCTCGTGCTTGTGGAAGACGTCGGTGAGCCGGCGGGTGTATTCGGCCAGGTGCTCGAGCGGCACCGCGCAGTCCTCGATAAACGAAACCGGCTTGCCGTCGCCCTTCATGCTCATCATGATGTTGAGGCCGGCCTTGCGCACATCCCACAGCGCCTTCTGCGCCTTCTCCTCCGGCATCTTCACCACCGAGCCGGGCAGACCCAGGTCGGCCATCAGTTCCGCAAGCTGGTCCAGTTGCGCCAGCAGCGCCTGGCGGTCGTCGCCGGCGAATTCCACTAGCAGGATGGCCTGCGGATCCCCGGCCAGCGCGCGCTCGACCACCGGGCGGAAGGCGGGGTTTTCCATCGACAGGTCGATCATGGTGCGGTCGACCAGTTCCACCGCCACCGGACGCAGCGTGACGATATGCCGGGTCAGGTCCATCGCCTGGTAGAAGGTGGGGAAATTGACCACGCCCAGCACCTTGTGCGCCGGCAGCGGCGCCAGCTTGAGGGTGAGCTGGCGGCTGCAGGCCAGCGTGCCCTCGGAGCCGACCAGGATATGGGCGAGGTTGGCGTGGCCGTCGTCGGTATAGGCGCGCGGGTTCTGGCAGTCGAACAGGTCGATGTTGTAGCCGGCCACGCGACGCAGCACCTTGGGCATGCGCTCGGCGATCTCGCCGCGCTCGCGCGTGGCGATGCGCTGCAGCCCATGAAAGATGCCCTCGATGCGTCCTGCCGCCAACGGTTGCGCCAGCGAACCGAAGTGGCAATCGCTGCCGTCCGCCAGCACCGCATCGATGGCCAGCACGTTATGCACCATGTTGCCGTAGGCAAGCGAGCGCGAGCCGCAAGAGTTGTTGCCGGCCATGCCGCCGATGGTGCATTGCGCGCCGGTGGAGACGTCCACCGGGAACCACAACCCGTGCGGCCTGAGCCAGGCGTTCAGGTGGTCCAGCACGATGCCCGGCTCCACCGTCACCGTGCGCGCGCCGGCATCGAAGGCGACCACGTTGTTGAGCCACTTGCTGGTGTCGATGACCAGCGCCTCGCCCACGGTCTGGCCGCACTGGCTGGTACCGGCACCGCGTGCCAGCACCGGCACGCGCTGGTCGCGCGCGATGTCGAGCGCGCGCACCAGGTCGGCCTGGTCGCGCGGCACCACCACGCCGAGCGGCATGATCTGGTAGATGGAAGCGTCGGTGGCATAGCGGCCACGGGCGGCGCGGTCGAACAGCACGTCGCCGCGCAGTTCCTTGCGCAGCAGCGCCGATAGCGGCGAGACGGCCCGGCGCTGCGCGGGCACCAGGTGGATCGGCTTGACCAGCAGGGAGGACGAAGTCATGTTCATGGCATGCAAGAAACAAGGGCTGCGCGCCCACGGCGATGCATGCGGCCGCCCTGCGGCGGGCGCATGTCGTGTTGATGCTCCGGCAGGAATGGCAGGCAGGCGGCGGACCGTGCCCGGCCTGCCCCGCGCCGCCCGCTTCGCTCAGGCGGCGGCCTTGAGCACCGGCTTGTCGGCGTGCGCGGCGAGCGACGCCATGGCCGCGGCCACGCCGCTGGCGGCAAGCGGCACGCCTGCCAGCTTCAGCCCCATCTCGCAACCGGCGAGCGTCGCCATCAGGGTCAGGTCATTGCAATCGCCAAGATGGCCGATGCGGAACATGCGGCCGCGCATCTTGCCCAGCGCCTGCCCCAGCGACATGTCGAAGCGCTCATAGATCAGCTTGCGCACCGCATCCGCGTCGACACCGTCGGGCATCATCACGCCGGTCAGCACCGGGCTGTACACCGCGGGATCCGCGCACTGGATCTCCAGGCCCCAGGCGCGCACGGCCTGGCGTGTTGCCTCCGCCAGCCGCTGGTGGCGGGCGAAGACCTGCTCCAGGCCCTCGCCCAGGATCATGTCGAGCGCTTCGGACAGGCCATACAGCAGGTTGGTGTTGGGCGTGTAGGGCCAGTAGCCGTTCTTGTTGGCTTCGATGATCTCGGCCCAGCCCCAGAACGCGCGCGGCAGCGTAGCGTTCTCGCTGGCGGCGATCGCCCTGGGCGACAGCGCGTTGAAGCTGATGCCCGGCGGCAGCATCAGGCCCTTCTGCGAGCCCGACACGGTCACGTCGACGCCCCACTCGTCATGGCGATAGTCGGCCGAACCCAGGCCCGAGATCGTGTCCACCAGCAGCAGCGCCGGGTGCCCGGCGGCGTCGATGGCGCGGCGCACCGCGGCGATATCCGAGGTCACGCCGGTCGAGGTCTCGTTGTGCACCACGCACACGGCGCGGATCGCGTGGCCGCTGTCCTCGCGCAGGCGCGCTTCGATCATGTCCGCCTGCACCCCGCGGCGCCAGCCCTCGATGCCGGGCAGGCCGAGGAATTCCGGGCGCAGGCCCAGCGCCTCGGCCATCTTCTTCCACAGCGTGGCGAAATGCCCGGTCTCGAACATCAGCACATGGTCGCCCGGGCTGAGCGTGTTGGTCAGCGCCGCTTCCCAGGCACCGGTGCCCGACGCCGGATAGATGATCACCGGGTGCCGGGTCTTGAAGATTTCCTTGATGCCGGCGAGCACCTTGCGGCCGAGCGCGCCGAACTCCGGGCCACGGTGGTCGATGGTCGGGTAGCTCATCGCGCGCAGGATGCGGTCGGGCACCGGGCTCGGACCGGGGATCTGCAGGAAGTGGCGGCCAGAGGGGTGGAAATCGAGCTGAACCATGGAAAACTTGCCTCCTTGTTGGGATTATGAATTTTGAATGCAATCGACTATAGCAGAGCGATAGATGCGGTCCAAGGCGGAAATTGCAGTGATTTGTCGTGGTTAACCCGAATTTTGAGGCCAGGAAGCAAGATGCAGTAAAATCCGCGCCAAGTGAATAGAGGACATTGAATGCAAAACTCATATAACGATGACCGAGCGGGAGGCGTTGCCGAGCACGTTCCGCCGCCCTCGCTGCCGCGCCTGGCACGCCCGCGCCTGCACGACACCGTGGTCGAGCACCTGCGCCAGTTCATCGTCGAAGGCGTCTTCGCGCCCGGCACCAGGCTCAATGAACGCGAGCTGTGCGAGACCCTGGGCATCTCGCGGACGCCGCTGCGCGAGGCGCTCAAGGTGCTGGCGGCCGAAGGCCTGATCGACCTTCTGCCCAACCGCGGCGCCAGCATCTCGCGCATGAGCGAGGCCGAAGTCAGGGAGAGCTTCGAGCTGATGAGCGGGTTGGAGGCGTTTTCCGGGGAGCTGGCCTGCGAGCGCATCACCGCGGCGGAACTCGCGCAGATCAAGGCGCTGCACTACGCGATGCTGGCCTGCCGCGCCCAGAACGACCTGCCGGGCTACTACAGCCGCAACCAGGAGATCCACGACCGCATCAATGAGGCCGCGCGCAACGGGGCGCTGCGCCAGACCTACCAGTCGATCAACCGCCGCCTGCAGGCGCTGCGTTTTCGCTCCAACCAGCAAAGCGGCAAGTGGGACGAGGCGGTCGAGGACCATGAAGAGATGATCCAGGCGCTCGAAGCCCGCGACGGCAAGCGGCTTGCGGCGGTACTGAAGCGCCACCTGCTGGAGAAGCGCGATGCGGTGCTGCCACTGGTGTCGGCGACGGTACGGGCACCAGGAATGATCTGAAAACGACGCGCGCGTAACCGTATCCCAGTGTGTTACCCCTGCAAGGGCCGGATTTTTCTTGCCTCCACGCCAATACTGTATATATTTACAGCACCTGTATGGATGAACAGTGGAGTCCCGGCATGGAACACCTGATCCGCGTGCAAAACGACTATGACCGCCAGGTGCTGGCCTGGCTGCGCGGCCGCATCGGCGATGCCGCGCTGCAGAGCGCAGTGCAGCGCCTGGCAGGCCCGCGCAAGCCTTATCTGTCAACGATCTGCCGCAGCCTGGGCATCCGCCCGCCCAGCCGGCGCCAGTTCGCCGCCGAGGCGGCGCGCCTGCACCGCGCGGTGGGCGACAGCTACCTGGCCCGCATCAGGGAAATCCTGGCAACCGCCCCGGCGCACGCAGCCCCGGCCCGTTAGGCATTTGCCGATCACCGGCCACGCGCGGACCGTCCGCGCGCGCCGGACGTATCATGAAAGCCCCGTTGCCGTCACCCGGCACGGGGCTTCTTGTTTCACAGCGCATTTATCCGCGTTTATCCCCCAAGGCCGACATGAGCGAACTCCGCATTCCGACCCGCGCCCTGCACCAGTGGGTGACCGATCTCTGGCTTGCCGCCGGCAGCAGCGCGCAGGAAGCGCAACTGACGGCCGACCACCTGGTCGGCGCCAACCTGAGCGGGCATGACTCCCATGGCGTCGGCATGATCCCGCGCTATGTGCTGGCGTGGCAGGCCGACGAGTTGCAGCTGAACCGGCAGGTCAGCGTGCTGCAGGACGGCGGCAGCCTGCTCAGCCTGGACGGCAACCGCGGCATGGGCCAGGCGGTAACGGCGCAGGCCATGGAGATGGCCATCGCCCGCGCGCGCGAGCACGGCGTCTGCGTGATGGGGCTGCGCCAGTCGCACCACCTGGGGCGCGTCGGCCACTGGGCCGAGCAGGCCACGGCCGCGGGCATGATCTCGATCCACTTCGTCAACGTGCTGTCCAAACCCATCGTGGCCCCCCATGGCGGCTACGACGCGCGCTATGGCACCAATCCGTTCACCATCGGCGTGCCGATGGCGGGCGAGCCGCCGCTGGTGCTGGACTTTGCCACCAGCGCCATCGCGCTGGGCAAGGTGCGCGTGGCCCACAACAAGGGCGCGCCGGTCGGGGCCGGTTGCCTGCTCGATGCGCAGGGCCAGCCGACCACCGATGCCGCCGTGATGTACCCGTCCGCCGGCTCGCCGCAGGGCGCCTTGCGGCCCTTCGGCGAGCACAAGGGCCATGGGCTGGCGATGATGTGCGAACTGCTCGGGGCCGCGGTCACGGGCGGCCATACCATCCGCCCGGACACGCTGCGGCACGAGCATGCGGTCTGGAACAACATGCTGGCGATCGTGTTCGATCCCGCGCGGCTCGGCGCCAGCACCTCGTTCGGACACGAGGTCGCGGCCTTCGCCGAGTGGATGAAAAGCGCGCGGCTGCAGCCCGGCCAGAGCGGCATCCAGCTGCCCGGCGAACCCGAGCGGGCCTGGCGCGCGGCCCGCGCGCAACGGATACCGATCGATGCCGGCACGCTGGCGCAACTGGACGACGCCGCGGCGCGCGTGGCGGCGGCGCGGGCCGGCGGGCATCCTGGGCCGGGTCCGCTGTCTGCGCTGGCGTGCGACTGACTATCATCAGATATGCGCCCGGCGCGGTGCACGACGCACCCCCGCCGGGTCGGCGCCTGAACTCCAACCGGACACTGACATGAGCAAGATCGGCTTTATCGGGCTTGGCGTGATGGGCAAGCCCATGGTGCGGCACCTGGTCGACGGCGGGCATACCGTGTTCGCCCACAGCCGCAGCGGCGTGCCGCAAGACCTGCAGGATGCCGGCGTGAACGCCTGCGCCAGCGCCGAGGACGTCGCCAGGCAAGTGGAGACCATCATCCTGATGCTGCCCGACACCCCCGACGTGGAGAAGGTGCTGTTCGGCGAGCGCGGCGTCGCCGACGGCCTGGCCGATACCCCGGGCGGCGTCACGGTGATCGACATGAGCTCGATCTCGCCGATCGCCACGCGCGAGTTCGCGCGCTGCATCGAGGCGATTGGCGCGGACTATGTCGACGCGCCGGTGTCGGGCGGCGAGGTCGGGGCCAGGGCCGGCACCTTGTCGATCATGGCCGGCGGCAAGCAGGAGGTGTTCGACCGCGTGCTGCCGATCCTGCAGCTGATGGGCAAGACCATCACGCGCGTGGGCGCGGCCGGCGATGGCCAGGTGGCCAAGGTAGCCAACCAGGTGATCGTGGCGCTGACCATCGAGGCGGTCAGCGAGGCCCTGGTGCTGGCGGCCCGCGCCGGCGCCGACCCGGCCCGCGTGCGCGAGGCGCTGATGGGCGGCTTTGCCAGTTCGCGCATCCTGGAAGTGCATGGGGAACGGATGATCCGCCGCACCTTCGACCCCGGCTTTCGCATCGCGCTGCACCAGAAGGACCTGGAACTGGCGCTGTCGACCGCGCGCGAGCTTGGCGTGGGCCTGCCCAATACGGCGTCGTGCCAGCAGCTGTTCAACGTCTGCAACGGGCTGGGCGGCGCGGCCTGGGACCACTCCGGGCTGGTCCGGGCGATCGAGCATTTGTCCTCGTTCGCCATCGGCGACACGGGCGACCCGCGGCCCGCCGGCTAAGCGCAAGGCCCTGCCGCATGCCGCATGCAAACACCGCGCTGCTGACCGCGCTGGCGATGCTGGCGTTCGCCGGCAATTCGCTGCTATGCCGGCTGGCGCTGAAAGGCACGACCATCGACGCCGGCAGCTTCACGCTGGCGCGCGTCGCGGCCGCGGCGGCGGTGTTGTGGCTGATCGTGATGGCGCGGCGGCAGGCCGGGCGACCCGGCACCGGCGGCATCACGCTGGGCGGCAACTGGGTGTCGGCGCTGGCCCTGTTCTGCTATGCGGCGGCGTTCTCGTTCGCCTATGAGCGCCTGAGCGCGGGTACCGGCGCGCTGCTGCTGTTCGCCGCGGTGCAGGCGACCATGACCGGCTACGGGCTTTACACCGGCGAGCCGCTGCGCACGCAGCAGTGGGTCGGCCTGGCGCTGGCGCTGACCGGTCTGGTCTGGCTGATGCTGCCGAGCCTGGCGACGCCACCGCTGGCCTCATCGCTGCTGATGATTGCGGCGGGTATCGCCTGGGGGGTTTACTCGCTGCGTGGCAAGCGGGCCGCGGATCCGGTCGAGACCACCGCGGGCAACTTCTTGCGCGCCGTGCCCATGGCGCTGGCCCTCGGTGCCGCGATTCAGGCGCAGCGCTCGCTCGATGCCACGGGGCTCGCCTATGCGGTGGTTTCAGGCGCGATCACCTCGGGGCTTGGCTATGTGATCTGGTACGCCGCGGTGCCGCGCCTGCGCGCGGCTACCGCGGCCACCGTGCAGCTGAGCGTGCCGGTCATCGCCGCGGTGGGCGGCATCGCCTGGCTCGGCGAGTCCCTGACCTTGCGTCTGGCGCTGAGCGCGGCGGCGGTGCTGGGCGGCATCGCGCTGGTGATCCTGGGCAAGCGGGCCGAGCGCGCTTAAGCGGGGCGCTTAACCGGCGCAGGGTTCGCGCGCGTCGGCAAAGCCGCCGCCATGGAACACCAGCGGCATGCCCGGCGCCGCGCCATAGGCCACCACTTCCACGACGAACAGCACATGGTCGCCCACGGTGCGCACCGAGCGGTGCCGGCAGATGAAATAGGCCAGCGTGCCGTCGATCAGCACCGTGCCGCACGGCCCGGCACGATGGGCGATGCCGGCGAAGCGGTCGTCGGCGCGCGCGGCAAAGCGCCGGCACACTTCCAGCTGGCCGCTGCCCAGCACGTTGATCGCGTGGCAGGGCGCGGCGCGCAACACCGGCAGGCTGCCTGAGCTTCGCGCCAGGCACCACAGCAGCAACGGCGGCGCGAGCGACACGGACGCGAACGCATTGATCGTCACGCCGACCGGGCGGCCGTCGGCGCCGGCGGCCGTGACCACGGTCACGCCAGTGGCAAACTGCCCGAGCGCATCGCGCAGGGCGCGGCGCGCCGTGCCATCGTGGCCGATGGCGCAGGCGTCCTCGCCCTGGCCGCTGTCATTGCAGGCCTCGGTGTCGTAGGAGAGCTGGGCCAGGGCGGACATCATTGCGCTGCCGTGCGCACCTCGCCGGTCGGCGCATCGATATCCAGCCCCAGCGCCATGCGTCCGGCGTACTCCTGCTGGGCCCCGGCCTGCAGCGGATGGAAGCGCGCGCCCTGCGCATCGCGGAAGCGCCGCTCCAGCCCGGCATCGCGATAGAAGCCCGCGCCGCCGGCCAGGTCCATCGCCGCTTCGACCGTCGCCAGCACCGCACGCGCCGCCAGCGTGCGGGCGCTCATGATGCGGTTGGTGGTGATCGCGCCGGGCGCCTGGCCGGCCGCGGCGGCAAACATCGCATCGAGCGCCAGCCGCGCCGCCTCTGCTTCGTTGCACAGCCGTCCCGCCGCCTCGACCGCATGCGCATTCAGGCGCCGCTGGCGGGCCAGCTGCAGCGCGATCTCGCGCGCGGCCTCGGCGATGCCGACGTAGACGGCGTAGATCAGCGGCAACGCGATCATCGCCACCGTATGCATCATCGGATGCCATACGCCTTGCGGGCGGCGCGCGGCCACCGCGGTGTCGGGCACCAGCACGCCTTCCAGCATGACATCGTGCGAGCCGGTGCCGCGCATGCCCAGCGTGTGCCAGTTCGACAGCACGCGCACGCCCGGCGTCTTCATCGGCAGCGCGAAATGCAGCACGGTGGGGCCGGCCTCCGGGTCGTCATAGACCGCGCAGGTCATGAACAGGTCCGCCACCGGCGCACCGCTGGCGAAGATCTTGCGGCCGTCGACGCGATAGCCACCGTCGACGCGCGTGGCCTTGCCACTGCCCTGCAGCCAGTCGGAGCCGCCGCTGCCGAGCAGCACCAGCTGCTCGGCGCCGACGCGCCGGAGCAGGCTCTCCACCGGTGCTTGCTGATTGCGCCAGCGCCATGCGGCCGTGGCCACCGGATGCGTATGCATGGCAAAGGCCAGCGCGGTCGAGCCGCAGTACTTGCCCAGTTCGCGCAGCACCGCGCCCAGTTCCTGGTGCGACAGCCCGGCGCCGCCCAGCTCCTGCGGCACAGCCGCGGCAAAGAAGCGGTGCGCGCGCAGGTCGTCATAGTTGGCGCTGACGAACTGCTCGCTCGCGTCGATCTCGGGCGCGCGGCCATCAAAGGTGCGGCCCAGCGTGGCGGCAAGGCCGATCCAGTCGGCCTGCGCGCCGGCGCTGGCATCCGCTGCGGAAAGGGTTTCCATGGTGTTGTCTCCGTCCAGTCAGGTGGCGTGTGCCGCGCCGTTGTACGGCCACGGGCACGGTGCTAGTATCGGAGCCCGGTCCCCTCGCCCGTATGATCGGGCGTCCGGCTTTCTTGCGCGAAACCCCGGATCTGGAGGAATGTGGCCATGGATGCCTTGTCCGACCTCCTGCGCGCCGTGCAACTGAGCGGCGCCGTGTTCCTGAACGGCGAATTCAAATCACCGTGGTGCCTGATCAGCGAAGCCGATGCCGAGTTGCGCGCCGCGTTCCTGCCGCGCGCCGACCGCGTGGTCTCGTATCACCTGATCACCGAAGGCATCTGCTGGGCGCGCCTGGTCGACGACACCGGTCCCGGGGTGCGCGTGGAAGCCGGCGAACTGCTGGTGGTACCGCAGGGCGAGCCGCATGTGCTCGGCAGCGACCTCCATCTGCAGCCCTTGCCTTCGGCGCCACTGGTGTATGACCTGCTGCGCAACAGTCCCGGCGAAGTCATGCGGGTCTCGTACGGCGGCGGCGGCGAACACACGCGCATGGTCTGCGGCTTTCTCGGCTTCGACGACACCATGGGCAATCCGCTGCTGACATCGCTGCCGCGGCTGTTCAAGGTAGCCCTGGGCGCCGGGCTCGAATCCGCGTGGCTGGCCTCGGCACTGGCCTTCGCCACCTCGGAGGCGGCCGAGCCGCGCGCCGGCAGCGCCACCGTGCTGGCCAAGCTGTCGGAACTGCTCTTCGTGCAGGCGGTGCGCCGCTGCATCGACACCTTGCCGGCCAACGAAAGCGGCTGGCTGGCAGCGCTGCGCGACCGCTACGTGGCGCGTGCGCTGTCGCGCATGCATGCGCGGCCGGGCCATCCGTGGACCGTCGACGAACTGGCCGGAAACGTGGGCCTGTCGCGCTCGGCTCTGGCGCAGCGCTTCACCGACCTGCTCGGGCAGCCGCCGATGCAATACCTCGCTCACTGGCGCCTGCGCACCGCCGCGGCCGAGCTGCGCAGCGGCAACCGCTCGATCAGCGAGGTCGCCGGCGCGGTCGGCTATGACTCCGAGGCCGCCTTCAGCCGGGCCTTCAAGCGCGAATTCGGACTGCCGCCGGCCAGCTGGCGCCGCAACTGCACCGAAGCGGCGCACGCGTGAACCAGCATGAATGAAAACGGCCCGCGCCTGGGGCACGGGCCGTTGACTGGCCGCGAGGTGGCCGCGAGGTGGCCGCCAGTCGCTTACATCTTCTGCTTGGTGGTCTCCGCCGCGCCCTGCACCTTCTCGCCGCCGCGCTCGATATCCTTGCCGGCACCGGCCATGGTGTTGCAACCCGTGGCCAGCAGCATGCCAGCGAGGGCAAACAGTGCGTATAGCTTTCTCATGATGATCTCCTTGCTTCGTGTGGATGCGGCATGCGCCGCCAAAATGGAAGAGCTCGGAATAGCTTGACCGGGCAGCCTGTTGCCCAACCGGCAATTGGATCGTAGCAATCCGAGGCGCGACGAAAAGTCGGCATTCGTCCTACCGCGATGTCAGCAGAACGCGCGACATGCCGCACTACGGCGGTGCCTGGCCCGGTCTGCCGGCTGGTCCCGAATATGCTTGTAGGACTGCGACCTATAGCCCGCGGCCGCGGGATCCTTTAAAACCCCAATGTCACTGCCAGCCATCACGGAGAACACCATGACGTCACGCAGCATCCACGTGCTTCCCGCCGCGAGCGGCGACTCCGAATACGCCAGCGAGGGGGGATGGGCGCTTACGATCGAGGGCCTGGAAAGCGGCCCCGACGACGCGGCACTGCACTTCCCGACACAGGAAGCCGCCATTGCCGCCGGCTGGATGCGTGCCCGCGAGGACGGCGTGTCGCTGTGCATCCATGGCCGCGACGGCCTGGTGCGTGAACGCAAGATCTACTGCCGCGATGGCCGCGGCAATTCCCGCCTCGGCCGCTAGCGCCACCTCGGCCGGCCCGACGCGGTGCCGGCTGCCGCGCCATCATTGCCTTGCGCGGCCGCTGACACGGCGGGCCGCAACAGTTCATTGCGCCCGGTGCATTGAGTCGCATCAAGGTGCCGCGCATCTTCTGCTGGAAACTCCGGGTCCACCGCCAATACTGGAGTCAGGCCACAGGCCCACGACCAGGACAACCGAGACCCGTCATGTGTTTTCTGCTCCGATACCGTCCGCTGGACATCTATCCCGACCCGCTCGACGCCAGGGTGGCGGAACTGCACGATCTTGCCGCAGACATCCAGGATCGCCACGCCCGCAAGTGGCGGCGGCATGGCTCCATGCTGAGCCCGCATGACGGCGCGCCGCCAAGCTTTCCTACCGGCGACCCCAAAACGCGGCACTGATGCGCCATGCGCGGAGATTGCCCGCTGCAGGAATGTGAACAAGTGTCATATCGGGTTGGCAAGACCATGACCCCTGCTGAAGAATGGTTATCCGCAGGCAAGGGACCCGATCGGCGGGTTCGCTGCCTCACCATTTTTCTGACGCAGCGACATGAATCGAACCACCCGGGAATGCGTGATGGCGTTGATTTCCAGCCTGCGTGCCAATGGGCCCATGCCCCGGCACCGGCTCGCCACCGCCAGCCGCCTGAGCGCCGCCGAACTGACCCGCGCGCTCAAATCCGCCCGCCAGATGGGCGTGGTCGCCTACGAAGGCGAGCCCGACCTCCCGCCCGAGGCCGAAACTCCACTGGCCCTGACCGGCCGCCCGTTGCCGCCGCCACGGCGCGTCGCCCCCGCGCCGCGCGACAATACCCCGCACTTCGAGCCACTGCTGGACGTCTGGGGCATCGCCCGCCCCGCCACGCTGCGGCGCGGACACGCTTCCTGACGCGCTTCGCGCCCTCCGGCGCGCGGGCTCGCGAGTGCCGTTCTTACAAAGGCCGGTAAGGCGCACACGCAAAGGCCGCGCCCGGCGTGGCACCAGCGGGCGCTTGCGCAGGGTACGGAACTTGCGCGGCGCTTCAGGCTATGGCTTCCGCTTCCCCTGAGCGTGCGCAATGAGGCAATACAACCCGCCCGGCACCACGGCGTCTCCGGCGTCCACGGTGCCGCCATCACCGCATGATCCGACCTCCCCGCCCGGCTTCGAGCTCGAGCCCGGGCGCAACTGCTGGCGCGTCGAACCTTGCCGGCGTTTTGCCATGCTGGTCGACGCCGACGCCTATTTCCGCGCGCTGCGCGAGGCGTTGCCGCTGGCCGAGCACACCATCTTCATCCTGGGCTGGGACATCGACAGCCGCATGGAACTCGTTCCCGCCGGCGCGCAGGATGGCCTGCCGCCCGGACTGCGCGACTTTCTGTGCGCGCTGGCCGACCGTCGCCCCAGCCTGCGCATCTACATCCTGAGCTGGGACTACGCCATGGTGATGGCGATGGAGCGCGAATGGCTGCCCTCGGCCAGCGCGCACTGGCAGGCGCACCGGCATCTGTCGTTCCGGCTGGACGGCAATCACCCGCCCGGGGCATCGCACCACCAGAAGGTGGTGGTGCTCGACAACAAGGTCGCTTTCGTCGGCGGGCTGGACCTGACGCTGCGCCGCTGGGACGATAACCAGCACGCGCCCGGCGCGCCGCTGCGCATGGCCGAGGGCCGGCCCTACCCGCCCTTCCATGACGTGCAGTGCGTGCTCGACGGCGACGCGGCCGCGGCGCTCGGCAAGCTGTGCGCGGAACGCTGGCTGCGCGCCAGCGGCAGCCGGCCGCGGCCAGTAGCGGCGACCTCGTCCGATCCGTGGCCGCCGAGCCTGGCGCCCGAGCTGACCGACGTGCGCGTGGGCATCGCCCGCACCATGCCCATGTGCGAGGACGAGCCCGGCGTCAGCGAGGTCCGCATGCTGCTGCGCGATGCCATTGCCTCGGCGCGGCACAGCATCTACATGGAGAACCAGTACTTCAGCTCCGGCGAGATCGCCAAGGCGCTGGCGGCACGGCTGGGGCACGAGGACGGCCCGGATATCGTGCTGGTATCGCGCCGCAACGAGAGCGGGTGGCTCGAGGCCCACAGCATGGGCGTGCTGCGCGCACGCCTGTACCGTCAGCTGCGCGCGGCCGACCGGTTCGATCGCTTCCGCCTGTACTGCCCGACCATTCCCGGCCTGTCGCCCGACTGCGTCAACGTCCACAGCAAGGTCACGGTGATCGACGACGACTTCCTCACCATCGGCTCCGCCAACCTCAGCAACCGTTCGCTGGGGCTGGACACCGAGTGCAATGTCGTGGTGGTGTCGGGCGGCGAGCCGCGCATCCAGGCCGCCATCGCCGCGATGCGCGCGCGGCTGCTGGGCGAACACCTGGAGGTGGCGCCCGAAGCGTTCCAGGCCGAGGTGGCGGCCACGCGCAGCGTGCTTGGCGCGATCCGAAACCTGCAGCGCAGCGACGGCCGCTCGCTGGAAGACTATGTGCCGCCACTGCCCGACGATGTCGATGCCGCGTCACCCGCCGCCAACCTGCTGGACCCGATCGAGCCCATCGACAGCGATCAGGTGCTGGCCGAGTTCGTCAGCCACGAGGCGCGCCCGCGCGTGCTCGGTCGCGTCGGGGCGATGGTGACGCTGGCGCTGCTGATGGCCGGGCTGGCCTTTGCGTGGCGCTATACGCCGCTGCGCGAGTGGGCGGATTTCCGCGCCCTGCTGGGCGCGATCGAGCGCGTCGACCAGATCCCGCTGGCGCCGCTGGCGATGATGGCGGTCTATCTGGCCGGCGCGGTGACGATGCTGCCCGTGACGCTGCTGATCCTGGTCACGGTGGTGGTGTTCGGCCCGCTCTACGGCGCGGTGCTGGCCCTGGGCGGCACCGTGCTGAGCACCGGCGCGGGGTACCTGGCCGGGCGGCTGCTCGGGCGCCAGGCTGTGCGCCGCTTTGGCGGCAGACGGCTGAATCGCGTCAGCCACCAGTTGCGCAAGCACGGCATCGTCGCCATGGTGGTGCTGCGGCTGGTGCCGATCGCACCGTTCGCGCTGGTCAACCTGGTGGTGGGTGCCTCGCGCATCAGCCTGCGCGATTGCCTGATCGGCACCGCGCTGGGGATGTTGCCGGGCATCGTGGTCAGTGCCTTGCTGGTGGACCGGGTCGCCGCGGCGGCGCGCGACCCGGGGTGGTTCACCTTTGCGCTGCTGGCACTGGTGCTGCTCGTGCCGGCCTCGCTGCTGCTGGTGCTGCGCCGGCGCCGGCGCAATGCGGCGCGGCCGCGCGGCGGCCGCCACGACGATCCGCCCGGCCCCGGCTCGCGTGTGTCGCGGCTGGCGCGGATGGCGGGAGAGCGCTCCTGAAGCTCAGCGCTGGCGGCGGTAGGTAGCCTTCACGATCTGCGTCCACTCGCCGTTTTCGCCCTGCATGTATGAAGTCAGTTCGCGGTGGTCGTCGTCGCGGAACGTGATCACGTCGCGGTACTGCACCATGCGGCCGTTGCCCGAGCAGTCCGGCCCTTCGGCGCGCAGCGTCAGCTGCCGGCCGCCCGCGTCGAGGTCGCCTTCGTAGATCCACAGGTGGGTCATCATCGAGCCGATAAAGGTGCCGACAAAGTGCTTGCGCGCCGGGTCGTAGCCCAGCGTCATGACCGTCGAAGCCGGGCCGCAGCCGGGCATGTCGCCCTGGGCCACGCACTGCACCCAGACGTCGCCGATGGCGCTGACCCGCTCCGGGATCTGCCAGGTCTGCACCGGCTGGTCCGGTCCCATCACGGCCTCGCCCTGCGCCATCCAGGTGCCAACCAGACGTTGCAGCCAGCGGTGTTCCTTTTGTGCTTCGATTTGCATTTTCGATCTCCAGTGAGTGGGTAACGGCCGGGTGCGGCGATTGTCGCGAGCATTTGTGGATGCTGTACACATACACTAGCAAATGAAATGGACAGGGTCCACATTTAATTGCAACAGCCGGCGCGGGGGACAGCCGGGTTACTGCGGCAGCCGCAGCTTGGGCACGGCAAAGCGGTTGCCCTGCGCGCGGCGTACGTCGCACTGGACCTTGGCTTCGCGCACGGCGCCGTCCTGGGCCAGGTATTCGACATCTGCCACCACGCTGTAATTGTCCTTGTCGATCTGGCGCGCGGTGGCGGCCACCCACTTGAAGCTGCCGGGATTGGGCAGCGCGGCCTTGACCGCGTGCCGGCAGGCGGCTTCGGGCGCGCCCTCCCGGGCGTGCGGCCGGGATGCATCCTGCTGGGCCGCGGCCAGCGCTGCCGGCGCGCCCGCCGCGCTGGCTGCGGATAACGCCACCGCCAGCGCGGTGGACAGCAAACGTGGGGAAAGCGGCGAAAGCATCCTGGACTCCTGCGACTGTGCGGCACCGGACCGCACCACCCCAGGCGCCGCGCCGATGCAGTTCAGGCCCCGGCGCCTGGGCGAAAGTTCCCTTGCCGCCACAGCCAGCGGCCCTAACGCCGCACGCAGGCCTTGTAGGTGAACTTGTCGCCACGGAACATGAATTCCGAAAACGCCAGCGGCCGGTCGTCGATGTCGTGGGGCGTGAAGCGGATGCGCAGCAGCGGCTCGCCTGGCTCGATCTTCAGCCGGCGCGCGCTCTCCGCGGTGGCTGGGATCGCCGCGCTTTCCGTATGCAGGTACTTGAGGCGATAGCCCAGCCGGCCCTCCACGATCATCAGCGCGTCGTTGTTTTCCAGGTCGTGTTCGAGGATCGCGCGCATCAGCGCTTCGGGCGCCATGGTCACGCCGACCGCCACCGGCGTGCCGGCCACGGACTTGAGCGTGGTCACGCTCAGCAGCTTGCTGCCGGGCGGCACGCGCAGCGCATCGGCGGCGATGGCCGGCGCGGTCACCAGCCGCGTCGACAGCAGCTTGCCGTGCGCTTCCTGGCCACGGGCGCGCATGTAGTCATAAAAGCCGGTCAGCGGTCCCAGGTCTGCCTGCCCGGCGGGGCGGCTGACGAAGCTGCCCTTGCCGTGGACTGTTTCGATCAGCCCCTCCGCCAGCAGCGACGCCAGCGACTGGCGCACGGTGATGCGGCTGACGCCGAACTCCGCCATCAGCTCGGCCTCCGACGGCAGCTTGATGCCCGGTGTCCATTCGTTGTTGACGATGCGCTGGCGCAGCGCGACTTCGATCTGCTTGAAGCGAGGCAGGGAACTTGTTGTCACGAGAGTCGGGGTATTCATGGGGACGGCCCATGCGGGCATCTACTTATCATAACAACGTTGACTCATCATAACATGTTATGACAACATGGGCCGGCATCACCCATGACAAGATCAGTGGCGCCTCCCCTCCCGCAAGGGCCTGCGTGAAGGCGCACGCATACGGAGACAACCGATGCCAGACCTGAGCGCACTGCTGCAACCGCGCACCATCGCCGTGATCGGCGCTTCCACCCAGCCAGACAAGGTAGGCGGCATGCCAGTGCGGCTGCTGAGCGAGCTGGGCTACACCGGACGCATCGTCCCGGTGCACGCGACTGCGAGCGAAGTGCAGGGCCTGGCCGCGCTGCCGACGCTGGACGCGCTGGACGCGCCGGCGGACCTCGCCATCGTGGCGCTGCCGGCCAGTGCCAGCCTGGACGCGATGCGCCAGCTGGCGCGCAACGGCACGCGCGCCGCGGTCTTCTTCACCTCGGGCTTTGCCGAGACCGGCGGCGATGGCATCGCGCTGCAGGCAGAGCTGGCGGCGCTGGCGCAGGCCCATGGCATCACCCTGCTGGGCCCGAACTGCCTGGGCGCGATGAACCTGCGCGAGCGCGTGTTCGCCACCTTCTCGCCGATCCCGCTCGGCGGGCTGCCGCCGGTCGGCGAGGTCGGGCTGGTCAGCCAGAGCGGCGCTTTCGGTGCCTACGCCTTCGCGCTGGCGCGCGAGGCCGCGCTGGGCCTGAGCCACTGGGTCACCACCGGCAACGAAGCCGGCCTGCACGTGGCGGACGTAATCGAATGGCTCGCGCGCGACGACGCCACGCGCGTGATCCTCGCCTACCTGGAAGGCTGCCGCGACGGCACCCGCCTGCGCCGCGCGCTGGCGGCAGCGCGGGCCGCCGGCAAGCCGGTGGTGGTGACCAAGGTCGGCACCACCGCAGCCGGCGCACGTTCCGCGCAATCGCATACTGCCAGCCTGGCGGGCGAAGACGCGGTCTACCAGGCGGTGTTCGACGAGTACGGCGTGTTCCGCGCCGATACGCTGGAGGAATTCTTCCGGCTCGGCTACGTGCTGTCGCGCGGGCGCCGGCCGACGCGGTGGCAGCCTGCGGCGCGGGAGCCGGCCAATGCCGTCACCCCGGTCGCGCTGGTCACCGTCTCCGGCGGCGTCGGCATCATGATGGCCGACCAGGCCGAGGCGCTGGACCTGCCGCTGCCGCCGCTGCCTGAAGCCCCGGCCGCGGCGCTGCGCGGCGCGATTCCGTTCGCCAGCACCGCCAACCCCATCGACGTCACCGGCCAGGTGGTGGCGCAGCCCGAAGTATTGCTTGACGCCATTGCCGCCGCGGCGCAAAGCCCGGACTACGGCAGCGTGGTCGCCTTCCTGGCCGGCGGCGTGGGCTCGCCGCGGATCTGGCCCGGGCTGCAGGAAACCGTCGAGGCGCTGTACCGCGGCGGCAATGCGGCGCCGCTGCTGTTCAGCGGCCTCGCCGACGACGACAAGCGCCGCTGGCTGGAAGCGCGCGGGGCGCTGGTGTTCCGCGAACCGGCGCACGCGGTGCAGGCCGTGGCCGTGCTGGCCCGCGCCGCGGCGCAAGCTGCGGCGGCACAGGCGCCCATCTGCGTATCGGCCGCCGCAGACAGCCTGCCCGTTCCCAAGGTCCCGCCCGGCACCACCGCCTGGTCCGAGTTCGAAGCCATGCAATGGCTGGCCGCGTGCGGCATCCCCACCGCGCCGCACGGGCTGGCGCGCGATGCCGACGAGGCCGCGCGCATCGCCGGGGCCATCGGCTATCCGGTGGCGATCAAGCTGTGCTCGCCCGACATCCTGCACAAGAGCGACGTCGGCGGCGTGGTGCTGAACGTGGCCGACGCGCAGGCGGCACGCGCGGCGTTTGCGCAGGTGCGGGCCGCCGCCGCCAGCCACGGCACGCCCGCGCGCTTCGACGGCGCTCTGGTCGCCGGCATGGTGCGTGGCTGGGGCGAGCTGATGGTGGGTGTGCGGCGCGACCCGGTGTTCGGACTGGTGGCGCTGGCCGGCATCGGCGGCACCGCGGTGGAGATCTTCCGCCAGACCGCGTTCGGCCTGGCGCCGCTGAGCCATGCCCGCGCCCGCGCCATGCTGCGCGCGAGCCGTGCCGAGGCACTGCTGTCGGGCCATCGCGGCCATCCCGCGCTCGATGCCGGGGCCGTGGCCGAGGTGCTGGTGCGCGTCTCGCAGGCCGCGGCGGCGCTGGGGCCGCGGCTGGACACACTCGAAATCAATCCGCTGATCGTCACCGCGCGCGGCGTGGTCGCCGCCGATGCCGTGGTGACCCTGCATGCGGCGGACCCCGACAGCCACACGAACCGACCCACCGAGGAGATCACCCGATGAACCAACCCGCTGCGCCCTTCCTTGCCGGCGCCCCCATCGACACCCCGCAGGAAGCGCTGACCGCCGCGGCAGCACTGCCGCTGGTGCTGGCCACGTATCCGCTGCTTGAAAGCCTGCGCACCTGCCGGCTGCAGACCTCGGTGGCGCAGACCACCGGCTACGGGCGCGCGCCGGTCAACACGCTGTCTGCCAGCACGCAGCCGTGGACCCACCGCGACCGCGACATCGTCACGCCGGCCAATGACCTGCTCTACTTCTGCGCCTGGGTCAACCTGGCCGACGGCCCCGTCACGCTGCACGTGCCCGCGCTGCCGGATGCGCGCCGCTACTACGTGGTGGAACTGCTCGATGCCTGGACCAACAACTTCGAGAACCTGGGCCCGCGCAACGTGCCCGCCGCGGGCGCCGACATCGTGCTGGCCGGCCCGGGCCAGCGCGCCGACGGCGCGCACGTGGTGCATTGCCCCACCTCGCTGGTCTGGCTGCTGGGCCGCGTGCTGGTGAGCGGCGCCGACGACCTGCCGGCCGCCAGCGCCTTCGAGCAGGGCTTCCGCCTGTGCGGCGGCAACGCGCGTCAGCCCGACTGCGTGCGCGACTGGCAGGACCGCGGCGAGCCGGCGCTCGACTTCTTCGCCAACGTCTTCAACGCGCTGCGCGAGTATCCGCCCGAGCCAGCCATCGCGGGCCTGCTGTCGCTGCTGCGCAAGTGCGGCATCCGCGCGGGCGAGCCGGTCGACGTGGGGGCGCTGCGGCCCGCGGTGCAGCAGGGCCTGGTGCGCGCCTGGCGCGAAGGCATGGCGCTGATCGAGGCCAGTACCCGCAGCCATGCCCGCAAGAGCTGGACCTACAGCCTGCAACTGGGCCGCTATGGCGACGACTGGATGCAGCGCGCCGTGACCGCGATGAAAGGCCTGGGGGCACTGCGCGCCGACGAAGCCGTCTATGCCGCCGCCGACTACGATGCCGACGGCGAGCTGCTGCATGGCCGCCACACCTACGCGCTGCGGTTCCCGGCCGGACACCTGCCGCCGGCGCAGGCGTTCTGGTCGGTCTCGCTCTACGGCGCCGACCGCTTCTTCACCGACAACGCGATCGGCCGCTACGCGCTGGGCGACCGCAGCCCGGGGCTGCAATACGACGCCGATGGCGGGCTCACGCTGACGATCTCGCACCAGCCCCCCGCCCGGGCACAGCAGAACTGGCTGCCGGCGCCGGACGCCCCGTTCTACCTGATCCTGCGCCTGTACCACCCCACCGACGGCGTCATCGCCGGCGACTACGTGATCCCGCCGCTGCGGCGCATCGCCTGAAGGAGCGCGCCCATGGCAACCCGGGACATCTCACTGGACACGCTCGCCCGCGACGCGGTGCGCTACACGCTGCCGCTGTACGAAATGGCGCGCATGCGCGCCGCCACCTGCCCGCGCCGCGACAGCGCCGGCGCCTTTGCCGGCGACGGCCCCGATTCCACGCTGCGCTGGATCAACACCGTCACCCATGTGCGCGCGCTGCTCGGTCCGCAGCACCGGCAGGTCGTCACGCCCAACAACGACACGCTTTACACCAACGCCTGGCTCGACCTGTCACGCGGCCCGCTGCTGCTGGACGTGCCGGACTGCCACGGCCGCTACTACGTGCTCGGGCTGCTCGACGCCTATACCAATCCGTTCGGCTACATCGGCACCCGCACCACCGGCACGCAAGGCGGCACCTGGCTGCTGCACGGGCCGGCCTGGCGCGGCGAAGTGCCGGCCGGCGCCACGCCGCTGCCCTGCCCCACCGATGCGGTCTGGATCATCGGCCGCATCCTGGCCGACGGCGAAGCCGACCTGGCCGGTGCGCATGCCTTGCAGGACGGCATCCGCCTGCGCCGGCCCGACGGCACCGCCGCCGCGAGCGTGATCGACGCCGGCATGCTCGCCGGCGAGCGGCCGGCCGATCCCGACCGCTACGCCGCCGTCGTCGGGCGCATGCTGGCCGAGAACCCGCCGCCCGCGGCCGAGGTGGAGCTGGTGCGCAGCTTCGCCGCCGCCGGCATCGGCGGCGCGACGCCGCTGACACCAGCCCAGCGCACCGCGCTGGCAGCCGCGCTGGCGCAGGTCGATGCCGAACTGGCCGCGCCCAGGGCTTCCGCGCTGGGCGGCGGCTGGTCCGTGCCGGTGGAAATCCGCACCTCGTTCGGCTCGCACTACGCGCTGCGCGCCGAGGTGGCGCGCAACTACATCGGCGCGCTGGGCATCGAGGAAGCCATGTACCTGATGGCCGATTGCGATGCCGACGGCCTGCCGCTGGACGGCACGCACCAGTACGAACTGGTGTTCCCCGCGCACGGGCTGCCGCAGGTGGGCGCGTTCTGGTCGCTGACCCTGTACCGCAAGGCGGATTGCATGCTGGCGCAGAATCCGCTGCAGCGCTATTCGCTGGGCGACCGCTCGCCGGGCCTGCGCGCCGCGGCCGATGGCAGCCTGCGCATCGTGCTGGGCGCGCGCGCGCCGGCGCACGCGGCCGATACCGGCAACTGGCTGCCGGCGCCAGCCGAACCGTTCTACGTGGCGTTGCGCCTGTACGTCCCCGGCACGGCGCACCTGCAACGCACCTTCCGCTACCCCGCCATCCGCCGCCTCGAGGAACCATCATGAAACCAACCGTTGCCTTTGCCCGGGCCGTGCTGACTGCCGGCGTGGCCCTGCTGAGCCTGGCCGGCCAGGCGCAGGCACAGGCGTATCCGTCGCGTCCGGTCAAGCTGGTGTCGCCCTACGGCGCCGGCGGCTCCAACGACATCTCGGCGCGCATCCTCGCCGACGCGCTGGGCAGCAAGCTCGGCCAGCACGTGGTGGTCGAGAACAAGCCCGGCGCCGGCACGCGCCTGGCCACCGAGCACGTGGCGCATGCCGCGCCGGACGGCTACACGCTGCTGTGGGCGGCGGCGCCCTTCGCCATCAACACCGCCGCCGGCATCGCCCAGCGCTACGACGTGCACAAGGACTTCGTCGCGGTGGGACCGCGCGTGCTGGGGCCGATCTTCCTGATCGTCAATGCCAGCTCGCCGGCGCGCAGCGTCGCCGACTTCGTGCGCATGGCCAGGGAAAAGCCCGACGGCGTCACGGTGGCCTCGCCCGGCGCCGGCTCGGGCCCGCACCTGACCGCCGAACTGTTCGGTCAGGTCGGCAGGTTCAAGCTGCTGAGCGTCCACTACCGCGGCGACGCCACCGCCTACACCGAACTGCTGGCGGGCCGCGCCGACGCCACGCTGACCGCCATCACCTCGGCGCTGCCCTTTATCAAGGCCGGCAAGCTGCGCGTGCTGGCGGTGGCCTCGGAGCAGCGCACGCCGGTCTATCCCGATGCGCCCACGTTCGCCGAGCAGGGCTATGCGGGCATGGTCGGCTATGGCTGGTTCGGCATGGTGGCGCCAGCCGGCACGCCGCCCGCCATCACCGAGCGGCTGAACCGCGAAGCGTCGGCCGTGCTGGCCGATGCGCAGACCCGCAACAAGCTGCTTGGCCTGGGCCTGGAGCCGCACCCCGAGCGCGGCAGCGCGTTCTCGGCCTTCATCGACCAGGAGATCGGCAAGTGGGGCCAGCTGATCCAGGCGCGCGGCATCAAGCTGGACTAGCGCATCGGCGCACAGCGTGCGCGCCAGGCACACCGTGACATCGCATAAACAGGAGACCACGCCATCATGAAGACCATTGCCCGTTTTTCGCCGTGGCTGCGCGCCGCGCTGCCGCGTGGCGCGCTGCCCTGGCTCGGCGTCGCGGCGCTGGCCGTCGCGCCGGTTGCCGCGCCGGCGCAGGGCGCCTACCCGGCCAAGCCCATCCACCTGATCGTCGCCTATCCGCCGGGCGGCCTCACCGACACCCTGGCGCGCGCCGTCGGCGACGGCCTGTCTCGCCAGCTGGGCAAGACCGTGGTGGTCGAGAACAAGGGCGGCGCCGGCGGCATCATCGGCACCGACTATGTCGCCAAGGCGGCGCCGGATGGCTACACCCTGCTGATGACCATTCCCGGTCCGATCACTTCCAACCTGGCGCTGTACAAGAAGCTGCCCTACGATCCCCGCACCGACCTGCGCGCGGTCTCCGACATTGCCACCGCGCGCACCGTGCTCGCCGTCAACAGCAGCGTGCCGGCCAGGACCGTCGCCGAGCTGCTGGCCTATGCCGGGGCCGCGCCGGGCAAGCTGCGCATGGGCTCATGGGGCGCGGGCACGCAGCCCCATACCATCCAGACTTACTTCGCCAGGCAATACCAGGTCGACATGCTGCACGTGCCCTACCGCGGCGAAGGGCCGATGGTGACCGACCTGCTGGCCGGCCAGGTCAACGTGACGGTGGGCTCGGTGACGGCACTCAAGCAGCATTTCGCCACCGGCAAGCTGCGTCCGCTGGCGGTCACCGGCACCCGGCGCGCGCAGGCGCTGCCGGAGGTGCCGACGTTCACCGAAGCCGGCTACGCCGACGAGCCGTTCCGGCTGACCGGGCCCATCACGCTGATGGCACCAGCGAAGACCCCGCAGGACATCGTCGACCGCCTCGGCCGCGAGACCGCCAGCCTGGTCGCCAGCGCCGACATGCGGCGGCGCATCGCGGACTTGGGCGCGGAGCCGCTCGGCACCACCCCGGCGCAGGCGGAAGCCGCCTACAAGGCCTACCTGCCGGTAGTGCTGAAGCTGACCGCGGATACCGGCGTGACGCTAGACTGACGCCAACTGCTGGCTACGCCACGGTGGCGTAGTCCAGCGTCTTCGGCGTCTTGATGATGACTTCCGGCTGGTCGCCGGCCACAGCCGTATCGGCTGGTCGGCGTTGACCTTGCTGATCACGCCCGCGGGCGTGCCCGAGCGCGCCACGATGGCGAGTGGCCGGTGCGCGACCCGGTGAAGCTGCCGTGATACAGTCGACCGCGTGCGTCAGACGGACGCACCCTTCCCCCGCACGATGAAAACGCTGCTGATCGTCTACCACACCATGACCGGCGGCACGCGCCAGATGGCCGCGGCCGCGGCCGACGCGGCGCGCCGGCAGCCCGGCGTCACGGTGGTGCTCAAGACCGCTGCCGAGGCCGGCCCCGACGATGTGCTGGCCGCCGACGGCTACATGTTCGCCACCCCGGAGAACCTGGCGGCGATCGCGGGCATGATGAAGGACTTCTTCGACCGCTGCTATTACTCCGCGCTGGACCGCATCAACGGCCGGCCCTACGCTGCCATGATCTGCGCGGGCAGCGATGGCCAGAATGCGCTGCGCCAGCTCGAGCGCATCGCCACCGGGTGGCGCCTGAACCGCGTCGCGCCCGGGCTGATCGTGTGCACGCATGCGCAGACGCCCGAGCGCATCCTCGCCCCCAAGCAGATCGAAGCGCCCGAGCTGGCGCGTTGTGCCGAGCTGGGCGAGGGGCTGGCGGCCGGGCTGGGGCTGGGGGTGTTCTGAAGCACGCCCGGCCATCGGCGGCGTGGGCAAGAAACGAGCGGGAACGGGACTTGCACGTCCCACGCATTCCCTTTGCGGCCCCCGCCATGGAAGACCCCGAAATCACCGCTTCAGAAGCCCGGCGCGATCCCCTTGCCGGCACCGCGCGCGGCGTCATGCGCGTGGTCGATGCGCTGACGCAGACCGCGCTGGTGGTCGCCACCGCCACCCTGGCCTGGGCGCTGTGGCGGCGTTCCGATGCCTATGCCTGGTTCGGCGGGCTTGCCCCCGGCACCGCGGTGACGCTGGCGGTGCTGGTCACGCTGGTGGCGCTGCTGGGCGTCTGGATGGGCGTGCGCACCTGGCGGCGCGTCGGCTGATGCGTCGCTAAACCTTACAAGGCCACAGTAAAAACGCCCACCCCAAGGAGATCCGGTGGCTGACACTGCGCATCGCCGTGCCGGCCCCTTTGCGGTGGTGACCGGCGCGTCTTCCGGCATTGGCTACGAACTGGCGCGCTGCTGCGTGCGCCGGGGCTATGACGTGCTGATTGCCGCCGACGAACCGCAGATCGAGATCGCCGCCCGGCAACTGCGCGACGAAGGCACCGAGGGGACAGCGCTGCTGGCGGACCTGTCCACGCCCGACGGCGTCGAGCAGGTCTGCGCAGCGCTGCGCAGCCGCCGCGTCGACGTGCTGGCCGAGCAGCATCGCCGCATGGCGGAGCCGCAGGAGGCGTCGAGGAGCGCCCCGGCAGCGCCGGCGGACAAGCCGCCGGCGCCGTAATTCGGCATCAACCCATGCGCGTGGTGCCGCCGGTGCTGTCGCGGCCCTGGCCCGGACCGCCGCTACCGGTTTCCATGCCGCCGCCATAGCTGCTGGCCGTGGACCCGGTGGCGCTGCCGGAACTGCTGACGCCGCTGACGTGGCCCGGGCCAGGCCCGCCGGATTGCGCGCCGGACTGCGCCCCTTCGGTAATGCCCGCTACGCCGAAGGCGCCCGGCGCGCCCAGGCGCACCGCGTTATGGATCTCCTGCACGCCGAAGACATCGTCGACGATGTCCTCGATGCAGTACTTCTGGCGGCGGTCGCGCACGTTGCCGGTCAGGCGCACCACGCCGCCCTGCACTTCGACCTCGACCTCGCGCACATCGACATGGCGCGCGTGCGCGAGCCGTTCGCAGATGTCCTCGCGGATGCGCTCGTCGCTGCGCTGGTAGCCCTTGGGGCCGGCCCGCTCGCGCCCGCGCGGCATCCCCCGCGACGCGTTGCCGGGGCTGTCGCCCCATTCGTCGCGCACCTCGCTGCCGCGGCGCCAGGCTTCGTCCTCTTCCCATGGCGGGCGCCGGGCGGACGATTCCCAGACCCGCTGCGCCGGGCTGGAGCCGCCGCCGTAGTAGCCCGACTCGCGCACGTCGCTGTCGTGCCGCTGGCGGCCCTCATAGCGGCCTTCGCCGTAGTCGCGCGCCGGACCGCCGCGCTGGCCATAGCGCCCCTCGCCGTAGCCGCGCGGGTCGTCGCCGCGATTGCGGGGGGATTCATCGGCGTCGCGGTCCTCGCGCCGCCAGGAGCCGCCGCCTTCATTTCGGAACGGATGCATCGTTGTCTCCAAGGGTTGAGCTTCCGGCGCGGCCCCCGGGCCGCGCAGTCAGTCACCGGGGCGCAAGTTCCATACCATTGGCCGGCACGGAGGCCGGCACACATGCCGCGCGCCCGGCACCAAAGCAAAGGCGGGCGCCACCGGTAAAGGGGGCCCGCCGTTGTCACGCAACCGGGTTGCCGCGTCAGGCGGCCAGGGGAGCGAGCCCGCGCGGGGCATCGTCCTCGTCTTCGTGCACGATCAGCACCACCCCGCGCCGCTTGGCCGCGGCCATGCCGATGTTGACGGCGACGTCGCGGTCGTCGCATTGGACCAGGCCCTTGCGCGCGCTTTCGACCGTCAGTTCCCAGCCCTGCGCGGTCTGCCTGATCAGGAAGTTTGCAGCCATGGGTTGCTCCCTGTCATTGGTGTTCTTGCAGCGTAGCCCATGGGCGGCACCGTTAAATCGGCGTCTGTCCGATAGCGTGCGGGCGCTTCTCCTACAGCCCGGCGTGCTGGCGCGCCGGGCACCGACAAATTGCGCCAACAACGGACCCGGGCAAATTGATGCCGTCGATCGTGGAATTGCGATTGTTGACAAGAATCACGGATATAAGCGGGCTACGATCGAAGAATCGTCCTCCATCACGCCAGGCCGGACGCGCGCAGGCGGACAGCGCCGCACCGTGACAGTCCCCGCGGGAGGAGACCATGGACACACACCCTGTCGCCGCCGTCGGCGGCCCAGCTGCGGCAACGTCCCGCCCGTTGCCCGCACCGGCCCGCAAGAGCGTGCTGCACGACATGGAGCAAACCCGGCTCGCGATCGAGATGATCGGCATGGGCGCGCGCCTGCAAGTGCTGGAAGCGGAAGTGTCGCTGCCGCGCGAGCGGCTGAGCCGCCTGTACAAGGAGCTTTGCGGGGCCTCGCCGCCCAAGGGGATGCTGCCGTTCTCGACCGACTGGTTCCTGGCCTGGCGTCCCAACGCCCATGCCTCGATGCTGCTCGGCGCCTACCGCTTCATGATCCGTGCCGGCCACCTGGACGGCATCCATGCCACCCTGTCCGGCTTCCGCATGTATCGGGAGCATCTGTGCGCGACCGGCGAGGCCGCCCAGCTCAGTTTTACCCGCGCCTGGATGCTGGTCCGGTTCTATGAGCGCGGCATGCTGCGGCTGGCGCGCTGCCGGTGCTGCCGCGGCGAGTTCGTGGTGTGCGCCGACGATGCGCGCCAGCGTTACATCTGCGGCCTGTGCCTGCCGCCGGCGCGCGCGGGCAAGGGCCGCAGGCCCGCCCCCGCCGGCGCATGAAGGCTCGTGCGCCCCGGCGCCATGGTCTGCTGGCGCACAGTCCGGCGACGCGCACCCTTCCATGATGGATGCACCGACCCCGCCGCCGCCGGCGCTCCCGGAGCCTCGCCCATGTTCAAGATCCCCATGCTCGGCAAGATGCTGGGCACACCCGCGCCCCAGACCAGCGGCAAGGACCGCGCCGAGCCGCCGCCGGCGCCGTCCGGCCCCAGCGCGCCGCGCAAAGGCATGCCGGAACAGCTTGCGCAGAACCTCAAGACCCAGGGCGACGCCATGATCCAGTACGGCGCCCGGCTGCTGGTGATGCGCGAAATGCTGTGCGCCATGGCCGTGGCGCTGCCGCCCGATGCGCGCGCCAGCGCCCAGCGGCAGTTCCGGCAGCGCATCGACCAGTTGCTGTCGCTGACCGACGACCACGTGCTGCCGGCCGAATTCCATACGGCGCTGCTGGCCGAGGTCAACTATTACCTCGGCGAGCTGAGGCAACGCTGACGGCAGCGCGCCCGGCGCGGCGCCCGGGCCCATGTTTGCTGCCAGGCCACCTTATCGTCACCATCCTCGCTGTCCTGCGCCGGGCGCTGCGCAGACGGCAGCTGTTGCTGCTTTGATACCGGTCGTAACCGCCATTCCGGGGTCCCGGGGCATCGTGCTACAGTGCGCCCTCGGCACAAAGCTGCGAAGCGGCGTATAGCACACCCCAGTCAGCCTGACCGGGCCGCAGGGGGCCCTGGCGTTCCGCCCCGGCTTTGTCATCCCGACGCGCACACGGTGCGCAGCAGGCGCCGGCGTGTGCCGGGAGCCGGCCCCTTGCTCTTCGCGCCTTGCCGCGCCCGCCGCTCGCCACCCGCGTGGCGCCCAACCATTGCCGCGCAGCCGCCTGCCCCCGGGTCCGTCCCGACCGCGCTGCCGCCCCCAGGATCTTCATGACGCACCAGCTCCAGGCTGCGCTCGCCATTGCAGCCTTCAAGCTCTTTGCCGCCTTGCCCTACG
Source organism: Cupriavidus taiwanensis (assembly GCF_900250115.1). Taxonomy (NCBI): domain Bacteria; kingdom Pseudomonadati; phylum Pseudomonadota; class Betaproteobacteria; order Burkholderiales; family Burkholderiaceae; genus Cupriavidus; species Cupriavidus taiwanensis. Next base: position 924,410 of record NZ_LT984804.1, on the reverse strand, counting down.
GCGTGACCGCCCGCCTGGGCGACGCCCTCGGCAAGTTGCTGTACCGCATCCCCAGCCGCCGCCGGCGCATCGTCCAGACCAACCTGGCGCTGTGCTTCCCGGACATGGATCCGGGCGAGCGCGAGCGGCTGGCGCGTGACCACTTCGGCCACGTGTTGCGCAGCTACCTGGAGCGCGGCGTGCAATGGTTCGGCAACGCCGAGCGGCTGGGCAAGCTGGTCGAACTGGATTCGCGCATCGACCTGGCCTCATGCGCGGAACATCCGACCATCTTCATGGGCTTTCATTTCGTCGGCATCGAGGCCGGCTGCATGTTCTATTCGATGCGCCATCCGGTGGCGTCGCTGTACACGCGCATGTCCAGCCCGCTGCTGGAGCAGATTGCGCGCACGCAGCGCGGGCGCTTCGGCGCCGAGATGATTCCGCGCAACGGCAGCGGCAAGCAGGTGGTGCGCACGCTGCGCGCCGGCTGCCCGGTGATGCTGGCCGCGGACATGGATTTCGGCATCAACGATTCGGTGTTCGTGCCGTTTTTCGGCGTGCCGGCGTGCACGCTGACCTCGGCCTCGCGCCTGGCCAGCATGACCGGCGCGCGCGTGGTGCCGTTCACCACCGAAGTGCTGCCCGACTACCGCGGCTACCGGCTGCGCGTGTTCGAGCCGCTCGAAGGCTTTCCGTCCGGCAGCGTCGAGGAGGACTCGCGCCGCATGAACGCCTTCCTCGAAACCCAGATCGCCACCATGCCGGAGCAGTATTACTGGATCCACCGGCGCTTCAAGAACCGGCCGGAAGGCATGCCGCCGGTGTACTGACGCCGCTAGCCGGCGGCGCGCCGCCACGCTTGCTGGATGTCAGCGACCAGGCGCTCCAGTTGCGCGGCATGGCGCGCATGGTCGCGGCGGCGCTCGGCCTCGTTGAACGGATAGCTGATGTTGAGCCCGTACAGCTGCTGGTCCGGGCCCGAGAAAGCCGCGCCCACTGCCAGCAGATGCCCCGGCTGGTAGGCCGCGGTGCAATGGCCGTGGCGCTGGGCCTGCGCGATGCCGCGCAGCACGCCCGCGCGCATGCCGGGCCAGGCCGCCCCCTGCCGCGCGGCGATGCCTGCCAGCAGATCCCGGCGCACCTCCTCCGGCTGCGCCGCCAGCCATGACAGGCCGATCGCCGTCAGCTCCATCGGCACGCGCGAGCCCGGCACCACGCGGCGCGTGCGCGACACGCTGTCGCGGCTGTGCCGGATCGACGCCAGGTACACCATCTCCAGCTGGTCGCCGACGGCCAGCCCCACATTGACCTTGCCCGCCTCGGCCACCTTGCGCATCAGCGGCAGCGCTATCTCCGGCGCGCGGCTGGACTGGTGGAATGCATCGGCCAGGCTCAGCACCACCGGCGCCAGCCGGTAGGCGCGTTCGTTGACGTCGTAGCGCAGGAAGCCGGCATCGACCAGCGAGCGCGTCAGCCGGCTCACGGTCGGACGCGGCAGGCCGGTGCGCGCGGCCAGTTCCGCATTGGTCAGGCTGGTGGTGCCGACGCGGAAGGCACGCAGCAGCACCAGCCCGCGCTCGAGCGACTGGCTGCCCGCGGTGTCCCGGGTAAAGCGGCCGGTCCGATGAGTCACGCTGCGCGTGGATCCCTGCGGCGGAATGGCGTCAGGCATCGCCGTCAATTTCAGTGAGTGAAATTCGAGTATAGCGGCGCGGCGGCGCGGCGCGAATACTGTGGGCACACGGCCCCGAGCCGGCCGACCACAGAGGAGCCCCCCGCATGTCATCCGCTGCCGAGATCCACGTCACCCGCGACGGCCACGTCGCGCGCGTGGTGCTGTCCCGCCCGCCACATAACTTTGTCGATGCCGAGGTAATGCGGCGCCTCGCCGAGACCCTGCTGGCGCTGGACCACGACCACCACTGCCGCGCCATCGTGCTGGCCTCGGGCGTCGGCGCGTTCTGCGCCGGCGCCGACTTCAGCGGCAGCGGCCAGGGCGAAGTCGCCAGCGACCCCGCCGCCTTCTACACCCATGCGATGAAGCTGTACCGCAACCGCAAGCCCATCGTCGCCGCGGTGGCGGGCGCCGCCATCGGCGCGGGGCTCGGGCTGGCGCTGATGGCGGATTTCCGCGTGACCTGCGCCGAGGCGCGTTTCAGCGCCAACTTCAACCGGCTTGGCTTCCATCCCGGCTTCGGCCTGAGCCTGACGCTGCCGCGCCTGGTGGGCGAGCAGCAGGCAGCGCTGCTGTTCTACACCGGCCGGCGCATCACCGGGACCGAAGCGGCCGGCATCGGCCTGGCCGACCAACTGGTGGCCAGGGACGAAGTCGACGCCAGCGCCATGGCGCTGGCGCAGGAGATCGCCGCCTCCGCCCCGCTGGCGGTGGAAACCACGCGCGCCACGCTGCGCGAGGGGCTGGCCGACCGCATTGCCGAGGTCAACCAGCGCGAGCTGGCGATCCAGCGCGGCCAGTTCCGCAGCGAGGATTTCCGCGAGGGCGTCGCCGCCATGGCAGGGCGCCGCGCCCCTGTGTTCCAGCGCCGCTGAAGGAGGCACCGATGAATGAAGCAGACCATGGCGCGGCGCCGGCAGGCCCGCTCGACGGCATCCGCGTGCTGGACCTGACCGCGGTCGTGCTCGGCCCGCTGGCGACGCAGGTGCTGGCCGACTTCGGCGCCGACGTGATCAAGGTCGAAGGCCCCGAGGGCGACCTGATGCGCGCCAATGGCGTGTCGCAGCACGCCGGCATGAGTTCGATCTACCTGGCGCTGAACCGCAACAAGCGCTCGGTCGTGCTCGACCTGAAAACCGCCGAGGGCGCGGCGGCGCTGCGCAGCCTGATCGCCGGCGCCGACGTGCTGGTGCATAACATGCGAGTCGCGGCAATCGAGCGGCTCGGCTTCGGCTATGCCGAGGTGGCGCGCCTCAACCCGCGCATCGTCTACTGCATGGCCACCGGCTTCGGCCAGGACGGCCCGCACCGCGACAAGCCGGCCTTCGACGACATCATCCAGGCCGGCTGCGGACTGGTCGCGCTGGGCGCCGGCAACGGCGGGCGCCCGGAGTACGTGCCCAGCCTGCTCGCCGACAAGACCACCGGGCTGGCGCTGGCCAATGCCGTGCTGGCCGCGCTGCTGTACCGCGAGCGCCACGGCGTGGGCCAGATGGTGGAGGTGCCGATGCTCGAAACCATGGCCGCCTTCGTGATGACCGAGCACCTGGGCGGCCTGACCTTCGATCCGCCCCCGGCTGGCGCCGGCTACGCGCGCCTGCTGCAGGGCGGTCGGCGCCCCGCGCCGACCCGCGATGGCTGGATCTGCGCGCTGCCCTATACCGAGCGCCACTGGCATGCCTTCTTCCGTGCGGTCGGCCGCGACGACCTTGCCGACCGCTATGAAGTCGGCGACCGTGCGCAGCGCAATGCCAATATCCGCGCGCTGTACGGCCATCTCGCCGAACTGACGCCGGCGCGCAGCACCGGCGAATGGATGGCGCTGTTCGAAGCGCTCGACATTCCCGCCACGCCGATCTACGGGCTCGATGCGCTGGTCGATCACCCGCACCTGCGCGCCGTCGGCCTGTTCCAGCAAACGCAGCACCCGACCGAAGGCCCCTTGCGCGAAGTGCGCCCGGCCGCGCGCTTTTCGGCCACGCCGCTGTCATTGCGCCGGCATGCGCCGGCGCTTGGCGAACACACCGCGGAGGTACTGCGGGAAGCCGGCATCACCCGGCCCGCCACGCATGCCGGCGCACCCGCCGGCGCCCGGGAATAACAAGGAGACACGCATGAATTTCCAGCTCGATGAAGAACACCGCATGCTCAAGGACCTGGTCGCGCGCTTCGTGCGCGAGCAGCTGATCCCGCTGGAACCTGCGGTGCTGGCCCGCGAGGCCGGGGGCGGACAGCACGCGCTGCTGCCGGAAGAACACGCGCGCCTCGACGGCCTGTCGCGCGAGCTTGGCCTGTGGGGGCTGGATGCTCCAGCCGAAATGGGCGGCGCCGACCTGCCCGCGGTGGCGATGGTCGGCGTCAACGAAGAACTCGGCAAGACCATCACGCCCTACGACCTGCCGCCGGACTCGCCCAATCTGCGCATGCTGATGCTGACCGCAAACGACGCCCAGCGTGAGCGCTACCTGGACCCGTACGCGCGCGGCGAGACCGTATCGGCCATTGCCATTTCCGAGCCCGGCGCCGGCGGCGACCCGGCCATGATGACCACCCGCGCCGAACGCGATGGCGAGCACTGGGTGTTGAACGGCCGCAAGATCTGGATCAGCCGCGCGGCGCGCGCCGACTGGACCATCGTCATGGCCGTGACCGACAAGGCCCGCGGCGCGCGCGGCGGCATCTCCGCCTTTATCGTCGAGCGCGGCACGCCCGGCCTGCGCGTGGAGCGCCGTATCCCGATGATCGGCGGCCATTCCACCTATGAAGTGGTGCTGGAAGACTGCCGCGTTCCCGCCACGCAGTTGCTGGGCACCGAAGGCCAGGGCTTCGCGCCGATGCAGGCGCGGCTGTCGACGCGCCGGGTGCAGATGGCGGCGTGGTGCGTCGGGCGCGCCCAGCGCGCGCTCGACATGATCTGCGAATACGCGCCGCAGCGGCAGACCTTCGGCGCGCCGCTGGCGCAGCGCCAGGCGATCCAGTGGTGGGTGGCCGACGCCGCCACGCGCATCCACGCCTGCCGCCTGATGACCTACGAAGCCGCGAGCCGCATCGACGCCGGAGAAGAAGCCCGCACGCAGGTGTCGATGATCAAGGTGTTCGCCACCGAAATGGCCTGGGACGTGATCGACCACGCCATGCAGACCTTCGGCGCGATGGGCATGACCAAGGAGCTGCCACTGCAGCAGATGGCCAACGAGACCCGGCTGATGCGCATCTACGAAGGACCCAGCGAAGTGCACCGCTGGGTCGTCGCGCGCGACCTGCTCGGCCTGCGCCGTTAGGCCCGCATCGATCCCTTGCACCGGCGGAGACACGCCGGGCATTCCACCGTCAGGAGACCACCATGCAACAGGCTTTACGTTCCCGCCGCCGCTTCCTCGGACTTTTTCCGGCCGCGCTGGCGCTGCTGGGCGCTGCCACGCCGGCGCATGCCGCCGAGGCCGACGCCTTCCCGTCGCGGCCGCTGCGCTTCATCGTGCCGTTCCCTTCGGGCAGCGGCACCGACACCACCGCGCGCATGTTCGCCAAGAAGATCGGCGAGCTGACCGGACAGGGCGTGGTGGTCGAAAACAAGCCTGGCGGCAACGGCTTTATCGGCGTGCAGACCGCGCTGAACGCGCCGGCCGACGGCTACACCGTCTTTATCGGCAGCAATTCCACGCTGTCGACCAATGCCGCCACCTTCCGCAAGCTGCCGTATGACCCGCTCACCGACTTTGCCCCGATCACGCTGCTGTCGCGCGGCCCGTGCGTGATCATCGTGCCGGCCGGCTCGCCCTACCGCACGCTGGCCGAACTGCTGGACGACGCGCGCAAGCGTCCGGGCGCGCTGAACTACGGCTCGGGCTCGATCTCGTACACGCTGTATTCGGAATGGCTCAACGAACTGGCCCGCATCAAGACCACGGCGGTGCCGTACAAGGGGGCCGGCGATGCCATCAATGGCGTGTTGGCGGCCAATGTCGATTTCGCCGTGGTCGACGCCACCGGCGCGATCGAGCTGGCGCGCAGCGGCAAGGTGCGCGCGCTGGCGTACACCGCGCCGCAGCGCTCGCCGCTGCTGCCCGACGTGCCCTCCATCGCCGAGGCCGGCCTGCCGGACTTCCTCGCCTACAACTGGGTCGCGGCAGCGGTCTCGGCGAGGACGCCGCCGGCGGTGGTGAAACGGCTGCAGGACCTGTTCACGCAGGCGGGCAATGCCGCGGATGTGCGCGAGTACTACACACGCCAGTCGACCAGGCTGATCCTGTCGTCGCCGGCCGAGATGCGGCAGTACCAGAAGGACGAGATCGAGCGCTGGAAGCGGCTCGCGGCCGTGGCGAGGATTCCGCTGCAGTAGGCGCGCCGCGCTAGCCGCTATGCTCGCGCAGCAGCCCCGTCAGGCGCTGCGCCAGCGGCGACAGGTAGGCGCCGGCGCGCGTAACCACGCCGATGCGCCGGCGCAGGTCCAGTTCCTCCATGCCCAGCGGCAGCACGCGCAGGCCGCGCTGCATGGCCTCGCCGCCGGCGTTGGCAATGCTCAGCATCTGCGTGCCCTGCATCAGCGCGAACAGCGAGCTGCTGCCGAAGTCGATCTCGATGCGCGGCTGCGGCTCCGGCAGCCCGCGCTGGCGGAACGCCGCGTCGACCTGCTGGCGCAGCGTGATATGCCGCTCCGGCAGCAGCCATTCCTGGTCGGCGAGGTCGGCCAGCCGCAGCTTGCGCCGCCGCAGCAGCGCGTGGCCCTGGTCGGCCACCACCACCAGCCGGTCGTCGAACAGCGGCTGCACCGCGAAGGTGTCCGCCAGCGCGCCGGACGGCGTGGGCGCCACCGCCATGTCCAGCTCCCCGGCCGCGAGCAGGTCCAGCAGGTCGCGCGCGAGCCGGCGGCGCAGGCGCAGCCGCGCCACCGGGCGCTCGCGCACCAGCTGCTGGCACGCACCGAGGACCACGTCGCCCGGGATCGACGGTGAATAGCCGACGCGCAGGATGCCCTGCTCGCCGGTGCGGATGCCCAGCATCTCCTTGATGCCGTCCTGGTACTCCAGCTGGATGCGCTGCGCGCGCTCGAGGAAGCGGGTGCCGGCATAGGTGGCGGCCATGCCGTTGGCGGTGCGCTCGAACAACGGCAGCCCCGCCTGCGTTTCCACCCGTTGCACCGCCTTGGTCAGCGCCGGCTGGCTGATGCCCAGCGCCTCGGCGGCCCGGCCGATGCCACCGTGCGCCGCCACGGCGAGGATGTACTCGATATCCCGCGTCTCCATTGCCTCACATTCCCGACGGTTATGGCTTTATAGCCATCGCGTCATTGTGGTGATGCCCGCCATCTTACAGACTACAGCGCACCAGCACACCACCGAGCGTGCGGCAATATCACTCAGCCTTCACGGAGACAGCATGGGTTTCGCGTATTTCCTGCGCCGCGCCGCGCGCTACTGGGGCGACCAGCCCGCCATCCTCTACCAGGACCAGGTGGTGACCTATCGCCAGCTGGACCAACGCTCGACGCGGCTGGCCAATGCGCTGCTGGCGCTGGGCCTGCGTCCGGGCGACCGCGTCGCGGTGCAGTCGCGCAACCGGCCGGAGCTGGTGGAACTGGAATGCGCGCTGTACAAGGCCGGCCTGGTCAAGGCCGCGCTCAACCCGCGCTTCACCGCGGCCGAGGCCAGCGACGTGGTCGAGAACTGCACTCCGCGCGTGCTGATCGCCGGCCCGGGCTATACCGGCTACGACCGGGCCACGGCCGGCTTCGGCAGCATCGAGACCTTTATCGCCATCGGCGCGGCGCCCGCCGGCTATGTCGAATACGAGGCGCTGCTGGCCAATGCCGGCACCACCGCGCCCGACATCACCCCGGCGGCCGACGACCTGGCCGTGCTGCATTTCTCGTCGGGCTCCACCGGCAAGATCAAGGCCGCCATGCAGAGCTACGGCAACCGCATCGCGGCGCTGCGCAAGGTGGTGTCCGGCATGGACCGCCCCGCCCGCCCCGGCGACCGGCTGGCGCTGATCGGCCCGGTCACGCACGCCTCCGGCATGCTGATGCAGCCTTACCTGTACGTGGGCGCGACGCTGGTGCTGTTCGAGAAATTCGAGCCGGCGCACTTCCTCGCCGAAGTCGCGCGCCTGCGCATCACCCATGTGTTCATGGTGCCGGCCATGATCAACATGCTGCTGGCCGAGCCCACGCTGGCGCAGGCCGACCTGTCGAGCCTGAAGACGCTGGCCTACGGCGCCGCGCCGATGGCGCCGGCTCGCATCCGCGAGGCCTGGGAGCGCATCGGCCCGATCCTGTCGCAGGGCTATGGCGCCAGCGAATCGACCTCCGGCGTCACGCGGCTGTCCACCAGCGACCATGCCGAGGCCATCGCCAACCATCCCGAGCGCCTGGCCTCGTGCGGCCGCGCGCTGGGCGAGACCGAAGTGCGCGTGGTCGACGAGCACGGCAAGGAAGTGGCCCTGGGCGAGATCGGCGAACTGGTGATCCGCGGCGAAGACGTGTTCCATGGCTACTGGAACGAACCCGCGCTGACGCGCGAGACCCTGGTCGACGGCTGGCTGCATACCGGCGACATGGCGCGCGTGGACGAGGCCGGCTACCTGTACCTGGTCGACCGCAAGAAGGACATGATCATCTCCGGCGGCTTCAACGTCTACCCGACCGAGGTCGAGGCCACGCTATACCAGCATCCCGACGTGCTGGAGGCCTGCGTCATCAGCGTGCCCGACGACACCTGGGGCGAAAGCGTCAAGGCCGTGGTCACGCTGCGCCCCGGGCGCGAGACCACCGCTCAGCAGCTGATCGCGCACTGCCGCGAGCGCATCGCCGACTACAAGTCGCCGCGCTCGGTCGACTTCGTCGCCGAGCTGCCCAAGAACGCCAGCGGCAAGCTGGCCCGCAAGATCGTGCGCGAACGCTACTGGCAAGGCGTCGGACGCCGCGTCAACTGAGCCCGCAAGCGCACCGAGGAAACCGCCATGTTCGATCACCTGACCAACCCCGTCCTGCTGGAAACCCGCGCCGGCATCCGCCGCTTTATCGATGAGGAGCTGCGCCCGCTCGAACGGGAACTCGGCCTGGGTTCCGAGGACCCGTGGCCGCGCGAGACCCTGCGCCAGGTCTGGCGCCGCTCCAGCGAGCTGGGCTTCTACGCCGCCTGCCTGCCCACCGCGCTCGGCGGCAAGGGCCTGAACATCCAGGAGCAATGCGCACTCAAGGCCGACCTGGCCGCCAGCGGCTCGACCCTGGCCGCGCACGTGCTGGGCGACCTGGGCGGCCCGCCGCGCGTGGGCAACATGCTGAAATACGCGACCCCGGAGCAGCTCGAGCGGTATTTCAAGCCGGTGATCCGCGGCGAGAAATCGACCTGCTTCGCGCTCACGGAAACGCATTCCGGCTCCGATGCGCAAAGCATCAGGACCTCGGCCATCGCCGACGGCGATGAGCTGGTGATCAACGGCGGCAAGCACTACATCAGCGGCGCGCCGTTCGCCGACTTCGCCATCGTCATGTGCGTGACCGATGCCAGCGCCACGCCGCCGGCAATCACCGCGGTGCTGGTCGATCTGGACCTGCCCGGCGTGACCGTCACCAACGAGTACGTGCCGATGTCCGGCCAGCATATCGACGGCGACATCCGCTTCGACAACGTGCGCGTGCCGCGCGCCAACATCTTCGGCGGCGAAGGCAACGGCTTCAGGCTGGGCATGTCGCGCATCAACGTGAACCGCCTGCTGCACTGCCCCAGCATGCTCGGGCTGGCCACGCGGGCCTTTGAGTCGTCGGTGGAGTATGCCGGCCAGCGCCGCCAGTTCGGCGGACCGATCGCGCGCTTCCAGGCGATCCAGCATATGCTGGCCGACATGGCGGCGGCGCTGTGGGCCTGCGAAAGCATGATCGCGCACACCGCGGCGCTGGCCGACGCCGGCGCCGACCTGCGCATGAAGGCCGCGGCGTGCAAGCTCTTTGTCTCGGAGCGCTGCTTCGAGGTGGCGGACAAGGCCGTGCAGATCCACGGCAATGTCGGCGTCACGCGCGGCCATCCGGTCGAGCAGACCTTCCGCAAGCTGCGCATGTTCCGCATCTTCACCGGCACCAGCGAGATCCAGCGCAACACCATCGCGCGGGCTATCCTGGAACCGCTGCAGCAGAAGGCCTGACCGTGCCGGCGGCGCGGTCGCCGCCGGCATCCGGATCCCGGCCACAGCACCATACGACAAGACCACGGAGACCAAGCATGAACCGCCGAAACTGGCTTGCCACCGCCGGCGCCGCCGCGCTGGGCAGCCTGCTGCTGCCGGCCCGCGCCGCCAGCGCCGCATCGACCTACCCCAACCGCCCGATCCGGCTGATCGTGCCGTTTATCGCCGGCAGCACCCCCGACAGCACGGCCCGCACGCTGTCGGCGGAACTTGGCAAGAAGCTCGGCCAGCCGCTGGTGGTCGAGAACATGCCGGGCGCCGGCGGCATCATCGGCGCCGGCGCGCTGCGACGCGCCGCGCCCGATGGCTACACGCTGGGCATCCTGGCCAACTCGCACGTCATCAACGTGCACATGTACCGCAAGATGCCGTACGACCCGACCCATGACTTCACCCCGATCACGGCGTTGTCGGGCGGGCCGTCGGCGCTGGTGGTGCCGGTGTCCTCGCCCTACAAGAGCGCGGCCGAACTGGTCGCGGCGATGAAGAAGGAGCCGGGCAAGTTCAACTACGGCTCCGGTGGCAAGGGCAGCATCGCCCACCTGGCGGTGGAGACCATGCTGCACCAGACCGGCTGCGACGCGGTCCACATTCCCTACAAGGGCGCGCCGGAAATCATCACCTCGATGCTGACCGGACAGACCCAGTTCGGCATGCCGGTGCTGGGCACCGCGACGCAGTATGTGCGCAACAACCAGGTCCGGGTGCTGGCGGTCACCGCCGCCGCCCGTTCGCCCTACTTCCCCGACGTGCCGACCATGGCCGAAGCACTGCCGCCAGGCTTTGTCATCGACAACTGGAGCGGCCTGTTCGCGCCGGCCAACTTCCCGCCCGAGCTGGCGCAGAAGCTCCACGCCGCGGTACGCGCGCTGCAGACCGCCGGCGTGTTCGACGCCCAGCTCAAGGCCAATGCCGGCGAGCTGCGCCGCAGTGCCTCGCCGGCGCAGTTCGGCACCATGGTGGCCAGCGACAACGCGCGCTATGGCGACCTGATGAAGTCGATCGGCATGACCGGCGACCTGGGCTGATACAACCGCCCCGCTCCCTGCGCCGCACGCCGCCCCGCGCGTGCGGCGCTTGTGTTTTCTCCCTTTCCCCAGAGGTTCCGCATGAAGCCAGCATGGTCTTGCCTGAAGGACGTCACCATCCTCGACGTCAGCCAGTTGCTGCCCGGTCCGCACGCCTGCAGCCTGCTGCGCCAGTTGGGCGCGGATGTGATCAAGGTCGAGCAGCCCGGCAGCGGCGACACCGCGCGCCAGCTGGGCGCGCATGTGTATGCGCAGTTCAACCGCGGCAAGCGCTCGGTGGCGCTGGACCTGAAGACCGACGCAGGCCGCGCGGCGTTCCTGGATCTGGTGCGCAATGCCGACGCCGTGGTCGAAGGCTTCCGCCCGGGCGTGATGGCGCGGCTGGGATTGGGCTATGACGCGCTGGCGGCGGTCAATCCGGCCATCGTGCTGTGTTCGGTCTCGGGCTTCGGCCAGACCGGGCCGTACGCCAGCCACGCCGGGCATGACCTGAACTACCTGGCGCTGGCGGGGTACTGGGCCACGCCGGTGCAGGTGCACGATGCGGTCTCGCGCCCGCGCGTGCGGGTCTCGGACTATGCGGCCTCAGGCTACGCGGCGTTGTCGCTGGCCGTCGCCATCATGAGCGCGCGCCAGCACGGGCGGGGGCAGCATCTGGATGTCTCGATCCATGACGCGATCCTGTCGTGGACCGCGCATGGCGCATGGGCGGCGCGAGAGCACGAGGAGTCGCCACAGGCAGCGCCGACCGTGATGCCGGAGAACGACCTCTTCGAAACCCGCGACGGCCGCCACCTGGCGATGGGCATCCTGGAGAACAAGTTCTGGATCAACCTGTGCGAAGCGCTGGGCGACGCATTCCCGGCGCTGCGCGATCCGCGCTTTGCCACGCGCGCCGGACGCGCCGGGCACAAGCTCGAAGTCAATGACCTGATGGCGGCGGTGTTCCGCACCCGCGACCTTGCCGACTGGGAGATCTTCTTCGCCCCGCTGGATATCCCGTTCTCGCCGGTGCTCGGGGCCAGGGCGCTGTTTGAAGACCCGCATGTGCAGGCGCGGCAGATGGTGCGGCGGATGCCCGCGGAAGGCGGGATCGCGGTGGATTTTCCGGTCAGGTTTTCATTGGGGTTGCCGCAGGGGGAGGATTTCGTGGCCGAGGTGGGGGAACACAATCCACGGTAACGGCGGGCCAAGGCGTCATCGGTCCACCTGCCGGTGCGCCGGCGTCAAGGCTTGACCTCGGTCCACCCCGGGCCGGGGTCGAACGACCGGATCGCGCCGGCCCTCGCCGCGCTGTCGGGGCCCAGGTCGCGCTCGTAGACGCGGCCGTCGTGGCTCACCATGAAGCTCTTGACGCCGGTATCGCCGTACCGCAGCGGCCACGCGATCACGGCAAACCCGCCAAAGAGCTTGCCGTCGACGACGTAGTCATACTTGCCGCCGGGCGCATGCGAACCCTGCGACGTCAGCAGCCGATAGCGATAGCCATGGTAGCCCCCGCCCGGCGTGCTGCGCTGCTCGGCGCTGAGAAAAGCGGGCCCGAGCGGACTTTCCGGCTCGCCCGGCTTGGTTGGCCAGTACAGGCCGTCGTTCTTGCCGGGCGAGCTGACCAGCTTCGATGCGTAGGCCGTCACGCCGCGGTCCTGGCGCATCAGCTGCGCATACTCGTACTGCGCGTCGCGCACCGCCAGCAGGGTCTGCATCACCGACAGTTCGTTGCGGCCGATGCGGCGCAAACGCATTTCCTCGACGCCGGCACGCGTATCGAAATGCCAGCCTTTCGCGGTCTTTACCAGCGGAACCGGCATGGTCCAGCCGTCTTTGCCCGCGGCAATGCGCGCGCGGTCGGGGCCGTCGGCGCGAATCGAGTGCGACTGGTGCCACGCCTCCAGGAACCGGTAGCGGATCTCGGCGCCGACCGGCGGGATCAGGTCGTTATAGCGGGCGCCGAGCAAGGACTTCATGGCAGCGTCGTCGCTGGTGGCGACTGCTTCGCCGAACGCGTTCATTGCCGCCTCGGGCGTAGCGAAATTCTTCTGCGCCAAAGCCGGCGCCGCCGCCAGGGCGAGCAGCACCCCGACCAGGGACAACGCCTTGCGGCAGGGCCACGTCAGGCCCGATGGTTGCGTGCGCTGCATATCGCTGTCCCCTGATCAACGCCGTCCGCCACCACGGCCGCCACCACCACCGCGGCCACCGCCGAAGCCCCCGCCGCCGCGGCCGCCGCCGCCGCTGAAGCCACCGCCACCTTGGCCGCCGCCGCCACTGAAGCCACCGCCGCCACGCTGACCGCCACCGTCGCGGAACGAGGCCGACTGCGTGCTGGCACGGCCGCGGTCGAAATCGCGCTGCGCGCTCGCACCGCCGCCGCCTACACCCTGGAATGCGTTGTCGCGGCCACCGCCGGCGGACCGGTCCGACACGCCGGCACGATCGCCGACGCCGCCACGGTCGCCGACTCCGCCACGGTCACCAACCCCGCCACGGTCACCAACCCCACCACGGTCACCAACCCCGCCGCGATCGCCAACGCCGCCGCGGTCACCAACCCCGCCACGGTCGCCAACCCCGCCACGGTCGCCTACCCGCCGCGGTCGCCAACCCCGCCGCGGTCGCCTCGATCCCCGCCGGCCATGCGGTCGGACACGCCGCCCTCGCGGCCGCGGAATTCGTTGCGGCGGTTGGCGGCAGCCGCATCACGCCCGCCAAACCGCTCGCTGGTTGCGTTATCCCGGTACGACACCCCTTTGCGGTGCGAGGCATCGTGCTGCCACTTGCCTCCGCCCTGCACCTTGGTACGGTCGAAATTGCGGTCGATATTCGCGGCCTTGTTGACGTTGATGTTGACGTCGCCCCCGCCCCAGTTGCAGTTGCCGAAAATGGCGCCCGCAGCGGCCAGGCCGACGCCCCAGGCAAAGCCGGTCATCAGCGCGGCGCCGGGATAGTAAGCGGGATAAGGCGGCCAGTAATACGGCGGATAGGAAGGATAGCTCCAGGCGCCGTACACCACTGTCGGGTTGTAGGCCGGGACGTAGATGACTTCGGGGTTCGCCGGCTCGATCCGCACGATGGTCTGCGCCGGCGCCGCCCCCTGCGCTGGCTGTGCCGCGGTCGCCGGCGCCGGTTCGACAATGACCTTTTGCTGCTCGTTCGACTTGAGATTGCCGGATTGCTGCGCGCGCGCCCGCAGCCGCTGCACGGCATCGAGCACTTCCTTCTCCTGGCCGATGAAGGCGTCGCCCAGCTTCTGCGTCCAGTCCAGCTTGTCGCTCATCGGCTCCAGCACCTGCGGGAAAGCCACCAGCGACTTGACGCTGACATCCCACGGCTGGCTCTCGACCGCCTTCAGCGCGGCGTCGCCCTTCACCTTGGGATTGGCCTTGACCCAGCGTGCCGCCTGCACGATCTCGAGCGGATAGGTGGAGGCCATCAGCACCTGGGACAGCACGGAATCGGGATAGAGGGCGATGGGCGCGACCAGCGCCTCAAGTTCTTCCGGCTTGAACGGTGCCGCTTGCGCTGGCGCATTCTGCGCCTGGACATTGAGCGCCAGCCATGCCAGGCCCGCGCACAGGCCGGCGCCGATCCGGCGCCACAGACGCATTCCCCGCCCCTCCATGGCCGTCTCCCTTGCCCCCGTCGCCGGGCGCCTTTATGGGGGCTCAACTTCCAGCATGCCGTCCGCGCCATCTCCGCGCCAGGCCTGGAAAAGCTTCAGCAATCACGTCTTGCCCTGACAAACTATAGATTCCGGCAACGGCTGCCGAGTTGAAAAGTTTGTGCAGGTGAATTAGGAAAAACTTTTGTCGCCGTTCGTGGCCGGACATCGCTTGCCATGCTGGTGGTGGTTGCGATGGTCGCGCGTGGGACCGCCGCCCGACAGACTGCCGGATGCGGGGATGACAGCGCCCGATCCGGCACAAACGGCGGTCCCATACGCACGTGAACCGCCGTCTCTCCCGAGCAACGCCAAGCTAGCCCTGCGACTTCGCCGCGCGCGCGGCCTCCTCGCGCAGCCGCTCCTCCTGCTCGCGCAGCTCCGGCGTCAGTTCGGCGCCGAAATCCTCCAGCTCGAACAAGGGCCGGATCTCGATGTCGGATTCGCCTTCCATGGGATTGGGGCAGCGCTTGACCCATTCCACGGCCTCGTCCATCGACCTGACCTGCCACAGCCAGAATCCGGCAACCAGTTCCTCGGGCCGTGCAAAAGGCCCATCGGTCACGGTGCGCTGGCTGCCCGCAAAGCGCACGCGCTTGCCCTTCGCGCTGGGCTGCAGGCCCTCGCCCGCCAGCATGATGCCGGCCTTGACCAGTTCTTCATTGAAGTTGCCCATCGCTGCCAGCAGCTCGGTACCGGGCATCGTGCCGGCTTCCGACTCGCTGGTTGCCTTGACGATCACCATGACACGCATCGACATGCCTCCTCAGGTACTGTGTGGGCGATGTGGCGCGCCGGTCGGCACGCTCCACGCTCACGCCCTGCGGCGTGTCGCACACCGGTCCAGCATAGACGCTATGGCTTTGCTCGCTGGTGCCGCGATGCTATTGCTGCATGGACCAGGACGATTGGCGGCGCAGATCCTCCTGTCCCGGCTGCCGCGGTGGCTTGCCGAGATCGTTGTCGTGCCGGGGAGGAAGTTGCTCTTCGCTCTTGCGCGAAGGATCGGCCGGCGGCACCTCAGGTACGTGCGGCCCTTCCTCGGGCCGTGGAATTTGATGTGCCATGATGCCCTCCTGCTTGCAGAGTACGACACCCTTGCTGACGCAACCGCCATGCCAGGCCGCGCAGCGCGGTTTTGTGCGCTCCGACCATCCCGTGCGCCGCGCCGTCCCGCGCTGGCGGGTCCGGCGGCGCAATCCCGGCGCGCAAATCTGCCTGACTTTGTAATGCCGTGTGAGAGTGCGCCGTCGACGAGCCGCGCCGGCGCCACGTCCAGCATGGCGCAGAGGCGTTCACGCTGCAGACCGGCGCCCGGCACGAAAGGTGCACCGCCCTGCCGTGGCGCGCCGGGTTGGCCCGGTGTGCCACGGATACTTCAACGCGGAGGCGCACCATGGAACAGATGGAAACGACAAGCACGCCCACCAGCACGTCGGGCCTGCGCCAGCAGGACACGCGCATGTCTTCGGTATCGGGTTCGGACACTCGCACCGGCGCGGCGTGGAAAGATACGTCGGCACGATCGCCGGCATCGCAGGACCTGGCGCGCGAGCTCGACCGGCTGCTCGAACGCCTGCCCACCCTGACCGGCGATAACCTCGAACAAGCCAAGGCGGAGTTCGTCGAACTCGCCGCCAGGTCGGGCAGCGCGGCGACCGAAATCGCGGCAAAGTCGAAGGACGTTGCCCGGCGCATGACCGGGCGCGTCAAGACCGAGTGGGAAACCGGCCTGGAGCGCACCGAATCGTTCGTCCATGCCAACCCCGTGCGCGCGCTGGCGATGGCGCTGGGGATCGGCGTGGTGCTGGGCGCGCGGCTGTTCGGCGGCTCCCGCCGGCACGACAGCCACTAAACAGGCTGCTCCAATGGCGCGCCGGGCGGCAGCGACGCAGCCGCCCTGGCGTGCGCCATGACCATCCCTGCACGACCCGTTACGTGCTTCAACCAACCGAAGCCCCACGTCCCCTCGTGGACGAGCACTCATCCCTGCCTATACTCTGCCGATATAAAAATAAGTGATCGTGGGTCACCATGCCCCGGGAGGGGGGAATGAACGCCTTTGACAGCAGCATCATTCACTGGCTCAACCAGTTCTCCTTCCGCTGGCCCTTCCTCGACCGCGGAGTGCTGGCCTTTACGCAGTTCTACATGCTGCGCGGCCTGCCCATGGTGACGCTGCTGTGGTGGATCTGGTTTCGCGACGGCACGGACAAGCAGCGTGATCGGGAAATCGTCACCGCGACCGTGATCGCCGCGTTCTGCGCGCTGGTATTGGGCCGCTTCCTGGCGGACTGGCTGCCATTTCGCGTGCGGCCCATGGCCAATTCGGATGTCGGCCTGCGCTTTCTGCTGGCCTCGGACGATGGCATGCGAACTTGGAGCTCATTTCCCAGCGATCACGCGATGATGTGGTGCGCGGTAGCCGCCGGCGTCATGGTCGCCGCCCGGTGGCTTGGCCTGCTGGCGCTGGCGTATGCCCTGCTGCTGATCTGCATGGCCCGCATCTTTGTCGGACTGCATTACCCGACCGACGTGATCGCGGGCGCGCTGCTGGGCGTGCTGACCTGCCTGGCGCTGACCCGGCCGCCGTTGCGCGCGCGGATTGCAGCGCCCTTCCTGTTCCTGTTTGATCGGTACCAGGGCTTGTTCCAGGTCGGCATGTTTCTGCTCAGCTTCTGACTGATCACCAATTTCGACGAGATCCGCACCGTAGCCTCGTCGCTGATGAAGGTTACCTGAGTTCGCTGCAGGGCAGCGCGGTGCCGAACTGCTTGCGATACGCCGACGGCGATACCGCAAGCGCCCGGGTGAAGTGCTGGCGCAGCGAAACGGCCGAGCCGAACCCGACCAGCCCGGCCACCAGGTCGACGCCCTTGTCGGTCGTCTCCAGCAGGCGCCGCGCCGCGGTCAGGCGGTGGTTCAGCAGCCACTGCGTGACGGTGGTGCCGGTCTTCTCCTTGAAGCGCCGCGTGAAATTGCGCCGGCTCATGCCGGCCCTCTCGGCCAGCGTATCGAGCGTCAGCGGCTCGGCCAGGTGCGCGATGGCCCAGTCCAGCGCCAGGCTGAGCCGGTCGGCGCCGTCCGCGCGCGGCAGCGGTTGCTCGATGTATTGCGCCTGGCCGCCGTGCCGGTGCGGCGCCACCACCATGCGGCGCGCCACGCGGTTGGCGACTTCGGCGCCATGGTCGCGCCGCACCAGGTGCAGGCAGCAGTCGAGCGCGGCGGCGGTGCCGGCCGAGGTCAGGATCGCGCCATCGTCGATATAGAGCGAATCGCGGTCGAGCCGCACGCGCGGATAGCGCTGCGCGAAATCGTCGGCCCAGGCCCAGTGCGTGGCCGCGGTGCGGCCGTCCAGCAGGCCGGCCTCGGCCACCACGAAGGTGCCCAGGCACAAGCCGGCAATACGCGCGCCGCGCGCGCTGGCGGCCCGCAGCGCATCGAGCAGGGCCTGCGGGGCACGCTCGCCCGGATCCCGCCACGCCGGCATGATCACGGTATCGGCCTGCTCCAGCACCGACAGGTCGTGTTCCACCTCGATGCGGAATCCCGACATGGTGGCAATCAACCCCGGCGCCTCGCCGCAGATCAGCAAACGGTAACGCGGCACGCCCAGGCGGTCGAGGTCGTCGCCAAAGACGATGCAGGGTACGGACAGGTGGAAGGGGCTGATGCCTTCGAAGGCAATCACCGCGACGGTGTGCATCGCAATCTCGCTGGGTGGGGACCGGGCTGGGGGCAAATTGGTGGCTGACAAAGCTTGGCCCGATTCTATCGGATGTTGTCCATCGGGCCACTTCCGGCGCTGCCGGCGGCGCCGGAAACTACGCTCCATGCCGCGCCTGCGGCGAACTCAGCGGCCGCCACTGGCGCCGTCCACCTACTTCCCTGTCGACGAGGACCATCATGCACCACCCGACCCTGCGCACCATCGCCGGCGCGCCGGCCCGCACCGCGATCGAAGCCGCCAGCACCGCCGTGCTGGTGATCGATTTCCAGAACGAGTATTTCAGCGGCAAGCTGCCGATCCCCGACGGCCCGGCCGCCCTGGGCAACGCCCGGCGCCTGGTCGACCACGCTGATGCGGCCGGCATGCCCGTGTTCCACATCCAGCACGTCACCCCCGCCGGCAGCCCGGTGTTCGCCCAACACGGCGCCACCGTGGCCTTCCACGGCGACCTGCAGCCGGCGCCGCACCACACCGTGGTGCAAAAGACCTCGGTCAGCGCCTTCACGACCACCGACCTGGACCAGCGCCTGAAGGCGGCCGGCATCAAGACCCTGATCATCACCGGGCTGATGACCCACGCCTGCGTCACCGGCGCGGCGCGCGACGCGGTGCCGCTGGGATACGGCGTGATCGTCGCGGCGGACGCCTGCGCCACGCGCGACCTCGATACCGCGGCCGGCACGGTGGCGCACCAGGACCTGCACCGCGCCGCGCTGGCCGCGCTCGACGACACCTTCGGCGACATCCTGACCACCGAGCAGGTGCTGAAGCTGCCGCTGGCCTGAGCCAGGGCGAGCTTGTCCGAGCCGGGCGCGGCTCAGCGGCTGGCCGCGGCGACGATGGCGTGCGCCGCGGCCACCATGGCCTCGGCGGATTCCAGCGCGCGCGCCGGGTCGTCGCGCTTGCGCACGGCGGCGGCGCTGGTGGCGCGCGCCGCGCCGTCGGGGCTGGCGGAGAACTTCACCACGGTCAGCCCCCTGGCGGGATTGATGTAGAGCTTCTGGCCGAAGCGGCCGCTGGCCTCGATGCTGCCGTCGCCGTCGTTGCGCTGGAACCAGTAGTTGCGGTAGCCATAGCCGTCACGCCCGGCGGTGGTATTGCCGCGCGCGAAGCGGGCCTGGTTGCTGGCCGGCTGCAGCGCGATCCGCACCGCCTTGGGCGAAATGCCGAGCGTGGCATCGCCGGCCGCGGCGCGGCGCACGGTCTCGGCAAAGCGGGCGGCATCGCGCAGCGTCGAGTTCATGCCGCCGCTGGCCATTTCTGTGCCCTGACGGTCGACCTGGGTGTAGGCATCGTCATCGGCGAAGCGCGACCACAGCCGCTCGGTGACCAGTTCCGCCCAGCGCTTGCCGGTGATGCGGCGCAGCGCCCACGCCACCGCTTCCGGCGAGCCGTTCTGGTAATACCAGACGCCGCCGTCCGGGCCCTCGCCAGCGGTGCCGGTGGCATGCACGACCTTGAGGAAGTCATAGATGGTGTCGGGCGCATCCGCCTTGCGCGGCACGATGCCCACCGCGCCGAACAGTCCCAGGTCGGGCGGCAGCGCCTGCGGATAGCCGACCGGCACCTCCATGTCCAGGTTCTGCTGCACCGTGGCCTCGCCGAACGGATTGCCGGCCAGCTCGGGCACATACTGCGCCAGCCGCGCGTGCGGATCGAGCTTGCCCTCCTCGACCAGCATCGCCGCCAGCAGCCCGGTCACGGACTTGGTCATCGACGCCCAGATATGCGGCTGGTGCGGGCCGATGCCGGCCAGGTAGCGCTCGTACACGATGCGGCCCTGGTGCAGCACGATAAAGCCATCGGTGTGGGTGTCGCGCAGGTAGTCCGCCACCCGCACGGTCTGGCCCGCGACAGTAAAGCTGACCGCGTCCAGCGCCGGCGCCGACTGGCCCGGCAACGCCAGCGGCTGGCTCGCATGGCGGATGCCGACCGTCGGCGAGATCTCGCGCGCATGCCGGAAGGCCCAGCGCATATAAGGCGGGCGCAGGCCGGTGCCGCGACTGACCTGGTGCTGCGGCGACGGCGGGAAGCCCTGCATGACTTCGCTCTCGGCCACCGCCGCGGGCTGGCCCGCGCCCTGCGCCAGCGCCACGCCGGCCGGCGCCGCCATCAACGCCAGCAGCGGCGCCGCCCTCCACCACCCCCGACTGCGCCGGAACCCCGTCCCGCGCGACTTCGCTTGTCCCTGCATGCTGTCTCCATGGCCGTCGAGGCGGCTGCACCGTACGCGCGCCGCCTTCTGTGATGCGTTGCCAGCCTGCCGGGGCAGGCCGCGGGCGCCATGTTGCAGGCCTGCTGCCATGGCCACAATCCTCTGTTCGGAATAGAGCCATAACCCTTGGGAATGTCGGCGCAGCGGCCGCCTTCAGACAGCCAGGCGCGCTTGCGGCCGTTCCCGCCTGACCACGCCCAGCGAGAACATCGACAGCCCGGCAATCAGCGCCGGCACGCCAATCCACGCGAACAACGCGGGCATGCCCAGGCCCATCGACAGCATGGTCGCGCCGCCGACCGAACCCACCACCGAGCCCATCCGGCCCACGCCGTTGGCCCAGCTGACGCCGGTGGCGCGGCAGTCGGTCGGATAGAAGCTGGCCGACAGGGCATTGGCGCCCACCTGCGAGCCCGAGATGCAGAGGCCCGCGACAAAGACCGCCACGCCCGCGGCCACCGGCTCGGCGGCCACGCTGCCCACCGCGGCAATGCCCAGCGCCGCCAGCGCATAGCTGGTGGCCAGCACATGGTGCGGGTTGAACCGGTCCATCAACCATCCCAGCGCGATCGCGCCGACCGTGCCGCCCACCTGGAACATGGTCGTCACCAGCGCCGCGGTGCGCAGCGAATGGCCGGTGCCGCGCAGCAGCGTCGGCAGCCAGCTCGACAGCAGGTAGATCACCAGCAGGCTCATGAAGAAGGTCAGCCAGAACAGCAGCGTGCCGCGCAGCAGCGCCGGCCGGAACAGGTGCCGCGCCGGCGAGCTGGTGGCGCGCTGCTCGCTGACGGCGAAGGTGGCGCCGCGCAGGTCTTCATGCGGGGCGATCTTCTGCAGCGTGGCGATGATGCGCTCGCGCGACTTGCCCGTCATCACCAGGTAGCGCACCGATTCCGGCAGCAGCCAGACCAGCGCCACCGCCAGCAGCAGCGGCAGCACGCCTCCTGCCACCAGCACCGAGCGCCAGCCGAAGGCGTCGATCAGCCCGGCCGAGGCCAGGCCGCCGAGCGCCGAGCCCAGCGTGAAGCCGCAGAACATGGTGGTGACCAGGAACGAGCGCCGCTTCTCGGGGCAGAACTCCGAAGTCAGGGTGATGGCATTGGGCATGGCCCCGCCCAGCCCCAGGCCGGTGACGAAGCGCAGCAGCACCAGCGTCCACAGGTCCGGCGACCATGCCGACGCCAGGCTGGCCGCGCCGAAGCACAGCACCGACAGCACCAGCACGCTCTTGCGGCCGAAGCGGTCCGCCAGCGGTCCGAACAGGAAGGCCCCGGCCATCAGGCCGCCCAGCCCGGCGCCGAACAGCGGCGCCAGCTGGGCCGGCGTCAGCTGCCATTCGGCGCGGATGGCGGGCGCGATAAAGCCGATCGCGGCGGTATCGAAGCCGTCGACGGCGACGATCAGGAAGCACAGTACGACGATGGTCAGCTGGAACGCAGACAGCGGCTGGCGGTCGATGAACGCGGTGACGTTGAGCGGTTGGCTGGCAGGCATGGTGTCTCCTCCTGGTTGCCAGGTTTAGGGCGCGAGAGGGCCGGCGGCTTCGTCGGCCGCCAGCTCGATGCAGGATATTTTTCAGCGCGGAAAGAACGCCGCGCTCAGCGGCTTACAGCCAGGGCGTGGGGCTCAGGCATCGGTCGGCGCGCCAGCCGTGCAGCCACTGCAGCGCGTCGTAGAACTGCGCCTGGGTGCGGCCGGCCCACAGGCGGTTGCGCACCTGGCGGTCGACGCCTTTGGCGTGGTAGACGCGGCCCATGTCGCGCGCGGCATAGAGCACGCGCGCGGTGCGCGGGATGCGGGCCTGCTCGTACAGCCTGAAGGCCGCGGTGTAGTCGCCAGCGGCGGCCTGCACCGCCGCGCCCAGCGTGACGGCATCTTCCAGCGCCTGGCAGGCGCCCTGCGCCACGTATTGCGTCATCGGGTGCGCGGCATCGCCGAGCAGGGTGGCGCGGCCGAAGCTCCAGCGCTCGACCGGGTCGCGGTCGGCGGTGGCCCAGCGTTTCCATGAAGTCGGCCGGTCCAGCATCTGGTGCGGCAGCGGGTGGATGCCCTGGAAGTACGACAGCACTTCTTCCTTGCTGCCCTCGCGCACGCCCCAGCTTTCCTGCTCGCGGCTGTGGAAGGTCACCACCAGGTTGTACTGCTGGCCGCCGCGCAGCGGGTAGTGCACCAGGTGGCAGTGCGGGCCGGCCCATACCACGGGTGCGTTGACCTGCAGGTCCTGCGGCATGTCGGCCACGTCGACTACCGCGCGGTAGACCACGTGCCCGGTCACGCGCGCTGCATCGCCGATCAGCGCCTGGCGGATGGCGGACTTGACGCCGTCGCAGCCGATCACCGCATTGCCGCGGTGGTGCTCGCCGTGCTGGTCGATCACGGTCACGCCGTGCTCGTCCTGCAGCAGCTGCTCCACGCGCGTGCTGGTGCGCATCGTGATCAGCGGATGGTCCTGCACGGCCTCCAGGATGGACCGGTGGATATCGACGCGGTGGATCACGCCATAGGGATTGCCGAAGCGCTCGCGATACGCCTGCCCGACATCGACCTGCGCGATCACGCTGGTGTCGACCGCATCGCGCAGGCTGAGGAAGTCGGTGAAGACGGTGCGGCCGCGCGCGGCCTCGCCCACGCCCAGCGCGTCGAGCGCGGCGAAGGCGTTGGCGGCCAGCTGGATGCCGGCGCCGATCTCGCCGATCTGCTCGGCCTGCTCCAGCAGTTCGACGCGGATGCCCTGGCGCGCCAGCGCCAGCGCCGCGGCCAGGCCGCCGATGCCGCCGCCGATGATGAGGACCTTGCCGGTCGCGTTGTGGATCTCGTTCATGTCTGTCTCCTGGCCTGCGCCGCTGGCGTCAGGCGTTGCCTGGGCGGTGCTCAGGCGGTGTAGTCCGGCTGGCGCGCGGCCGCGGCCTGGGCAAAGGCGGGATGGGCGCTGGCGTGGGCGAACACAGCCATCGCGCGCTGGTAGCGATCCAGTTGGCAGCCCATGCGCAGCGCGTTGGCGACCTGCGGCACCAGCGCGACATCGGCCAGCGTGGGTGCATTGCCGAAGCACCACTTGCCATGGCCGTGGCGCGCCAGCAGCCGCTCGACGCCGGCCATGCCCTGGTCGATCCAGTGTCGGTACCAGGCGTCCTTCTGCTCCGGCGTGACCTGCAGCGTGTCCTGCAGGTAGCGCAGCACGCGCAGGTTGTTGAGCGGGTGGATGTCGCAGCCGACCAGCATCGACAGCTCCAGCACGCGCGCGCGCTGCTCCGGATCCTGGGGCAGCAGCCGCGGCTCGGGATGGCGCGCGTCCAGGTAGTCGATGATCGCGAACGACTGGCCCAGCGTGAAATCGCCATCGACCAGCGCCGGCACGGACGCGGACGGGTTGATGCCGTCGACGTATTCCGCGTGCCGATGCTGGCCGGTGCGGATATTGACGCCCAGGTAGTCGTACGGCAAACCCTTGAGAGCCAGCGCGATGCGCACCCGGTACGAGGTCGAGCTGTTGAAGAAACTGTAGAGCTGCATGGTTCGGTTCGCTGGGTTCAGACCACGCGCACGGTCAGTTCGCCCAGGCCGTCGACGCCTGTGACCATGGTGTCGCCGGCCCTGACCGCGCCCACGCCCTCGGGCGTGCCGGTGAAGATGACGTCGCCCGGTTCCAGCCGGAAGAACTGCGACAGGCAGGCCACGGTCTCGGCCACCGACCAGATCAGGTGCGAGACGTCGCTGCGCTGCCTGGTTTCGCCATTGACCGTCAGCCAGATGCCGGCCTGCTGCGGGTGGCCGATGTCGCTGGCGCGGTGGATCGGGCCGACCGGCGCCGAGGCGTCGAAGGCCTTGCCGATTTCCCACGGGCGGCCCATCTCGCGCATCTTCATCTGCAGGTCGCGGCGGGTCATGTCGAGGCCGACGGCGTAGCCCCACACGTGCTCGAGCGCCTGCGCCACCGGGATGTCGGAACCGCCCTTGCCGATCACGGCCACCAGTTCGGCTTCGTAGTGATAGTTCTGCGTCTGCGCGGGGTACGGCAGGTCGAGCGTGGTGCCGGCCTGCACCGGGACGATGGCGTCGTCGGGCTTGCAGAAGAAGAACGGCGGCTCGCGCTCGGGATCGAAGCCCATTTCGCGGGCGTGGGCGGCGTAGTTGCGGCCGACGCAGTAGACGCGGCGCACCGCGAACCGCTCATCGCTGCCGGCAACGGGGATGGCAACGGTGGCGGGAGGGGTGAAAACGTAGGACATGGTAAGGCTTCCAGTGAGGGGTCAGGTAAGCGCCGGCCCGGCGGCCTTGGCCGGGGCTGCCGGCTCAGGTGCGCGCTTCGCGCAGCAGGTTCAGCGCGGACAGCACCGGCCGGTCGGAATAGCTGAAAAGCACGGCGTCTTCCAGCGCGCCGAGCTGCACCGGCGCCCACGACGGCGCCACGAACACGTCGCGCGGCTCGAACTGGAACTGCGCATCGCCGATGCGCACCGTGCCCCGCCCTTCGACCACGCTGTACACGGTGGCGTCGGTGCTGCGGCAGGTCTTGCCCTGGAAGCCCGCCGGCAGGTACTGCATGAAGGTGGCGATGGTCGGCATCGGCCAGCCGCCGGTGGCCGGGTTGACGTAGCGCAGCTTGACGCCGTCCCAGGGATCGAGCTCGCCGTTGCGGTAAAGCTGGTCCAGCGCCTCGCGCGAGCGCGCATACGGGTAGCTGAAGACCGGCGACGTAGGATCGGTCACGCGGTGCCGCACCGGCACCATGTTGTGGCCGAAACGGGCAAAGCTGTCGCCTTCGGCGCGAGTCACGGGCTGCTGCGACTCGGGGTAGTTCTCGGCGAAGCCAGCGTCGAACTGCTGCACCATGGGGATGTCGAGGCCATCGAGCCACACCACCGGCTCGCCGCCGTCCTCGACCGCAGGGTTGCCATGGTCATGCCAGGTCCAGGACGGCGTGATGATGAAATCGCCGGGATGCATGGTGGCGCGCTCGCCGTTGACGGCGGTCCACGCGCCCTTGCCCTCGACGATAAAGCGCAGCGCCGACTGCGTATGGCGGTGGCTGGGCGCGATCTCGCCCGGCAGGATCAGTTGCAGGCCGGCGTACAGCGTCGAGGTGATGCTCGACTTGCCGGGGATGCCGGGATTCTCCAGCACCAGCACGCGCCGGACCGCCTCCTCGGCGCTGATGACGCCGCCGGCCTGCATTACCAGCGGGCGGATCTGCGCGTATTTCCAGATGGCGGGAACGATCTGTGGACGTGGCTGCGGCGGCACCAGGGCGTGCAGCGACTCCCACAGCGGGGTCATGTGGCTGCGGCCGATTTCTTCGTAGTAGGCCACGCGGGCCGGGTCTGGGGTGTGCTCGGACATGCTGTCTCCGTAACTTGGTAGCGGGCTTGCGAGAGCGCTTTGGGTGGGTGCCTGTCTGCTGCGCACCGTCTTGTGTTGTCGTTATACGCGCCGCGCTATAAGATCTGAAATGAAGATTTCATCTTATCGATACGATTTACCGTATAGGTCACGCCCGATGGACTGGACCCAGAGACTGCGCCTGCGCAACCTGCAGATGCTGCTGAGCCTGGCCGAGACCGGCAACATGAGCCAGTCCGCCGCCATGCTGAACACCACCCAGCCCGGGCTTTCCAAGTGGCTGAAAGACCTCGAGGACGATATCGGCCTGCCGCTGTTCGAGCGCCAGGCGCGCGGCCTGAGGCCCACGCCATACGGCGAATCGCTGATCGAGCACGCGCGCCGGATCGAGGCCCAGCTCGACACCGCCCGCGACGACCTGCAGGCCATGCGCGACGGCGGCAGCGGCATCGTGGTGGTGGGCACCTCGGGCGCATCGGCGTCGGACACCGTGCCGCTGGCCGCGCTGCAGCTGATGCAGCGCATGCCCCGCGCCAGCGTGCGGCTGCTGGAAACCACCATGGACCGGCTCATGACCCAGCTCGCGCGCAGCGAGCTGGATATCGTGGTGGGCCGGTCGGCGCCGGAGCTGCAGGATGCGCAGATGCGCACCGAATCGCTCTACATGGAGCCGATCCACTTCGTGGCGCGGCCGCGGCACCCGCTGCTGCAGGGCGGCAAGGTGGCGTGGGACGACCTGTACCGCCACCGCTGGGTGGTCTGGCCGCGCGGCACGCCGATCCGCAATGCGCTCGAAGGCGCGCTCGCCAGCGCCGGGCGTGCGCTGCCAGCGGACTGCGTGGAGAGCAATTCCACCGTGCTGAACCTGACCCTGTTCAACAACAGCGACATGGTCGGGCTGGCCTCGCACCGCACCGCGCGCCGGCTGGAAGAGCTGGGCGTCCTGCGCATCGTGCCGCTGCGGCTGGCGGGGTTCGGCTCGGTGTCGATGTACTGGCGCGCGGATGGCGACTCCCGCACGGCGGTGGCGGCGATGCTGGATTGCCTGCGGCTGGCGGCCGGCGTGGCGCAGGCGCCCGCTGCAAACCCGGCCTAGCGCGCCGCATAATGTCGTCTACCGCCACTTCCGGTGCCTGACATGCACCTTACCGACACCCGCGTCGGCGGCCTGCTGCGCCACCCGCTACGCTTTGCCTGGCACACGCTGCGGCAGTTCCGCGCCAACCAGGGCCTGCTGCTGGCCGGCGCGGTGGCCTACTACGCGCTGCTGTCGATCGTGCCGCTGCTGATCCTGATGGTGATCGCGTTGTCGCACGTGATCGAGCCCGAGTCGCTGCTGTCGACGCTGGCGCGCTATCTCGAATGGATCGTGCCCGGCCAGTCGCGCGCCCTGATCACCGAGCTGGCCGCCTTCCTGCGCAATCGCGCCACCATCGGCTGGGTGCTGCTCGGCACCATGCTGTTCTTCAGCTCGCTCGCCTTCACCGTGCTGGAAAACGCCATGTCGGTCATCTTCGAGCACCGCGTGGCGATCCGGCGCCGGCATTTCCTGGTCTCGGCGCTGCTGCCCTATTGCTATATCGCCGTGCTCAGCATCGGCCTGCTGCTGGTCACCGTGGTCTCGGGCGCGCTGCTGGCGATCGGCGAACGGCACGTCGAGGTGCTGGGCCGCGACTGGTCGCTGGACCGGCTTTCCACCGGCCTGCTCTACCTGCTCGGCTTTATCGGCGAGGTGCTGATGCTGACCTCGATTTACCTGGTGATGCCGGTCGGGCGGCTCTCGCTGCGCCACGCGCTCAGCGGGGCGGTGATCGCCGCGGTGCTGTGGGAGATCTCGCGCCACGTCCTGGTGTGGTACTTCACCACGCTGTCGCAGGTCGGACGGGTCTATGGCTCGCTGACCACGGCGATCGTGGTGCTGCTCAGCCTGGAAATCGCCGCGACCCTGCTGCTGCTCGGCGCGCAGGTGATCGCGGAATTCGAGCGCGGCGCCTGGCACCGGCTGCCGGGCCGCGGTGACGGGGCGGAGGAGTTCCATACCTGAGGCCAGGGCCGCGGCCACGCGCGACTCAGGCCAGCGCCGCCTCGATGCAGGCGCGCAGGCGCGCTTCCGCCGCCGCGTCGAAGGCACCGATGAAGACCAGCGCCGGGTCCCGCAGGCCGGCGCCTTGCGCCGGCCGCAGGCGCATCCGGCCAGCGACGAGGTGGACCTCGTGCAGCCGTGGGTCGCCGTCGAACCGGACCAGCCCCTTGGCACGCAACAGCCGCACCGGCGCGCTCGCCAGCGCGTGCCGCAGGCGCGCCTTGTCGAATCCGCGGTGGGTCTGGTAGGCAAAGCTGCGGATGCCGGCATGGCCGCCAGCCGCGGCGCCGCGCTGCCAGCCAGACCCGTCCAGCCGCGCCGCGCTGCCGGGCGCTGGCAGCGCGCCTGCATCGAGAAATACTGGCAGCGGCAGTTCGCCGCGGCGCGCCGTCAGCACGGTGGCGTGCGGCGCCAGGCCCGCCGCCGTGGCGGCGGCGCGGGCCACGGCCGCGGCCCCGGCCAGGTCGGCCTTGGTCAGCGCCACCACCGACGCGCCCGCGATCTGCCGCCGCACCATGTCGCCGACCAGCGGGTCGCGCAGGCTGTCGTGCACGCTGGTCACGTCCACCGCAACCAGCACCGCATTGAGCCGGAACGCCGGATCCAGCAGCCCGACCTGCGCGATCCGCTGCGGCTCGGAAACACCGCTGGCCTCGATCACCAGCAACTCCGGCCGCTGCGCGCGCGCGGCGATGGCCACCAGCGCCTCGGCCAGCCGGCCGCCGATCGAACAGCAGATGCAGCCGTTTTCCAGCTCGATCACATCGTCGCTGCGCGCGCGCACCAGCGCGGCATCGATATTGACCGCGCCGAAATCATTGACCAGCACCGCGATGCGGCACCCCTGCGCATCGGCAAGCAGGCGGTTGAGCAAGGTGGTCTTGCCGGCACCGAGGTAGCCGCCGACCACCACCAGCGGAATCGGCGCGCGCGCGTTCATCGTGCCGGCGCCGGAAACACGCGCCCGCCCAGCACCGTGCCCCACACGCGCACATCCTTCAGGCTGGCGGGCGCGATGGCGGCAGGGTCGTCCTCCAGCACGGCAAAGTCGGCCAGCTTGCCGGGCGCGATGCTGCCGATGCGGTGCTCCAGCTTCAGCGTATAGGCCGCGCCCATGGTGATGGCATAGAGCGCGTCGGCCAGCGTCAGCCGTTCGGCTTCGCCCA
Organism: Cupriavidus taiwanensis; assembly: GCF_900250115.1. NCBI lineage: Bacteria > Pseudomonadati > Pseudomonadota > Betaproteobacteria > Burkholderiales > Burkholderiaceae > Cupriavidus > Cupriavidus taiwanensis. The sequence continues at coordinate 895,352 of NZ_LT984804.1, read as the reverse complement.
GCACGTGCCCCGAGGCGGTCTGGCGCTGCATCGCGCACCATGCCGTGAACAGCGGGTTCAGCGGCGTGATCGGCGCATCGGAATGGATCGCGAACGGAATCCCCAGCCGCCGCGCGGTGCCGGCCGGGTTCATGCGCGCGGCCCGCGCCGGCCCCACGGTCTGGCCGGCATGCGCATCGCCCCAGTAGTACAGGTGGTTGGAGAAGAAGTTGATGCACAGGCCCAGCCGCGCCGCGCGCGCCAGCTGGGTGGCGTCGGCCAGCTGGCAATGCTGCAGCGTATGGCGATGGTCGGCGCGCGGATGGCGCGACAGCATGGCTTCGAGCACGTCGAGCACCACTTCGGTGGCCTCGTCGCCATTGGTGTGGATATGCAGCGGCAGGCCGGCCAGGTGGAACGGCGTGAAGGCATCGAGCAACTGCTGTGGCGGGATCAGCCACAGGCCGTTGGGCTGGCCGCCGGCATAGCCCGGCGCACGCAGGCGCGCGGTAAAGCCCTGGATCGAGCCGTCGACGATGAACTTGGCCGGGCCGAAGTGCAGCTTGTCGGTGCCCGCGGCCGCGGCGGCCTGCACGCGCGCCGGCCCGCCCTGCGCATTGCGTTGCGGCGAAAACGCGGGTACCAGGCGCAGCGGGAAATCCGCTGCGGCCGTGACCGCGTGCAGCGTCTCCACCCCCCGCGGCGACAGGTCGTTGACCAGGTCAGTGGCCGTGGTCACGCCCGCCAGTTGCGCCACGCGGCCGAAGCGGCGCACCGCCTCGGCATTTTCGGCCGCGGCCAGCGACAAGCCGCTGCCCAGCACGCGCTGGACCGGGAACATCGCGGCGAACTCCTGCAGTTCGCCGGTGGGCTGGCCCTGCGCGTCCTTGTGCACGCCGTCGATATCGGTGTCCGCGTCGATGCCGGCCTGTGCCAGCATCGCCGAATTCACGTTCATCAGGTGCACGCTGGCATGCATCACCACGATCGGGCGAGTCGCCGAGACGCGGTCCAGCTCGCGCACCGAGAGCCGGCTGGCGCCGAAGTAGATCGGGTCGAAACCCCACGCCAGCAGCGGCGCATCGGCGTCGCGCATCTGGCTGGCGGCGCCGGCGAGGCGATCGATCACCTGCTCCAGCGTACGCAGGCCGCGCCACAGCCGGCCGTCCGGATCGCGGCGGTCGAAGTAGCCGACGTAGACCGCGTCCCACATCGCGCCCTCCATCAGGTGGCAGTGGCCCTCGACCAGCCCCGGCATCAGCACCTTGTCGCGGAAGGTGTCGAGCTGCACCGCGTCGGGCCAGGCCGCCATCTCGGCGGGGCCGCCGACGGCAAGGATGGCGCCGTCGCGCACCGCGACATGGGTTGCTTCGGGCCGGTCCGCCTCCATCGTCAGGATCTTGCGCGCGACGAATATCTGCGTGCGCGCGGTGTCATAAAGTGTCATCGATTGAACAGGTTCGGATCTTCAGGCCGCCTGCATCCGTGCCAGGCGGGGGGCGTAGTGCACCAGCGCGGTCACCAGCAGGTTCACGCCAAGGCTGATCAGGCCGAGGTTGAAGCCGCCGAAGTCGGCCTGCTGCACGTACAGCGCGATGGCCAGCAACTGGCCGGTGACGATGCCCAGCGCAATCGCCAGCGGCCGTACCTTGAGCGAGAACAGGATCACCATCACGCCGGGGAAGAACTGCGTCACGCCGTAGTAGGTGGTGTTGATCAGTGTCAGCATCAGGTTGGGCGTGGCCAGCGTCATGGCGATCGACAGCACCAGGTAGATCACGATCACCACCTTGGCGCCCTGCTTCTGGCGCGGCTCGGGCAAGCCCGGCAGCAGGTTGCGCGTGACGATGGGCCCGATCGCCAGGCAGATGCCGGCCAGCACCAGCAGGCCCGACAGCGCCGCGCCCGCGGCGACCAGCCCCAGCAGCCAGCCCGGCAGCAGCCGCACCGCGGCGGCGAAGAAGGCCTCGTTGGGCGACGCCAGCTGCAGGTTCTGGCTGATGGCGTAGTACGACGCCAGCACCAGGAACGGGTACATCAGCATGTACAGCGGCATCGCCACCTGCGTGCGCCGGATGGTGTTGGCGCTTTTGGCCGTGAAGAAGTTCTGCACCGCGAACGGCATCACGTAGAAGCCCAGTGCCTGGAACAGCATGGTGCTCATCGAGAAGCGCAGCTGGGTCTCGCTCATCTGGTTGCTGACCTGCACGCTGGCGGCATGGAACACGTCGCCGATGCCGGCCTTCCAGCCCACCGCAACGCCGGTGGCGACGATCGCCACCACCATCAGGATGTCCTTGAGGATGGCGATATAGGCCGAGGCGCGCACGCCGGAGATGGCGATGTAGGTGAACGCCAGCGCCGCCGATATCAGCACCAGGTACATCGGGTCGAAGTTCCAGCCGAGCCCCTTGAGCGCCGCCACCAGCCCGGTGAACTGCAGCTGGCCCCACGGCAGCAGGAACAGGATCGACGAGCCTGCCACGATCAGCTCCAGCGCGCGGTTGCCGTAGTGGCCCTTGAACAGGTCAGGCAGCGTGATCGCGTTGTAGCGCGCGCCGGCGTGCCAGATCTTCGGGCCCAGGAAGTAGCCGAGCGGATAGGCCAGCAGGATATAGCCGAGAAACCACACGCCATAGGTCGGCCCCTTGGCATAGATGCCGCCGGGGAAGCCCACCATGGTGCCGATGCTGTAGATCTCGCCGGCCGCGAGGAAGAACACCAGGAACGCGCCGAACTGCCGCGACGCGACGAAGAAGTCATGCATGCTCTGCGCGCCGTGGCCCTTGCCGGAGCGGATGGCAAGGTAGAGCGAGAACACGATGAAGCCCAGGAACACCGCTGTGGTCATGGCTGCTCCCGCGTCAGGCTTCGGCCGCCGCGTCGGCGCCGTGGCGGTCGAACAGCAGCCAGCACGCCAGCATGCAGCCCGAGGTCAGCACGAACCACGCAAAGATCCAGGCGTAGATAAAGGGCACGCCGAGCACGAAGCGCTCCACCGATGCCACCCACGGCAGCATCCCGATCACGCCGATATACGGCAGGCCTAGGCCGATCAACAGCTTGAGCATGTCTTGTCTCCGATGTCCGATGGACGTTGTGGCGGTCTCCGGTGCGGGTCCCGCTTTTCTTGTTCCGCTCATCATAGGGAGCGCCAAGGTATGATTCAAATGCAAATGTTGAACCGCTCCCATAACCAATGCGCATGGTTTTCCGCATGGACATCCAGAAACTTCTGCATCTGCTCGCGGTGGTCGAGCACGGCACCTTCTCCGAAGCGGCGCGCGCCGTGCACCTGACCCAGCCGGCGCTGAGCCGCAGCATCCGCGCGCTCGAACACGAGCTGAAGGCGCCGCTGTTCGATCGCGGCGCGCGGCGCGCCACGCTGACCGTGTTCGGCGAACTGGTGGCCGAGCGCGCGCGCCGCATGCGCCTGGAAGAGCGCCAGCTGCGGCGCGACCTCGAGCTGCTGCGCGGCGGCGAGGAAGGTTCGCTCGCGCTCGGCGTGGCGCCGGCGCCGGCAGCGCTGCTGCTGGCGCCGTTCCTGATCCACATGGCGCAGGCCCACCCGCGCATCAAGGTGCGCACCGAGACCGGCGCCACCAGTGCGCTGCTCGAGGCCCTGCGCAGCGAGTCCATCGACGCCATCGTCGGCGACGCCTACGTGCTGCGCGCGGCCGACGACGTCGATGTCGAGCCGCTCGGAGAACTGCCCGCGGGGCTGGTCTGCCGCGCCGGGCATCCGATCCTGCGCAAGCGCCGCATCGATATCGACACCATTCGCGCCTACCCCGTCGCCACCACCACGCTCAGCACCGTGGTCAGCCGCCAGCTGGCGGAATTGTGGGGGCCCGACGCCGCGCCGGAGCGGCTCTTCACCCTGCATTGCGACAACCTCGACATGCTGCGCAGCGTGACGCTGGCAAGCGATACGCTGCTGTTCGGCGTGCTCTCGATCACGCGGCAGGAGCGCGCCGCCGGGCTGATGGCCGAAGTGCCGATGCCGCCCGATGCGCGCCGCTGCGGGCGCTACGGCATCGCGCGCATGGCGGCGCGCTCGCTGTCGCCGGCGCTGGAGGTGCTGTACCGCTTCACGCGCGAGCACTGGAAGGCGCTGTCGTCCGCAGCCGGCGGCGGCAACGGGCGCCGCTGAGCAGCCGCTGCGGTATGCTCCCCCCTGAGCCATCGCCCTTGTCCCGCATGACCGACGCCACGCCCGACCGCCCCCGCCGCATCACCATCCACGACGTTGCCCGCGCCGCCGGGGTCTCGCTGACCACGGTGTCGCATGCACTCAACGACCGCGGCGTGCTGGACCCGGCCACGCGCGCGCGCGTCAAGCGCGTCGCGGCGGAGCTGGGCTACCGGCCCAGCGTGCGCGCGCAGCGGCTGCAGTCGGGCCGCGCCAACTGCATCGCGCTGCTGTCGTCGATGCCGTTCGCGGTGGCGGGCGGCACCTCGCGGCTGGGCTTCATGATGGAGGTGGCGGCGATCGCCGCCGAAGCGGCGCTGGGGCGCGGGCTGGGGGTGGTGCTGGTGCCGCCGCTGGAAGGTGCCGGCGGCCTGCTCGATACGCTCGATATCGACGGCGCCATCGTGATCGAGCCGATCGCCGGCGATGCGCATATCGCGCGCCTGCGCGAGCGCGGCGTCAGCATCGTCTCGATCGGGCGCGAGCCGCTGACCGAGACCCCGGTGCCGTGCGTCGACCTGCAGTCGGCCGAGACCGCGCGCCTGCTACTGGCGCACCTGCACGGCCAGGGGCGGCGCCAGATCGGCCTGATGATCGGCGCGGCGCCACGGCAGTCTTATGTGGAAACGGAGCGCGCCTACCGCGAGTTCACGCAGGCGCTGGGGCTGCCCTGCCATATCGTCAAGGCGGCCGAGGAACACGGCGAAGCCGCGGGCGCCGACGCCTGCGCGCAGCTGCTGGCGATGATGCCGGGGCTGGATGCGCTGTGCGCGCCGGTGGACGCGTTCGCGGTCGGCGCCATGGCGCACCTGCAAGGGCTGGGCAGGCGCGTGCCCGACGACGTGCTGGTGGTGACGCGCTACGACGGCATCCGCGCGCGCAGCGCGCAGCCGCCGCTGACCGCGGTCGACCTGCACCTGGAGCGGGTGGCGTCGCTGGCGGTGGAACTGCTGTTCGCGCACCTGTCGGGCGAGCGCGGCCGCAGCGTGATTGCCGGGCCCGCGCCCGAACTGGTGGTACGGGCATCGTCGACGCCGGGCGCCTAGCCGCGCAACAGCACCACCGCGCCCGACACCAGCGCGAACACCAGCACGCCGATGCGCAGCATGCGCTGGTTGATGCGCTGGTGCACCAGGTGGCTGGCGACCATGCCGACGCCCAGCACCGGCAGCAGGCCCGCGGCGTAGACCACGTGGTCCATGCCGAGGCGGCCGCCCAGCGCCAGCACCGCCAGCGAGATCACCTCGCCCACCAGGAAGCACAGCGCCACGGTGGCGCGCAGGGTCGCCACCGGCGCGTGCTGGTAGGCCAGCGCCAGCGGCGGGCCGCCGACGCCGGTGGCGGTCTCGGTGACGCCGGTGATCAGGCCGGTGGAGGCAAAGGTCAGCCGGCCCGGCGTGAACGCCGGCGCCAGCAACGACACCACCGCCGCCGCAATGGTGCTGCCGCCGACCAGCGCGTTGAGCCACGCCATCGGCATCGCCACCAGCACCCACAGGCCGCCGAAGGTGCCGGCCACGCGCCCGGCGCTGATCCAGCCGGCCCCGCGCATATCGATGGCGTGGCGCTCGCGCCAGGCCACGTAGGCGTTGAGCGGCAGCATCGCCAGCAACAGCGCGCCGGGCAGCATCGCCGGCGCGGCCAGCGCCAGCACCGGCACCACGATCAGCGCAAAGCCCATGCCGGTGGCGCCCTGGATCAGCGCGCCCGTAAACACGGCCACGCCGACGCTGAACAGGGTCATGTCCATGCTCATGCCGCCTCCGTGCCGGCATGGCGCGCGCGGTGCACGTCGGCGGCGTCATGCAGCTTGCGGATCGGCGCGTTGGCGACGGTGTGCTCGGCCATGGCATGGATGTCGCGCATCAGCGCGCGCGCGTCCCAGTCGGTGGGCCAGCCCTGCCACAGGCGCAGGCTGCCGTCGACAAAGACCGCGCGGATCTGGTCGCGGTTGGCCAGCCGCACCAGTTCCCAGGTCAGGTCCCACGACGGCGTCAGTTCCGGCACGTCGAGGTCGACCAGCAGGAAGTCGGCGCGCTTGCCGGCGGCGATCTCGCCGGTAAGCGCGCCCAGCCCGGCGACGTCGGCCGCGTCGTGCGTGGCCATGTCGAGCCAGCGCCAGCCCGCGCCGCAGGATGAATCGCCCACGCCGATGCCGAAGGCGAAGCGCTGCGCGGCCTCGGCATAGTCGAGCAGGCGGAAACCGTCGCTGCGGGTGCCGTCGGTGCCCAGGCCCAGGCGCACGCCGAAGGTAGCCATGGTCTCGGCCGGGGCCACGGCGTTGCCCTTCCAGGCGCTGGCCACGGGGTTGTAAGCGACCGCGGCGCCGCTGTCGGCCAGCAGCCGGATCTCCTGCGGCGTCACCAGCGTGGCGTGCGCGAGCAAGGCCGCCGGGCCGAGCGCGCCGATCGCGGCGAGGTGCTCGATCGGCCGGCGCCCGCACGCGTTGAGCGAACGCTCCACCGCCACCAGGTGCTCGTTGGCATGGGTCTGGAAGATGCGGCCGGACTCGGCGCACAGCTGGTAGACGTGGTGCAGCATCGCGTCCGAGGCCACCTCGGGAATCGAGATGGCCAGCGACGGCGCCACCAGCGCATCGCCGGCGTAGCGGTCCAGGTGCGCGGCGGCGCGACGCAGGATGGGCGCGGCGTCGAGCGTTTCGGCGCCGGGCTTGTCGTTGCAGATCAGTCCCAGCACGCAGCGCACGCCGGCATCGCCGACCGCGCGCGCCACCGCGTCCAGCCCGGCCTCGCTGCGCGTGCCGGCATCGACCACGGTGGTAAAGCCGCCGCGCAGCGCTTCCAGCGCCGCCAGCTTGGACGACAGGTACAGGTGCTCGGCCTTCAGGCTGCCCTCCAGCGGCACCCACACGCGCCGGAATATCTCCGACGGCTCGCCGAACACCAGCGACTTGCCGAACGACTGCGTCAGGTGGTGGTGGGTGTCGATCATGCCCGGCATCAGCAGCATGCGCGGCAGCGGCAGGGTCTCCAGTTGCGGGAAGCAAGCGGCGATGTCTTCAGCGGGGCCGACCGCGGTGAAGCGGCCGCCCTCCACCACCACCGCGTGGCCACGTACCGCGCCCTGGCGCAGCAGGGTCCATTCCGGCAGCAGGATGCGCGGGCGCTGGAAGCGGTCCGGCGCCAGCGCCGGGTTGAGGTCGCCAGGCCAGGCCGGCGTCGAGGCATAAGGTTGAGTCATGGCAATGCAGGAAGCGAGGTCAATGCGTGGCGGCGGCATCGTCGCGCGGGATCGCGCCCGTGGCCGCGGTCCGCAGACCCGTATGGAAAAACAGGAAGTTGAGCAGCGCAGCGGTGATGGCGCCCATCGCCACGCCATTGCCCACCAGGATGCGCAGGTTGGCCGGCAGGCCGCCATAGATGCCCGGCACCAGGATCGGCAGCAGGCCCACGGCCAGCGCCACCGCCACCAGGTACATGTTGGCGTGGTCGCGCAGGTCCACCTTGCGCAGCATGTCGATGCCCATGGTGCCGACGATGCAGAACACCACCAGCCCGGTGCCGCCGACCACGGCCTCGGGGATCGCGCTGATCAGCGACGACACCGGCACCAGCAGCCCGAATGCCACCAGGATCGCGCCCGACATCGCCGTGACAAAGCGCGAGCGCACGCCGGTGGCCCGCACGATGCCGATGTTCTCGCCGCTGGTGATGATCAGCGAGGTGCCGAACATCCCGCCCAGCAGCGAGGTCAGCGCGTCGGCGCGGATGGTGCGCGGCACGTCGCGCTGCTGGTCCACCGGCCGGCCCACGGCATCGCTGATCGCCAGGGTCTGCCCGGTGGCCTCCACCATCGAGATCACGGCAAACACCATCAGCGGGATCGCGGCCACCACGTCGAAGCTCGGCCAGCCGAACGGCAACGGCGTCGGCAATGCCAGCACCGGCGACATCGACACCTGGCCGAGCTGGAACGCACCGGCCAGTCCCGCCACCAGCGCGCCGCCCAGCAGGCCGAGCAGGATCGCCAGCTGCGCCAGCATGCCGGTGAGCCAGCGCGACGCCGCCACGGTGCAGGCGATGGTGGCAAAGGCCAGCAGCAGGTTGAGCGGATCCACCGCGCTGCCCGGGGCCGGGTGGCCGGCCACGAGCTTGCCCGACACCTGCGCCAGGTTGATCGCCACCAGCAGCAGCATGGTGCCCACCACCACCGGCGGGAAGTACCGCAGGCAGCGTCGGAATACCGGCAGCACCAGGAAGTAGAAGACGCCGGTCAGGATCACCGCGCCGGCCGCGGTCTGCACGTCGGTCTGCTGCGCGATCAGGATGAACAGCACGATCGGCGCGCCGCCGGGCAGCATCACGAACGGCAGGCGCGCGCCGATGCCGCGCTGGCCCAGCGACTGCAGCAGCGTGCCCAGGCCGCAGATCACAAAGGTGGCGCTGAGCAGCTGCACCGCCAGCGCGGGCGGGAAGTTGAGCGCCTTGCTCATCAGGAACACCGACGCGATCGGCGACGCGGCCATGACCAGTACGTGTTGAAGCCCGAAGACGAACAGGCGCCGCCATGGCAGCCGTTCATCCACCGGCGCGGGGGCGGGGTGGGACATTGCTTTGCTCCTCGTTTGGTGTGTCGGGCGTTGTGCCATGGCACCGGGGCCACAGGCTGCGTCTGTGCGCGATTCGCCGCAGATATAATGGTTTTCCGCTAACAAAAACGTTTTGGTAAGTGTAGGGAAACCAAGTTTGCGATGCAAGCGGTTTTGCCCGTGCGGCCGCCGTGGTCTTCCCCTATATCGAATAAATCGATAACTACTAGCAGCAAAACCCGTTTCACAAGTTGATGACGCCGCGTCAAAGTACCCGCCACAGCGCCTTGCGCGCCACAACACCGACCAGCACGCCCCCGAAGGAGACGCCCCCATGCGAGACAAGAACCGTCCGGCGCAATCTGCCGACCACGACCGGCCGCTACCCACCCGGCGCCGCCTGGTGCAGGGCGCGGGCCTGCTGGCGCTGGGCGCCTCGCCACTGGGCACCCTGGCCGCGCAGGCCGCGCGCGCCACCGACGGCGTCACGCTGGCCGACGGCCCGCGCCCGCTGGTGCGCTATCCCGGCAAGCGCCCGCTGGTGCGCGTCAGCACCCGCCCGCCGCACCTGGAGACGCCCTTTTCCGCCTTCAACGAGGGGCCGATCACCGCCAACGACGCCTTCTTCGTGCGCTACCACCTGGCCAACCTGCCGCTGTCGGTGGATCTGGCCACTTACCGCCTCAGCGTCGGCGGCCACGTCGGCAAGCCGCTGCAGCTGTCGCTCGATGAACTGAAGCGGCTGGCGGAGCCGGTGGAGGTGGTCGCGGTGAACCAGTGCTCGGGCAACAGCCGGGGCTTCTCCGAGCCGCGCGTGTTCGGCGCGCAACTGGCCAACGGCGCGATGGGCAATGCGCGCTGGACCGGCGTGCCGCTGCGCAAGGTGCTCGAGCATGCGGGCGTCAAGGCCGGCGCCAAGGTGGTGACCTTCAACGGCATGGACACGCCGGTGTTGCCGAGCACGCCGGACTTCCGCAAGTCGCTCGATATCGCCCACGCCATGAACGGCGAACCGCTGCTGGCGTGGGGCATGAATGGCGCAGACCTGCCGCTGCTCAACGGCTACCCGCTCAAGCTGGTGGTGCCGGGCTACTTCGGCACCTACTGGATCAAGCACCTGCACGAGATCGAGGTGCTGGACCACCCGTTCGAGGGCCACGATGCGTTTTTCATGACCAAGGGCTACCGCGTGCCGGACAACGATTGCCAGTGCGTGGCCCCCGGCACGCCGGCGGCGAAGACGCGGCCGATCTCGACGCTGGCCGTGCGCAGCTTCATCACCAGTGTCCAGAGCGGCGGCAGGCTGCCGTCCGGCCGCGCCGTCGAACTGAAGGGCATGGCCTTCGACGGCGGCTCCGGCATCCGCACGGTCGAGGTCTCCGTCGACGGCGGACAGAACTGGCGTGCCGCGCAGCTGGGCGAAGACCTCGGCCGGTTCTCGTTCCGCGCCTGGCAGTTGCCGGTGAAGTTCGCGCGCAAGGGCCCGGCGGTGCTGATGGTGCGTGCCACCAGCAACAACGGCGAGACCCAACCGGCCAGGGCCAGCTGGAACCCCGCCGGCTATCGCCGCAATGTCATCGAAGCCACGCCGGTCACCATCGCCTGAGGAAAGCGCCATGAAAGCAACCATCGCCCCCGCGCTGCTGGCGCTCGCCCTGCTCGGTGCCGGCCATGCCGGCGCCGCGCCACAGGACATCAAGCTGCCCGCGGAGAACGTCAAGCTCAAGCCGGCAAGACTCCCCGGCTACGGCATCGCCACGCAGAAATGCGCGATCTGCCATTCGGCCGACTACGTCTCCTACCAGCCGCCCGGGCTGAGCCTGGCGCAGTGGACCGCCGAGATGAAGAAGATGCAGCAGGCCTACGGCGCACCGATCGACGATGCCGAGGTCGAGCAGCTCGGCGCCTACCTGGCCGTGGCCTATGGCTCGGCCAAGGCGAAGGATCCGGAGATCGTGGCGATCGCGCAGAAGGCCGGCAAGCCGGCCGCGCCTGCGCCCGCCGCCGCCGCAGGACTCGACGTGCAGGCGCTGCTGGCGAAGAACGCCTGCCTGAGCTGCCACGGCGTGACGCAGAAGGTGGTCGGCCCCGCCTACCATGAGGTCGCCGTGCGCTACCAGAACGATGCGCAGGCCCAGGCCAAACTCGAGGCCAGCATCCGCGGCGGCAGCAGCGGCAAGTGGGGTGCAGTGCCGATGCCGCCGTTTGCCGGGTTGAAGGCGGAGGAAGTCAAGGCGCTGGCGGCATACGTGCGACAGCAATAGGTCTCGCCCGCGCTGCCCTGATCGCAACACGCCCCGGCGGGTCCGGGGCGTCTTGCATTCTGGCCTTGCAAGTTCCGGCTGGCTCCTTATACTTAGCCACATGGCTAACCATTGCGCCGAGTTTGCAGACGTGTCCCAGGCTGTCGATATTTCCCCACTGTCCGGCGTGTTCTACGCGCTGGCGGACCCGACCCGGCGCGCCATCGTCAGCACGCTCGGGCGCGGGCCCGAAACGGTTTCGGCGCTGGCGGCACCGTTCGCGATGGCGCTGCCCTCGTTCATGAAGCACCTGCACGTGCTGGAGCGCAGCGGCCTGATCCGCTCGCGCAAGACGGGCCGGGTGCGCACCTGCGAGCTGGTGCCGCAACCGCTGTCCGACGCGCAGCAATGGCTGGCCGACCAGCGCGCCCTGTGGGAGGCCCGTACCGACCGCCTGGCGGCTTTTGTCGAAGCACTTCACCAAGAGGAGCAGTCCAATGACGATTGAAAACGCCGCCGCGCCAGAGAGCCAGGACCTGGTCATCTCGCGCCTGCTCAAGGCTCCGCGCGCCAAGGTCTGGCGCGCCTGGAGCGATCCGCAGCTGCTCAAGCAATGGTGGTGCCCCAAGCCCTGGACCACCGAGGTCCGCGCCTTCGACATGCGCCCCGGCGGCGCCTTCCATACCTTCATGCAAGGCCCTGATGGCGGCACCAGCGACAACCCCGGCTGCTTCCTCGAAATCGTGCCGATGGAGAAGATCGTCTCGACCTCGGCGCTGGTCGCCGGCTATCGGCCCGGCACCCCGTGGCTGTCGATGACCGCGGTCATCACCATGGCCGACGAGGGCGACGGCACCCGCTACATCGCGCGCGTGATGCATCCCGACGAGGCCACCCGCAAGCAGCATGAGGAAATGGGGTTTTATGAGGGCTGGGGGATCTGCATTACGCAGCTGGAGGAGTTTGCGCAGCAGTTGAAGTAAGGCTCGTCATGCCGATGGCGTCGGCATCGCTGCCGGTGTGCTCCCCTCTCCCGCTTCGCGGGAGAGGGGAGCGTATGCGAGCGGCGGCGCCTTTCGCCGACTCTCTCGGTTGCATCGGCGCCCCGCCCTTCAAAACCGGTGCCGCAACCCCACGCTCACCGACTTCGCATCATCCCCGCTGCCCGGATCGATCACGATGCTGTTGTTGCTGACGCTGCCGCCGGCGCTGTTGTGCACCAGCACCGCGCGCGCGTAGGCGGTGGTGCGCTTGCTCAGGTCGTGGTCCCAGCCCAGCGTGACTGCCAGCGGGCGCTGGCCGCCGCCGAGGATCTGGCGCTTGAGCGCGGCGGCCTTGAAGGTGTCGCGCGGGGTCACGGTCCAGCTGAAGGTCACGCCGTAGTGGCGCGCCGAGCGGGTCTCGGGCCGGTCGCTGCTGGCCGCGCTGAACAGAAGGCCGATCTCCACCGGCTTGAAGCGGTACGAGCCGCCGACGAAATGGTTCGATGTCAGGGTCGGCTCCACCGGCACGTTGGCGCCCGAGTACATCCCCTGGTAGCTGTAGAACGCATAGGCGTTGCCCGCCTCCCAGGTCGCGTTCATGCCGAAGTTCAGTCCCGAGCGCGCCGACCCCGGCACCTCGCCCGGCGCCACCGCGGCGCCGAAGCCGAAGCCGCCCCACTTGGGCGAGAAGTACTGCACCGCGTTGTCGAAGCGCGCGCCGTAGGCCACATGTCCGGTGCCCTGCGATGCGGTCGCGCTGAGCAGGTTGAACGGCGACACCGCGCCATTGAGCAGGAACGGGTCGAGCCGCAGCAGCGCATAGAACGAGGGCGTGTACTGCCGCCCCAGCCGGACCTCGCCCCAGCCGCCTGACAGGCCCAGGTAGGCCTGCCTGCCGAACAGCCGGTTGTTGCCGAAGAACTCCGTGCCGGTGTCGATATTGAAGCCCGACTCGACCAGGAAGTTGGCCTTGAGTCCGCCGCCAAGGTCTTCGATGCCGCGGATGCCCCAGCGCGACGCGGCCTGCTGGCCTTCGCGCATGCGCACCACGCTGTCCGAGCCCTTGGCGTATTCGATCGATGCGTCGACCACGCCGAACAACTGCATGGTGCCGGCCGCGGCATGGCCCGCGGCCAGGGCCACACCCATCGCCATCCACTGTGTTGCCTTCACGCTCGCTGTCTCCCGTCCTCGTTCTATGTGCGCCCTACTTCGCCTGCAGCCCCGCCACCTTCACCACCTCGCCCCATGCGGCCAGGTCGGCGCTGAGCAGCCTGCCCAGGTCCGCGGGGCTCGACGGCGCGGCCGGCTGCAGGTTCATCGCGGCGAATTTCTCGCGGTCGGCCGGGGTCTGCAGGATGCGGTTGACCTCGGCGTTGAGCCGCTCGACGATCGGCGCGGGCACGCCCCGGGGCCCGAAGATCGCGACCCAGCTGGCCTGCTGGAACGGCACGCCCTGCTGCGACATGGTCGGCACGTCCGGCGCGGTCAGCAGGCGCTCCGGCCCGGACACCGCGATGCCGCGGATGCGGCCGGACTTCAGGTGCGGCACCGACGAGATGGCATCGGTAATGCCGATGGTGACGTGGCCCGCGGCCAGGTCGTTGCTGCACTGGGTCGCGGTCTTGTACGGAATGTGGCGCAGGTGGATGCCGGCCTTGGCCTTCAGGTATTCGATCGCCAGGTGGCCGCCGGAGCCGACGCCCCACGAGCAGTAGGCCAGTTCCGTCTTGCTGGCCCTGGCATAGGCGATCAGTTCGCGCAGGTTGTGCACCGGCACGCTGGCACTGACCGCCAGCAGGTTGCCGCCGGGCTGGCTGGGCCGCGCGATCGGGGTGAAGTCCTTGACCGGGTCGTACGGCAGCGCCGGCGTGGTCCACGGGTTCACCGTCATGGTGGCGGCATAGGTGAACAGCAGCGTGTAGCCGTCCGGCGCGGCGCGCGCCACGGTCTCGCTGGCGATGATGCCGTTGGCGCCGGGGCGGTTGTCGACCACCACCGGCTGCTTCAGCCCCGCGGTCAGGCGCTCGGCCACCAGCCGCGCGGTCTGGTCGGTCACGGTGCCCGCGCCCGACGGCAGCACCATGCGGATCGGCTTGCTGGGGTAAGGTGCCTCGGCGTGCGCGCTGGCGGCGCCGGCCAGGGCCAGCGCCGCGGCCAGGGCCGTGCGCGTGGCGCGCTCCCGGCGGGCACCGGTTTGCTCTCTGCGGATGCCAGTGTGCTGGCTGCTCATGTTGTGGTCTCCGTTGCGGCGCCTTTGGCCGCGCATGCCGGTACGTTGCCGGCGTGTCGTCAGCGGGCGCGCCGGCTGGCCCGGGCGCCCGCGCTGAACCGGCTCAGGCCTGCGCCTGCGCCGCGTGATCGAGTGCCGCCAGCCGCTCGTAATGCCAGTCGGCATCGCCGAACAGGTTGGCGTGCGCGGCCAGGCGCTTGTAGCAGTGGCCGACTTCCATCTCGTCGGTCATGCCGACGGCGCCGTGCAGCTGCACCGCGTCCTCGCCCACCGCGCGCCCGGCGTCCGAGACAAAGGCCTTGGCATGCGAGACCGCGCGCATGCGCGCCACCGCATCCCCCGGCAGCGCATCGGCGGCGGCTTCGGTGATGGCGCGCGCCTGCTCGACGCTGACATAGAGGTCCACCAGCCGGTGGCGGATCACCTGGCTGGCGGTCAGCGGCCGGCCGAACTGCTCGCGCGTCGCCAGGTAGTCGCGGGTCAGCTCGAACGCGCGCGACATGGTGCCCACGGCCTCGGCGCAGGCCATCACGGTGGCATGGTCGATGGCGGCCTCCACCAGCGGCCAGGCGCCGTCGCGCGGGCCGATGCGCGCGCAGTCCGGCACCACGGCGCGGCGCAGCGTCACGCTGGCGGTCTGGCGGCCGTCGTAGGTCGGCAGCGCCTCGACGCTGACGCCGCGCGTATCGGCCGGCACCGCGAACAGGGTCAGGCCGTCGCGCTCGCGGCGCTGGCCGCGGGTGCGCGCCAGCACCAGCAGCAGGCTGGCGCTGCCGCCGCCCAGCACCAGCGTCTTGCGGCCGTCGAGCGACCATTGCCCCGGGGCGTGGGCCTGCGCGGTGGTGCTGACATCGAAGGCGTCATAGCGCCCCTGCGTTTCCCAGGCGGCCAGCGCCAGCATCGCGCCGCCTTCGGCCATCGCCGCCGCGGCGGCCACGTGCGCGGGATCGCCGCTGGCAGCCAGCAGCGGCGCGCACAGCGCGGCGTTGGCCAGCCACGGCTCGGCGGGCTGGGCGCGGCCCAGTTCTTCGGCCAGCAGCGCCTGGTCCGTGGCGTCGCCCAGGCCGCCGCAGGCTTGCGGCAAACCCAGCGCGAGCCAGCCCATGTCGGCAAAGGCCCGCCAGTGCGTGCGCGAGAAGCCATCGGGCCCGGCCAGCGCGGCACGGCGCTGCTCGAAGCCGTAGCCGCGTTCGAGATAACGCCGCACGCTGTCGCGCAGCATGCGGCGATCGTCCGTTGCATCGCTCATCTTTTGGTTTCCTTTATGCGGAGATTGCAGCTGTGGCTGCGTGCGCTACAGGCCCAGCACCTGCTTGGCCAGCAGCTCGTGCTGGATCTCGCTGGAGCCGCCGGCGATGGTGTAGCCGCGCGTGACGAAGCGGCGCGCCGAGGCCGCCGCGGCGTAGGCGGACTGGCCCGCTGGCGGCAGCGCCGGCTCGAAGTGCGCGGCGCGGTCATAGGCCAGCGTGTCCGGGCCCAGCGCGTCGACCGCCAGGTTCTCGATGTCCTGGATCAGCCGGCTGCCCAGCAGCTTGAGCATGCCGGTCTCGGGCCCGAGCGCCTGGCCCGCGCGCGCGTGCCGGCGAAAGCGCAGCACGGTGGCCGCCAGCGCCTCGAGCCGCACCTCCAGCGCGCGCAGCCGGCGCGCAAACCACGGGCGCTGCAGCAGCGGCTGGCCGCCCTCCTCCAGCTCCGCGCCGATGGCGCGCACCTTGGCCAGGCGGCGGCGGTTCTCGGCCACGCGCGCCAGGTTCAGCCGCTCGTGCTCGAGCAACGACTTGGCGATGGACCAGCCGGCGTTCTCCTCGCCGACGCGGTTCTCCACCGGCACTTCCACCTCGTCGAAGAACACCTGGTTGAACAGGTGCCAGCCATGGATGCCGACCAGCGGCCGCACGCTCACGCCGGGGCTGCGCATGTCGATCAGCAGGAAGCTGATGCCCTGCTGCGCGCGCGCGGCGGTATCGGTGCGCACCAGGCAGAAGATCCAGTCGGCGTATTGCGCGTGAGAGGTCCAGATCTTGCTGCCGCTGACCACGTAGACCTCGCTGCCGTCGGGCCGGGTCTTGCGCACCGCGCGGGTCTTGAGCGCGGCCAGGTCCGAGCCGGCGTTGGGCTCGGAATAGCCCTGGCACCACCAGTGCTCCTGGTTCAGGATGCGCGGCAGGAAATACTGCTGCTGCGCCGGGGTGCCGTAGCGGATCAGGATCGGCCCGATCATCTCGAGGGTGATGCCGCCGCTCTCGGGCGCGTGCGCCAGCACCAGTTCTTCCTGGAACACGGCGCGGCGCTCGGCGCTCCAGTCGCAGCCCTGCCAGGCCGCCGGCCAGTGCGGCACCAGCCAGCCGCGCCCGGCCAGCCGGTGCTGCCAGTCGACCAGCTCCTGCTTGCTGAGCTCCAGCCCGAGGCGGACCTTCTCGCGCATGGCATGGGGCAGCGCGCGCGCGACGAACTCGCGCACCTCGCCGCGGAAGGCCTGCAGCGAGGCCTCGTCGTCGTTGATAGGGGATTCGGTCATGGTGTCTGCCTTCAAGCGTTCCTGGCGCGCGCGACTGAGGCCGCGCGCATGCCGCCCTTGATCGCGGCCACGCCTTCGGCCGGAAAACCGCCGATGGCTGCGGCCAGCCCGCGCGCGCGGTCCAGCACCTGGGTGTCGTCGACCATCTCGGTGGCGATGCCCAGGCGCAGCAGCTCCGGCGCGGGCACGCGGTCGCCCAGCAGGCACAGTCGCGCGGCCACGGCTTCGGCATGGCGCAGCGCCAGCCACTCGGCATTGCGCGGCGCGGCCATGCCCAGGCGGATTTCGCCGATCTGCAGGAAGGCGCCGGCGCCGCACACCAGCAGGTCGCCGGCCAGCGCCAGCGCCGCGCCGCCGTTGATGGCGTGGCGCTCGAGCGCCACCACCCACGCCTTGCGGCTGTGCCGCAGGCCCTGGTGCACGCGCTCCCACACCGACGCGAACGCCGCCAGCCCGCCGGCTTCGGCCTGCAGCGCCTGCAGGTCCAGGCCGGAACAGAAGCCGCCGTCGGCACCGCGCAGCAGCACCGCGCGCACGCTGTCGTCGGCGCCCAGGGTCTCGATCGCGTGGCCCAGTGCCTGCGCCAGTGCCATGTCGATGGCGTTGCGGCGCGCGGGGCGGTTCAGCACCAGTTCGGCCCAGCCGGCGTGGCGCTGCAGCAGGACGGCAGGCTGCGGCGCGTTCATGCCGCCTCCTGCTGCACGTGTTCCACGCCGATGTTGCCGGCGCGGGCCATGGCCTCGATCTCGGCGGCGCCGTAGCCCAGTTGCGCCAGCACCTCGGCGGTATGCTGGCCAAGCCGCGGCACCGCAGGGAGTGCGCCGGCGGGCAGGCCCGCCATGGTGAAGGGCAGCCCCGGCAGCTCCATCCGGCCGCCCTCGCCGTCGTCGACGGGCTGCAGGATGCCGCTGGCATGCACATCGGCGCTGGCCTTGACCTGGTGGTAGTCGCGCACCACGCCCACCACCACCTGGTGCCGTTCCAGCAGCGCGCGCGCGGCATCGCCGCTCAGGTGGCGCAGGGCGTCGTGCAGGATCGCCAGCAGCGCGGCGCGGTGCTGCACCCGCAGCGCGTTGCTGGCAAAGCGCGGGTCGTGCGCCAGCGCGGGCTGGCCGATGGCCTGGCACAGCCGCGCCCAGTGTTCGTCCAGATAGGCCGACAGCACGATATGGCCGTCGGCCACCGCGATCACGTCGGCCGCCGGCGCGGCCTTGGGCTGGCTGTTGCCGCTGCGCACCGGCAGCGCGCCGGAGCACTGGTACTCGGCCCACAACTGGGCCTGCAGCTGCACGCCCACCGACAGCAGCGAGGTCTCGATGGTCGCGCCGGCGCCGGTGCGCTCGCGCCGGAACAGCGCGGCCAGGATGGCATTGCCGGCCGCCAGCGCGGTGGCCGCGTCGATCAGCGCGAAGCCGGCCTTGAGCGGCTGCCCGCCGGCCTCGCCGGTCACCGACATCATGCCGCTCTCGGCCTGCGCGGCAATGTCCAGCCCGGGCCGCGTGCGCGACGGCCCGCGCGTGCCGAAGCCGCTGATGGCGGCGTGGATCAGGCCGGGGCGCGCCGCGCGCAGCGTGGCGGCGTCCAGCCCCAGCGCTTCCATCACGCCGGCGCGGGTGTTGTGCAGCACCACGTCGCTGGCCAGCGCCAGCCGCCGCGCGGCATCGAGCCCGCCGGGCGTGCGCAGGTCCAGCGCGATGCCGCGCTTGCCGCGGTTGTAGGCCAGGAACATCGGGCTCTGCGGGCTGGTGCCGTCAAAGCGTCGCGCGCTGTCGCCGCGCAGGGCTTCCACCTTGACCACGTCCGCGCCCAGGTCGGCCAGCATCATGGCCGCGCCCGGCGCCGCGATGAACTGCCCGAACTCCGCCACGCGTATGCCTGCCAGCGGCAGGTCTTGCCGGTTTGCCATGCGGTTTCACTCCTTCGATGAAGCCGGCGCGGGCCGGCGGTTGGCGTCGATGTGGAGCGATCATGCGTTAGCACTGCGCATCACGGCAGATGCCAAAAGGGCTGCGGTGCAAACCACGGGTTAGCACCCCGGGTTATCCCGAAGCCCTCGGATTGCCGCTATGCTGTGCGCCCGGGGCATCGCCTGAACGGGACCATCCATGCGTCTGAGCCAACTCCAGGACTTCATCGCCGTCGCCGAGCACGGCAGCATCCGCGCCGGTGCGCGCGCCCGCGACGTGTCGGCGCCGGCACTCACCAAGAGCATCCGCCAGCTCGAGGAAGAGCTGCACGTGCCGCTGCTGACCCGCACCACCCGCGGCGTGGTGCTGTCGCGCTTTGGCGAGGCCTTCCTGCGGCGCGCACGCCTGATCGCCACCGAGGCACGCAAGGCCAGCGACGAGATGAGCCAGATGCTCGGCGCGCGCAACGGCGTGGTGCGCGTGGGCGCCACCGGCGGCCCGGCGCACCTGCTGCTGCCGTCGGTGCTGACGCGCTTCCGCGCCCAGCATCCCGATGTGCTGGTGTGCATCGACAGCGGGGTCTACCCGACCCACCTCGACAACCTGCGCGCGGGCGTGATGGACATGGCGGTGAGCCCGGTGCCGGACGAGGGCATCGAGCGCGAATTCACCTGCGAGCCGCTCTACAACAACGATTCGGTGGTGGTGGCACACCGCGAGCATCCGCTGCGGCACGCGCGCCGGCTGCGCGAGCTGGTGGGATCGGACTGGGTGCTGACCGGCCAGCGCATGCAGGGCCCCGGCGCCGCCATCCTCGACGCCTTCCGCGAGCACGACCTGCCGCTGCCGCGCGTGGCGGTGCGCTGCGACACCTTCGGCATGATCCAGTCGCTGCTGCAGGACCGCCACCTGCTGTGCATGCTGCCGCGCCAGCTGGTGCCGGGGCAGCTCGCCGCCGCCGGGCTGGTGGCGCTGCCGATCGAAGACAAGCTGCCCAGTCACCGCGTCAGCCTGATCTACCGCGCCGATTCGCCGATGACGCCGGTGGCCGCGCAGTTTGCCACGCTGCTGCGGCGCGAAGTCCACTACCTGACCCACCTGGCCGACAGCCCGCTGCGCCGGCCCGCCTGAGCGCGCGCTACCGCAGCGCCCGGCTCGCGGGAACTGCCAGTACCGGCACGGTGCTAACCAGCGGTTTACACCTGAACTTCGCCAACCGGCGCGGGGCCGCGCCGGCGCTGGCTTTGCGGCCGCTGCGCCGCGGTGCGGCGGGATTTTCCCCAATCCCTGCGCGGCACCTTCTTGCCTGACAGTGGCACTGACACCAACGGAGCGCAGGGGGCAAGCATGCAGGACATCGAAGACCGGCCGTCGGCACTGGTCACGGGAACGGGGATCGACCGCGCCGGCGACGGCGTCTGGCTGCTGCACGGGCAGGGCCAGAGCTTCGTTGCCGAGATCGGCGACGGCCTGCTGGTGGTCGACAGCGGCCCCGGGGGGCGCATCACGCGCGGCATGATCGCGGCACTGCGCACGCAGACCGATTTGCCGGTGCTGGCGATCTGCTACAGCCACGGCCACCTCGGCTACAACGCCGGCCTGCAGCAATGGCTGGACCACGCCGCCGCGCGCGGCGAGCCCGCGCCGCGCGTGCTGGCCCACGTCAACGTGCTGGCGCGCCAGGCGCGCTACCGCGAGACCCGGCGCATGCAGGAGCGCATGGCCGAGATCCAGTTCCGCCAGCCGGCCGGCGCGCTGGCGCGCAAGCTGGTCGATATCGAGCCCACTGAAACCTTTGCCGACGGCGTGACGCTGGGCCATGGCGAGCGCCGCGCCGAAATCCTGTGGGCGCCGTCCGAGACCGACGATGCCGTGGCGGTCTGGCTGCCGGGCCGGCGCCTGCTCTACGGCGGCCCCGCGGTGATCGACTCGATCCCGAACATCGGCACCCCGTTCCGCACCATGCGCGACACCGTGCGCTGGGCCGACACGCTGGAACGGCTGGCGGCGCTGCAGCCGCGCGCGGTGGTGCGCGAGTTCGGTGCCACCGTGCAGGGCGAGGCCGAATGCCAGCGCGTGCTGGGCGAGACCGCGCGCGCCCTGCGCTGGCTGCGCGCCGAGGTGGTGCGGCTGATGAACGCGGGCTGCAACGAGCGCCAGATGCTGGCCGCGCTGCAGCCGCCCGCGGCACTGTTCGACCAGCCCTGGATGCGGCCCACCTACGGCGACCCCAGCTATATCGCGCGCGACATCTACCGCTCGGAGAACGGCTGGTGGGACCGCAACGCGACCACGCTGCATCCGGCACCACCGCAGCAGGCCGCAGCGGAGATCGCCGCCGCCGTGGCCGACCACGGCGCGCTGCTGCGCCACGCGCAGGCGCTGGCCGAGCGCGGCGATACGCAACTGGCCCTGCACGTGATCGACGTGCTGGCGCTGGCGCCCGACCCGACCCCGACCGTGCGCGAGGCGCGCCGGCTCAAGGCGGCGTGGCTGCGCCAGCGTGCCAAGCAGGTGCGCAGCTATGTGTCGCGCAGCTTGTATGGCGCCGCCGCCGACGCGCTGGAGAGCGAGGCCGCGGACAACTTCGGCCTGCACTAGCAAGCCGCCTGCACAGGAGACACCATGGAATCCACCGTGCCACGCACCCCCCTTGCGGCCGCGGCCACGCCGGCGCCCGACCCGCGCCGGCGCGCGCTGCTGCGCGGGCTCGCCGCGCTCGGGATGATCCCTGCGGCCGCTCCGCTGCACGGCGCCAATGGCTGGCCGGCGCGGCCGATCCGGCTGGTGGTGCCCGCGCCGCCGGGCGGCGGCACCGACCTGTTCGCGCGCACGCTGGCGGCAGCGCTGGGCCAGGCGCTGGGCCAGACCATCGTGGTCGACAACAAGCCCGGCGCGACCGGCATCATCGGCAACGATGCCGTGGCCAAGGCCAGCCCCGACGGCTACACGCTGCTGTTCACCTATGCCGCCACGGTGGTGATCAACCAGACCCTGCAGCCGAAGCTGCCGTATGACGGCCTGCGCGACCTGCTGCCGGTGGCGCAGATCGGCGCGGGCGGCAATTTCCTGGTGGTGACGCCGGAGTTCCCGGCGCGCACGCTCAGGGAATTCGTCGAGCAGGTGCGCAAGCGCCCGGATACCTATGACTACGGCTCATGGGGCATCGGCTCGGGCGGCCACCTGACCATGGAAGCGCTCGGGATGCAGACCGGCATCAGGCTGCGCCACGTGCCGTACAAGGGCGTGGCACCGATCCTGGCCGACCTGCAGGGCGGCGTGATCAAGGCCGCCTTCGTCGATACCTCGTCGTCGCTGCCGCTGATCCGCGCCGGCAAGCTGCGCGCGCTGGCGGTCAGCGGCACGCGCCGCGCGCCGGCCACGCCCGAGGTGCCGACCATGACCGAGCAAGGCTATCGGTTCGACACCGACAGCTGGTATGGCCTGTTCGCGCCCGCCCGCACCAGCGCCGCGATCGTGCAGCGGCTCAATGCCGAGGTCAACCGCCTGCTCGCGGACGCGGCCATGCGCGAGCGCTTCCTGCAACTGAATATGGGCATGGCGCCAGCCAGGACGCCGGAGCAGTTCGCGCGGACGGTGCGCGCCGATGTGGCGGTGTGGGGCAAGGTGATACAGGCCAACGGCATCAGCGTCGACTGATGCGGGCACGGGGCAACTGCTCCATTGCCCTGCCAGGCGCCAGGCGCAAAGTCTCTCACCCGGTGACGACGCCTGCCCTCTCCCCCCGTCCCCTCTGCCGCAGGCGGGAGTTGGCGCGCGGCGCTGCCGTGAGGCGCCGCCGTCGCCGGCCAGTCGACTTCTTCCTATACCGATGTCGGAGCCTCACCGACAGCGCGCGCCCTACCCAGCCGCTAGTATCGATTCATAAAAACAGCACGCCCCACACAGACCCGGTGCCGCAAGCGGCATCCGGGCACGGTTGCGCGCTGCCTGGAACGACCGCAACCACAGCAGGAGGAGCGCCATGGACCGCCGCCAGTTTCTCAAGTGGGGGAGTTTCCTGACCGTTACCGTTGCCACCGGCGGCCTCAGCGCCTGCGGCGGCGGCGGCGATGACCCGGCACCCGAACCGGATACCGGCAATCCCGAGAACTTCAATTTCCTGCACGGCGTGGCGTCGGGCGACCCGCGCCCCGACAGCGTGATCGTGTGGACGCGCGTGGAGGGCAACAATGGCAGGCGCCCGGTGGTGGTGCGGCTGCAGGTGTCGACGCAGCAGGATTTCGACCCGCCCACCCTGTTGGTGAATCAACCGCTGATGGCCCTGCCGGACTGGGACTACACCATCCGCAACAAGGTCACGGGCCTGAGCCCCGGCACCCGCTACTTCTACCGCTTCCTGCTCGGCAACCGCGCCAGCACCACCGGCCGCACGCGCACCGCCGCCGCCGCGGGCACCCCGCTGGCGCAGCTGCGCTTTGCCTTTGTCAGCTGCCAGGACTGGAATGCCAACCACTGGGCCGGCATGGAAGAGCTGGTGCAGCAGGACCTGGACTTCATCGTCCATGTCGGCGACTACATCTACGAGGCCGTGCCGGGCGGCTCGCGCGCCGGCAACGTCGAAGACCGCCATACCGCGCTGCAGCTGCCCAACGGCACCGTGCTGCCCGATGGCAGCATCTACGCCACCACGCTGGACGACTATCGCTACCTGTACCGCAGCTACCGCAGCGATGCGCGCCTGCAGGCGCTGCACGCGGCGTTCCCGATGATCGCGATCTGGGACGACCACGAGTTCTCGGACAACTGCTGGCAGGACCGCCAGACCTACAACATCACCGACGACCAGACCCCGCGCACCGCGCGCCGCCGCGCCGCCAACCAGGCCTGGTTCGAGTTCATGCCGGCCGACGTGACGCTGGACCCGGACAATCCGTCGTTCCAGAACATTCAGATCTACCGCGCCTTCACCTTCGGCAATCTCGCCACGCTGCTGATGACCGACGAGCGCCTGTACCGCGCCGACCACATCATTCCCGAGGCCTCGGTCGGGCGCTCGATCGGCAGCCTGTATTTCGTGCCGACGGCAACGCTGGCCGCGGCGGAGGCGCAGAAGATCGCGGCCGCGGGCAACGCGCTGACGCCGGTATCGATGCTGGGCGACAGCCAGCGCGCCTGGTGGCAGGACCGCATCGGCGCCGACGCCACCACCTGGAAGCTGTGGGGCAACCAGCTGTCGCTGTTGCGCATGCAGGTTGACGTGCCGCTGGCGCTGGCACGGCTGATCGCGCGGGCGCTGGTGCTGGCCATCAATGCGCTGGCCTCGCTCGAGAGCGCGATCGCCAATGCGCTCGCCGACGACCTGCGCGCGGCGCGCACCGCCGGCACCTATGCCAACCTGGCCTATACAGCGCTGCGCAACGTGCTGGCGCAGGCCGGCATCGACAGCGCCAGCTTCGACGCCAACATCAAGCCGCTGATCGAAGCCCGGCTGCCGGCGGTCACGCTGCTCGAACGCTTTATCCTCAATGCCGACCAGTGGGACGGCTTCAACGCCGAACGCAAGAACCTGATGGCGTTCCTGAAGACCAACGGCGTCCGCAACGTGGTGGCGCTGAGCGGCGATATCCACGCCTTCTTCGGCGGACAGGTGATGGACGACTACGATGCCCCGGCGCCTGCGCCCGTGATGGTGGATCTGGTCACGGCCGGGCTGTCGAGCAACACGCTGCTCAGCTCCTTCCGCACCGTGGTCGATACCGACCCGGCCTTTGCCGCGCTGCGCGAGCTGATCTACAGCAACGTGGGCGGCACCCTCGTCAATACCTTCGATGCCACGCTGCGCGCCTTCAATCCCTGGCTGCGGCATGCCGACACCAATGCCGAGGGCTACGCGCTGGTCACGCTGACGCCGCAGAAGCTGAGCTGCACCTTCCACACGCTGAAGCCGCTCGCGGGCGGCGCGGCGCCGGCGCTGCCGGCCACCGCCGGCACGCGCTTGCTGGAAGTGGCGGCAGGCACGGCCGATGTGACCGTGAGCTAGTGACCGTGAGCTAGTAGCCGGCCTGCCGGTCCACCAGGTTCAGCAGCGCGCGCCCCGCGCGCGCGCGCCGCAGGTTGTCGAGGCATTGCCGCGCCACCAGCGGGTATGACGGATCGGCCGCGATATGCGGCGTGGCCTCGATGCGCGGATGGTTCCACACCGGGTCGTCCGCCGCCGGCGGTTCCTTGGCAAACACGTCCAGCGCCGCGCCCGCGAGGTGGCCTTCGTCGATCAGCGCGACCAGGTCGGGCTCGACTACATGCTCGCCGCGGCCGACGTTGATCAGGTAGGCGCCCCGCGGCAGGCGCGACAAGGTGCGCCGGTCGAGCAGCCCCTCGGTGCGCGGCGTCAGCGGCAGCGTACAGACCAGGATGTCGCTCTGCGCCAGCATGGCGTCGAGGCCGTCGTCGCCGGTGAAATCCGTCACGCCGGGCAGGTGCTTGGCGGCGCGGCTCCAGCCGCTGACCGGATAGCCGATGGCGACGAACATGCGCGCCACCTCGCAGCCGATCTCGCCCAGCCCCAGCACGCCCACGCGGCACTGCGCGGCATCGCGCCCCG
Source organism: Cupriavidus taiwanensis (assembly GCF_900250115.1). Taxonomy (NCBI): domain Bacteria; kingdom Pseudomonadati; phylum Pseudomonadota; class Betaproteobacteria; order Burkholderiales; family Burkholderiaceae; genus Cupriavidus; species Cupriavidus taiwanensis. The sequence goes on along the minus strand of NZ_LT984804.1, from coordinate 870,183 downwards.
CATGGCGCTTCCATTCGCCGCGGCGCTGCTGTTCGGCATACAGGCCCAGCGCGCGGGTATGGCGCAGCGCCATCGCCAGCACGAAGCGGGCGATGCCGGCCTGCTGGCCGGGATCGACGATGCGCGTCACCGGGATGTGCGCGGGCAGGTCGTGGGCGGCCAGCAGCTTGTCGACGCCGGCGGTGGCGGCGCATACCAGGCGCAGGTTGGGATAGGCCGGCACCACTCCGGGCTTCAGGCCCCATGCGATGATGGCCTCGACCTCATCCGCGACGGCGGCCTCGCGGCCGTTCCACACGGTGATGTCGGGCGCCGCTTCGCGCAGCAGGGCGGTAATGGGAACCGCCATGAACGACGGCAGGTGGACGAGGATGGCCATGGTCAGTTGCGGTAGTCGGGATCGATGCGGTCGAGGCGGCGCAGCAGGCCGGGCCAGGCCAGGCTGGAGCCCTTGCCCTTGGTGGCCTGGCGCGCCTGCTGGCCCATGCTGGCGCTGGCGGCCTGCGGCACCCGCGTCAGCGGCGTGCCGCCGCTTTGCGCCAGGATCTGGATGCGGCACGCCGACTCCAGCGTATACATGGTCAGGAACGCATCCGCCACCGTGCGCCCGCAGGTGAGCAGGCCGTGGTTGCGCAGGATCATCTGCTTGCAGCGGCCCAGGTCTGCCACCAGCCGCGCCTTCTCGTCCTCGCGCAGCGCCACGCCCTCATAGTCGTGATACGCCAGCCCGGTCAGCGCGAACATTGCCTGCTGCGAGACCGGCAGCAGGCCGTCCTGCTGCGCCGACACGGCGACGCCGTGCGCGGTATGCGTGTGCATCACGCAGCCGACCTCCGGGCGCGCCTCGTGCACGGCGCTGTGGATGATGAAGCCGGCCGGGTTGACGTCATACGGTGTGGCCAGCACGGGCTGGCCATGGTGGTCGACCTTCACCAGGCTCGACGCCGTGATCTCGTCGAACATCATGCCGTACGGATTGATCAGGAACTGGTCCGGCGCATCCGGCACGCGCGCCGAGATATGGGTGAAGATCAGGTCGTCCCAGCCGAAGTGGGCCACCAGCCGGTACGCGGCCGCCAGGTCCGCGCGCATCTGCCATTCGGCGTCGGAGACGCGGTCTTTTACGGATTCGTCGAGCTGGACTTGCGCCATGTGCGGCCTCCCGGGGCATGTGAGTGAGTCATTGAACCGCTGCATTGTCCCGGCGCGCCGGGTCAAAGTCTGTTAAGTGTTAGACAATCTCGGCTGCGGCAAGGAGGGCGATGTGGCGCGTCAGGTGAAGGTGAAGGCTAAGGCGAAGCATGGGTTGCAAGCGGACGAACCGGTGCGCGCGCTGCCGCGCAGCGTGCTGGCCAGCGGCTGGCTGCGCAACGCGCCGCCGCGCGTGCTCGATGCCGTGGCGCAGGCCGCACGCCGCCAGCGCTTCGGCGACGGCGCGATGATCTTCGCGCGCGGCGATCCGCCCACCTATTTCTGCATGGTGGTGTCCGGCCGCGTGCGCATGAGCCGGGTCAGCAGCGGCGGGCGCGAGTCGGTGTACGCGGTGATCGGGCGCGGGCGCTGGTTCGGCGAGATCTCGCTGCTCGACGGCAAGCCGCGCACGCACGACGCCTTCGCCGTCGGCAACACCGAGCTGCTGGTGCTGGGCCAGCGCGATTTCCACCGCATCCTGGCCACGCATGCGGAAGGCATGCAGCTGATCGTGCAACAGATCTGCGCGCGCCTGCGGGTGGCCTTCGACCATGCGCAAAGCGCGGCGCAGGCGCCGGTCGACGCGCGCATGGCGGCGCGCCTGCTGGAGCTGGCCGACCGCACCGACCACGTGGTGCGTATCAGCGCGGAAGAGCTGGGCGACATGGTCAGCCGCTCGCGCCAGACCGTCGCCAAGACGCTGCAGGCGTGGCAGGACGCGGGCCTGATCCGACGCGCCTACCGCCAGATCGAACTGCTGGACCCGGCCGCGCTCAAGCGCCTTGCCAGGCGATGACGGGGCGCGCGGCCAGCCCCGCGTGCGCAAATAACCTGTCCTGGCCGCATTGGCAAGGCTGGTTAACGACCGTTGCAAAAACAAACAGAATGTCAGGTGCCCCGGCGCTACAGTGGCCATTCCCTTGCCTGTAGGCGTTTCTAGGAGGTACACGAATGAAGCAACATCTGGCGAAATCCCTGGTCATGGCTGGCGCGCTGATCGCGTCCTATCCGCTGTTCGCGCAGCAGGCCCAGCCGCTGCAGCCGAGCCAGCCGATGCCGATGACCCAGCCGATGCAGCCGATGCAGTCCGCCCAGCCGATCCAGTCCGCCCAGCCCGTGCAAGCCATGCCCGCGGCCGCGCCGTCGGCGCAGATGGCGCCGGCAGCCCCCGCCGCTGGCGGCAGCTATGCGCAGGCCCCGGTGCCACCGGCCCAGCCCGGCATGGCACCCGCGCCCGCCGATCCGTCGCTGGCAGGCGGCGCGGTCCCGGCCGCGGACCCCGCCAGCATGAGCCTGTCCCCCGATGCGCTCGGCACGCGCCTGGGCCAGCGCAGCCTGTTCCTCGACGGCGCCTGAGCGCCGGCCGGCGCGGGCCCGCGCCGCGCGGATCGCGCCGAACGGCGTGGCAATGCGCCCGCCGGCGCGGTCTGCCTCCAGCGTGGGAAAGGTGCCGATGGCAAAGCCCAGACTGTCTGCCACGGCCTGCAGCGTGACAAAGAAATGATCGAAGCGCAGCGTGCGCACCGGCAGCAGCGACGCATGCCCGGCCTGCTGCAGCCATGACTCCCAGTTGCCCGGCCGCGTTTCCGTATAGAGGAACACGCCCTCCACCAGGTCTTCCACGCCCTGCAGCGGCACCTGTTCCAGCAGCGCGGGACTGGCGATCACGGTCTGGTACTCCGAAAAATCGGCACTGACTCGAACTGCTCGCCACGCTCCAGCGTGCGCCGTATCGCCACGTCGAAGGTGCCGTTGAAGCTCGCTTCATTGCTGAACGCGGTCGAGACCCGCACGTCGACCTCGGCCTGCACGCGCCGGAAATCGTCGAGCCGCGGACAGGCAGTCCCGCTATGCGAGGAAGCCAAACCCCGTACGAAAACCCCCACGCACACTACGATCAGACATGCCGCCCGCAGGGCGCTTTTTGGTTACCTTTTGGCGCTCGGCCAAAAAGTGACCTGCCCAGGAGGGCGGAACCTCGCGTTTCAAAAGCCCACCGCATGTCACCACAGCTTCCGCGCCGCGCACGCGGCGCTGTGAGCGGACGGTCACGATCGGTTCAGAGGCGTCGGTGCTGCGCGGCCTGCAGGACTTCGACATCGACGCCACCCCGCCCCGATCGCCGGGCTGCATGTCGCACGCTACCGGCGCGAGCGCATCGTCGCGGTGATGCCGGCGGGCCATGCGCTGGCGGCGCGCACCGCGGTCACGCTGCAGGATCTCGCCGGCGAACCCGTGATCCGACGCGGTCGCGCGTCTTCGAGCCGGCTTCGCGCATGCGGTGGCCAGCGGCATGGGGCCGAGCTTCACTCCCTGTGCTGCCTTGCGGTGCGCAAGGAACGGCCGTTGATCTCGGCGCTGTTCGCGGTGGCGCTGGGCGGCGGCTGAGAGCGGGACCCGGCGCGCTCGCGTTCCAGTGCTAGTTCGCGCTCGCGCTCGGCCGCGGCCTCGTGCCGGCGCGAGCCGTAGCGGCGCGCGTACTGCCAGGTGAACTCGGCCCCCAGCAGGAAGATCTGCGCGGAATAATACACCCACAGCAGCAGCACCACCAGCGAGCCGGCGGCGCCGTAGCCGTTGGCGACGCCGCTCTTGCCGATGTACAGGCCGATCAGGAACTTGCCCAGCGTGAACAGCAGCGCCGTCACCGCCGCGCCCAGCCACACGTCGGGCCAGCGCACCTTGGCGCGCGGCATGATCTTGTAGATCATGGCGAACACCACCGTGATCAGCACCAGGCTCACCGCGGTGTCGAGCACATGGGCGATCAGTTCCTCGGCCCCGAACAACGGCCCCCACAGGCGGTTGAGCGCGGAGATGGCCGCGCTCAGCAGCAGCGACACCACCAGCAGGAAGCCGATGCCCAGGATCATGCCGAACGACAGCAGCCGCGCGCGCAGCAATGCGAACAGGCCGGAGCTCTTGCGCCGCTCGGGCACCTCCCAGATGCGGTCGAGCGCGGACTGCAGCTCGGCAAAGACCGTGGTCGCGCCGACCAGCAGCACCCCCACGCCGACCACCGCGGTCAGGGCACTGGCCGCGGGCTTGCTGACCGCCAGCAGCATCGCCTCGACGGTCTTGGCGCCTTCCGGGCCGAGCAGCCCCTGCAGCTGCGCCACCACTTCGCCGCGCGCGGCCTCGTGGCCGAACACCACGCCCGCCACCGAGATCACGATCAGCAAAAGCGGCGCGATCGAGAACACCGTGTAGTAGGCCAGCGCCGCGCCCATGCTGGGGGCGTAGTCTTCCACCCAGGCGTTGACGGTATCCCGCAGCAGCCCGTAGAGCGCGCGGGGCGAGGACAGCAGAACCGACGAAATGGAAGGCATCGCCCGACCCCCAGTCACGATACTGCCCTGCTCCCCGCAATTCCCGTTCCCGCCCCGCGGCGATGTGCTGCGGCCATGGCAGGCATGGCGCCGGCGCGCCGGCAGAGCGCCACTCGCGCCGCACCGGGCGGCCAGTGCGCGCCGCCCCGCGCCCCCCTGGCGTGCGGATCGCGTGCATTCTTTACAACGCGCGACTGCGCCTGGCGGCCGGGCCGCGCCCGCCTCACGGCGCCTGCATCGACACCCCGTAGCCGCCAAAGATGCGCGCCAGCTCGCCGTTGCCGCGCAGCGTGTCCAGCGCCGACTGCAGCGCCTCGGCCAGCTCGCGTTCGCCGGCCTTGACCGCCATGCCGACGGCCCAGCCGCGCGGCGGCAGCAGCGGCGCGCTGATGTCGGTGGCGGCATAGCGGCTGGCGGCGTGGCCGCCGGCCTTGAGCGCGCTTTCATACTGCGCGCGCGTCACCAGCGCGGCGGCGATCTCGCCGGAGAACAGCGCCTGCAGCGCCTGGCCGGCCTCGGGGTAGATCCGGACGCGCTCGCGCAGCGAGCCGCCGCCGGCGGACAGCAGCGCGTTGGCCCCGGCCGAGCCCGCGGCCGCGCCGGTGGGCTGGCCGGCCAGGTCTTCCAGGCCGCGCACGTCCGCTACCCGCTCGCGGTCCCGCACCAGCACGAAGGTCTCGCGATAGTAGGGGGCGACGATCAGCGCCTTGTCGTTGGCGCGCATGAAGGCCCGGTCCACCGGCACGTGCAGCATCACGTCGGCCGGTCCGTAGCCCAGGTAATGGCCGCGCCAGACCATCGCGCGCAGGTCGTCGGCCATGTTCTCGTCGGCATCGAACGGCATCAGCGCCACCGACAGGCCCAGCGCCTTGCCCAGCGCCTGCGCCAGCGCCACGTCGATGCCGGCGTACTGGCTGCCGGCCAGCGCCGAGAACGGCGGCAGGCCCTTGTACACCGCCACCTTGAGCGTGCCGGCCTGGCGGATCCGGGCCAGGTCGGCATGCGCCGGCGCCGCGCCGAGCCAGGCGGTAGCGGCCAGCAGGATGCAGCCGAGCCAGCGCGGCATCCGCGCCGACGGCGCGGGCAGGATGGAAAAGGTAAGCCGTGGGCCGCGCACAGGGCTGTCAGGCATGGCATTGCTCCAGTTGGACGAAGGGAACCTGCGGCATCGATCGGGTTGGCGCCGCGCCTACTCGTGGCGCGATTCCAGGTAGGTCTTGATGGCCCAGACCGCCTCCTGGCTCAGCACGCCGTCGAACGGCGGCATGTAGACGCGGCCGTCGCGGGTGCGGCCCTTGCGCACGGTGGTGGTGTAGAACTGCGAGATCTCGCTCTGGCAGGCCTGCTTCTTCCGGGCGTCGGCCAGCGCGACGCAGTCGCTGTCCAGCTTGCGCAGGTCGGGGGCAATGCCGCCCGACACGGCCTCGAGCCCGTGGCAGCGCGCGCAGTTCTGGTTGTACGCCGACGAGCCGATGCGCAGCGCCTCTTTGTGCGCATCGCCGCTGCGGTAGGGATTGTCCGGACGCCATTCGTCGCCCAGCTGTGGTAACGCTTTGGTATCGACGGCCTGGGGCGTGACATCGCCGTGGGCCAGCACCGGGCCGGCGGAAAAAGCGGTCAGGGACGCGCAAAGCGCGAGCAAGGCGAGCAGGCGGCGCTGCGTTTTCATGGATGTCTCCTACAGTGATGAGGCTGGGTTTTGTTTGCCCCATTTCCGCAAGAGCCATACCAACGCGGCGGCACGGCACAAATGCCGGCGAAGTGCCGCGTTTGCCGGGCAGAATCCGCCCGGACAAAGCCGCGGCGCGGCAGCGGTGTCCCGGAATGCCACACCCTGGCAAGTGTTTTGCTTCACCACGCAACACTGTCGAGCCGCCCCCGCGCGGCCGGCGACGACCCGCGCCAAGATCGCGGGCGGATTTTCCACAAGGAGACCGAGACATGACCATCCAGCCGGATCCGGCCCGTCCACGCGCGGACGCTCCCGCCGACGCCCCCGCTCATGCCGGGCAGCACGAGCGTGCCGAGCTGATCGCCCAGGCCCACCAGCGCTCGGAGTCTTATGGCCTGCGCCCCTATGAGTCGCCCGATTTCTGCCCGGTGCTGCAGAGCGAGCTGAAGACCCGCATCGAACGCAGCCAGTCACTGTTCACCTATGCCCTGCCGGTGATGGAGACCCTGCACGACCAGATCGTGGACACCCAGAGCATGATCGTGCTGACCGACGCCGACGGCCTGATCCTGCACGCCATGGGCGACGACGACTTCCTCGTCCGTGCCGACAAGATCTCGCTGCGCCCCGGTTCGGAGTGGTCGGAGGCGCGCCGCGGCACCAACGCCATTGGCACGGCACTGGCCGAGAACCGCGCCACGCTGGTACACGGCGCCGACCATTACCTGGAGGCCAACCAGTTCCTGACCTGCTCGTGCATGCCGATCCTGGACCCTTACGGCAAGACCGTGGGCGCGCTCGACGTGACCGGCGACCAGCGCGGCTTCCACAAGCACACCATGGCGCTGGTGCGGATGTCGGCGCAGATGATCGAGAACCAGCTGTTCGGCAATGCCTTCCGCGACATGGTGTGCATCCGCTTCCATTCGCGCGCGGAGTTCCTGGGCACGCTGGTGGAGGGCATCGTCTCGTTCACGCCCGGCGGGCGCTTCCTGTCGGCCAACCGCAGCGGGCAGTTCCAGCTGGGCCTGTCCAACGGCGCGCTGCAGGCGCATACCTTCTCGTCGCTGTTCGGGATGTCGATGTCGCAGCTGTTCGACGCGGCGCGCGCGGCCCATGCGGGCATCGTCCCGTTGCACCTCCCCAGCGGCGTCAAGGTCAGCGCGCGGGTGGAATGGAAAACCCCGGCCGCGGCGCTGTCCTCCGGCGCCAGCGAGGCGCGCCACGCGGGCGCGGGCGGCGCCACCGGCCTGCCGCGCAGCCTGGCGGCGGGCCCGGCGCCCTCGCCCGGGCTGGATCAGCTCGACACCGGCGACGCCCAGATCCGCACCGTGATCGGCAAGCTGCGCAAGGTCATCGGCAAGGACATCCCGGTGATGGTGCTGGGCGAAACCGGCACCGGCAAGGAGCTGATGGCGCGCGCCATCCACGCCGACAGCGGGCGCCGCACCGGCCCCTTCATCGCCGTCAACTGCGCCTCGATCCCGGAAAACCTGATCGAGTCGGAGCTGTTCGGCTACGAGGAAGGCGCCTTCACCGGCGCGCGCAAGAAGGGCGGCATCGGCAAGATGCTGCTGGCCAACGGCGGCACGCTGTTTCTCGACGAGATCGGCGACATGCCGCTGCACCTGCAGGGCCGCCTGCTGCGCGCGCTGCAGGAGCGCGCGGTATCGCCGCTGGGCAGCAGCAAGGTGATCCACATCGATGTCTCGGTGGTGTGCGCCACCAACCGCAACCTGCGCGACCTGGTCGCCAGCGGCCAGTTCCGCGAAGACCTGTACTACCGCCTCAACGGGCTGGTGGTGCGGCTGCCGGCGCTGCGCGAGCGCAGCGACCTGGACGTGGTCGCCGGCCAGCTGCTGCGCCAGGACCTTGGCGGCAGCGCGGCCGATGTGCCCGAGCACGCGCCCCGCATCAGCGACGCGGTGATGGCGCTGTTCCGCCGCTACCACTGGCCCGGCAATATCCGCCAGCTCGGCAACCTGCTGCGCACCGCGCGGCTGATGGCCGAAGGCGAAGCCGAGATCACCGAGGAGCACCTGCCCGACGACTTCCTCGACGACCTGCGCGCGGCGCCCGCAGCCACGCCCGCGGCCGCGCCGGCGGTGGCGATGGCGCCGGGCATGCAGCCCACGCGGCTGGCCGAGGTCGAGGCGATGGCGATCGTGGCCACGGTCAAGGCGCACAACGGCAATATCTCGGCGGCGGCCAAGGCGCTGGGGATCTCGCGCAACACGGTCTACCGCAAGATGGAGGAGGCGCGCGGCCTGCCGCAGCCGGGCGGCTGACCGGCGACCGCGCGCAAGGCCGCCGGTTCAGGCCGGCGGCTCGCCCTGCAGCCACGCGTCCTCCAGCTGGCGCCAGGCGCGCTGCAGGTTCAGCGGATGGCGCGTCGCGAAATGGCGCCAGTGACGGAACGGCGCCGCCGCCACGGCCTCGGCCGCCTGGCTCGCATCGCGGCCCGCGGCCAGCGCGGCGCCGATGCCGTGCGCGAGCGCATCGAGATAGGCCAGCGTCGGCACCAGCGTCTGCGCCGGCGTGCCGGTGGCGCTGGCGACGACGATGTCCGCCGGCAGCGCGATCAGCTGCCGCAGCGCCTGGCGCCAGCCTTGCAGCGAGGCTTCCTGCATCTCCGGCACGCGCTCCCGGTACCCCAGCCCCCCCGCGCACAGTAGCCGCAGCTGCGGCGCGTACAGCACCGTATCCGATGTACTGTGGGCAGGCGCATGCACCTGCACCTGCCACGCCGTGCCACCCGTGTGCAGCCAGGCGCCGTCCCGCAGCGCCGGCTCCGGCAGCACGATCGCGGTGCCGCGCATGGCCGCGCGGCCGAGCTGCGCGCCCAGGCGGGCCAGGCAGTCCTCGCAGCGTTGCCGCATCAACGCGGCGGTAGCGGGCGACGCCAGGAACCGCGGCCTTGGCCGCAGCCCGGCAAAGGCCGCGTTGGCCAGCACGTTCTCGGGATGGGCGTGGGTGTTGACCACCCAGCGCACCGGCTGCGCCGTCAGCGCCCGGATCGCGCCGAGCAGCGCCCTGCCCCACGCTGCGTGCGGCCCGGGATCGACCACCAGCACGCCCGCGCTCGTGACATGGACCAGGCTGGGCACCACCGCGCCGACGTTGGCGCGCATGGCTTCGGCATTGGACGCGCGGGCGACGTAGAGGCCGGGCTGCAGCCGCTCCAGCGCGACCCGCGTGCCGGCCGCCGTGGCCGCCGCCGGGCACCAGGCGTCGAGTGCCAGCGCCAGTGCGGTTCCGAGAAAGGCCCGACGCGTCGCCATCAAAGCTGCCAGGCGCAGGCGCGGATCTCGTCGGCGAGGGCATCGCGCATGGCGCCATCGGCCAGGTGCCCGCCGTCGACCCAGGCCAGCCGCGCGGCCGGCATGGCGTGCCGCAGCCGCAGCGCATTGGCTGGCCGGCACACCGCGTCGGCGCGGCCATGCAGCAGCGTCACCGGCATGCCGTGCACGGCGATGTCCCGCGCCGCGCGCAGCAACGCCGGCTTGCCCAGCCCGGCGCGATGGCGCAGGTAGTGCGCCTGGATACGGTATTTGCGTACCGTCGCCAGGCACTCGCGCGCGGCCTGCCGGCGTCCCTGTGCAACGTCGCGCAGGCCGAGCCGGTCCAGCTCGAGCCGGCGCCACGCCGTCGCGGTGTCCCGTTTTTGAACAGTCGTCCCACTTTGCAACAGTCGGGACACCGTCAGCAGCCGGGCGCGCGCCTCGGGCAGCCGCTCGCCCGCCGGCGCGACGCGGCGCAGCAGGCCGGCGCCGGGGCGCGCTGCAAACAAGCCCAGCACGTCGTCGCTCCCGGTCAGGAAGGCGCCGCGCAATACCAGCGCCGCGACCGCGTGCGGATAGCGCGCGGCATAGGCCAGTGCCAGCGCCGCGCCCCACGATCCCCCGACCACGCCCCAGCGCGCGATGCCCAGCGCCGCGCGCAGCCGTTCCAGGTCGGCCAGCAGCGCGCCGACGTTGTTGCGCCGCAGGCTGCCTGCCGGGGTCGAGCGGCCGGCGCCGCGCTGGTCGGGCATCACCACGCGGTGCCGTTGCGGGTCGAACCATGCCGCCATCGGCGCGGCGCAGCCGCTGCCCGGCCCGCCGTGCAGGACCAGCCAGGGCTCGCCGTGCGGCGGGCCGCCCAGCCGCACGTGCAGGCGCTGGGCGTCCGGCGTGCGCAGGTGGAAGACGGTGGTGTCCATGGTGGCTTCGGGCATGGTTGTTGCCTTTCAGGGCATTGCGGCAGACACGCTGCCATGCCGCAACGCTAATCACTAACCATGCCAAAGGAGACCGACATGACCTGGACCACGCCCGCCTACACCGAGCTGCGGCTCGGCTTCGAAATCACCATGTATATCGCCAACCGCTGACCGGCGGCGACGTTCCGCAGGTGGGCGCCGCCGGTGGTTGCCGGTATGGCGCCTGCGCGGGGCAGCCGTGGTCCACCCTCGAGCGCTCGCCTCATGACAACCATCCGGGTACTGGGATCGGCCGCCGGCGGCGGCTTCCCGCAATGGAACTGCAATTGCCGCAACTGCGACGGCGTGCGCCGGGGCACCGTGCGCGCCACCCCACGCACGCAATCGTCGATCGCGCTGTGCGGCGACGGCCCGGAGGCGATCCTGGTCAATGCCTCGCCCGATGTCCTGCAGCAGCTGCGCCAGGCCGGCGCGCTGCAGCCCGCGCGCGCGCCGCGCGACACCGCAATCGCCGCGGTGCTGCTGATGGACGCGCAGATCGACCACGTCACCGGCCTGCTGATGCTGCGCGAGCACCGCCGCGCACTGCCGCTCTATGCCTCCGCCAGCGTGCTCGAAGACCTGGCCGGGGCATTCCCGCTGACGCGCATCCTGTCGTACTACTGCGGGCTGCAGTGCCACGCGCTGCCGTGCGACGGCACCGCGTTCTCGGTGCCGCCGCTGGATGGCGTGGCGCTGACCGCGGTGCCGCTGCAAAGCAAGGCGCCGCCCTACTCGCCCCGGCGCCACGCGCCGCAGCCCGGCGACAACATCGGCCTGCGCATCGAAGACCGCCGCAGCGGGCGCAGCGCCTTCTATGCGCCGGGGCTGGGCCAGGTCGACGACCACGTGTTCGCGCAGCTGCGCAGCGCCGACGTGGTGCTGGTCGACGGCACTTTCTGGCGCGACGACGAAATGCAGGCGCTGGGCTTCTCCACGCGCAGCGCCGCCGACATGGGCCACCTGGCCCTGTCCGGGCCGGGCGGGATGATCGAGGTGCTGGACCGCCTGCCCGCCAGCCGCAAGGTCCTCATCCACATCAACAACACCAATCCGGTGCTGGCCGAAGACTCGCCCGAGCATGCCGAGCTGGCCCGGCACGGCATCGAGCTGGCCTACGACGGCATGGAAATCACGCTATGACAGCCACCGTTGCCTGGACCCCGGCCGAATTCGAGGCGCGCCTGCGCGCCCGCGAAAGCGGCTACCACATCTACCATCCGTTCAACCAGCGCATGGCGGCGGGCCAATGCGCGCCCGCGCAGATCCGCGCCTGGGTGGCCAACCGCTTCTACTACCAGGCCAGCATCCCGCTCAAGGATGCCGCGATCCTGTCCAACTGCCCCGACCGCGCCACGCGCCGCGAGTGGTTGGTGCGCATCCTCGACCATGACGGCACCGACACCGAGCCTGGCGGCATCGAGGCCTGGCTGCGGCTGGGCCAGGCCGTCGGCCTGGAGCGCGACGCGCTGCTGAACCACCGGCAGGTGCTGCCCGGGGTGCGCTTCGCCGTCGACGCCTATGTCAATTTCGCGCGCCGCGCGCCGTGGCAGGAAGCGGTGTGCTCGTCGCTGACCGAGATGTTCGCGCCGAAGATCCACCAGCAGCGGCTGGCCGGGTGGCCCACGCACTACCCGTGGATCGAGGCCGGCGGGCTGGATTATTTCCGCTCGCGCATCCCGCTGGCGCAGCGCGACGTCGACCACGGCCTGCGCGTGACGCTGGACTATTTCCGCAGCCCCGCGCAGCAGCAGCGCGCCCTCGACATCCTGCAGTTCAAGCTCGACGTGCTGTGGTCGATGCTCGATGCCATCCAGCAGGCCCAGCCATGACCGCCGGCACGCACGACCTCGCCACCCCGACCCTGCACCGCACCTTCCGGCTGCAGTGGGAAGACTCGCAGCAAAGCTGGGTGCTGCTGTATCCGGAAGGAATGGTCACGCTCAACGACAGCGCCGCCGCGATCCTGCAGCGCTGCGATGGCAACCATACGCTCGACATGCTGATCGACGACCTGCAGGCCGCCTTCGGCGTGCAGGGCATCGCGCCGGAGGTCCATGCCTTTGTCAAACATGCCACCGCACGCGGCTGGCTGGTCTGAGCCGGCGCCGCCCGGCCCGCCGCTGTGGCTGCTGGCGGAGCTGACCTACCGCTGCCCGCTGCACTGCGCGTTCTGCTCCAATCCGGTCGACTACGCCCGCCATACGCAGGAACTGGATACCGCGCAGTGGTGCGACGTATTCACCCAGGCGCGCGCGCTGGGCGCGGTGCAGCTGGGCCTGTCCGGCGGCGAGCCGCTGCTGCGCAAGGACCTGGAAGCGCTGGTGCACCATGCGCGCGGCCTGGGCTTCTACACCAACCTGATCACCTCCGGCGTGGGCCTCACCGACGCCCGCCTGGCGGCGCTGCGCGAAGCGGGCCTGGACCATATCCAGCTGTCGTTCCAGGACTCCACGCGCGAGCTCAATGACTTCCTGTCGAGCACGCGCACGTTCGAGCTAAAGCAGCGCGTGGCCGGGCTGATCAAGGCGCACGGCTATCCGATGGTGATGAACTGCGTGCTGCACCGGCATAACCTGCCGCACGTCGGCACCATCATCGAGCTGGCCTTGCAGCTCGGCGCCGAATACCTGGAGCTGGCCAATACGCAGTACTACGGCTGGGCCTGGGAGAACCGGCTGGCGCTGATGCCGACCCGCGAACAGCTGCGCGAGGCCGAGGCCGTGGTGGGGCAGTACCGCGCGCGCATCGGCCGGCAATGCCAGATCCTGTTCGTGGTGCCGGACTATTTCGAGGAACGGCCGAAGAAATGCATGAACGGCTGGGGCACCACCTTCCTCGGCGTGGCCCCGGACGGCACCGCGCTGCCGTGCCATGCGGCGCGCATGCTGCCGGACCTGGCATTGCCCAGCGTCACGACCGAAACACTGCGCCAGATCTGGCACCACAGCGACGCCTTCCGCCGCTTTCGCGGCACGCAGTGGATGCCGCAACCATGCCGCTCGTGCGAGCACAGCGAGGCGGACCTGGGCGGATGCCGCTGCCAGGCCTTCCTGGTCACCGGCGATGCCGCCGCGACCGACCCCGCCTGCGCACAGGCACCCGGACACGGGCGGCTGCGCGAGATCGTGCTGGAGGGCCGGCTGGCGGCGGCGCGGACGAACGAATATCCGCTGGTGTTCCGGAGTGATGGAAACTCGTTGAGATTGAGTTCATCACGGAATTGCGGGGGATGAGGGTGGGCCGCGCGGACAGATGCCTTGACTTCGTGGATGCGCCGGCCCCTCTCCCCCGCCCTCTTCCGCAAGCGGGAGAGGGGCGCAAACAAGCGGAAGGCGCGAATCCTTTGGGCTCGCTCGCGATAGCGCGTGCGAGCGCAGCGACGCACTCCGTGCCCGAGCCCAGGACCCGAGACAGTGCGTGCCCGCAGCGCAGCCGAAGGCGTCCCACCACTAGCGCCGTGAGTAGGCCGCCACCGACCTGAAGTCGGGTTCGTCCATCCGCCCCGCCAAGCACGACAAACCAACCAACCGCAATACCCCCGACCAGCCCTGAGTCAGCGCCGGCGCCGCCGCCGCCGTTGCAGGCGAGTCTTGCGCCGGCCACCCACGCCCGCGACGGACCTGGGTCCGACGCAGCGCCCCGGCTCAGCCGACGCCAAGCACCCACTCCGCCAGCTTCTTCGCATCGTCCTCTCCCAGGTTTCCGTGCGGCGGCATCGGAATCCGGCCCCACGCCCCCTTGCCGCCCTCCCGGATCTTCTTCGCCAGCGCCGCGGCCGCCTGGCCGTCGCCCTTGTACCGCGCCGCGACCTCGGCAAACCCCGGACCCACCAGCTTCGACTGCATGCCATGGCAGGAAAAGCAGCCGCTCTTGTCGGCCAGGGCCTGCATCTCCGCCGCCGTGGCGGCCAGCGCCGCGCCCGGCAACAACGCGCCGGCTGCCGCCAGCGCCATCCATTCCTTCTTCATGCCTGTATCCCGATCCGATGCTGTTGCTACCATGCTCCGCGCACACCCAGCATCGACGATGCGAGGGCATGTGCGCGGAGCCTCGTCACGCTTTCCCGCTCAGCTCTTGTGCAGCTTGAACACCCACACCGAGCCGCCCTGCTCGAGGAAATTCACGCGCTTGGCCACCTCGCCGCCCCACAGCGGCACCGCACCGCCCCAGCCGGACACCACCGCGACGAACTGCTCGCCGTTCTCTTCCCACGTCACCGGCGGCGCGACCACGCCGCTGCCGGTCTGGAACTGCCACAGCTCCTTGCCGGTCCTGGCGTCGGCGGCCTTCAGGTAGCCTTCCGGCGTGCCCCAGAACACCAGCCCGCCGGCGGTGGTCATGGCGCCGCCCCACAGCGGCGCGCTGTTCTTGACCTCCCACACGATCTTGCCGGTCTTGGGGTTGATCGCGCGCAGCGAGCCGATGTAGTCCTCATTGAGCGGCTGGATGGTGAAGCCCGCGCCGAGGAAGGCGGCGCCCTTCTTGTAGCTGATGGGCTCGTTCCAGATCTCCATGCCCCACTCATTCGCCGGCACGTAGAACATGCCGGTCTGCGGGCTGTAGGCCATCGGCTGCTGGTTCTTGCCGCCCAGGAAGCCGGGCGCGGCGAATACCGACTTGCCCTTCTTCTCGCCGTTGGCGGCGGCGGGGTCGCCGGGGCGGCCCGCGGCGACGTAGTCGGGCCGGCCGCTCTTCAGGTCGATGCCGGTGGCCCAGGTGATCTTGTTGACGAAGGGGAAGGCATTGACCAGCTTGCCGCTGCGCGCGTCGTTGACGTAGAAGAAGCCGTTGCGGTCGGCCTTGCCGCCCATGCGCTTGCCGTCCAGGTCGAAGGTGACGAACTCGTTCACGCCGTCGAAGTCCCAGCCGTCGTTGGGCGTGTTCTGGTAGTGCCAGACGATCTTGCCGGTGGCCGGATCCAGCGCCACGGTCGAGGCGGAATAGAGGTTGTCGCCCTTGCGGATATGGCTGTTCCACGGGCCCGGGTTGCCGGTGCCGAAGTAGGCCAGTCCGGTCGCCGGATCATAGGTGCCGCCCAGCCACGTGGCAGCACCGCCGGTCTTCCAGGTCTCGCCGGGCCAGCTGGCGTTCTGGGTGCCGGTCATGCCGATCTCGGTCTTGTTGCCGTCCTTGTCATACTTGTAGCCCATGTGGCCTTCGACCACCGGCCGCGACCACACCAGCTGCCCGGTCTTGGCATCGCGCGCTTCGACGCGGCCGACCACGCCGAATTCGCCGCCCGAGATGCCGGTCAGCACCAGGCCCTTGGCCACCAGCGGCGCGGCCGTGTACGAGTAGCCGGCCGCGTAGTCTTCCAGCTTTTCCTTCCACACCACCTTGCCGCTGTTCTGGTCCAGCGCCACCAGCTGCGCATCGAGCGTGCCGAAGATCACCAGGTTGTCGTACAGCGCCGCGCCGCGGTTGACCACGTCGCAGCACGGCATGATGCCTTCGGGCAGGCGGTGCTCGTACTTCCACAGCTTGCGCCCGGTCTTGGCGTCGAGCGCGTAGATGCGTGAATACGACGCGGTGACGAACATCTTGCCGTCGTGGATCAGCGGCTGCGACTCCTGGCCGCGCTGCTTCTCGCCGCCGAACGAGAACGACCACGCCGGCACCAGCCGGGCCACGTTCTTGGTATTGATGCGCGACAGCGTCGAATAGCGCTGGCCCTGCGGGCCCATGCCCCACGACAGCACGTCGCCGGGGGACTTCGCGTCGTTCTCGATCATGGCGTCGCTTACCGCGGCCTGCGCGGCCTGCCCCGCTTGCGCGGCAACGCTTGCCGCGGCGGCCGCGATTGCCGCGACCGCCAGCCCTGCTCGTATCATCCTCATTGCCATCTCCTCTCTTGTTTTCGATTTCGCTGGTGCGCCACTGCGCCACACACCAGCACGCAAATGGCAAATCCCATGCCAGTGGGCCCTGGCGCGATCACGCGCCCTGCAGGGCCACCGCACGGTTGGGGCCCGCGCCAGCGTGCAACACTGCGTTGCAGCTGCGCCAGAATTGAACAGCCACCGATGGCCCCGTCACTGGCCCAGCGCGGCGTCCTCGTGCGCCGGGTAGAGATGGATCACGTTGCGCAGGTACTCGGCCGGCATCGCGCCCCAGCGCGCGTAGGGCTCGGGCACGGGCATGGCCATCACCTCGGCCAGGTCGCGTCCCTGCGCCGCGGCCTCGCGCAGGCGCGCATCGAGCCATTGCAGGTAGGCGCGCGTCTGCGCGATGGCCTCGGTGCCGCCCAGCGCGGGGCCATGGCTGGGCACCAGCAGGCGCGCCCCGCTCTGCGCCATCAGCGCCTGCAGCCGCGCCAGGCTGTCGAGCCAGCGGCCGATGTGCGCGTGCGGCGTGGTCGGGATGCGCTCGCGGAACACCAGCCCGCCGGCAAAGACGATGCCGGCGCCGCGGTCCAGCAGCACCAGGTCGGCGTCGGTATGGCCTTCCAGGCGGATCAGTTCCAGCGTGCGGCGGCCGATCGTCTGTGCGCCGGCGTCGAGCGCGTGCACCGGCGGCGCGGGCTCGGTGCCGCGCATCCAGTCGCCGCACAGGCGGTAGAGGTTGTCGGCATAGGCCGCGCCCTCGCGGCGCGCGCCGTCGATGGTGGCGGGCAGCGCGCTGGCGCCCACGTCGGCATAGGCCTGGTTGCCGAAGAAGTAGTCGGGATGCAGGTTCAGGTTCAGCACCAGCCGTACCGGCGCGCCGGTGACCGCGGCGATGGCGCGGCGCTGCTGCTCGCCATACTCGCGCGAGGGGCCGGTGTTGATCACCACCACGCCGTCGCCGGTGTCGATGAAGGCGGTATTGATGATGTTGCAGCCATTGGCCGGGGCGAAGTCGGCATTGGCGCCTTCCAGCAGCCACACGCCGGCGGCAATCTCGCGCGGGGCCAGGCGGTAGTCGGGTGGCTGCGCCGGGGCCGCGTGGACCGCAGCAGTGGCCAGCCACGGCAACAGCGACAGCAGCGCGCGCTTGATGGCGACATTGGTGGCGAGGTTCATGGCGAAACCCGCGCCGCGATGCGGTTGCCGTTGTTGTCGTGGCCGGCCACGGTCATGCCCGGCACCACCGCCTCGCGCAGGTCGAACGAGAAGATCGGGTTCTCCGCCACCGGCTCGTGCAGGGTCAGCCGCAGCAGCGGCTGCCGCACGGCGTCGGCCAGCACCAGGGTCTCGATATGGAACGCGGGGATGCCGGCGACCAGGCCGGTGTCCATCGGGTGCATCACGCGCAGCCGCACGCGCGCGCCGGCCTGGCCCTGTCCCTGATCCAGGCCGGGGAACACGCGCGCCTCGACCCGGTTGAGGGTCCGGCTCCAGCTGCCGTCGCGGCGGGTCGCCCCGGGCACGGTGCAGCCACCGCCGCCGGCGTCGACCCACGCGCTGCCGACATGCCAGGTGCCGTCGCGCGTGCGCGCCGCCACCCGCACCGGCGAGGCCTGCTCCAGCTTGAAGCGGAACGACAGCGACGGCCGCGCGCGCAGCGGCTCGAACGCCAGCACCGCGCGGATCGGGTTGCGGTCCACCGCCACCACGATGCGCTCGACCTCGCCCAGTGCCGACGCGTCGAAGGCAATCGGCACGCGCATCGGGTCCTCCGCGAAGGCGGGCCCGGTGACCCTGACCCGGCTGTCGAACACCACCGGGGCGTTCTCCAGCAACTCCTTGTGGATCCACGCCCATTGCGGCGACTGCAGCGGATCGCTGCGCGCGACCACGGCGTTGGCGGCGCCCGCCGCCGCGCCCGGGGCAACCAGCCCCGGCCACCCCAGCGCCAGCAGCGCCATGGCTTGTCGGCGGCCGCTCATGCCGGCTGTCCGCGCCGCGCCATGCCGCGCTGCGGGTCATAGCCACGCAGCGCCAGCGCGAAACACACCACCGCGCTGGCCGCGACGATGGCCAGGCTGTGCGGCGCCAGTTGCCCGTACAGCGCAAAGCGGATCGCCTCGACCGCATGCGTGAACGGGTTCAGCCGCGCCAGCTGGTACACCGCCTCGGCGCCAGACTCCTGCAGGCGCCACAGCGGATACAGCGCCGAGCTGACGAAGAACATCGGGAAGATAACGAAGTTCATGGTGCCGGCAAAGTTCTCCAGCTGGCGCACGTGGACCGACAGCAGCAGGCCGAGCGCGCCCAGCATCAGCGCGGCCAGCGTCATCGCGCCCAGGCCGGCCAGCAGGTGCAGCGGCGCGAAGCGGATGCCGAAGCCCGCCGCCACCAGCAGGAACACCGCCATCTGCAGCAGCGACAGCAGCGTGCCCGCCGCCAGCTTGCAGCCCAGCAGCCAGCCGCGCGGCAGCGGCGCAGTCAGCAGCAGCCGCATCACGCCCATCTCGCGGTCGTACACCATCGCCAGCGACGACTGCATGCCGTTGAATAGCGCGATCATGCCCAGCAGCCCGGGCGCGACATAGACCTGGTATTCGATATAGGTGTCGTACGGCGGCGCGATCGCGACCCCCAGCGCGTTCTGGAAGCCCGCGGCAAACACCAGCAGCCAGAGCAGCGGGCGCACCAGCGACGACAGCAGCCGCCCGGGCTGGCGCAGGTACTTGCGCAGCTCGCGGCCGCAGACTGCGCGCAGCGCGCGCCAGCGATGGCGCATCAACGGAGGCATGGTGGCGGGCATGGTCATGGTGTCAGGTCGGGGCGCGGCACGCCGTGTCGGCTTCGTCGGCGCCCAGGGTGTCGAGGTTGTTCTTCGGATGCAGCACGCCGTCGGCCGGCGCGGTGCCGACCACGCCGTCCGGGTGCGCCAGCAGCAGCGGCTGGCGCAGCTGGCGGTCCCAGCGCCGGAACGACAGCGGCGGACCCTTGAAGCCGTCCACCACCACCTGTCCCGCGCCCAGCGCCTGCGCCTGCGCGGCAAAGCCGGCGGGCTGCCGCACCACGCTCTCGGCAATGGCCTTGACCGCGACCCACGCGGCCCAGTCGTAGCCGGTCATGGGCCGGCCCGCGGCGCGCGCGAAGCGCCGGTTGAGCTGGGGCCCGCCGTTGCGCTCCCAGGCCCAGTGCCAGGCCTGCGCGCCCAGGCCGCTGGCGCCCACCACCGGGCGCGGCAACTGCGTGGCATAGGGCAGGCCGCGCGCGAACTCGCCATCGGCGTCGGCCACCACCACCACGTCGTAGTCGGCGCCAGCGGTCAGCAGCCTGACATTGGCCTGGTCGCGCTCGCGCGGATCATTCGACAGCCGGAACGCCCGCTGCGCGCTCCAGGCGATGCCGAAGCGCCGCGCCGCGCCCACCAGCGCGTCGCGCTGCGCGGCATCGGCCGGCGACGGCCCGCTCAGCAGCAGCGCGCGGCGCCACTTGCGCGCGGCCAGGTATTGCATCAGCGCGTCGGCGCGCATGCGCATGCTCGGCAGCGTATGCAGCAGCACCGGCGCGCAGCCGGCGCCGCGCAAGCCATCGTCGTCGGCCGAGACATTGAACAGCAGCGCCTCGCCCGGCCTGACCGCGCCCGCCGCGGCCCGGACCGAAGCCGGCGGGAGGTCCAGCAGGATAAAGCGCGTGCCCTGGCGCGCCAGCGCCGCGACCAGCGTGGCCACCTCGGCTTCGCTGCGGGCCTGCTGCGCCTCGAGCCGCAGCGACTGGCCCGCGGCCTCGAGCGCAAAGCGCGCTTCCGCCGCCGCCACCTGCGCGCCGTCGAGCGCGCGGCCGTGCGGCTGGTCGGGATAGCGCTGCGCCAGGCGCCGCGGCGCATGGCGGGCATCGTCGGCCAGCGACACCACCGCCACGCGCACCTCCGCGGCGTGCAGCGGCGCCGCCAGCGCCAGCGCCAGCATGAGGGCCGGCAGCGCCAGCGCGCGCTCAGTCATCGATCGCCACCGAATGCGGCACGCGGCCCGCCCTGAGCGTGGCCACCGCCTTGCGGCTGGCGGTGTCGACCACGCTGACATCGTCGGACAACCCGTTGGCAACGTAGAGCCGCGCGTTGTCGCGGCTCAGCGCCAGCCCCCAGGCGCGCCGCCCCACCAGCACGTAGTCCTGCACGCGGCGCGACGCCACCTCCACCACCGCGACGTGGTTGGCGCGGCCCAGGCCGATGTAGGCGTGGCTGCCGTCGCTGCGCGCCGCCATCCCGACCGGGGTCACGTCCTCGGGGCGCATGCCGCGCGGCGCGAAGGCAATGGTCTGGACCACTTCCAGCGTATCGGTGCGGATCACGCTGACGCTGGCCGACAGCTCGTTGGAGACCCACAGCTCCTTGCCGCCGCGCACCAGCAGCAGCCGGCGCGGCCGGTTGCCGACGCGGATATTGCGCACCACCTTGCGCGTGGCGACGTCGACCACATGGACCAGGTTGGCCACCTCGGAGGCCACGTACACCTGGCGTCCGTCCGCGCTGACCCTGACGCCTTCGGGTTCTTCGCCCACCGCCACCGCGAACACGCGCTTGCCGGAACCGGTGTCGTAGGCCGACAGCAGCGCGTCCTCTTCGTTCGACACGTAGAGGGTGCGGCCGTCCTGGCTCAGGTCGAACAGTTCCGGATCGTCGCCCACCGGCAGCGACGCCACGGTCTTGCGCGTCGCCACGTCGACCACGTCGACGCGGTGGTCGTCGCTGCAGGCCACGTACAGCCGCGCGCGATCCGGTGACAGCTGCAGATGGCGCGGCCGCCGGCACTGGCGCCATGCCGCCAGCTGCTGGCCGCTGCCGGCATCGTAGGCGGTCAGCGCGTCGTCCTTTTCGCTGGAGACAAAGACCTGGCCGGTGGCGGCGCGGGCGGCGCCCGGCGCGCCCTCGGCCAGGCCGGCCGCAACCAGCAACGCGGTGGCGAGCAGCCAGGTGCCGGCAAGCCAGGCGGGGGATGGCATCGGCTTCATGCGGTCAGCTCCGTTTGCGCCGCGCGGACGAGCGACGGCGTCATGGCAAGGAATGCGGCCTCCAGCGTCGTGGCTGAGGTGGCGCCCAGCAGCGCGGCCGGGGTGCCGTCGAAGCGCACCGCGCCGCGGTCGAGCACGATCACGCGGTCGGCCTGTTCCACCTCCTGCACCAGGTGGGTGGCCCACAGCACGCCGGCGCCGGCGTGCCGCGCCAGCCGCCGGGTCTCGGCCAGCAGCTGCACGCGCGAGGCCGGGTCCAGCCCCACCGTCGGCTCGTCCAGCAGCAGCATGGCCGGTTCGTGCAGCAAGGCGCGCGCCAGTTCGACCTTACGCCGGCTGCCGCCCGACAGCTCGCGCACCGGGCCCTGCGCGCGCGCCGCCAGGCCGAAGGCCTGCAGCAGGCGCGCGATGCGCTGCGCCGCGACCCGCCGCGGCAGGCCATGCAGATCGGCATGGAAGCGCAGGTTGGCCAGCACCGGCAGGTCCAGGTCGATGGCGGGCTGCTGGAACACGATGCCCAGCTGCGCCAGCGCGCGCACGGGCTCGCGCCGCATGTCGCGGCCCATCACCGTGACCTGCCCGGCGTCGGCGACGAACAGGCCGCTGAGGATCTGGAACAGCGTGGTCTTGCCGGCGCCGTTGGGCCCCAGCAGCGCCACGAACTCGCCGCGGCGCACGCACAGCGAAACCCCGTCCAGCGCAACGCGGCCGCCGAACGCCTTGCGCACGGCATCGCAACCGAGCGCCGGCGCGTCCTGCATTGGCAGCGCGTTCATAGCTGCTCCTTCGCCCGCGCCGTGCCGGCGCGCTCGGCAAAGGCGCGTTCGGCCTCCCAGGCCTGGCGCAGAAACGCTTCGTATTGCGCGGTGCCCAGGTAAGTCAGCTCCTGGTCGTAGCGGGCCAGCTCGGCGAGATGGCGCGGCTGCTGCATGGCGGCGCGGAAGGCGTCGTGCAGCCGCCTGACGATGGCCGCATCGGTGCCGCGCGGCACGCCGATGCCATAAGGCGAGTTGTGGACCGCATCGGCGAAGCCCAGCTCGGCCACGGTCGGCACCTCGGGCCAGCGCGCCGAACGCTGCGCGCTGAACACCGCCAGCAGGCGCAGCTTGCCGGTCTCGACGAAAGGCGCGAAGCCGGTGGAATTGACTCCGGCCATCAGCGAGCCGTTGGCCACCGCCAGCATCTGGTCGGCGGTGCCATGGTACGGCACGTGCACGTAGCGCACGCCACTGCGGCCGAGCACGTCCTCCATCGCCAGGTGCGCGGTGGTGCCGATGCCGGTGGAGCCCACGGTGAGCTGCCCCGGATGCGCGCGGCCCCAGGCAATCAGCTCGCGCAGCGAGCGCCACGGGCTGTCGGCGGGCACCACGATGCCGAAGGTATAGCCCGAGATCATCAGCACCGGCTGGATGTCGCGCAGCGGCTGCCACGCCGTCTTCTGCTGGTGCGGGAACCGGTACACCGTCAGCGGCAGCTGGCCGATGGTGTAGCCGTCCGGCCGCGCCGCGGCGAGCAGGCCGCCCACCAGCGTGCCGCCGGCGCCTGGGCGATTCTCCACCACGATCGGCTGCCCCAGTTCGCGCCCGGCCAGCTCGGCCAGGATCCGCATCGAGATATCGGTGGCGCCGCCGGCCGGCCACGGCACCACCAGCGTGACCGGACGCGACGGATAGGCGGATGCGCCCTCGGCCCGCGCGCAGCCCGCCGGCATCAGGCCGAGGCACAGCGACAGCAGGCAGGCAAGGCAACGGAACATGGCGCAGCACCGGACCGGGTTGGGATGCGGTGTGACAGAGCAAGGCCGATACCAGGTGCGATGCAGCACGGCATGCCGCATCCGCGCGGACCTTGCCGGGCCGGCGCTGCACGGCTCCGGCCCGCCTCCCTCGCAGCGACGCGTGCTGCGATGCGCCGCGCCGCACTGTGCCGTGATGAAACACCGGCCCGCTCGCAGCAACGCCCGACTGTCCTGTTTTGTGACAGGGCGCCGGCCCGCGCCGCGGCCCGGTGCAGCGCCGCCCGCCCGGCCCCGCCACCATGCGCGGCACGGTACGAAAACTGCTGAAGCGCTGCCGACAGGCGCGGCCCGATGCAGGCATGCGCCACCTATCCCGAGGAGACCGACCATGCCAGCCCTCCCGCGCCCTGCGCCGCCAGGCCAGCGGACATCCCGATCGCCGCGCGCCGGCGCGGCCCGCCCGCGTTGGCGCGCCGGCACGCCGGCCGCGGTGCTGTCCGCGCTGATCACGCTGCTGTGCCAGCGCGCCGCTGTGGCGCAACAGGACACTGCTGCGCCAAACCGGGACACTGCGCTGTTGCCCGAGGTGCTGGTGGTGGCCGCCGCGCCGCTGCCCGGCATCGGCGTCGCCAGCGACCTGGTGCCCTACACCGTGCAGACCGTGCGCGGCAGCGACCTCGGCGGCGCGCGCGCCGGCAACCTGGCCGACTACCTGAACCGCCACCTCGCCGGCGTCAACGTCAATGACATCCAGGGCAGCCCGTTCCAGACCGACATCACCTACCGCGGCTTCCGCGCCTCGTCGATCCCCGGCGTGCCGCAGGGGCTGTCGGTATACCTGGACGGGATCCGCGTCAACGAGCCCTTCGGCGACGTGGTCAGCTGGGACATGATCCCGGAGGCGGCGCTGGCGAGCGCGTCGCTGGTGTCCAGCGCCAACCCCGCCTACGGCCTCAACTCGCTTGGCGGCGCGCTCGCCATGACCACGCGATCCGGGCTGGACTCGCCCGGCTTCAGCGCCGACTTGTCCTACGGCAGCCATGCGCGCAAGCGTGCCGACCTGTCCGCCGGCGTGCGCAGCGACGGCGGCTGGCACGCCTTCGCCGCCGGCACGCTGTTCCAGGAGCACGGCTGGCGCGACCATTCCGAGGGCCGGCTCGGCAATGGCTTCGCCAAGGCGGGCTACGCCGGCGCCAGCAGCAGCTGGGACGTCTCGCTGCTGCACGGGCGCAGCACGCTGACCGGCAATGGCCTGGTGCCCAGCTATCGTGCCGGCGATGATGGCGGCACGGTGCCGGAGCTGTACCAGTCCAACCCGCGCGCGGTCTACACCTATCCCGACCAGACCCGCAACCTGGTCACGCAGGCCGCGCTCAACGGCCGCCACTGGTTCGACGACACGACCAGCGTGGCGGCGCTGGCCTATGTGCGCAACAGCCGCCGCGACACCGCCAACGGCGACGTCAACCCGGACTACGAGGCCTATGCCGAAAACTGCGAAGGCGGCTTCAACGCCGACGGCAGCCCGCGCGGCGCCGACTGCGGCATGACCCGCGCCGCAGGCGCGGCGCTGCACCCGGCCGTGCTCAACACCAGCCATATGCGCCAGCAGACCGTCGGCATGGCGCTGAGCCTGGCGCGGGAGGGCGAGCACCACGTGCTCAATGCCGGCCTGACGCTCGACCGCAGCCGCCTCACCTATTCGCAATACGCACAACCCGGCAGCTTCACCGACGACCGCGGCGTGGTCGCCGATCCTGCCGAGGCCAATGCCCTGTTCTCCGGCGTCAGTGGCAACGCGCGCACGCTCGGCCTGTACCTGTCCGATACCTGGTCGCTGACGCCCACCACCTTCCTCACCGCCTCGGCGCGCTGGAACCACGTCACCGTGAGCAATACGCTGCGCAACAGCGACGGCAGCGAGCAGCCGCGCGAGAGCTTTACTTATCGCCGCCTCAACCCGGCGCTGGGGCTGGCGCAGAAGCTGGGCGGCGGCGTCACGGTATTCGGCGGCTATGCGCAGAACAACCGCGTACCGACCGTGCTCGAGCTGGGCTGCGCCGACCCGGAACGGCCCTGCCGGCTGCCGGCGGGACTGCAGGCCGATCCCTACCTGAAGCAGGTGGTGTCGCATTCGTTCGAGGCCGGCGTGCGCTGGCAACCGCGCGAGCACACCGAGGTCACGGCGTCGCTCTATCGCATCGACAACCACGACGACATCCTGTTCGTGCGCGCACCGAATACCCAGCTCGGCTACTTCGCCAACTTCGACCGCACCCGCAACCAGGGGCTCGACCTCGCCGCGCGCCACCGCCTCGGCGCGGTGACGCTGCGGCTGGCCTACAGCTACCTGCAGGCCACCTACCAGGCCGCCGGCGCGCTGGCCGCGGGCGAACGCACCATCGATATCCGTCCGGGCATGCGCATGGCCGGACTGCCGCGCCATACGCTCAAGCTGGGCGCCGACTGGCAGGCGCTGGCCGGGCTGGTGCTGGGCGCCGACCTGGTGGCGGTGTCGGGCTCGGTCTCCAGCGGCAACGAGGACGGCCTGCGCAGCGACCCGCAGCCGGGCGCAGCGCCGCAGGCCGCCGACTGGAGCACGCCCGGCTACGCCACCATCAACCTGCGCGCGGCGTATCAGGTCAGCAAGCGCTTCGAGATCTACGCGCGCGTGGCCAACCTGCTCGACCGGCGCTACCAGACCTACGGCCAGATCGCCAACGATGTGTTTCCCGGGGGCAGCCTGGTGCGGCCGCACGTGGCCCCGGGCGATGCCGCCAGCGCCCTGTTCGTGGCGCCGGGAGCGCCGCGCAGCGTCTGGCTGGGGGTGGTGCTGCGGATGTAGCCGCCCGCTGTTGCCCCGGCGCCGCGGTCTTCACGATTCCTTACAGACAACGGCGCTGGCACAATCTATTCTCCTGTCGCAATTGGAATCCCCCACAACAAGGAGAATGCAATGAAATCCGTCCTGGCCCTTCTGGTCGCGTGCAGCGCGCTGCTCGGCGGCTGCGTGGTCGCCCCTTACGACACCTACGGCGACGGCCCGCAGGGCTGTCCGCCGGGACAGGCCAAGAAAGGCAACTGCCGCGTCGACCCGTACGGCAACGAGTCATTCTGCCCCCCGGGACAGGCCAAGAAGGGCCGCTGCTAAGCCGGCCCGGGGGTTGCACCGGCCGGGCCGGCAGCCGGACAATGGCGGCTGCGGACATCCCTTCCTGCAGGAGCGCGCCATGCCACCCCGGTCCCTGCCCCGCCGTCGCCTTGCCCTCTTTTGCCTGGCCGCCCTGCTCGGCGCCTGCGCCACGCTGCAGCCGGAACAGACCGGCCGGCAGATGATAGGCAGCCCCGAAAGTGCCGTGCGTCAGACTTTCGGGCCGCCCACCGAGACCCACCGCCTGGCCGACGGCACCACCCGCTGGCTGTGGTCGCGGCAGCCCTTCGGCCATGAGGTCTACGCCGCCGATTTCGACGCCGCGGGCAGGCTGACCCGCTACCGCCAGATGCTGACCGAGGCCGAGATCTATCGCGCCGAGGTCGGGGTCTGGACCAAGCAGGACGTGCAGCAGCACTTCGGCCTGCCACGCGAGCCGGTGCAGTATTACCCGTTGATGCAACGCGAAGCCTGGTCCTGGCGCATGTACAAGGACGGCCTGCAGACCGCGCACTTCAGTTGCTACTTCGACCATGCCGGCGTGTTGCGCCAGACCATGATCATCGTCGATCCGCTCGGCGGCGACGCGCGCCGCGCGCGCTGACGCCGCCGCCGGTGCCAATGCCGGCAGCAGGGGCTCCCCGGCCCCGGCGCCGTTTTGCGCGCAGAATGGAGGCGATGCGGCAATGCCCGCCAACCCTCCATGCGGAAACCCGACGTGACCACAGCCATCCTGCTCGAGAACATCCACCAGAGCGCCAACGCCCGGCTGGCCGAAGCCGGCCTGCAGGTCGAGCGCCGCACCGGCGCGCTGGCCGGTGCCGAACTGCGCCAGGTGCTGGCCGATCATGACGTGATCGGCATCCGCTCCGCCACCCACCTGCGCGCGGACGATATCCGCAGCGCGCCCGGGCTGCTCTCGATCGGCTGCTTCTGCATCGGCACCTCGCAGGTCGACCTCGACGCCGCCACCGCCGCCGGCATCCCGGTTTTCAACGCGCCCTTTTCCAACACCCGTTCGGTGGCCGAGCTGGTGGTCGCCGAAGCGGTGATGCTGCTGCGCCGGATCCCCGAGAAGAACACGCTGGCGCATGCCGGCAAATGGGCCAAGGGCGCCACCGGCGCGTTCGAGACGCGCGGCAAGACCATCGCCATCGTCGGCTACGGCAATATCGGCTCGCAGGTCGGCGTGCTGGCCGAATCGATGGGCATGCGCGTGGTCTATTACGATGTGCTCGCGCGGCTCTCGCACGGTTCGGCCCGCGCCGCCGGCTCGCTCGAAGAAGCGGTGTCGCAGGCCGAGGTGGTGACGCTGCACGTGCCCGCCACGCCGCGCACGCGCAACATGATCGATGCCAACATCCTTGCCGCCTTCAAGCCGGGCGCGATCCTGATCAATGCCTCGCGCGGCAGCGTGGTCGACATCGCCGCGCTGGCCGCGGCGCTGCGCGAGCAGCGGCTGGGCGGCGCGGCCATCGACGTGTTCCCGGAAGAACCCAAGACCAACCAGGACCCCTTCACCAGCGAACTGCAGAACCTGCCCAACGTGCTGCTGACCCCGCACGTCGGCGGCAGCACCGAAGAGGCACAGGAGAACATCGGCACCGAGGTCGCGGCCAAGCTCGCGCACTTCCTGGCCACCGGCGGCACCATCGGCGCGGTCAATTTCCCCGAGGTCGATCCCGGCCCGCTGCATGCGCCGGCGCGCCTGCTCAACGTGCACGGCAACGCGCCCGGCGCGCTGGCCGCACTCAACACGCTGCTGGCGCAGGAAGGCGTCAACATCACCGGCCAGCATCTGCAGACGCGCGGCCACACCGGCTACGTGGTCACCGACCTCGACCGCGCGCCATCCGCGCAGCTGATGCAGGCGCTGCAGACGCATGCCGGCTTCGCGCGCTCGCGGCTGATCCTGCGCGGGGCGGCCTAGCACTGGCCAGGGCCGTCGACCATGGCGCTGGCCATGGTCGCGACCCGCTCGCTTTAATCTCCACCAAACTGTCTGAAATCCCAAAAATGCTCTGAAGCAGTGACTATGCTGAATGCAGCCCACGCGCGCACTGGTGGGCCTGCACGGTACGCGATGACAATGGCGGCCCGCGTCGGCGCCGCACCAACAATCGTGAGGTCAGACATGTCGCTTGAACGGAGCAGGAAGGCCGCCGCCATGGTCGCGCGGCTCGCCGCAGCCACGCTGCTGTTGACCGCGGCGATCGGCAGCGCGGCAGCGCAAACCGGCACCATTACGTTCCTCGGTGCGATCACCAACCCCTCGTGCGGATTCCGCCCGTCGGCGGGCCTGGTACAGGCCAGTTGCCACCAGCCTTCCGGCCAGATCGTCTCGGCGCCCTTCGCCGTGGCACCGCACCAGCCGGCCGGCCCGACGCGCATCGGCGTGGCCAGGCTGGAACTGCAACCCGCCCGCGCCGGCAAGCCGAGCGCGGTGCCGGCCTACCTGGTCGTGGTGACCTATCACTAGATGACATATCCGGCCGACTGCCTGGCGCCGGCTACCGCAACCGGGGGATCGGGCGGCCCGCGTTGCGGCCCATGCCGCATCCCGCGCCGCCGCCGGCCGCCCCGCCGCGAGTGCAGTCTTGACACCTTCGCATGTGCTGCCTTTAATGATGTAACGCATCGGGCCACACCTGCTCCCATTTTTGCCGAGGACGTCAACTGCGATGGAAACCGGTGATACCCACGATCCGCAACGCAAGCAAGAAGAACTGCGCAGTTTCCTTTTCCTGACCGCCGTGATGGTGCCGGTGCTGTCCGTCATCATCGTCGCGGGCTATGGGTTCATTGTCTGGATGACCCAGCTGATCAGCGGACCGCCGTCGCACTAGGCGCGGCCCGTGCAGGCCCGGTGCGGCAGGCCCGCCGCCGCCGGGGCATTTGACGGATAAAAACAAGCTGCAGCACAGACTGAAACGGCATCGAACCGGAGCTTGCGCATGCCCGCCGCCAGACGTGCCATCCCCATCCAGCCACTGCCGGCGAGCGCAGAGTGGCATATTGCCGGCATCGTGGTCCACGCCCTTCCCGACAGGCTGGCGCAGGTGCGTGCGGCGATCGAAGCCATCGCCGGGGCCGAAATCCATGCCGTCAGCGACAGCGGCAAGCTGGTGGTCACCCTCGAAGCGCCCAGCTCGCGCGCCATTGCCGCGCACCTGACTTTCCTGCACCAGTTCGACGGCGTGCTGTCGGCGGCACTGGTCTACCAGCACAACGAAGACGCCGAGGCCATGCACGAGGCCGTGAATCCCGCAATGAACGAGGAGGCAGGCACATGACCATCTCTCGTCGTGACTTCATCAAGCAGACCGCTGTCGCTGCGACGGCATCGGTGGCCGGCGTGGCGCTGCCGGCCGGGGCCGCCAACATGGTCACAGACAGCGAAGTGACCAAGCTGAAGTGGTCCAAGGCGCCGTGCCGCTTCTGCGGCACCGGCTGCGGCGTGACGGTGGCGGTGCGGGACAACAAGGTGGTGGCGACCAACGGCGATCCGCAGGCCGAAGTCAACAAGGGCCTGAACTGCGTCAAGGGCTACTTCCTGTCCAAGATCATGTACGGGCAGGACCGCCTGACCCGGCCGCTGCTGCGCATGAAGAACGGCAAGTACGACAAGAACGGCGAATTCGCCCCGGTCAGCTGGGAGCGCGCCTTCGACGAGATGGAACTGCAGTTCAAGCGCGTGCTGAAGGAAAAAGGCCCGACCGCGGTGGGCATGTTCGGCTCGGGCCAGTGGACCGTATGGGAAGGCTATGCCGCGTCCAAGCTGTACAAGGCCGGGTTCCGCTCCAACAACATCGACCCCAATGCACGCCACTGCATGGCATCGGCCGTGCAGGGCTTCATGCGCACCTTCGGCATGGACGAGCCGATGGGCTGCTATGACGACTTCGAAGCCGCCGACGCCTTCGTGCTGTGGGGCTCGAACATGGCCGAGATGCACCCGATCCTGTGGACCCGCATCACCGACCGCCGCCTGAGCCATCCGAAGACGCGCGTGGCGGTGCTGTCGACCTTCACGCACCGCTCGTTCGACCTGGCCGACATCCCGGTCATCTTCAAGCCGCAGACCGACCTGGCGATGATGAACTACATCGCCCACTACATCATCAAGAACAACAAGGTCAACAAGGACTTCGTCAACAAGCACACCGTGTTCAAGGAGGGCGTGACCGACATCGGCTATGGCCTGCGCCCGGAACACCCGCTGCAGAAGGCGGCCAAGAACGCCGCCGATCCGGGCGCCGCGCGCCCCATCAGCTTCGACGACTTCGCGCGCTTCGTCGCCAGGTACGACGCCGATACCGTCAGCAAGCTGTCGGGCGTGCCCAAGGCAAAGCTCGACCAGCTGGCCGAGCTCTACGCCGACCCCAATATCAAGGTGATGTCGCTGTGGACCATGGGCTTCAACCAGCATACGCGCGGCAGCTGGGCCAACAACATGGTCTACAACCTGCACCTCCTGACCGGCAAGATCGCCACCCCGGCAACAGCCCGTTCTCGCTGACCGGGCAGCCGTCGGCGTGCGGCACCGCGCGCGAGGTCGGCACCTTCTCGCACCGGCTGCCGGCCGACATGGTGGTGACCAACCCCAAGCACCGCGAGGAAGCCGAGCGCATCTGGAAGCTGCCGCCCGGCACCATTCCTGACAAGCCCGGCTACCATGCCG
This sequence comes from Cupriavidus taiwanensis, assembly GCF_900250115.1. Lineage (NCBI taxonomy): Bacteria > Pseudomonadati > Pseudomonadota > Betaproteobacteria > Burkholderiales > Burkholderiaceae > Cupriavidus > Cupriavidus taiwanensis. The sequence goes on along the minus strand of NZ_LT984804.1, from coordinate 839,355 downwards.
TGCTGCAGAACCGCATGCTCAAGGACGGCAAGCTCAACGCCTACTGGGTGCAGGTCAACAACAACATGCAGGCCGCCGCCAACCTGATGGAAGAAGGCCTGCCGGGCTACCGCAACCCGCAGAACTTCGTGGTGGTGTCCGATGCCTATCCCACCGTGACCGCGCTGGCGGCCGACCTGATACTGCCCAGCGCGATGTGGGTGGAGAAGGAAGGCGCCTACGGCAACGCCGAGCGCCGCACGCAGTTCTGGCACCAACTGGTCGATGCGCCGGGCGAGGCGCGCTCCGACCTGTGGCAGCTGATGGAGTTCTCCAAGCGCTTCAAGGTCGAGGACGTGTGGCCCGCCGACCTGATCGCGAAGAAGCCCGAATACCGGGGCAAGACCCTGTTCGACGTGCTCTACCGCAACGGCCAGGTCGACAAGTTCCCGCTCAAGGAGATCGACCCCGACTACCACAACGCCGAAGCCAACGCCTTCGGCTTCTACGTGCAGAAGGGGCTGTTCGAGGAGTATGCCACCTTCGGCCGCGGCCATGGCCATGACCTGGCCCCTTTCAACACCTATCACGAGGCGCGCGGCCTGCGCTGGCCGGTGGTCAACGGCAAGGAAACGCGCTGGCGCTACCGCGAGGGCAGCGACCCGTACGTCAAGGCTGGCACCGGCTACCAGTTCTACGGCCACCCCGATGGCAAGGCGGTGATCTTCGCCCTGCCCTACGAGCCGCCGGCTGAGTCGCCGGACCAGGAATATCCGTTCTGGCTGGCCACCGGCCGCGTGCTCGAGCACTGGCACTCCGGCTCGATGACGCGACGCGTGCCCGAGCTGTACCGGGCCTTTCCCAACGCGGTGGTGTTCATGCATCCCGAAGACGCCAAGGCCATGGGCCTGCGCCGCGGCGTCGAGGTCGAAGTGGTGTCGCGGCGCGGACGCATGCGCTCACGGGTCGAGACCCGCGGCCGCGACGCGCCGCCGCGCGGGCTGGTGTTCGTGCCGTGGTTCGACGCCAGCCAGCTGATCAACAAGGTGACGCTGGACGCCACCTGCCCGATCTCGCTGCAGACCGACTTCAAGAAGTGCGCGGTCAAGATCGTCAAGGTCTAGGCCCCAACCTAACAGGGAGACGCCATGAAGCCAAGCCGATCCTGGATGCCGCTGCTGGCGCTGTGCGCGCTGCTGCTGGCGCTGCTGGCGCCGCAGGCCCCGGCGCGCGCGCAGGGCGTGGTCGACGCGATGCGCGGGCCCACGCCGATCGCCAATGAAGCCAAGGCGCCGCTGCTCTACCCCACCGAAAACAAGGACATCCGCCGCACCCGCAACTACACCATGCAGCCGCCGACGATTCCGCACAAGATCGACGGCTACCAGCTGGACAAGGACTTCAACCGCTGCATGTTCTGCCACGCGCGCACCCGCACCGAAGAAACCCAGGCGATCCCGGTCAGCATCACGCACTACATGGACCGCGACAACAACGTGCTCGCCGACGTGTCGCCGCGCCGCTACTTCTGCACCCAATGCCACGTGCCGCAGGCCGACGCCAAGCCGCTGGTGGGCAATACCTTCATCGATGTCGAGCAGATGCTCAAGCGCAAGCCCGGCGCCAAGGGCTCGTCCAACTAGCCGGTACGCGCCATGCTCGACCTGATCAAGCGTTACTGGCGAACCATCAACCGGCCCAGCGCGTATTTCAGCCTGGGCTTCCTGACGCTCGGCGGCTTTATCGCCGGGGTGGTGTTCTGGGGCGCGTTCAACACCGCGCTGGAGCTGACCAACACCGAACAGTTCTGCACCGGCTGCCACGAGATGCGCGACAACGTCTACCAGGAGCTGCAGGGCACCATCCATTTCACCAACCGCAGCGGCGTGCGCGCCAAGTGTTCGGACTGCCATGTGCCGCACAACTGGACCACCAAGATGGCGCGCAAGATGCAGGCCTCCAAGGAGGTCTGGGCCAAGATCTTCGGCACCGTCGACACCCGCGAGAAATTCCAGGCGCACCGGCTTACGCTGGCCCAGCACGAATGGGCCCGCTTCAAGGCCAACGATTCGCTGGAATGCCGCAACTGTCACGACTACCAGTCAATGGACTTCACCCGGCAGAGCCCGCGCGCGCAGGCCATGCATTCGACCTACCTGGCCAACAAGGAGAAGACCTGCATCGACTGCCACAAGGGCATCGCCCACCATCTTCCCGACATGTCCAAGGCCGAGGTGAAATGACGCCTGCCGCCGCGTCCGTGCTCCGTGCCAGCGGCCTGGCGGTGTCGCGTGCCGGCCGCCCGGTCCTGCAAGGCCTCGACTTGGGCCTGGCGCCGGGCGGATTGCTGCAGGTGCTGGGCGCCAACGGCAGCGGCAAGACCACGCTGCTGCGCGTGCTGTGCGGCCTGGCCAGCGCCGATGCCGGCACGCTGCAATGGCATGGCCGCCCGCTGCGCGCCGCCGATCCGGAGTTCCAGCAGGCGCTGGCCTACCTCGGCCACGCCAACGGCATCGACATCGACCTGACCCCGGCGGAGAACCTGCGCTTTGCCGCCCGCCTTGCCGGCCGCCATGCCGATGCCGGCCGGCGCGCCGACAGCATCGCGCGCGCGCTCGCCGCCCATGCGCTGGAGCGCGTCGCGCACGTGCCGGTGCGCACGCTGTCGCAAGGGCAGCGGCGCCGCGTCGCGCTGGCGCGGCTGGCGCTGGCGCCGCGCACCCTGTGGCTGCTGGACGAACCGGTCACCGCGCTCGATGCCGACAGTTGCGTGCGCTTCCAGCGCCAGCTGGACGCGCACCTGGCCGCCGGCGGCATGGCCGTGATCGCCACGCACCAGCTGCTGCCCGGCGGCGGCGCGGTGCTGCGCCTGGACCGGCCGGCGGCATGACGGACATGCTGCGCGCGCTCGCCGCGATCGTCGCGCACGATGTCTCGCTGTCGTGGCGGCGGCGCGGCAGCCTGCTCGGCGGCGTGGTGTTCTTTGTCATGGCCGCGAGCCTGTTCCCGCTGGCGATCGGCCCCGAGCCGCAGCAGCTGCGCGCGCTGGCGCCGGGCATCCTGTGGGTGACGGCGCTGCTGGCCTCGATGCTGTCGCTGTCGCGCCTGTTCGCGCAGGAGCATGCCGACGGCAGCCTGGACCAGCTGCTGCTGTCGCCGCATCCGCTGGCGCTGCTGGTGCTGGCCAAGATCGCCGCGCACTGGCTTGCCAGCGGACTGCCGCTGCTGGTGCTGACGCCGCTGCTGGCGCAGCAATACGGGCTGCCGTCCGGCGCCGCGCTGTTGCTGGCGGCATCGCTGCTGGTCGGCACGCCGGCGCTGAGCCTGATCGGCGCGGTGGGCGCGGCGCTGACGCTGGGCCTGCGCGGCGGCGCGGTGCTGCTGTGCATCCTGGTGCTGCCGCTGTGCGTGCCGGTGCTGGTGTTCGGTGCCGGCGCCGCGGCCGCCGCCGATGCCGGGCTCGACGTGACGGCGCAGTTCTCGCTGCTGGGCGCGTGCCTGGCGCTGTCGCTGTTGCTGTGCCCGCTGGCCGCCGCCGCCGGGCTGCGCATTGCCATGGAGACCCCGGCATGAGCCAGCCGCTGCCCTCGTTGCCACAGCGCATGCCGTCGCAAGCCCGCGCCCGCCGCGGCTGGCTGGCCTATGCCGCGCCGGTGCGCTTCTATCCGCTGGCCGGGCGCATGGCCCCGTGGTTCTTCGCCGCGGCGGCGCTGTGCGCGGTGGCCGGCTTGTGGACCGGCTTCGGCGTGGCGCCGGCCGATGCGCAGCAGGGCGAGGTCTACCGCATCATCTTCATCCATGTGCCGGCGGCATGGATGTCGATGTTCATCTACCTGGTCATGGCGGGCTACTGCGCGCTGGCGCTGGTACTGCGCACGCGGTTGTCGTCGATGATGGCGTCGGCGCTGGCGCCGACCGGCGCGCTCTTCACCGTGCTGGCGCTGTGGACCGGCGCGCTGTGGGGCCAGCCCACCTGGGGCACGTGGTGGGTGTGGGACGCGCGGCTCACCTCCGAGCTGCTCCTGCTGTTCCTGTACCTGGGCTTTATCGCGCTGGAAGCCGCCATCGACGAGCCGCGCCGCGCCGAGCGCGCGTGCGCGGTGCTGGCGCTGGTGGGCGTGGTCAACATCCCGGTGATCTATTTCTCGGTGCAGTGGTGGAACACGCTGCACCAGGGCGCCTCGGTCAGCCTGACCGCGGCGCCGTCGATGGCCGCCACCATGCTGGCCGGCATGCTGCTGATGACGCTGGCCTGCTGGATGTACACGGTGGCGGTGGCGCTGGTGCGCGTGCGCTGCATCCTGCGCGAGCGCGGCGACGTGCCGCACGGCCCCGCCATGGTTACCGGAGAGAGGTCATGACGCTGTCCACGCTGCTGCCCTACGGGCACCACGGCATCTTCATCGCCGGCGCCTTCGGTGCGAGCGCGCTGCTGCTGGCGCTGGAACTGGCGCTGCTGGCGCGCCGCTGCCGGGCCACGCGCCGGCGCCCGGATCCGGAAGCCGGCCAATGACACCGCGCCAGCGCCGCTTCGGGCTGCTGGCCGCGGCGCTGGCCTGCTGCGGCATCGCGGCGGCGCTGGTGCTCAATGCCTTCCGCTCCAACCTGGTGTTCTTCTTCAGCCCGAGCCAGGTGGCCGCGCGCGAGGCGCCGGTGGCGCGCAGCTTCCGCCTGGGCGGGCTGGTCGCGCCGGGCTCGATCCGGCGCGAGGGCGACGGCATGACGGTGCGCTTCGTCGTGACCGACAGCGCGCGCGAGGTCCCCGTGCAGTATCGCGGCCTGTTGCCCGACCTGTTCCGCGAAGGCAAGGGCGTGGTCGCGCGCGGCCAGCTGGGCGCCGACGGCACCTTCATCGCCAGCGAGGTGCTGGCCAAGCACGACGAGAACTACATGCCGCCCGAAGCCGCCGATGCGCTCAAGCAGGCCGGCCAGGCCAACCCGCGCATGGCCGGCGCCATGGCCGCGCAGGAGCTGCGCCGGTGATCGCCGAGCTGGGCCACTTCACGCTGATCGTCGCCCTGCTGGTGGCGCTGGTGCAGGCGGTGGTGCCGCTGGCCGGCGCCGCGCGCGGCCGGCTGGCATGGATGGCGCTGGCGCGCCCGCCGCGCGCGCGCAATGCGTGCTGGTGGCGCTGTCGTTCGCCGCGCTGACCTGGTGCTTCGTCGACCACGACTTCAGCGTGCGCTACGTCGCCGCCAACGCCAACAGCGCGCTGCCGCTGGCCTACCGCATCGCCGCGGTGTGGGGCGGGCACGAGGGCTCGATGCTGCTGTGGACGCTGATGCTGGCGCTGTGGTCGCTGGCGGTGTCGGTGTGGAGCCGGCAGCTGCCGCTGGCCGCGGTGGCCCGCGTGCTGGCGGTGATGGGCGCGATCAGCGCCGGCTTCCTGGCGTTCCTGCTGTTTGCCTCCAACCCCTTCGTGCGGCTGCTGCCGCCGTCGATGGAAGGCCGCGACCTCAACCCGCTGCTGCAGGATCCCGGCATGGTGTTCCACCCGCCGCTGCTGTACATGGGCTACGTCGGCTCCTCGGTGACCTTTGCCTTTGCCGTGGCGGCGCTGCTGGCCGGGCGCGTCGACGCGGCGTGGGCGCGCTGGTCGCGACCGTGGACCACGGTGGCATGGGCCTTCCTGACGCTGGGCATCATGCTCGGCAGCGCCTGGGCCTACTACGAGCTGGGCTGGGGCGGCTGGTGGTTCTGGGACCCGGTCGAGAATGCCTCGTTCATGCCCTGGCTGGCCGGCACCGCGCTGATGCATTCGCTGGCGGTGACCGAGAAGCGCGGCGCGTTCCGCGCGTGGACCGTGCTGCTGGCGATCTTCACCTTCTCGCTGAGCCTGCTCGGCACCTTCCTGGTCCGCTCGGGCGTGCTGACCTCGGTCCACGCCTTTGCCGTGGACCCCAAGCGCGGCATCTTCATCCTGGCGCTGTTGGGGCTGGTGACCGGGCTGGCGCTGGCGCTGTATGCCTGGCGCGCGCCGGCGCTGGCGCGCCGCGTGAAGTTTGCGGCGGTGTCGCGCGAGTCGATGCTGCTGGCCAACAACGTGCTGCTGGCGGTGGCCGCCGCCACGGTGCTGCTGGGCACGCTCTACCCGCTGCTGGTCGATGTGCTCGGCCTGGGCAAGATCTCGGTCGGCCCTGCCTATTTCGAGCAGGTGATGGTGCCGCTGATGGCGCCCGCGGTGCTGCTGATGGGCGCCGCGCCGCTGGCGCGCTGGCGCCACGGCGACCTGCCCGGCATGGCGCGCCGGCTGCGCTGGGCCGCGGTGGCCAGCGCGGCGCTGGCCCTGGGGTTGCTGCTGGCGCTGCGCAATGCCTCGGCGCTGAGCGGGCTGGGGCTGCTGCTGGCGGCCTGGTGCGTGCTGAGCGCGGCGGCCAGCGTGGCGGCGCGGCTGCAGCACCAGCGCGGCCGCCGGCTGGCGGCGCTGCGCCAGTTCACGCCGAGCTACTGGGGCATGCTGCTCGCGCACGCCGGCGTGGGCGTCTTCATCGCCGGCGTGACGCTGGTGTCCGGCCAGGAAAGCCTGCGCGAATTGCCGCTGCGCGCCGGCGACAGCGTCGGCGTGGGCGGCTATGACTTCCGCTTTGCCGGCGTGACGCAAGCCGGCGGCCCCAACTACGAAGCGCTGCGCGGCACGCTGGTGGCTTCGCGCGACGGCCGGCGCGTGGCGGTGCTCCATCCCGAGCGCCGCATCTACCGCAGCCAGGACCTGCCCACCACCGAAGCGGCGATCGACAGCGGCGTGACGCGCGACCTCTACGTGGCGCTGGGCGAGCACGTCGGCAACGACGCCGCGGGCAGCGCCTGGGCCGTGCGCATCCACGTCAAGCCTTTCGTCGGCTGGATCTGGGCCGGCTGCGTGCTGATGGCGCTGGGCGGACTGCTGGCGGTGTGCGACAAGCGCTACCGGCTGCGGCGCCGCGCCACCGACGCGGTCAACGCGCCGGCCGCAACCGATGCGCCCGCGGTGCCGGCATTGAGCCCGGTCCGCGAGGAGACGCCCGCATGACACGCTTCCTGCTGCCGCTGGCCGCCTTCCTCGCCCTGGCGGTGGCGCTGGCCGCGGGGCTGCGCCACGATCCGCGCGCGCTGCCGTCGCCGCTGGTGGGCAAGGTCGCGCCGGCATTCCAACTGCCCCTGCTGGCGCCCGAGGGCCGCACGCTGGCCAGCGCCGATCTGCGCGGCAAGGTCTGGCTGCTCAATGTGTGGGCCTCGTGGTGCGCCGCCTGCCGCACCGAGCATCCGCTGCTGGTGGACTTTGCCGGGCGCGCGCCAGTGCCGCTGTACGGCCTCAACTACAAGGACGAAGCCGGCGCCGCGCGCGACTGGCTGCGGCGGCTGGGCGACCCCTATGCCGCGTCACTGGTCGACGCCGACGGCCGGGTCGGCATCGACTACGGCGTCTACGGCGTGCCGGAGACCTTTGTCATCGACCAGCATGGGGTGGTGCGCTACCGCCAGGTCGGCCCGGTCACGCGCGAGGTGCTGGAGCGCAAGCTGATCCCGCTGATCGAGCAGCTGCAGCGGCAGGGAGATGGCCATGCGTAGCCGCGCCCTCGCCGCGTGGCTCGCCGCGACCCTGTGCGGCGTGGCGCTGCAAGCGGCGGCGCTGAGCGAAGCCGAGCTCGACGCGCGCGTGCATGCCTTGTCCGCCGAGTTGCGCTGCCTGGTCTGCCAGAACCAGACCCTGGCCGACTCCAACGCCGAGCTGGCGCTGGACCTGCGCCGCCAGATCCGCGCGCAGCTGCGCGACGGCGCCAGCGACGCGGCCATCAAGGATTACCTGGTGCAGCGCTACGGCGACTTCGTGCTGTACCAGCCGCCGCTGCGGCCGCTGACGTGGCTGCTGTGGTTCGGGCCGCTGCTGCTGCTGGCCGCTGCCGTGGCCGCGATCGTGCGCGCGCGCTCCCGCATAGCCGCGGCCGGCATCCCGACCGACCAGCCACTGGACGCAGCCGCGCAACACCAGCTGGCGGACTTGCTCGACACCGCGACCACGGAGCGTCGCCCGCCATGACCACCTTCTGGCTGCTGGCCGCGGCGCTGATCGGCGCCGCCACCCTGTGCCTGCTCTGGCCGCTGTTGCGCCGCGGTGCGCCGTCCGACTCCGCCACGCCCGCGCGCGCGCTGCTGGTCGACCTCTACCACGACCAGTTGCGCGAGCTGGACCGCGACCTGCACGCCGGCACCCTGGGCGCGGCGCGCCATGCCGAAGCCCGCGCTGAGCTGGGCCGCCGGCTGCTCGACGAGGCCGCCGGCAGCGCCACCGCTCCGGCCAGCGCGCGCCCCGCGCCGCTGCTCGCCGCGCTGCTGCTGGCCGCGTTGCCCAGCGCCGCGATCCTGCTCTACCTGCATCTGGGCAACCCGGTGGCGCTGTGGCGGGCCGACGACCTGCCCGCGGCCAGCGGCAGCGAGCACCAGCTCAGCGGCGCGCAGGTCGAGGGCATGGTGAACCAGCTGGCGCAGCGCCTGCGCGAGGCGCCCGGCGATGCGCAGGGCTGGGCCATGCTGGCGCGTTCGTACAGCGTGCTGGAGCGCCATGCCGACGCCGCGGCCGCCTACGCGCGCGCGGTCGAGCTGGCGCCGGACGTGGCCGCGCTGCGCTCCGACTACGCCGACGCGCTGGCCACGCTGGGCGGCGGCGTGCTGGACGATGCGCCGATGGCGCAGGTGCGCCAGGCGCTGGCGCTCGACCCGACGATCCCAAGGGCCTGGCGCTCGCCGCCAGCGCCGCGGCGGCGCGCGGCGACAAAGAGGCGGCGATCGGCTACTGGGAACACCTGTACCGGCTGCTGCCGGCGGACTCGCAGACCGCGGCGCGCATCGCCGCCAACCTCGCGGCCGCGCGCGGCACGCCCGCCGCGGCGCCGGCCGCGGCCATCAGCGGCATGGTGACGCTGAGCGAGCGGGCCGGACGCGCGCCGCAAGCGGGCGATACGCTGTTCGTCTATGCCCTGCCGGTGGACGGCGCGCGCATGCCGCTGGCGGTGCTGCGGCGCTCGGCGCGCGACCTGCCGCTGTCGTTCACGCTGGACGATGCCATGGCGATGCGCCCGACCACCGGCTCTCGGGCCAGCGCCAGGTCATGCTGGAAGCGCGGATTTCCGCCAGTGGCAGCGCCTTGCCGCAGGGGGGCGACCTGGTCGGCCGCACCGGGCCGGTGGCGGTCGGCAGCGAAGGCATCCGCATCGCCATCGACAGCAGCATCGGAGGCAACGCGGCGCCATAGCGGCTCAGGCAGGCAAGCTCGCCCTCAGGTTGGCCAGCATGTCGGCCACCATCTCGCGCAGCCCGTACCGCGCGCGCCAGCCCCAGTCCGCGCGCGCGACCGCGTCGTCGATCGAATCCGGCCAGCCTTGCGCGATCGCCTGGCGATAGTCCGGCTCGTAGCGGATCTGGAAGTCCGGCACCTGCGCGCGGATGGCCGCGGCGATCTGCGCCGGCGTAAAGCTCATGCCGGCGATGTTGTAGCTGCCGCGCTCGCTCAGCCGGTCCGCCGGCGCTTCCATCAGTTCGATGGTGGCGCGGATGGCATCGGGCATATACATCATCGGCAGAGCCTCGTCTTCGCGCAGGAAGCAGGTGTAGGGCTCGCCCTTGACCGCCGCATGGAAGATATCGACGGCATAGTCGGTGGTGCCGCCGCCGGGCGGGGTCTTGTGCGAGATCAGGCCGGGATAGCGCACGCTGCGCACGTCGACGCCATGGTTGGCGTGGTACCAGCGGCACCAGCCCTCGCCCGCCTGCTTGGAGATGCCGTAGACCGTGGTCGGCTCCATCACGGTCTGCTGCGGCGTGTGCGCGGCCGGCGTGGTCGGGCCGAAGGCGGCGATCGAGCTGGGCCAGAACACCCGCTCCAGCCCGTTCTGCCGCGCCAGCTCCAGCACGTTGAGCAAGCTGGTCATGTTGAGGTTCCAGGCCCACTGCGGGGCCTTCTCGCCGGTGGCGGACAGCGCCGCGGCCAGCAGGTAGACCTGGGTGATGCCATGGCGCTCGACCACCGTGGCCAGCTCGCCGCGGTCGGTGGCGTTGAGCATCTCGTGGGTCAGCTGCACGTGGCGGCCGGTGGGCACCACGTCGGATGTAATGACGTTGGCGCGGCCGTAGCGCTCGGCCAGCGCCAGCGCCAGCTCGGAGCCGATCTGGCCATTGGCGCCGACGATCAGGATTTTCGGTTTGGCATCCGCCATCAGATCAGCCCCAGTTCTCGGCCGGCGTGGCCGAAGGCGTCCAGCGCCGCCTGCAGCGTGGCCTCGTCATGCAGCGCGCTCATCTGCACGCGGATGCGCGCCTGGCCCTTGGGCACCACCGGGTAGAAAAAGCCCACTACGTACACGCCCAGCTCCAGCAGCCGCTGCGCCAGCTGCTGCGCCTTGTCGGCGTCGTAGACCATGATCGGGATGATGGGGTGGTCGCCGGACTTGACGTCGAAGCCCAGCCGGCCCAGCCCGGCGCGGAAGAACTTCGTGTTGCGCTCGAGCCGGTCGCGCAGTTCGGTGCTTCCTTCAAGAATATCGAGCACCGCGATCGAAGCGCCCACGATGGCCGGCGCCACGGTATTCGAGAACAGATACGGCCGCGAGCGCTGGCGCAGCAGCGCCACCACTTCCTTGCGCGCACTGGTGAAGCCGCCCGAGGCGCCGCCCAGCGCCTTGCCGAGCGTGCCGGTGATGATGTCGATCTTGCCGAACACGCCGCGCGCCTCGTGCGTGCCGCGGCGCTGGCCCATGAAGCCGGTGGCATGGCATTCGTCGATGCCCAGCAGCGCGCCATACTCGTCGCACAGCGCGCGCATCTGGTCCAGGCGCGCCACGGTGCCGTCCATCGAGAACACGCCGTCGGAGAACACCAGCGTGTAGCGCGCGCCGTCGGCCCGGGCCTGCTCCAGCTGCGCGCGCAGGTCGTCCATGTCGTTGTGCTGGTAGCGGTAGCGCCGCGCCTTGGACAGGCGGATCCCGTCGATGATCGAGGCATGGTTGAGCGCATCGCTGATGACCGCGTCTTCCGCCCCCAGCAGCGTTTCGAACAGCCCGCCGTTGGCATCGAAGGCCGAGCCGTAAAGGATCGTGTCCTCGGTGCCGAGGAAGGCCGACAGCCGCGCCTCCAGCGTCTTGTGCAGGTCCTGGGTGCCGCAGATAAAGCGCACCGAACTGAGGCCGAAGCCATGCGTGCGCAGCGCTTCGTGCGCGGCCTCGATCACGCCCGGATGCGACGACAGGCCCAGGTAGTTGTTGGCGCACAGGTTGATGACCTCGCGGCCATCGCTGGTGCGCACGCGCGCGCCCTGCGGCGTGGCGATCACGCGCTCGTTCTTGTACAGCCCGGCGTCGCGGATGGATTGCAGTTCGTCGCGGATGGACGCATAGAACGCCTGGGCATTCGGCATGGCTTGGCTCCGTTGGGTCGAGGGTGTGCTGGCTGGTGTGCTACGATCCGATCGATAAATCGAACGCGTTCTGTATATCGAACGTTTTGCGCAATATAACGAACATCATTCCATGACGCAAGCCCTGGTCCAGACCCCGCAGGCCGACGGGCCGCCCGCCGTCGGCATGGCGCTGCAGGCGCTGCGCCAGCAGCACCGGCTCTCGCTCGACGAACTGTCGCGCCGCGCGGGGGTGTCCAAGTCGATGCTGTCGCAGATCGAACGCAACCTCGCCAATCCGACCGTCGCGGTGCTGTGGCGCCTGGCCAATGCGCTGGGCGTGAACCTGGCGGATTTCCTGGCCGGCGGCAGGCGAGCGCGCCGGCGGCGGCATCACCGTGGTCCAGCCGCACGCGATCCCGTCGCTGAAGAGCCCGGACACGCGTTGCGACCTGCGCATCCTGGGCCCGATCGAACTGGCCGGGCGCTTCGAGTGGTATGAGCTGACCATCCAGGCCGGCGGCGTGCTGGCCTCCGAGCCGCACGAGGCCGGCACCCAGGAACACCTGTCGGTGCTGAGCGGATCGATGACGGTGCGCGCGGGCGCCGATGAGAAGAAGCTGCGGCACGGCGAGACCGCGCGCTATGCGGCCGATGTCGCACATGCGATCTCCAATGGTGGCAAGACCACCGCCACCGCACTACTGGTTGTAGTGCATCCGGGGTAAGGCGGGCAAGGAAGGCCGCGCCTCCCGCCTATCCGGCCAGGGATGTTCAGCGGGCGCCGAACAAACGCTTCATACGCTCCCACAGCACGCCGAAGAACATTGTCACCGGGTTCAGGCGCACGGCCTGGTTGCGCTCGGCCTCGCTGAGCGTAGGGTCCATCCTGCGCGACACCGCCTTGCCGAAGTCGGCGATCATCCGCCGCACGAAGTCGCGCACCAGCCCCGAGCGCGAGAACTGGGCAGCGGCCCTTGCAGCGAATACTGCAGGTCGACCTCGACTTCGGTCTCGCCGGCGGACAAGGCCTTGAGCGCATAAGCGATATCGCCCGCGGCCTTGGAATTGCTGAGCGAGTCCTGCCCCGCCCCTTTCAGCACGCCGCGCTGGTTTGCATCATCGCGCTGCAGGCGCGCGGCGCCCTCGAACCTCGCCGACATGGGGCCGAACTTGATGGCGATATGGCCCTTGACCTTGTCCCCGGCCACTTCCGTCAGCACCGCGCCGGGCAGGCAGCCCGCCACGGCCGGCAAGTCCGCCATGAAGGCCCATACCTGGTCCAGTGCATAGGGCACGGCGAAGCCGCCTTCGATGCGCGACCAGCCCTTGCGGTCGGCCGAGCGCTCCGGCTCGGCGCTGCCCGCCGCGGCAAGGTGCGGCTGCGTGCCGAGCGCCTCGTCGGCGACCGTGAAGCCCGCGAACGGCAGCGGTGCGGCGGCCGCGCCGGCGTGCCGCGCGATCACGCCGGCGGCCGCGCGACGCGCGTCCAGCACCGAACGGATCGCGGCGACGATGCCCATATAGCCGGTGCAGCGGCACAGGTTGCCCGACAGCTCGTGGCGGATGGTGGCTTCGTCGGCATCGGGCAGGCGCACCACGATATCGCGCGCGGTGGCCAGCATCCCGGGCGTGCAGTAGCCGCACTGCAGCGCGTGATGCCGTTGAAGGCCGCGCGCAGGTCGGCCATGACCGGGTCATCCTCGTAGCCCTCCACCGTGACGATGTCCGCGCCCTGGCAGGCGGCGGCGAAGGTGATGCACGAGCGCACCGGCTTGTCGTCCACCAGCACGGTGCAGGCGCCGCACACGCCGTGCTCGCAGCCAAGGTGGGTGCCAGTCAGGCGATGCGTGTCGCGCAGGTAGTCGCCAGGTGCGTCCGGTCCGCGCACGCGCCGGACACCCGGCGGCCGTTGACAGTGAATTCGATGGTCTGCACGGGACGCTCCTCAGTTCAGCAATTGCGTGACGCAGCGCATCACGACGGTTCGGTACAGCTTGCGGTCGATGGCGTCCTTGCCCGGCGCGGCCTGCGCGACGGCTTCGGCAACTGCCTCGGCAGTCAGCGCGGCCGCGCCCTGCGCCGCCACGGCGCGCGTCAGGCCGGGCAGCACCATGGGCGGACCGTCCAGCGCGCCCAGGACGATGCGGCCGAAGCGGCGGCTGGCGTCGAAGTAAGCGGCGCAGCTGGCCTCGGCGAATTCGCCGGTCTTGCGGCACAGCTTCTGGTAGCCCCAGCGGCTGTGCGCGGTCTTCGGCGGCACCCGCACTGCGGCGATCAGCTCGCCTTCGGCCAGCACGGTGGTGTAGGCGCCGATCATGAACGACTCCATCGGTACTTCGCGCATGCCGGCCGCGGATGCGATCTCGATGCGCGCGCCCAATGCGGTCATTGCCACGACCCAGTCGGCCGCCGGATCCGCATGCGCTAGGCTGCCGCCTACGGTGCCACGATTGCGGATCGCCCGATAGGCGATGCCGCCGGCAACGGCCTGCAGCATGGTGCCGCGCAGCGGTTCGAACACGCCGTCCTCGATCTGCGCGTGGGTGACGCAGGCGCCGATGCGGATGCCGTCAGCGGCTGCAGTCACGTCGCGCAATTCGCGCAGCGCCGACACATCGACCACCGTATCGGGCCGGGTCAGGCGCAGGTTCAGCATCGGCCCCAGCGATTGCCCACCGCCCATGGCCTTGGATACATCGGTACCGCGCCCAGGCGGGACAGCGCCTCCGGCAGCGAGCCGGGCGCGTGGTAGGAAAATGCAACGGCTTTCATCGGTCAGGCAGCCTTCCGGTTATGCGCATCGGCCTCGGCCGCATCCAGCGCCTCCAGGAGCTTGCGCGGCGTCAGCGGCGTCTCCTTGAGCTCGACGCCGAAATCGCGCAATGCGTCATTGACGGCATTGAAGATGGCCGCCGGCGGCGCGATCGCCCGCCCTCGCCCATCCCCTTGGCGCCGAACTCCGTATGCGGTGACGGCGTCTCGAAATGATGGATGCGGATCGACGGGATCTCGGTCGGCCCGGCAGCATGTAGTCCGCCAGCGTCGACGCCAGCGGCTGGCCATTGCCATCGTAGTGCATGGCTTCGAACATCGCGGTGCCGATGCCCTGCGCCACACCGCCGTAGGTCTGCCTTCCACACCATCGGGTTGATCATGGTGCCGCAGTCCTCCACCACCACGTAGTCGAGGATCTCGACGTGGCCGGAGTCGATATCGACTTCCACCGCCACGGCATGCGTGGCGTAGGTGAAGCTGCCGGTATCGACGGCAGGCTTGAAGCCATCGTGACTTCCAGCCCTGCGCGTCGACGTCCGGCGGCAACAGGTGCGGGTTGATGTACCAGGCGTTGGCGATGCGTGCGATATCGGCGGTGCCTGCATCCCCGCCCGCCACGGCGCCGTCCCGGAACGCCACGGCATCCTGCGGCTGGCCGAGCATGTGCGCGCCGATCTTCAGTAGGCGCGGCAGCAGCGCCTTGCAGGCACGCGACACCGCGCCACCGGACATCACCAGCGAGCGCGACGCATACGTGCCGGTCGAGAACGGCGTCAGGCCGGTATCGCCGTGCACGACCTTGATCCGCGCGATGTCGATGCGAGGATCTCGTGGGCGATCTGCGCGAAGGTGGTCTCCATGCCCTGCCCGTGCGAATGCACGCCCACGCGCACCTCCAGCCCGCCGTCCGGCGTGATGCGCACCGTCGCAGAATCGAAGCCCGGGATCACCGGCGTGCCCCACGCGGCGAACACCGAGGTGCCGTGCGCCGATTGCTCGGTGTAGGTGCCGAAACCCACGCCGACATAGGTGCTGCCTGCGGCCCCGCCTTCTGGCGCGCACGGATCGCGGGCAGGCCGATCATCTCCATGGCCTTGCGTACGCTGGCCGGATAGTCGCCGCCGTCGAAATGCTTGTTGGTGACGTTGACATAGGGCATGGCCTCGGGCGGCACCAGGTTTTCGCAGCGCACCTCCCACGGCTCGCGTCCCTTCGCGGGCGATGGCGTCGATCATCAGCTCCATCGCAAAACAGACCCGGTACGCGCCACGCCGCGATAGGGCACGAAGCCCGGCTTGTTCGTCGCCACGCAAGTGGTTTCGCAGCGGTAGCCCTCGAAGGCGTACGGCCCCGGCAGGTTGCCGATCGCCTGCCCCGGTTCCAGCCCGATGGTGAACGGCCACACGGAATAAGCCCCGCATCGATCTCGATCCTTGCATCCAGCGCCAGCAGGCGGCCGCGCGCATCGGCATACGCGGTCAACTCGTAGTGGTGCTCGCGCGAGTTTGCGCCGGCGGTCAGGTGCTCGCGCCGGTCTTCGATAAAGCGGAACGGGCGCTTGTAGGTCAGCGCCAGCCACGCGATGCACAGTTCTTCCTGCTGCAGCACGCACTTATAGCCGAAGGCACCACCCACGTCGGGCGAAATCACCGCACGCGCTCCTGCTCCAGCCCCAGGCAGTGCGCCAGGATCGTGCGGATCATGTGCGGCACCTGCGTCGCGCTGTAGACCACCAGTTGGTCGAACTGGTGGTCCCAGTAGGCCAGCACTGCCTTGCCTTCCATCGGCACCATGCACTGCCGCGCGAGGTCGATCTGGCGGCGCACCACCACCGTGGCCTCGCGCCGGCGCGTCTCGAAGTTCTTGTCGGCGCTCAGCGCCAGGAAGGTATTGTCGCGCCAGTGCTCGTGCACGCGCACCTCGCCGGCAAGCTGGCGGGCCTGCGTCACGTCGGCCAGCGCGGGCAGTTCGTCGAACGACACGGCGACCTGCTCGGCGATATCCTCTGCCTCGGCGCGGGTGGGCGCGAACGCCATCGCCACCGGCTCGCCGACGAAGCGCACCTTGCCGCTGGCCAGTGGCGGCTGTGCCGAGGGCTGGTAGGACGGGAAGGCCGAATCGGCGACGATGTCGCTGGCCGCCGTCATGTCTTCACGCACGATCACGCGGCGGCGTGCCGGGACGGCTTGGTCACCGATAGCAGCCGGGCGTGCGCAACCGGGCTGCGCAGGAACGCGACTTCCTGCAAGTCCGGCATGGCGATGTCCGCGACGAAGCGGCCCTTGCCGTGCAGATGACGGGCGTCTTCCTTGCGCGCCACGCGCGCGCCGACTCCCTGGCCGCGCGCGCTTTCCGGGTGATCCGGTTCGATCGACGATGTCATTGCCTTGTCCGTTCCGATGATAAGCGTGGCTTATTCAGCATACTGACCAAAATCCTATGAAAATGCGGGCGGCCCTGTCAATTGCGGCTTTACCGCATCCCGGCAGCCCGTCATGCCTTGCGGGACCTAGTCCACGCCGATGGCGGCAAGCCCTCCGCCCGCGTGGCGACCGTTGCGTATTTCTGCGCCATGTCGAACAGGTTGGCCTCGTGCGGCGCCAGCGCGCGTCGCCCACGCAGTCGGACAGCACCAGCGGGCGGAAGCCGTACTGCATCGCATCGACCACGCTGGCACGCACGCAGCCGCTGGTGACGGCCCCGGCCACAAGCAGCGTGCGCACGCCGCGCTGCGTCAGCCACGCCGCCAGCGACGTGCCGAAGAACGCCGACGGCACGGTCTTGCGCACCACCAGTTCGCCAGGGCGCGGGGCCAGATCTGCCACGATGGCGCTGTTGAAGGCTTGCTCCTTCAGCGTCAGCATGTTCGGCACCTTCATCGAGAACACGTTGTGGTCGGCGTCGTCGGCATACACGATGCGGCTGTGCGCGACGGGCCAGCCTTCGCACCGCGCCACCGCGAGCAGCGGCACGGTATTGGCAATGGCCTCGCGGATATTGCCGCCGCCGAAGACCGCCGGATCGGCGAAGCCGTTGACGAAGTCCACGATCAGCAGCCCGAAGGGGCCGGCCAGCTCGAGCGTATTGCCAAAGCCCTGGCGCTGGTACGCGCCGATTTCCTTGTGCATCACGACTTGTCCTCCGGGTAGCGGAAGCCGTCGGTCACCTTGCCCGCGGTCACCACGTCGACGCCGTCCAGGCGCACGGTGCAGCGGCGCACCGGGATGTCGATATGGCAGGCCGTAGTGCGATGGCCGCCGGCCTCGTTGTTGGGGCCAAGCGAAAACAGGAAGTTGCCCTCGAACGCGCGCGCATCCATGCGATGGTGGCCTCACGGTCGTACAGGCCCAGCGTCGACCAATGCGCGCGCGGCTGCAGGCCCCAGCCGATATGCGAGATCGCATAGGCTTCGGGATCGTTGAACGACGCCATGTATTCGCTCAGCAACTCCGCATGGAGCCCGCCTTCGATGCGCGTCGCAAAGCCTGCTTCCACCGTCAGGCGGATCGGCTCGGTGACGTAGGTCTTCTGCGGCAGCAGGATGTCGCCCTTGTCCAGCACGATGGTCCCGTAAGCGGCGCCTTCATTCGGCCAGGTCAGCGCGAAGCCGCTCGGCCAGTGGTCCCACCGCCCGGCTCGTCAACAAAGCCATACTCGCTGATCGCGGGGAATTCCCCCAGCGGGCAGCGCAGGTCGGTGCCGGCGGGCGAGACCACGTGCATTTCCCTTGCGCTTGCCAGGCGTTGCGAAGCCGCTTCACGCGTTCGCGATCGGCCTCGCAAGGCACCATGCGCGCCAGCACCTCGGGCGGCTCGACGGCCAGCAGGATCCTGGTTCCGCCTGCAGGATCTCGTGCTGCTCGGCGAGAACAGCAGCGTCATCAGATCCACACCAGGTCGCTCGCCTTCAGCGCGGCGATGGCCGCCGGGTTGC